>NZ_AP026968.1:1618841-2327012 GCF_037076355.1 Streptococcus parapneumoniae | reverse complement strand
ATCAAGTTTTATCCACAGGTTGGGGATAAAGTCAGAAACTATTGATTTATTAAGCTTTTTATCGAAAAAAATAGTGGATAACCTTGTGAGATAAAAAAATAAAAGAACAGCCTTATTTCAGGCTGTTGATAATTCTACTATATTCTTCTTGATTTGAAAAAGAAATAATGATTTTTCCACTATCTTTTTTAGATAGTTTAATTTCTACATCTAATCCGAGTAGTTTTTTTAACTGTTCTTCTTCATTTTGTATGAAATGATCATTTTTTTGCTGTTTCTTTTGTTTTTTCTCTGTCAGAAGAGCTTCTAATTTCCTTACAGAAATATCTTCTTCTATAACCCGTTGAAAGAAATAGTCTTGTTGTTCCTTATTCAATCCAACTAGCGAACGAGCATGTGCTTGTGATAGTTTGCCATTTTCTACTTCTGAGAGGATAGCATCTGGTAAGGAAAGCAAACGAATGGAGTTGCTGATATATGGACGAGACTTGCCCATTTTATCTGCAATTTCAGCATGGGTAAATCCTTTCTCTACGAGAGATTCATAGGCGCGTGCTTCTTCTATTGGGTTTAAATTTTCTCTCTGCAAATTTTCAATAATGGACTGGACCATCATCTCTTGATCTGAAAGCTGTTTAACAACAGCTGGGATAGACATTAGACCAGCTAAAAGTGAAGCCCGATAGCGTCTCTCTCCTGCAAGGATTTCATAACCAATAATAGGAGATTGACGAACAATAATCGGTTGAATGACCCCATTTTCTTTGATAGACTGTGCTAGTTCATCTAGTTTTTCTCTATCAAATTCTTTTCGAGGTTGATAGGGATTTTTTTGTATATCCGTGATAGAAATCATTTCAAATTTTTCCATGATTCTACACTAACACATCTTTTCTCTTATGTAAAGCTTTCTTTACATAGATGTCAATTAAGATTCTAAATCACCTGAACTCTTGTCAAGTTTGATAGATGTAGTTTCTTCTTTACCGTTACGATAGTAAGTTATCTTAATAGTGTCTCCGATAGAATGATTGTAAAGAGCACTTTGTAAGTCTGTTGATGAAGCAATCTCTTTGTCGTCTACTTTTGTAATGACATCGTATTTTTCAAGGTGACCATTGGCAGGCATATTACTTTGTACCGAACGAACAACTACGCCAGATGTTACACTGCTTGGAATATTGAGTCTTCTGATGTCGCTTGTACTTATATTAGATAAATTAACCATCTGGATTCCCAAAGCTGGGCGTGTCACTTTTCCGTTCTTTTCTAACTGTTCAATAATATTGATAGCATCATTTGCAGGGATTGCGAAACCAAGCCCTTCTACAGATGTGCCTCCATTTGTGGCAATTTTACTTGAGGTAATTCCGATAACCTGTCCTTGAATATTGATCAGTGGACCGCCAGAGTTACCTGGGTTAATAGCAGTATCAGTTTGGATGGCTTTTGTAGAAATGGCTTGTCCATCTTCAGATTTTAAAGATACATTTCGATTGAGACTAGATACGATACCTTGAGTGACAGTATTAGCATATTCAGAACCGAGCGGGCTACCAATAGCAATAGCAGTTTCTCCTACGGTTAACTTACTAGAATCACCAAATTCAGCTACTGTTGTCACTTTTTCTGAAGAGATTTTGACGACAGCAATATCAGAGAAAGTGTCCGCTCCGACAATTTCTCCGGGTACTTTAGTTCCATCTGATAAGCGAATATCTACTTTACTGGCACCATTTATAACGTGATTATTGGTGACAATGTAAGCCTCTTTGTCATTCTTTTTATAAATAACTCCAGATCCTTCACTAGAGATTTGCTGAGAATCTGTATCAGTCTCATCATTGCCAAATACGCTATTTTGTCTATTTGCTGAATAAGTAATAACGGATACAACAGCATCTTTTACTTTATTAACAGCCTGAGTGGTTGAATTTTCGTTTTTATAGGCAGTCTGTGTAATAGTGCTATTGTTGTTAGAGTTGCTTACACTACTTTTTTGAGTTAGTTGAGCTATTGAAAAACTACCCAAGGCTCCACTAAAAAAGCTAATGACGATAACGACTAATAATTGAAACCCTTTTTTGTAAAATGTTTTTAAATGTTTCATATTTGCCTCCATATTTTTGAATTACTGAAAGTATAAACTGACTAGCTTAATTATAACTTAAACACAAAAGTTTTACACAAACTGTGGATAACTCTTTTAAAACTGTGATTTTCTCAATTGAAATCTATTTTTTTATTTTGTGAATAAGATGTGAAAAAATAGAGAATATGTTAGAATAGAGTCATGAAAATTAAAGTTGTAACAGTTGGGAAACTGAAAGAAAAGTATTTAAAAGATGGTATTGCAGAGTATTTAAAACGAATTTCTAGATTTGCTAAGCTTGAAATGATTGAGCTAGCAGATGAAAAAACACCAGATAAGGCCAGTGAATCAGAAAATCAAAAGATTTTAGAAATAGAAGGTCAAAGAATTTTATCAAAAGTTGGCGACCGTGATTTTGTTATTGCGTTAGCTATTGAAGGGAAAACTTTCTCCTCAGAAGAATTTAGTAAGCAGTTAGAAGAAGCTTCTATAAAAGGATTTTCTACTCTTACCTTTATTATTGGAGGGAGTCTGGGGTTAGCACAGGATGTAAAAAAGAGAGCCAATCTTTCTGTTAGTTTTGGCCGTCTAACTTTACCACATCAGTTAATGAGACTAGTTCTTGTTGAACAAATCTATCGCGCTTTTACGATTCAGCAGGGATCACCCTATCATAAATAGAAAATTGACTTTTAATTGAATTTTTGGTAGAATAGATGTGTTAGGTCTCATAGCTCAGCTGGATAGAGCATTCGCCTTCTAAGCGAACGGTCGCAGGTTCGAATCCTGCTGGGATCAATATAGTAGCAAAGCTGGGAATTTTCCCGGCTTTTTTCTTAAAAAAGTACACTTGGGGAGAAAAAAATGACAGTTGAGAGAATTTTATCTAAAATGAAATTTCATTTTGTATAATGGTTTTTGTAAGTTAGCTTACAAGAAAAAAACATTTTAGGAGATTTTATTATGAAAAACACAGTTAAATTGGAACAGTTTGTAGCCTTGAAGGAAAAAGACTTGCAAAAGATTAAAGGTGGGGAAAGTAGACTGTCAAGATTACTCCGTGATTTTATTTTCCAAATAAAACAGTAATGAAATAAGGAGAAAGAGTAATGAATTTGCTTGGATTTGGGACAGTTATTGTTTATTTTTTAATTATTAGTTACAGTTACCATTTAATTTGTAAAGGTCAAGTAAATAGAAGAGAACTATACGTTTTTGGTGCTTATACATTACTAACAGCAATAGCACTTGATTTTCCCTTATATCTTCTAAATTTAGATGGGTTAGGGATTGCAACATTTTTATTTCCTTTGGGCTTATATTCCTATTTTCGATGGATTAAACAGTATGAGAGGGATAGAGGATTATTCCTAAGTTTACTACTAGCACTTTTATATGAGAGCACTCATAACTTTCTGTCCGTAACTTTCTCTTCTATAACAGGAGATAATTTTGTTTTACAATATCATGACCCATTCTTTTTCGTTGTAACGGTATTGACTTATGTTGTTATCTTAAAAATCATTCATTATTTCCATCTAGAACTAGCCTATTTTGATAAGGACTACCTTTATCCTTTCTTGAAAAAAGTATTGTTTGCTTTACTACTGCTCCATACTGCATCTTTCGTTTCAGATATGGTAAGTACGGTTAAACATTTGAATAGTTTTGGAAGTATTTTGTCATCTATTGTCTTTATTTCTCTCCTTTTGACCTTCTTTGCAATGAATTCGCATAAAGAACAAATGGAGAAAGAGATTGCTTTGAAGCAGAAGAAATTTGAACAGAAACATTTACAAAACTATACAGACGAAATTGTCGGACTGTATAATGAAATCCGTGGTTTTCGACATGACTATGCTGGAATGCTTGTCAGTATGCAGATGGCAATTGACAGTGGTGATTTACAGGAAATTGACAGAGTTTACAATGAAGTTTTGGTCAAAGCCAATCATAAACTGCGTTCAGATAAGTACACTTACTTTGATTTGAACAACATAGAAGATTCAGCTTTACGAAGTTTGGTTGCTCAGTCCATTGTCTATGCTCGAAATAATGGTGTAGAGTTTACACTGGAAGTAAAAGATACGATTACCAAGCTCCCAATCGAACTATTGGATTTGGTTCGTATCATGAGTGTTTTATTGAACAATGCTGTTGAAGGTTCAGCTGATAGCTATAAAAAGCAGATGGAAGTAGCAGTTATTAAGATGGAAACTGAAACAGTTATTGTGATTCAGAATTCATGTAAAATGACGATGACTCCTTCAGGAGATCTATTTGCCTTAGGATTCTCTACTAAGGGAAGAAATCGCGGAGTCGGATTAAATAATGTAAAAGAACTACTAAATAAGTACAACAATATTATTTTAGAAACAGAGATGGAAGGCAGTACATTTAGACAAATTATTAGATTTAAGAGGGAATTTGAATGAAAGTTTTAATTTTAGAAGATGTTATTGAACATCAAGTGAGACTAGAGAGAATATTGGATGAAATTTCGAAAGAGTCGAATATTCCAATATCATACAAGACAACGGGAAAAGTCCGTGAATTTGAAGAATATATTGAAAACGATGAAGTAAACCAGCTTTATTTCCTAGATATCGATATTCATGGGATTGAGAAAAAGGGATTTGAAGTGGCTCAGCTCATTCGTCATTACAATCCTTACGCTATTATCGTCTTTATCACCAGTCGATCAGAGTTTGCGACTCTAACCTATAAATACCAGGTATCAGCCTTAGATTTTGTTGATAAGGATATCAATGATGAGATGTTTAAGAAGAGAATTGAGCAAAATATCTTCTACACTAAAAGTATGTTACTTGAAAATGAAGATGTTGTAGATTATTTCGACTATAATTACAAGGGAAATGATTTAAAAATTCCTTATCATGACATTCTGTATATTGAAACGACAGGGGTCTCTCATAAATTGCGCATTATTGGTAAGAATTTTGCAAAAGAGTTCTATGGAACAATGACAGATATTCAGGAAAAGGACAAACATACTCAGCGATTTTATTCTCCTCATAAGTCATTTTTGGTAAATATAGGCAATATCAGAGAAATTGATCGAAAAAACTTAGAAATTGTTTTCTATGAAGACCATCGTTGTCCTATTTCAAGGTTAAAAATTAGAAAATTGAAAGATATTTTAGAGAAAAAATCTCAAAAGTGATTGACAATTAGCAAGAAATTGATATAATGGTTATATCTGCTACAGATAGAAGGTCCGTTGGTCAAGGGGTTAAGACACCGCCTTTTCACGGCGGTAACACGGGTTCGAATCCCGTACGGACTATTTTATCCGCCATAGCTCAGTTGGTAGTAGCGCATGACTGTTAATCATGATGTCGTAGGTTCGAGTCCTACTGGCGGAGTATAGATAAAAGGGAACACAGCTGTGTTCCTCTTTTTGTATCAATTTGTATCACCAAGCATCTTCATAAGAAAGTCTGTTATTTCTTGAGGACTTTCTTTTTTTCCATGTGCAATCCAAGTTTGACAGACACCAAAAAGTGCATGAGTTAGATAGATGCTACTATATTCTAATTCAGTGGTATTGAGATTCAGTTGCATAAATCGCTTTTGTAAATCTGTACTGAGCATGATATGAAGTTTATTTCGTAAGAAATTTTGGATTTCTTTAGTCCCATTTTCAGAAAGAAGGGCAGCCAGAAGTGGTTCTGATTCTAGATATTCAAAGACTTCTAGAATAGCGTCTCTTTTGTGATGAGCATGTTTTTGAAAAATATATTCAAATGTATGAAATAGCTTGCTTTGATAATGCTCAATCATATCATACTTATCCTTATAGTGAGTATAGAAGCTGGAACGACTAATTCCGGCTTTTTCTGCTAATTTGACAGTAGAAATTTGATCAAATGGCTGTTCCATCAGTAATTGTACCATAGCATTTTCAATAGTTCGCTTTGTTTTTAAGCGGTTGTTACTTTCTTGCATATTTCCTCCTTGTAAACAAATTAGACTATATGTCTAAAAATAGATTTTTTATCTTGTAATTTAGATTTTTTAATGTATAATCTATTATATCAAAATTTTAGACAATATGTTTAAAAAAGGAGAAACTATGTTTAAAGAATGGAAAGCAATTTTTAAAAAACCAACCTTTATTATTGTCATGATAGGGATTTCTCTTATTCCAGCTCTGTACAATATCATATTTTTATCCTCAATGTGGGATCCATATGGGCAATTGTCTGACTTACCTGTGGCAGTTGTCAATAATGATAAAGAGGCTTCCTATAATGGTAATACTATGGCAATAGGAAAAGACATTGTGTCCAATTTAAAAGAAAATAAAACCTTGGATTCTCATTTTGTAGATGAAGAGGAAGGAAAGAATGGATTGGAAGATGGCGATTACTATATGGTAGTGACTTTACCCAGTGATTTATCTGAAAAAGCAGCTTCTATTTTAACGGATCATCCAGAGCAAATGCAGATCGATTATCAGACTTCAAGTGGTCATAGCTTTATTGCCAGCAAGATGAGTGATTCTGCTATGACACAATTAAAGCAGAGTGTTTCTACCAATGTAACCGAGACCTATACTAAAGCCTTATTTAACAAAATGATTGATTTAAAGGATGGTATGAGTCAAGCAGCTTCTGGTAGTGAAAAATTAACTGATGGAGCGAATCAGTTAGTGGCAGGAAGTCAAACATTAACTACCAACCTACACTCTTTAGCAGCTTCAAGTTTAACATTTTCAAATGGAACGGAGCAGTTTACTAAAGGATTATCTGCTTATGTTTCTGGTGTCGAACAACTTCATCTTGGCTTAGGGAATTTTAATAGTGGTTTAGTTACATATACTGGTGCAGTGAGTCAATTAGATAGCGGATTAGGTCAATTATCTTCTAAAAGTCCTGAATTAGTAAGAGGAATCAATCAGTTATATACTGGTGTAGAATCCTATACTGGCGGTGTTTCTCAGCTTAATGCTGGTCTTAATCAATTTTCATCTGGTGTTAGTACCTACACCAATGGAGTGGGAAATCTTGCAACAGGTGCTAATCAGTTATCCAATCAATCAGCTACACTTCGAATGGGGGTGGAGCAATTAAGTGAAGGGATTCAACAACTTTCTAGCAAGTTAGATGCTTCGTCTGGGAAAAAAGATCAAATTGCTCAATTATCTTCTGGTTTGAATCAGTTAAATCAAGTTATTCAAAATATTGATGTTGGAGATATAAAACAATTAGATTCTGTTTTATCAAGTATAGCATCTCTTTCTAATCAAATGTTAGCAAGTGATCAGTCTGAAAAAGCAACTACATTAGCCAATATTCAATCGACAGCAGCTTATCAATCTTTGACAAGTGAGCAACAAGCTGAGATAAGTGCTTCTGTATCTCAAAATTCAACTGATAGTATTCAATCGGCTCAGTCAATTGTAGCTTTAGTACAAGGTTTACAGAGAAGTTTAGAAAACTTACAAAATCAATCTTCAAATCTTTCGACATTAAAAAATCAAGCTAATCAAGTATTACCTATTACTTCTACTTCTTTGACAGGATTGTCAAGTGGATTAACAGAGATACAAGGAGCTGTTACTAGCAAATTAGTTCCTGCTAGTCAGTCGATTACATCGGGGGTAAATGCATATACTGCAGGTGTTGATAAAGTTTCTCAAGGCGCAAGTCAACTAAGTGAAAAGAATTCCACCTTGACAGGTAGTTTGGACCAATTAGTTTCAGGCTCAACTACCTTGACACAAAAATCTTCTAACTTGACAGCAGGAGTTGGTCAATTAGTTGAAAAAACTCCAGAATTAGTATCTGGTATTGAAAAATTATCAACTGGCTCTAATCAATTGAATCAAAAGAGTCAAGAATTGATAGCAGGAGTTGATAAATTGCAGTCAGGATCTAGCCAACTAGCTGACAAATCCAGTCAGTTAATTTCAGGTGCTTCTCAATTAGAAAGTGGAGCTAATAAATTGGCAGCTGGAGCTGGGAAACTAGCAGAAGGTGGAACAAAGTTAACTTCTGGATTGGAAGGTTTACAGACAGGAGTTGCTTCTTTGGGACAAGGATTAGGTAATGCTAGTGATCAACTCAAGTCAGCATCAACGGAATCTAAAAATGCAGAGATTTTGTCAAATCCACTCAATCTTTCAAAAACAGACAATGATCAAGTTCCTGTAAATGGAATTGCAATGGCTCCTTATATGATATCAGTTGCTCTTTTTGTTGCAGCAATATCAACGAATATGATCTTTGCGAAGTTGCCTTCAGGACGTCATCCAGAGAGCCGTTGGGCTTGGTTGAAATCTCGAGCTGAAATAAATGGTATTATAGCTGTTTTAGCAGGAATTTTGGTATATGGAGGAGTTCATATTATTGGTTTAACTGCTAATCATGAAATGAGAACATTTATTCTCATTATCCTAACAAGTTTAGTATTCATGTCCATGGTGACTGCTTTAACAACATGGAATAGCCGTATAGGAGCTTTCTTCTCTCTTATTTTGCTTTTATTACAGCTAGCATCAAGTGCCGGTACTTATCCAATTGCCTTGACAAATGATTTCTTTAGAGCCATTAATCCTTGGTTACCAATGAGTTATTCGGTTTCTGGATTACGACAAACAATTTCTATGACAGGAAATATTTATCATCAAGTCGTTTTCCTTGCCGTGATACTAGCTCTATTTATTGGTTTAGGTATGCTAGCCTATCAACCTAAGAAAATGGAGGAAGATTAAAAGAGGCTGGGCAAAAAGTCTTTAAAATCATAAAAACGCATAATATCAGGTGTTGAAAACCTTGATACTATGCGTTTTATTGTGGGAAGATTTACTTCATTTTCCTGAAATTGAGTTTTTGCCTAGCCTCTTTTATGTCTTAGAAGACTTTCGTTTGTGATTATAGATTCCAAATAGTAAAAGAGAAGTAAAGGAACAGATTGCTCCAGTAATAAAACCATTGGGAATGAAGGAAAGTGTAATAGTTCCTTTTCCCTTTGGAATGTCAACTTTCATAAATCCAGTTTGAGCTTGTTTCATTTCTATTTTCTTACCATCTTGGTAGGCAGACCAACCTTTGTCATAAGGAATGGTGAAAAAAATGGACGTATCTTGTTTAACATCATATGTAGCAAAGACCTTGTTTTTAGAAGTTGATACTGTGACAGGTTGTTCTTTAATTTTTTGAATTGCCTTGGTGAAAGTTTGGGTATCTAAACGATAGAAGGTAGGAGATTCAAATGATACTTGTGAATTTCCAGGGAAACTAACATGAATATTGAAAGTTTTTGTCTCTTTTGTATAACCTAGATTAAAGAAGGAGAAGACATTATCAGTTGTAAAAGTTTTCTTTTCTCTATTTACAAGGATGTCAACCTTCTTTTGTTTGTCATTAGAAAAGTGAAGGTTTGTGAAAGAAAGATAAACTTGGCTGTTTTCTGGCACTTCAATTTGATACTGGATTGATGCATCCTCATTTGAAGAGCTTGTAACACTAATCAAATCATCAGTATTCTCTGTTTTTTCATAGGGGATTGGAGAAAAATAATCAAAATCGACGTTAGCAAGTTGATTTAAAAACGAGGCTTGACTATCCAAAGTGTGTTCATTGAACTTGACATCATTGTAAACAGATTGACTAGCAAATGCAATCGGAAGAGAGAATTGATTTTCATATAGGGTAAGATTATCTTTTTGATAGATATCTTTAAAACCATACTTATCAATAGGACTGTCTGAGATATTGTACTGGATGCCAAATAAACTATCAGCCAAAATACTATTATTGGCATAACGGAGATTGAGATTGGTTCCAGAGGATTTAAATCCAACTTTATCCAAAGTAGAGCTTGCTGAACGATTTCGAACAGATGAAAATTGAGAGATTCCATTGTAGTTGAATTTCATACTGTCATTTCCTGTCTGAGTCTCTAGTTTCTCAGTACGGGTAAATTGATTCCCAATATATGTTGAGAAAGATTCCATAGCTGGGATATCTCTACTATATGCACTTCGAGAAGCAAATCCCCATTCCTTAGCAATTCCGTCTATTTGAGATGAAGCATTTAAACTTATTTCAACCATTATAAATAAAGAGATTAGAATGGCAAATAGATTTACAGAGATAAACTTTTTGATAACTGCAAGGAGTAAAAGAGAATAGACAACCAAAAATTCAAGAGTCAGTAGAATATTCAAATCTGTTAAAAAAGAATAATGTGATTTTAGATAGATGGTAGCTAAAAATCCTGTTACTATAAGAAAAAGCGAAACTAAAAAATTCCAGATTTTAATTTCTTTCAGACGATTTAAGACTTCCGCTGCTGTGTAAATTAACAAGGTAGAGAAAATCCAAGCATAGCGATGTAAAAACATGTTTGGAGTATGCATGCCTTGCCAAAATAAATCAAGAGATTCAATATAAAAGCTTGCAATTAGACATGCAAAGAAGATTGCATAGATAAGTTTCACGTGAAACTTAATGGATTTCAGCGTAAAAAATAAAATAGTCAAAATAAAGGGAAGTAGTCCAACAAAAATCATTGGAATAGCCCCATACTTGGTTGTATCAAAGGAACCGATGAATTGCTTAGCAAAGAGATCAAGATACCAGCTACTTTCAGTTTGAAACTTTGTAACTTCAGTCAATTTTTCCCCATGTGTCTGTAAATCAAACAGAGTAGGAAGAGTCAGAATCAAACTAGCCATACCAGCTAAAAAGGAGGTCACAACAAAATCAAGAACAGATGATTTTCGAGTTTTAAAGTCCCAAGAAATTTGACAGAGATACCAGAAAATAAGAAACAATGCTGTCATATATCCAAAATAATAATTTTGAATAAATAAGATTGACAGACTTGTAAAGTATAATAGGAATTTCTTTTCAGTTATAAGTAGGTGTAGACCAGTTATAATTAAAGGAATCAAGATAAAAACATCCAGCCAGGTTTTTATCTCTAATTGACTGACAGAGAAACTCATCAGAGCATATGAAGTAGATAAAGCTAGTTTTAAAGGCTTAGGAATCAATTGAAATAAATTATTTAAACTAAAGTAAGTTGACAGTCCAATCAATCCAAATTTTAAGAGAGTTGTCAGATAGACAGCATCTGGCATATTCGTTAGATCAAAAAAGTAAACTAGAGGTGAAAGGAAACTTCCCAAGTAATAACTAGATAGGGCATAAAAATTTAATCCGAGGCCACTTGTAAAGGTATAAAACAGACTATCATTTCCATGTAGGATATTTCGTAAAGCTACATCAAAAATAACGTATTGATGAAACCCATCTCCTAATAGTGGAGATGTATCGCTATTCCAGTAGATACCTTGAGATAGATATACTCCTATCATAATGATTACGGGAATGATGAAAGAAACAAAATAGATCCAATATGTTTTAAAAAATAATTTCATGTTACCTCATAAAATGTTAGAAAACTCAGCTGGTTAACCCAACTGAGTTTTGAAGTTTTATTTAGTCTTTCCAAAGTTCTTTAACTTTTGCTTGTACTTCTGCATTTTCTAGGAATTCATCATAGGTTTCATCGATACGGTCAATGACACCATTTTTAGACAAGACAATGATATGGTTAGCCAAAGTTTGAATAAACTCGTGGTCATGACTGGCAAAGATGATTGATTCTTTAAAGTTTTTCAATCCATCATTCAAGCTTGAGATAGATTCCAAGTCCAAGTGATTTGTTGGATCATCAAGTACAAGGACATTTGATTTTAAAAGCATGAGTTTTGAAAGCATGACACGAACTTTTTCTCCCCCTGACAAGACATTTACAGGTTTGTTAACCTCATCTCCAGAGAAGAGCATACGACCGAGGAAGCCACGTAGGAAAGTATTGTCATCTTCTTCTTTACTTGCGAATTGACGCAACCAGTCAAGGATTGACTCTCCTCCTGCAAAATCTGCCGAGTTATCTTTTGGCAAGTAAGAACGGCTAGTAGTTACTCCCCACTTGACAGTTCCTTCATAGTCAATGTCCCCCATGATTGCACGAATTAATGCAGTCGTTTGGATGTCATTTTGACCAATAAGCGCTGTCTTATCACCTGGACGCAAGATAAAACTGATATTATCTAAAATAGTCTCACCATCAATCTTTACAGTTAGATTTTCTACTGTCAGGAGATCATTACCTATTTCACGCTCCGCTTTAAAGTTAATAAATGGATATTTACGACTAGATGGTACAATCTCTTCTAGTTCAATCTTATCAAGCATTTTCTTACGTGATGTTGCTTGTCTTGATTTAGAAGCATTAGCAGAGAAACGAGCAACGAATTCTTGCAATTGTTTAATTTTTTCTTCTGCTTTAGCATTACGGTCTGCTAGCAATTTAGCAGCGAGTTCAGAAGATTCCTTCCAGAAGTCGTAGTTTCCGACATAGAGTTTGATTTTTCCAAAGTCAAGGTCGGCCATGTGAGTACATACTTTGTTTAAGAAGTGACGGTCGTGGGATACTACGATAACTGTGTTATCAAAGTCAATCAAGAAGTCTTCTAACCATGTAATTGATTGGATGTCTAAACCGTTGGTAGGCTCGTCCAAGAGAAGAACATCTGGTTTACCAAAAAGTGCTTTGGCAAGGAGAACCTTTACTTTCTCACCGTTGGCCAATTCGCTCATGTTTTGGTAGTGTAATTCTTCTGGAATGTTTAGGTTTTGAAGGAGTTGAGAGGCTTCGCTTTCTGCTTCCCAGCCTCCAAGCTCAGCAAACTCTCCTTCGAGTTCGGCAGCACGAACCCCGTCCTCGTCTGAGAAATCTTCCTTCATGTAGATAGCATCTTTCTCTTTCATGATGCTATAAAGTTTTTCATTTCCCATGATAACGACATCAATGGCACGTTCATCTTCATAGTCAAAGTGATTTTGACGGAGAACAGAGAGACGCTCATCTGGACCAAGAGAGATGTGACCAGTAGTAGGTTCGATATCTCCAGCTAAAATTTTTAAAAAGGTTGATTTTCCGGCACCATTAGCACCGATTAATCCATAAGTATTTCCTTCTGTAAATTTGATATTGACATCATCAAAAAGTTTGCGATCACTAAAACGTAGTGAAACATCAGATACTGTAAGCAATGTTTTTCTCCTATATGTGTAATATATTTATTCTACTAGAAAATACGGAAATATTCAAATTTTTATCTGTCAATTTTGTGTAAATTATATTTACATTATACTTTACACAAATCCGTGAATAGTAAGGTTGATTTATTTTGATAAATTGCGGTTATTTCATTAAAAAAATGCTATAATTGAAGGGACTATATCGAAGGAGAACAAAATGACTAAACCCATTATTTTAACAGGAGACCGTCCAACAGGAAAATTGCATATTGGACATTATGTTGGAAGTCTCAAAAATCGAGTATTATTACAGGAAGAGGATAAGTATGATATGTTTGTGTTCTTGGCTGACCAACAAGCCTTGACAGATCATGCCAAAGATCCTCAAACCATTGTAGAGTCTATCGGAAATGTGGCTTTGGATTACCTTGCAGTTGGATTGGATCCAAGTAAGTCAACTATTTTTATTCAAAGCCAGATTCCAGAGTTGGCTGAGTTGTCTATGTATTATATGAATCTGGTTTCATTAGCACGTCTGGAGCGTAATCCAACTGTCAAGACAGAAATTGCTCAGAAAGGATTTGGAGAAAGCATTCCGACAGGATTCTTGGTCTATCCAATAGCTCAAGCAGCTGACATCACAGCTTTCAAAGCTGATTATGTTCCTGTTGGGACAGATCAGAAGCCAATGATTGAGCAGACTCGTGAAATTGTTCGTTCTTTTAACAATGCATATAACTGTGATGTCTTGGTAGAACCGGAAGGTATTTATCCAGAAAATGAGAGAGCAGGGCGTTTGCCTGGTTTAGATGGGAATGCTAAAATGTCTAAATCACTCAATAATGGTATTTATTTAGCTGATGATGCGGATACTTTGCGTAAAAAAGTAATGAGTATGTATACAGATCCAAATCATATCCGCGTTGAGGATCCAGGTAAAATTGAAGGAAATATGGTTTTCCATTATCTAGATGTTTTTGGTCGTCTAGAAGATGCTCAAGAAATTGCTGACATGAAAGAACATTATCAACGAGGTGGTCTTGGTGATGTGAAGACCAAGCGTTATCTACTTGAAATATTAGAACGTGAACTTGGTCCTATTCGTGAGCGCCGTATCGAATTTGCTAAGGATATGGGAGAAGTTTATAATATGCTTCAAAAAGGTAGTGAAAGAGCGCGTGAAGTTGCAGGTCAAACCCTATCTGAGGTTAAAGGTGCAATGGGACTCAATTACTTTAACTAAGTTTATTTTACAAGAAACTATCATTTCTATCTCAAAGAAAAGATAGTTTTTTATTTACCCCTGTAATATTTGACAAATTTTTATAGAATGGTATGATAGATACAATATAAAAAGAGTCAAGCTCAAAAAGAAAGAAAAGAGGAAACTTCGAATGTCTAATTGGGACACTAAATTTTTGAAAAAAGGTTTTACCTTTGATGATGTATTGCTTATTCCAGCTGAAAGTCATGTGTTGCCTAACGATGCAGATTTAACAACTAAATTGGCAGATAATCTGACTTTAAATATCCCAATTATTACCGCTGCCATGGACACAGTTACAGAGAGTCAAATGGCCATTGCTATTGCTCGTGCAGGTGGTCTCGGAGTTATCCATAAAAACATGTCAATTGCTCAACAAGCAGACGAGGTTCGTAAGGTAAAACGTTCTGAAAATGGGGTTATTATTGATCCGTTCTTCTTGACGCCTGAACATACAATTGCTGAAGCAGATGAGCTTATGGGTCGTTACCGCATCAGTGGTGTTCCAGTTGTTGAAACACTTGAAAATCGTAAATTGGTTGGTATTTTGACAAACCGAGATCTTCGTTTTATTTCAGATTATAATCAACCAATTTCAAACCATATGACTAGTGAAAATCTTGTGACTGCTCCTGTGGGTACAGATCTTGCAACGGCTGAAAGCATTCTTCAAGAGCACCGTATTGAAAAACTTCCGTTGGTAGATGAAGAAGGCCGTCTTTCTGGTTTGATTACTATCAAAGATATTGAAAAAGTTATTGAGTTTCCAAATGCTGCTAAAGATGAGTTTGGTCGTCTACTAGTTGCAGGTGCAGTAGGTGTTACTTCAGATACATTTGAACGTGCAGAGGCTCTTTTTGAGGCAGGAGCGGATGCGATTGTTATTGATACTGCACATGGTCATTCTGCAGGTGTCTTGCGTAAAATTGCTGAGATTCGTGCTCACTTCCCAGATCGTACTTTGATTGCTGGAAATATTGCAACAGCTGAGGGTGCACGTGCCCTTTATGAAGCAGGTGTAGACGTTGTCAAGGTTGGGATTGGACCAGGTTCTATCTGTACTACTCGTGTGATTGCTGGTGTTGGTGTTCCGCAAGTAACAGCTATCTACGATGCTGCAGCTGTTGCGCGTGAATATGGTAAAACGATCATTGCCGACGGTGGAATCAAGTATTCTGGAGATATTGTAAAAGCCCTTGCTGCAGGTGGAAATGCAGTTATGCTTGGATCAATGTTTGCTGGAACTGATGAAGCTCCAGGTGAAACTGAAATCTTCCAAGGACGTAAGTTCAAGACGTACCGTGGTATGGGATCAATCGCTGCTATGAAAAAAGGTTCAAGTGATCGTTACTTCCAAGGTTCTGTCAATGAAGCAAACAAACTTGTTCCAGAAGGAATTGAAGGTCGTGTTGCTTATAAAGGAGCGGCAGCTGATATTGTCTTTCAAATGATTGGTGGTATTCGCTCTGGTATGGGTTACTGTGGTGCAGCTAACCTTAAAGAACTACACGATAATGCTCAATTTATTGAAATGTCTGGTGCTGGTTTGAAAGAAAGTCACCCTCATGATGTACAAATTACGAATGAGGCGCCAAATTATTCTATGTAAAAGAAATGAAAAGAACTCCAGTAAAAACAGGAGTTCTTTTACAATGTTGTCAATTTTCATTTACAGCAACTTTACCATCCTGAATAGTGAAGATACTTAGATTTTCTGGCAAATTTTGAAGATGATCCAAGCTTGTTGTTGTTATAAAGGTTTGGATTGACTGAGAAATCGTTTCTAATAATTTTAACTGTCTAGTGTTGTCAAGTTCACTCATGACATCGTCAAGTAATAATATCGGAGATTCTGTAGTAATACTTTCCATTAATTCGATTTCTGCTAATTTTATCGAGAGGACGAGACTACGATGTTGGCCTTGACTTCCGAAACTAGCATCCATCCCATTTATATAAAAAGAAATGTCATCTCGATGAGGCCCAACACCAGTATTCTTTTTAAATAAATCTCTGGACCTACTTTTTTCTAAAGCAATTTTGAAAGATTCTGATAAGTCTTCTTTTTCAGTTGACTTTACAGAAGATTGATAGGATATTGACAACTCTTCAATCTGATTAGAAAGTTCAAAATGTTTCTTACGGCCAAAATGCTCTAGTTTTTTTATAAAATCTAAGCGGTGATTCATTACACGACATCCATAATCGACTAGCTGATCATCTAGTACTGAAAGGAAGGTTTCATCTATTTTTTGAGCTGATTTTAAATAGGTATTTCTTTGCTTAAGAATATGGTTATAATTGGTTAAATCTGATAAATAGATTGGCTTAATTTGCCCAAGCTCCATATCAATAAATTTTCGTCGAACTGAAGGTGCTCCTTTAATTAGTTGTAAATCTTCAGGAGCAAATAAGACAACATTCATGTGTCCTACATAATCTGAAAGGCGTGCCTGTTTTAAATGATTAACTTTTGTCACACGCCCTTTTTGTGTTAGTTCGATTTCGAGAGGAATAGATCCAGTTTTTTTCTGAACAAGACCTGAAAGATGAAGCTGTTCCTCATCAAAATGAATGAGATTTTTATCTGTTCGAGTTCGATGACTGCGTGTTAAGGCTAAAAAATAGATAGCCTCTAACATATTTGTTTTACCTTGTGCATTGCGTCCTAAAAAGACATTTAATTTAGGATTAAAGTCTATTTTCGTCTCTTTATAGTTACGAAAAGTCTTGAGAGATAGGTGTTGTAGCCACATGATTATCTACCAGGGAATCGCGGAGCTTGTTTGCTTTTGGGTGATGAAGTAGGTTTTGATTTATCTTTTTTTACACCTTTATTCATCTCCTTAACAAGTTTAGCAATTCGTTCTTTTTCAACTTTATCAGCTTGGTATTCCTCTTGCTCCTCAGAAGTAGGTTGTGTCAACAAGATGTCAATATTCATGTCAGGGATGTCAACTTTATCACCAATACGAAGTTTTTTACCACGACGATTTTCTAATTCCCCATTAAAGTAAACAGAATGTTCAGAGAGAAATGATTTAATAGCTCCTCCGCTATGTGTAATTCCAAGTTCTTTGAGTAGTGCTTGGAGGGTAATAAATTCTTCAAATAATTTGTATTCCATAATTCACCTCAATCTTTGGTATTATACCATATTTTCCTAAAAATAGTGAGAGAAACAAGGAGTAATGTAAGCGATTTTTATTTCAAAAGTGTTACAGAGAACAAGAAAATTTCAGGTTTTCGTGATATAATAGAAGTCTGTATATAAGGAGGTAAATCATGGAGTTAGTGCATGGAATTTCAACACATTTTATCCAATCAAAAAAGTTTAAAACGAACAAAATCGCCGTGCGTTTTACCGCTCCATTATCCCTCGATACGATTTCAGGTCGCATGTTGAGTGCGAGTATGCTAGAGACTGCTAATCAGATGTATCCCACTTCTCAAGATTTGAGAAGACATTTAGCCAGTCTATACGGTACAGATATGTCAACCAATTGTTTCAGAAGAGGGCAAAGTCATATTGTAGAATTGACATTCACCTATGTTCGTGATGAGTTTTTAAGTAGGAAAAATGTGCTAACTTCTCAGGTTTTGGAACTAGTAAAAGAAACTCTTTTTTCCCCCGTAGTAGTTGATAATGGGTTTGATTCGGCCTTATTTGAAATTGAGAAAAAACAATTGCTAGCAAGTTTAGCAGCTGATATGGATGATTCTTTTTATTTTGCACATAAAGAATTGGATAAATTATTTTTTCATGATGAACGTCTCAGATTGGAATATAGTGATTTACGAAATCGTATTTTAGCTGAAACTCCACAAAGTTCTTATTCTTGTTTCCAAGAATTTTTGGCCAATGATCGAATAGATTTCTTTTTCCTAGGTGATTTTAATGAGGTTGAAATTCAAAATGTATTAGAATCATTTGACTTTAAAGGTCGAAAAGGAGATGTGATGGTTCAGTATTGTCAACCTTATTCCAATATCCTTCAGGAAGGTATGGTTCGGAAAAATTTGGGACAATCCATTTTGGAATTAGGCTATCATTGCCCTTCTGAATATGGCGATGAGCAACATTTACCCATGATTGTAATGAATGGTTTACTTGGTGGATTTGCTCACTCTAAGCTCTTTACAAACATCCGTGAAAATGCTGGATTGGCTTACACTATTTCAAGTCAGCTTGATTTGTTTAGTGGATACTTGAGGATGTATGCTGGTATCGATCGAGAAAATCGTAACCAGGCTCGTAAAATGATGAATAATCAACTGATTGATTTAAAAAAAGGATATTTTACAGAGCTTGAGTTAGAGCAAACAAAGGAAATGATTCGTCGGTCTTTGTTGCTTTCTCAAGATAATCAAGGTTCATTGATTGAACGTGCTTATCAAAATGCCTTACTTGGAAAATCTTCAGCAGACTTTAAAAGTTGGATTGCAAAACTCGAGCAAGTTGACAAAGATGCTATTTGTAGAGCAGCTAATAATGTGAAACTACAGGCGATTTACTTTATGGAAGGAATAGAATGACAAAGGTTGTTTTTGAAGAAAAATACTATCCAGCTGTAAAAGAAATGGTTTATCGAACTCGTTTGTCAAATGGATTGACAGTTGCTCTTTTGCCTAAAAAGGAATTTAAAGAGGTTTACGGGAGTGTAACTGTCCAGTTTGGTTCGGTAGATACGCTTGTCACAGAAGTTGACGGAGATGTAAAACAATATCCTGCGGGAATTGCTCATTTTCTTGAACATAAATTATTTGAGAGAGAAGATTCTAGCGATTTGATGTCAGCTTTTACGAGTCTAGGTGCAGATAGCAATGCCTTTACAAGCTTTACAAAAACAAACTATCTTTTTTCATCGACGGATTATCTCTTAGAGAATTTAGATTTACTTGATGAATTGGTAACATCAGCACACTTTACTGAAGCTTCCATTTTGAGAGAGCAGGATATTATCCAGCAAGAACGAGAAATGTACCAAGATGATCCCGATTCGTGTTTATTCTTTTCAACTTTAGCGAATTTATATCCTGGCACACCTTTAGCAACGGATATAGTTGGAAGTGAGGAGTCCATTTCCCAAATCAATCTAACTAATTTGCAAGAAAATTTTACAAGGTTTTACAAACCTGTAAATATGTCTCTGTTTTTAGTTGGTAATTTTGATGTGGAGCAAGTACAGGACTATTTTGAAAGAAAGGAACTGGAAGATCTAAATGTTCAGGAAGTATCAAGAGAAAAGTTGCTTTTACAAGATGTAAAGCCAACAGACAGTATGAGAATGGAAGTATCTTCTCCCAAGCTAGCGATTGGGATTAGAGGTAATCAAGAAGTTGCTGAGGCGGATTGCTATCGACATCATATTTTATTGAAATTATTATTTGCAATGATGTTTGGTTGGACTTCGGATCGTTTTCAAAAGTTATATGAATCAGGTAAAATAGATGCTTCCTTATCTTTTGAAATTGAAGTAACAAGTCGTTTTCATTTCGTTATGTTGACAATGGATACGAAAGAGCCAGTTGCTTTATCTCATCAGTTTAGGAAGGCCGTTCGTAATTTCACAAAGGATTTGGATATTACAGAGGATCATTTAGATATTATCAAAAGAGAGATGTTTGGGGAATTTTTCAGTAGCATGAACTCTCTTGAATTTATTGCAACGCAATATGATGCTTTTGAACATGGTGAGACAATTTTTGATTTACCAAAGATTTTACAGGAAATTACTTTAGAGGATGTCCTTGAAGCAGGACATCACTTAATAGATGAAGGGGATATAGTTGATTTTACAATATTCCCATCGTAGTAACCTATCATAATAGACACTAGAAAGAAGGGATGACAAGTATGAGGAAAAAAACAATTGGTGAGGTTTTACGATTAGCTAGAATCAATCAGGGATTGAGTTTAGATGAATTGCAGAAAAAGACAGACATCCAGTTAGATATGTTGGAAGCAATGGAAGCAGACGATTTCGATCAACTTCCAAGTCCTTTTTACACACGCTCTTTCTTGAGAAAATATGCATGGGCTGTTGAGTTAGATGACCAAATTGTTTTGGATGCTTATGATTCTGGGAGTATGATTACTTATGAGGAAGTAGATGTTGATGAAGACGAGTTGACAGGGCGCAGACGTTCAAGTAAGAAAAAGAAGAAAAAAACATCCTTTTTACCTTTATTTTATTTTATCCTTTTTGCCTTATCGATTCTAATTTTTGTGACCTATTATGTTTGGAATTATATTCAAACTCAACCAGAGGGGCCTTCTATTTCTAATTACAGTGTAGTTCAATCAACAAATTCAATAAGTTCAACTAGCTCTGTTCCCCACTCCTCAAGTAGTAGTTCATCTAGCAGTTCTTCTAGTGTAGAATCAGCTATAAGTGTATCAGGTGAAGGAAATCATGTAGAAATCGCTTATAAGACAAGTAAAGAAACAGTTAAATTGCAATTGGCAGTTTCAGATGTTACAAGTTGGGTCAGCGTTTCAGAAAGCGAACTTGATGGCGGTGTAACCTTATCGCCAGAGAAGAAAAGTACGGAAACAACAGTTGCAACTAAAAGTCCTGTAACCATTACCTTAGGTGTTGTAAAAGGTGTTACTTTGACAGTAGATAATCAGACTGTTGATTTATCGAAATTAACAGCTCAGACTGGACAAATCACTGTAACCTTTACTAAAAATTAAGGAAAAACAAATGAAAAAAGAACAAATTCCAAATCTCTTAACAATAGGTCGAATTCTCTTTATACCTATTTTTATCTTTATTTTAACGATAGGAAATTCGATAGAAAGTCATATGGTAGCAGCTATTATCTTTGCTATTGCCAGTATCACAGACTACCTAGATGGATATTTAGCTCGTAAATGGAATGTGGTCAGTAATTTTGGTAAATTTGCAGATCCTATGGCGGATAAGTTACTAGTTATGTCGGCTTTTATTATGTTGATTGAGTTAGGGATGGCTCCGGCTTGGATTGTTGCAGTGATTATCTGTCGTGAGTTGGCTGTGACAGGTTTAAGGCTTTTACTGGTTGAAACTGGTGGAAGAGTTTTAGCGGCAGCAATGCCTGGGAAAATTAAAACTTTCAGTCAGATGTTTGCGATTATTTTCTTGCTATTACATTGGACTTTGATTGGTCAAGTTCTACTTTATGTGGCCTTGTTTTTCACTATCTACTCTGGTTATGATTATTTCAAGGGTAGTGCCTATGTATTTAAAGGGACATTTGGTTCGAAATGAAATCAATAATTGATGTAAAAAATCTTTCTTTTCGCTATAAAGAAAATCAGGAATACTATGATGTGAGGGATATTACGTTTCACGTGAAACGTGGAGAATGGCTTTCGATTGTAGGACACAATGGTAGTGGTAAATCAACGACGGTTCGATTAATTGATGGTTTACTGGAAGCAGAATCTGGAGAGATTGTAATTGATGGCCAACGGCTGACTGAGGAGAATGTTTGGAGTATACGTCGTCAAATCGGTATGGTTTTTCAAAATCCAGACAATCAATTTGTTGGAGCGACTGTTGAAGATGATGTTGCCTTTGGTTTGGAAAATCAGGGCCTTTCTCGTCAAGAAATGAAAAAGAGAGTGGAAGAAGCTCTGGCTTTAGTTGGCATGTTGGACTTTAAAAAGAGAGAGCCGGCGCGTCTATCAGGTGGCCAAAAGCAACGTGTGGCCATTGCAGGTGTTGTAGCCCTAAGACCAGCTATTTTAATCCTAGATGAAGCAACGAGTATGTTGGACCCTGAGGGACGTAGAGAACTGATTGAGACAGTAAAAGGAATTCGAAAAGACTATGATATGACGGTCATTTCCATTACACATGATTTGGAAGAAGTTGCCATGAGCGATCGCGTGTTGGTCATGAAAAAAGGATCAATTGAATCAACTAGTAGTCCAAGAGATCTTTTCTCTCGAAATGATTTAGATCAAATTGGATTAGACGATCCTTTTGCCAATCAATTAAAAAATTCTTTGAGCCAGAATGGCTATGATTTACCTGAAAATTATTTGACAGAAAGTGAGCTAGAGGATAAGCTATGGGAATTGCTCTAGAAAATGTGAATTTTATATATCAAGAAGGGACTCCCTTAGCTTCAGCAGCTTTGTCGGATGTTTCTTTGACGATTGAAGATGGTTCTTATACGGCTTTAATTGGGCACACAGGTAGCGGTAAATCAACTATTTTACAACTTTTAAATGGTTTATTGGTGCCAAGTCAAGGGAGTGTGAGGGTTTTTGATACCTTAATCACCTCGACTTCTAAAAATAAAGATATTCGTCAAATTAGAAAACAGGTTGGCTTGGTATTTCAGTTTGCTGAAAATCAGATTTTTGAAGAAACGGTTTTGAAAGACGTTGCTTTTGGACCGCAAAATTTTGGAGTTTCTGAAGAAGATGCGGAGAAGATTGCGCGTGAGAAACTGGCTCTGGTTGGAATTGATGAATCACTTTTAAATCGTAGCCCGTTTGAGCTGTCAGGTGGACAAATGAGACGTGTCGCCATTGCAGGTATACTTGCCATGGAACCAGCCATATTAGTCTTAGATGAGCCCACAGCAGGCCTAGATCCCCTGGGAAGAAAAGAGCTGATGAATTTGTTCAAAAAACTCCACCAGTCAGGGATGACCATTGTCTTGGTAACGCATTTGATGGATGATGTTGCTGAATATGCAAATCAAGTCTATGTGATGGAAAAGGGACGTTTAGTTAAGGGTGGTAAACCAAGTGATGTCTTTCAAGATGTTGTCTTTATGGAAGAAGTGCAGTTGGGAGTACCTAAGATTACGGCTTTCTGTAAACGATTGGCTGATAGAGGCGTGTCATTTAAACGATTACCGATTAAGATAGAGGAGTTCAAGGAGTCGCTAAATGGATAGTATGATTTTGGGGCGTTATATCCCAGGGGATTCGATTGTTCACCGATTGGATCCACGTAGCAAATTGCTTGCTATGATGTTACTAATTTTGATCGTTTTTTGGGCTAATAATCCCTTGACGAATCTAATTCTTTTTATAGCGACAGGGATATTTATTGCCTTGTCAGGAGTATCTCTTTCATTTTTTATTCAGGGCTTGAAGTCTATGTTTTTCTTGATTGCCTTCACAACTATTTTTCAACTATTTTTCATTTCTAATGGGAATGTGTTATTTGAGTTTTCGTTTGTGAGAATCACAGATTATGCTTTGCAACAAGCTGGGATTATTTTTTGTCGTTTTGTATTGATTATTTTCTTTTCAACTTTGTTAACCTTAACGACCATGCCCTTAAGTTTGGCATCAGCTGTCGAAGCTTTATTAGCACCTTTAAAGCGTGTGAAAGTTCCAGTTCATGAAATTGGTTTGATGCTGTCCATGAGTCTACGTTTTGTTCCGACCTTAATGGATGATACGACGCGGATTATGAATGCACAGAAAGCGCGTGGAGTGGATTTTGGTGAAGGAAGCATTGTTCAAAAAGTAAAGGCGATGATTCCCATTTTGATTCCTCTTTTTGCGACAAGTTTAAAACGTGCGGATTCCTTGGCTATCGCCATGGAAGCGCGTGGTTATCAGGGTGGAAAAGGTAGAAGTCAATACCGACAACTGAAATGGACTCGAAAGGATACGCTGACTATTCTTGTTATTATCGTACTTGGTTGTTGCTTATTTTTCTTAAAATCTTAGTAGCTTTTAGGAATTGATAAAAAGTTACTGTAACAGTTTTTGATATAAAGGTAGGGATATGAACCGTTTTAAAAAATCAAAATATGTCATTATTGTTTTTGTCACTGTTCTGCTTGTCTCAGCTCTCTTAGCGACGACTTATTCAAGTACAATTGTGACAAAATTAGGAGATGGGATCTCATTGGTTGATAGGGTTGTACAAAAACCTTTTCGGTGGTTTGATTCTGTCAAATCAGATTTGGCTCATTTGACACGAACATATAATGAAAATGAAAGTTTGAAGAAACAGATTTACCAGTTAGAAGTCAAATCAAATGAGGCGGAAAGTTTAAAGACGGAAAATGAACAACTGCGTCAATTGCTTGATATGAAGTCTAAATTGCAAGCCACAAAGACTTTAGCAGCAGATGTTATTATGCGTTCTCCGGTATCTTGGAAGCAGGAGTTGACCTTAGATGTAGGCAAATCAAAAGGAGCTTCTGAGAACATGTTAGCCATTGCAAATGGTGGTTTGATTGGGAGCGTTTCAAAAGTAGAGGAGAACTCTACTATGGTTAACCTTCTGACAAATACGGAAAATGCTGATAAGATTTCTGTTAAAATTCAACACGGCACTACCACAATTTATGGAATTATTGTTGGCTACGACAAGGAAAATGAAGTTCTTAAAATTAGCCAATTAAATAGCAATAGCGATATTAGTACAGGCGATAAAGTGACAACGGGTGGATTAGGAAACTTTAACGTTGCGGATATTCCTGTTGGTGAAGTGGTTGCCACAACGCATAGTACGGACTATTTGACACGAGAAGTAACTGTTAAGTTGAGTGCAGATACTCATAATGTGGATGTGATAGAATTAGTGGGGAATTCATAATGAGACAGTTAAAGCGGGTAGGAGTGTTTTTATTGCTACCTTTCTTGGTTCTAATTGACGCTCATATTAGCCAGCTTCTGGGCTCATTTTTCCCCCATGTACATTTGGCTAGTCATTTTCTTTTTCTATTTCTCTTATTTGAGACGATAGAAGTATCAGAGTATCTCTACCTAGTCTATTGTTTTGTGATAGGCTTGGTTTACGATGTTTACTTTTTCCATCTAATAGGGATTGCAACTCTCTTATTTATCTTATTGGGAGCCTTTCTTCATAAATTGAATAGTGTTATTTTGTTGAATCGTTGGACACGAATGCTAGCCATGATTGTCCTGACATTCCTGTTTGAAATGGGTAGTTATCTTTTGGCTTTTATGGTAGGGCTGACAGTGGATAACATGTCGATTTTTATAGTCTATAGCTTGGTACCGACGATGATTTTAAATTTTTTATGGATTACTGTTTTTCAATTTATTTTTGAAAAATATTATCTATAAGAACGACATATAAATGTAACAAAGGCGTAATATTTATTGGAGTTTTTTTTGGTATACTAGTATTGTCTTAAACAGAAGGAGTATTTATTAACCATGAAGAAAAAAATCTTAGCCTCGCTTTTATTAAGTACAGTAATGGTTTCCCAGGCAGCAGTATTGACGACTGCCCATGCAGAAACGACTGATGACAAAATTGCTGCTCAAGATAATAAAATTAGTAACTTAACAGCACAACAAGAAGAAGCACAAAAACAAGTTGATCAAATTCAGGAGCAAGTATCTGCTATTCAAGCAGAGCAATCTAACTTGCAATCTGAAAATGATAGATTACAAGCAGAATCTAAGAAACTCGAGGGTGAGATTACAGAACTTTCTAAAAACATTGTTTCTCGTAACCAATCTTTGGAAAAACAAGCTCGTAGTGCTCAAACAAATGGAGCCGCAACTAGCTACATCAATACAATCGTAAACTCAAAATCAATTACAGAAGCTATTTCACGTGTTGCTGCAATGAGTGAAATCGTATCTGCGAATAACAAAATGTTAGAACAACAAAAGGCAGATAAAAAAGCTATTTCTGAAAAACAAGTAGCAAATAATGATGCTATCAATACTGTAATTGCTAATCAACAAAAATTAGCTGATGATGCTCAAGCATTGACTACGAAACAGGCAGAACTAAAAGCTGCTGAATTGAGTCTTGCTGCTGAGAAAGCGACAGCTGAAGGGGAAAAGGCAAGTCTATTAGAACAAAAAGCAGCAGCTGAGGCAGAGGCTCGTGCAGCTGCGGCAGCAGAAGCAGCTTATAAAGAAAAACAAGCTAGCCAACAACAATCAGTACTTGCTTCAGGTAATACAAACCTAACAGCACAGGTACAAGCAGTATCTGAATCTGCAGTAGCACCTGTTCAGGCTAAAGTACGTCCAACATATAATACAGATGCCTCAACTTATCCAATTGGTGAATGTACCTGGGGAGTAAAAACATTGGCACCTTGGGCTGGAGACTACTGGGGTAATGGAGCACAGTGGGCTACAAGTGCAGCTGCAGCAGGATTCCGTACAGGATCGACACCTCAAGTTGGAGCAATTGCATGTTGGAACGATGGTGGATATGGACACGTAGCGGTTGTTACAGCTGTTGAATCAACAACACGTATCCAAGTATCAGAATCAAACTATGCAGGTAATCGCACACTTGGAAACCACCGTGGATGGTTTAATCCAACAACGACTTCTGAAGGTTTTGTGACATATATTTATGCAGACTAATTAGAGAGAGGGACTCGAATAGAGCCCTCTTTTTTAGGTTTTACCAGAGACAATAACGATTAAAAATCCCATCAAAATAGCTTGAAAATATCGAAAAAGTATGGTAGAATAAAAATTGTCGTGTGAACGATAATACTCATTCTTGATGAATTGTGAAGCAGTTGCCCTTGGGTCGTTTTGCGAGTTGAAGTCAAGAAGAGGAAAAAAACAAAAAGGAGAAATACTCATGGCAGTAATTTCAATGAAACAACTTCTTGAGGCTGGTGTACACTTTGGTCACCAAACTCGTCGCTGGAACCCTAAGATGGCTAAATACATCTTTACAGAGCGTAATGGAATCCACGTTATCGACTTGCAACAAACTGTAAAATACGCTGACCAAGCATACGACTTCATGCGTGATGCAGCAGCTAACGATGCAGTTGTATTGTTCGTTGGTACTAAGAAACAAGCAGCTGATGCAGTTGCTGAAGAAGCCGTACGTTCAGGTCAATACTTCATCAACCACCGTTGGTTGGGTGGAACTCTTACAAACTGGGGAACAATCCAAAAACGTATCGCTCGTTTGAAAGAAATCAAACGTATGGAAGAAGATGGAACTTTCGAAGTTCTTCCTAAGAAAGAAGTTGCACTTCTTAACAAACAACGTGCGCGTCTTGAAAAATTCTTAGGTGGTATCGAAGATATGCCTCGTATTCCAGATGTGATGTACGTAGTTGACCCACATAAAGAGCAAATCGCTGTTAAAGAAGCTAAAAAATTGGGAATTCCAGTTGTAGCGATGGTCGACACAAATACTGATCCAGATGATATCGATGTAATCATCCCAGCTAACGATGACGCTATCCGCGCTGTTAAATTGATTACAGCTAAATTGGCTGATGCTATCATCGAAGGACGTCAAGGTGAGGATGCAGTAGCAGTTGAAGCAGAATTTGCAGCTTCAGAAACTCAAGCAGATTCAATTGAAGAAATCGTTGAAGTTGTAGAAGGCGACAACGCTTAATTCATAATAAATAGTAATTACCTAGGAGGGCGGGGCTTAGCCCGGCTCTCCTATTTTTAAAAAATATAGGAGAATCAAAATGGCAGAAATTACAGCTAAACTTGTTAAAGAGTTGCGTGAAAAATCTGGTGCTGGTGTTATGGACGCTAAAAAAGCATTGGTTGAAGTGGAAGGCGATATTGAAAAAGCGATTGAATTGCTTCGCGAAAAAGGTATGGCAAAAGCAGCTAAGAAAGCTGACCGTGTTGCTGCAGAAGGTTTGACTGGTGTTTATGTTGACGGTAACATTGCAGCAGTTGTTGAAGTAAATGCTGAAACTGACTTCGTTGCGAAAAACGCTCAATTTGTTGAGTTGGTAAACGCAACAGCTAAAGCAATCGTTGAAGGAAAACCAGCTAATAATGAGGAAGCACTTGCTTTGACTATGCCTTCAGGTGAAACTCTTGAAGCTGCATACGTATCTGCAACAGCGACTATCGGAGAAAAAATCTCATTCCGTCGCTTTGCTTTGATTGAAAAAACAGATGCACAACACTTCGGAGCATACCAACACAACGGTGGACGTATCGGTGTTATCTCTGTAATCGAAGGTGGAGACGAAGCACTTGCTAAACAATTGTCAATGCACATCGCAGCGATGAAACCAACAGTTCTTTCTTACAAAGAATTAGATGAACAATTCGTTAAAGATGAGTTGGCACAATTGAACCACGTTATCGACCAAGATAACGAAAGCCGTGCAATGGTTAACAAACCAGCTCTTCCACACTTGAAATATGGATCAAAAGCACAATTGACTGATGATGTTATTGCTCAAGCTGAAGCTGACATCAAAGCTGAATTGGCTGCAGAAGGCAAACCAGAAAAAATCTGGGACAAAATCATCCCAGGTAAAATGGATCGCTTCATGCTTGACAATACTAAAGTTGACCAAGCTTACACACTTCTTGCACAAGTTTACATCATGGATGACAGCAAGACAGTTGAAGCATATCTTGAATCAGTTAACGCTTCAGTAGTTGAGTTCGCTCGCTTTGAAGTTGGTGAAGGTATTGAGAAAGCTGCAAACGACTTTGAAGCTGAAGTTGCAGCTACAATGGCAGCAGCCTTGAATAACTAATTATAGAAAGGAAGTAAATTTGCTTCCTTTTTTCTATGCAGTCGATCCCTATAGGGAGAGCTTCCTATTTTCAAGGTAAAAATAAAAAGCCCTATAATAAGGGCTAAGTGCATTTAGGAGACTAAACTTCAAATTCATAGAGTGCTGTAGAGAGATAACGTTCACCGTTATCTGGTGCTAGAGCAAGGACTTTTTTACCTGTACCTAATTTTTTGGCAATCTCGATGGCTCCGTAGATAGCTGCAGCTGAAGAAATCCCTACAAGGAAGCCATCTTTTCCACCAATTTCACGTCCGAGTGCAAGAGCATCATCTGATGTTACACGAACGATACCATCATAGGCTTTAGTATCAAGTGTATCAGGAATAAATCCAGCTGATATACCTTGAATTTTGTGAGGACCAGGTTTTTCACCAGATAGAATAGCAGATTCATCAGCTTCCACTGCATAAACTTGAATGTTTGGATTTGCTGATTTGAGTGCATGAGAAACACCAGAAATCGTTCCGCCGGTACCCACTCCAGCAACAAAGGCATTTAGTCCATCTTTACCGAAAGCAGCTAGTATTTCAGCTCCTGTTGTTCTTTCGTGTACTTCTGGATTTGCTGGGTTGTCAAATTGAAGAGGAAGGAAACCATCACGTTCAGCAGCGATTTCTTGAGCCTTAGCAATAGCACCTTTCATTCCTTCGCTACCAGGAGTAAGGACGAGTTCAGCACCATAGGCTTGGATAATCTTACGTCGTTCCACACTCATAGTTTCAGGCATAACGATAACAACTTTATACCCTTTAGCAGCCCCTACCCATGAAAGTCCAATACCAGTGTTTCCACTTGTTGCTTCAACAATAGTAGAACCAGGTTTCAGAATACCGTCTTGTTCAGCTTTTTCAATCATGCTAAGAGCAATACGGTCTTTTACAGAAGAACCAGGGTTAAATGCTTCAAGTTTTACATAGACATCTGCAGCCCCTTCTGGCACAATATTGTTGAGTTTAACAATCGGAGTTTGACCGATTAGTTCAGTAATGTTGTTATAAATAGACATATGAATACCTCTTTGTATAAGATATTTCTAGTATAACGCTAACTATACCATTTGTAAAATATAGAAATCCTATCGGAGCGATAGGATTTTTTTATATCACAGGTCTAAGCCATTAATTTTAAGAGATTGTGTTAGGCTAATTCTAGTAAATAGGTGTAAAGGAGAACGCTATCCATTTTCTTTTTGAATTGCTTCATTTTCTAGTATATTTTGGTACGCATCTTTTTATTTTGCTAATTAAAGTAGCGGTGGAAATATCAGTGAAACACTGTATTATCCATTGTTTACACTAAATTTACAGGAACTTCAACTTCTCGTAAACCTTGATCAGTTAAAGTGACTTTTCCATTAAAAAACTCCACAAGTGCAGATTTAATAGTTTCTTTTTCTTCTTTATCAACATAAATCATCGTATCGACTTGATCTGTAAAGTTTGTATCCAGCTCCATGAGATTATGTTCTTTAAGAAAGTTACTGTACTCTTGGTACTGAGCATAAGACATTTGAATAGCAATGCCAGCCTGTTCTTTTATTTCAATAATACCAATTTCTTTGACAGCTAAGGCAACACTGCCGGCGTAAGCACGAATGAGTCCTCCAGCGCCTAGTTTAATACCACCAAAGTAGCGTGTCACGACCACACAGACATTGGTGAGATTGTGATTTTCTAGTACCCCAAGCATGGGAACACCAGCAGTGCCACTAGGCTCACCATCATCACTTGTCCGTTTGATTTCACTACGTTCCCCAATAATAAATGCAGAGCAGTTATGCGTAGCTTTGTAGTGTTCTTTTTTGATGGTGGTAATGAAGTCACGAGCCTCTTCTTCGCTATAAACACGCTTGGCATGACAGATAAAACGGGATTTTTTGATTTCTTCTTGGACTTGACCGTCCTCTTTAATTGTTCTAAATTCCATGATTTAATTGTACTAAAAAATCATCTAAAGCGCTAGGTTTTTACGAATAAAGAAGTATGAAAGTAAATCCAAATTATCTCGGTCGTTTGTTTACGGAGAATGAATTAACAGAAGAAGAACGTCAGTTGGCGGAGAAACTTCCAGCAATGAGAAAGGAGAAAGGGAAACTTTTCTGTCAACGTTGTAATAGTGCTATTTTAGATGAATGGTATTTGCCCATCGGTGCTTACTATTGTAGGGAGTGTTTACTGATGAAGCGAGTCAGGAGTGATCAAGCTTTATACTATTTTCCACAGGAGGATTTTCCGAAGCAAGATGTTCTTAAATGGCGTGGTCAATTAACTCCTTTTCAAGAGAAGGTGTCAGAGGGACTGATTCAAGCAGTAGACAAGCAGGAGCCAACCTTAGTTCATGCAGTAACAGGAGCTGGAAAGACAGAAATGATTTATCAAGTTGTGGCTAAAGTAATCAATGCGGGTGGTGCAGTGTGTTTGGCCAGTCCTCGCATAGATGTTTGTTTGGAGCTATACAAACGCCTGCAAGATGATTTTGCTTGCGAGATAGCCCTCCTACATGGAGAATCAAAGCCGTATTTTCGAACACCACTAGTTGTTGCGACGACCCATCAGTTATTGAAATTTTATCAAGCTTTTGATTTGCTGATAGTGGATGAAGTAGATGCTTTTCCTTATGTTGACAATCCCACGCTTTACCATGCTGTCAAGAATAGTGTAAAGGAGAATGGGTTGAGAATCTTTTTAACAGCGACTTCGACAGATGAGTTAGATAGGAAAGTCCGTTTAGGAGAACTAAAAAGGTTGAGCTTACCTAGACGATTCCATGGAAATCCGTTGATTATTCCTAAACCAGTTTGGTTATCCGATTTTAATCACTGTTTAGAGAAAAGTCGTTTGTCACCAAAGTTAAAGTCCTATATTGAGAAACAGCGAAAGACAGCTTATCCGTTACTCATTTTTGCATCAGAAATTAAACAAGGGGAGCAGTTAAAAGAAATCTTACAGGAGCAATTTCCAAATGAGAAAATTGGTTTTGTATCTTCTGTAACAGAGGATAGATTAGAGCAGGTACAAGCATTTCGAGATGGGGAGCTGACAATACTTATCAGTACGACAATCTTGGAGCGTGGAGTTACATTCCCTTGTGTGGACGTTTTCGTAGTAGAGGCCAATCATCATTTGTTTACCAAGTCTAGTTTGATTCAAATTGGTGGACGAGTTGGACGAAGCATGGATAGACCGACAGGAGATTTACTTTTCTTCCATGATGGGTTAAATGATTCAATCAAGAAGACGATTAAGGAAATTCAGATGATGAATAAGGAGGCTGGTCTATGAAGTGCTTGTTATGTGGGCAGACTATGAAGACTGTTTTAACTTTTAGTAGTCTCTTGCTTCTGAGGAATGATGACTCCTGTCTTTGTTCAGACTGTGATTTTACTTTTGAAAGAATTGGGGAAGAGAACTGTCCAAATTGTATGAAAACAGGTTTGTCAACAAAGTGTCAAGATTGTCAACTTTGGTGTAAAGAAGGAGTTGAAGTCAGTCATAGAGCGATTTTTACTTATAATCAAGCTATGAAGGATTTTTTCAGTCGGTATAAGTTTGATGGAGATTTCCTTTTAAGAAAAATTTTCGCTTCATTTTTAAGTGCGGAGTTAAAAAAGTACAAAGAGTATCAATTTGTAGTCATTCCCCTAAGTCCTGATAGATATGCTAACAGAGGATTTAATCAGGTTGAGGGCTTGGTAGAGGCAGCAGGCTTTGAGTATCTGGATTTACTAGGAAAAAGAGAAGAGAGAGCCAGTTCTTCTAAAAATCGTTCAGAGCGCTTGGCGACAGAACTTCCTTTCTTTATTAAAAGTGGAGTCACTATTCCTAAGAAAATCCTACTTATAGATGATATTTATACTACAGGAACAACTATAAATCGTGTGAAGAAACTGCTGGAAGAAGCTGGTGCTGAGGATGTAAAAACATTTTCCCTTGTAAGATGAGGAAAAAATTTGCAAAAATAGAATGAAAGCGTTATAATAAAATCATAAAAACAAAAATGTTTAGAAAGAAGGTACTCATATGATTAAATATAGTATCCGTGGTGAAAACCTAGAAGTAACAGAAGCAATTCGTGATTATGTAGTTTCTAAACTCGAAAAGATCGAAAAGTATTTTCAAGCTGAACAAGAGTTGGATGCTCGAGTTAACTTGAAGGTGTATCGTGAAAAAACTGCTAAAGTGGAAGTAACGATTCCGCTTGGCTCTATTACTCTTCGTGCAGAAGATGTGTCTCAAGATATGTATGGTTCAATTGATCTTGTAACTGATAAAATTGAACGTCAGATTCGTAAAAACAAAACAAAAATAGAGCGTAAAAATAAAAATAAGGTAGCAACTAGTCAATTATTTACAGATGCTCTAGTGGAAGATTCAAATGTTGTCCAGTCTAAAGTTGTTCGTTCAAAACAAATTGATTTAAAACCAATGGATTTGGAAGAAGCTATTCTACAAATGGATTTATTGGGGCATGATTTCTTTATCTATGTGGATGTTGAAGATCAAACAACCAATGTGATTTATCGTCGTGAGGATGGCGAAATTGGTTTGTTAGAAGTTAAAGAATCTTAATTAGAATAGGTGTAAAGGTAGGTTTACTGAATTGTAAACCTCCTTTTTCTTATAATTGATAGAATTACTGATTACACTTTTAAAAAGTCGCTTTTTGAGGGGTATTATGGTATAATGGGTGCCAAGAGGTTTGGAATGAAAAAATTTTATGTAAGTCCATTCTTTCCTATTCTAGTAGGATTGATTGCGTTTGGAGTCTTATCCACTTTCATTATTTTTGTTAATAATAATCTGTTGACGGTTTTCATTTTGTTTCTTTTTGTAGGAGGCTATGTTTTTTTATTTAAGAAACTGAGAGTGCATTATACAAGGAGTGATGTAGAACAGATACAGTATGTAAACCACCAAGCGGAAGAAAGTTTGACATCTCTATTGGAACAGATGCCTGTAGGTGTTATGAAATTGAATTTATCTTCTGGAGAGGTTGAGTGGTTTAATCCCTATGCTGAATTGATTTTGACCAAGGAAGATGGTGATTTTGATTTGGAAGCTGTTCAAACGATTATCAAGGCTTCAGTAGGAAATCCGTCTACTTATGCTAAGCTGGGTGAGAAGCGTTATGCTGTTCATATGGATGCTTCTTCCGGTGTTTTGTATTTTGTAGATGTATCCAGGGAACAAGCCATAACAGATGAATTGGTAACGAGTCGACCAGTGATTGGAATTGTATCTGTGGATAATTATGATGATTTGGAGGATGCAACTTCTGAGTCAGATATTAGTCAAATCAATAGTTTTGTAGCTAATTTTATATCAGAGTTTTCAGAAAAATACATGATGTTTTCTCGTCGGGTAAGTATGGATCGATTTTATCTATTTACTGACTATACGGTGCTTGAGGGCTTGATGAATGATAAATTTTCTGTTATTGATGCTTTCAGAGAAGAGTCGAAACAGAGACAGTTGCCCTTGACCTTAAGTATGGGATTTTCTTATGGCGATGGAAATCATGATGAAATAGGGAAAGTTGCTTTGCTCAACTTGAACTTGGCTGAAGTACGTGGTGGCGACCAGGTGGTTGTCAAGGAGAATGATGAAACGAAAAATCCAGTCTACTTTGGCGGTGGGTCGGCTGCGTCCATCAAGCGCACTCGTACCCGTACTCGATCAATGATGACAGCCATATCTGATAAGATTCGTAGTGTGGATCAAGTGTTTGTAGTTGGACATAGAAATTTAGATATGGATGCCTTGGGCTCTGCTGTAGGTATGCAGTTGTTCGCCAGCAATGTGATTGAAAATAGCTATGCTCTTTATGATGAAAATCAGATGTCTCCGGATATTGAACGTGCGGTTTCATTCTTAGAAAAAGAAGGAGTTACGAAGTTATTGTCTGTTAAGGATGCAATGGGGATGGTGACCAATCGTTCTTTGTTAATTCTTGTAGACCATTCAAAGACAGCCTTAACATTATCAAAAGAATTTTATGATTTGTTTACACAGACCATCGTTATTGACCACCATAGAAGGGATCAGGATTTTCCAGATAATGCGGTCATTACTTATATCGAAAGTGGTGCAAGTAGTGCCAGTGAGTTGGTAACGGAATTGATTCAGTTCCAGAATTCTAAGAAAAATCGTTTGAGTCGTATGCAAGCAAGCGTCTTGATGGCTGGTATGATGCTGGATACTAAAAATTTCACCTCACGAGTGACTAGTCGGACATTTGATGTTGCTAGCTATCTCAGAACGCGCGGAAGTGATAGTATTGCTATCCAAGAAATCGCTGCGACAGATTTTGAAGAATATCGTGAGGTCAATGAACTGATTTTACAGGGGCGTAAATTAGGTTCAGATGTATTGATAGCGGAGGCTACGGACTCGAAATGCTATGATACAGTTGTTATTAGTAAGGCAGCAGATGCCATGTTAGCTATGTCAGGTATTGAAGCGAGTTTTGTTCTTGCGAAAAATACACAAGGCTTTATATCTATCTCAGCTCGGAGTCGTAGTAAGCTGAATGTACAACGGATTATGGAAGAACTGGGAGGTGGAGGTCACTTTAATTTGGCAGCAGCTCAAATTAAAGATTTAACCTTGTCAGAAGCAGGTGAAAAACTAACAGAAATTGTATTAAATGAAATAAAGGAAAAGGAGAAAGAAGAATGAAAGTAATCTTTTTAGCAGATGTTAAAGGAAAAGGTAAAAAAGGCGAAATTAAGGAAGTACCAACAGGATATGCACAAAACTTTCTTATCAAAAAGAATCTAGCCAAAGAAGCGACTGCTCAAGCTGTAGGTGAACTTCGTGGTAAACAAAAATCCGAAGAGAAAGCTCACGCTGAGATGATTGCAGAAGCAAAAGCAATTAAAGCCCAACTTGAAGCAGAAGAAACGGTTGTAGAATTTGTTGAAAAAGTTGGTCCAGATGGTCGTACCTTTGGTTCTATTACCAATAAGAAGATTGCAGAAGAATTGCAAAAGCAATTTGGAATTAAGATTGATAAACGTCATATTCAAGTACAAGCTCCGATTCGAGCGGTTGGTTTGATTGATGTGCCAGTGAAAATCTATCAAGATATCACAAGTGTAATCAATCTTCGTGTGAAAGAAGGATAAGTTTACACCTTCTTGACAAGATTGTAAAAGGAAGGGAAGTCTGATGGCAGAAGTAGAAGAGTTACGAGTACAACCTCAAGATATCTTAGCTGAGCAATCTGTTTTGGGTGCTATCTTTATTGATGAGAGTAAACTTGTTTTTGTGCGAGAATACATTGAGTCTCGGGACTTTTTTAAGTATGCCCATCGTTTGATTTTCCAAGCTATGGTCGATTTATCCGATCGTGGTGATGCCATAGATGCAACAACTGTTCGCACCATTCTTGATAATCAAGGGGATTTACAGAATATTGGTGGCTTGTCTTACTTGGTTGAGATTGTCAATTCTGTGCCAACTTCTGCTAATGCGGAGTACTATGCTAAAATCGTTGCAGAAAAGGCTATGTTACGGCGATTAATCGCTAAGTTGACAGAGTCTGTCAACCAAGCTTACGAAGCGTCGCAACCAGCTGATGAAATCATTGCTCAGGCAGAAAAAGGCCTGATTGATGTCAGCGAAAATGCTAATCGAAGCGGGTTTAAGAACATTCGAGATGTGTTGAATGTCAACTTTGGAAATCTGGAAGCTCGCTCGCAACAAACGACCGATATTACAGGTATTGCGACAGGTTATCGTGATTTGGATCATATGACGACTGGTCTACACGAGGAGGAGTTGATTATTCTAGCAGCTCGTCCGGCGGTTGGTAAGACAGCTTTTGCCTTGAATATTGCTCAGAATATTGGGACTAAGTTGGACAAAACAGTTGCTATTTTTTCACTCGAAATGGGTGCGGAAAGTCTAGTCGATCGTATGTTAGCGGCAGAAGGGTTGGTTGAGTCGCATTCTATCCGTACAGGTCAATTGACCGATGAGGAGTGGCAAAAATATACCATTGCTCAAGGGAACCTAGCAAACGCAAGTATCTATATCGATGATACGCCAGGGATTCGGATTACAGAGATTCGTTCTCGTTCACGTAAATTAGCTCAAGAAACTGGAAATCTTGGTTTGATTTTGATAGACTATTTGCAGCTTATCACGGGAACTGGTCGGGAAAATCGTCAACAAGAGGTTTCAGAAATTTCACGTCAGTTGAAAATCCTAGCAAAAGAACTGAAGGTACCAGTAATCGCTCTTAGTCAGCTTTCTCGTGGGGTAGAACAACGTCAGGATAAGAGACCGGTCTTGTCTGATATTCGTGAATCTGGGTCTATCGAGCAGGATGCTGATATCGTAGCCTTTCTTTATCGCGACGACTACTATGAGCGTGGTGGTGAAGAAGAGGACGGTATCCCAAATAATAAGGTGGAAGTTATTATCGAGAAAAACCGTAGTGGAGCTCGTGGAACAGTGGAATTGATTTTCCAAAAAGAATACAATAAATTTTCAAGTATCTCAAAAAGGGAGGCATAAAATGACAGATGCATTTACAGATGTAGCTAAGATGAAAAAAATTAAAGAGGAAATCAAGGCGCATGAGGGTCATGTAATTGAAATGACCTTGGAAAATGGACGTAAGCGCCAAAAAAATAGATTGGGTAAGTTAATTGAAGTTTATCCATCCCTCTTTATTGTTGAATTTGGGAATGTTGAAGGAGATAAACAAGCTAATGTTTATGTTGAGTCCTTTACTTACTCAGATATCCTTACTGAAAAGAATTTGATTCATTATCTGGACTAAAGTGAGAAATTTTCTCACTTTTTCTTTTTTCTCCGAATAGTTTAAGTGAAGGCAATCTTCGATTTATACTCTTCGAAAATCAAATTCAAACCACGTCAGCTTCGCCTTGCCGTACTCAAGTACAGCCTGCGCCTAGCTTCCTAGTTTGCTCTTTGATTTTCATTGAGTACTATATTATTTTCAAGGAGGAAGAATGAAAATTTTACCGTTTATAGTAAGAGGGACAAGTTATTACTTGAAGATGTCAGTTAAAAAGCTTGTTCCTTTTTTAGTAGTAGGATTGATGTTAGCAGCGAGTGATAGTGTCTATGCCTATTCTGGAGGAAATGGATCGATTGCGCGAGGGGATGATTATCCTGTTTATTATAAAAATGGGAGCCAGGAGATTGATCAGTGGCGCATGTATTCTCGTCAGTGTACTTCTTTTGCAGCCTTTCGTTTGAGTAATGTCAATGGTTTTGAGATTCCAAGGGCTTATGGAAATGCGAATGAATGGGGGCATCGTGCTCGTCGTGAAGGCTATCGTGTAGATAATACACCGACGATTGGCTCCATTGCTTGGTCTACTGCAGGAACTTATGGGCATGTTGCCTGGGTGTCAAATGTAATGGGAGATCAGATTGAGATCGAGGAATATAACTATGGTTATACAGAAGCCTATAATAAACGAAGTATAAAAGCAAATACCATGACTGGTTTTATTCATTTTAAAGATTTGGCTGGTGGTAGTGTGGGGAATAGTCAAACCTCAGTTTCAATAGGAGGAACACATTATTTTAAGAGCAAGTCTGCTATCAAAAATCAGCCACTAGCTAGCGCAACTGCAATTGATTACTATTATCCTGGGGAGAATGTTCATTATGATCAAATTCTCGAAAAAGATGGATACAAGTGGATGAGCTATACGGCTTATAACGGAAGTCGTCGTTATATCCAGCTAGAGGGAGTGACTTCTTCACAAAATTATCAGAACCAATCAGGAAATAGCTCTAACTATGGATCCAATAACAGTTCAACTGTCGGTTGGAAGAAAATAAATGGTAGTTGGTATCATTTCAAATCAAATGGGTATAAATCAACGGGATGGTTGAAAGATGGTTCTAGCTGGTATTATTTGAAATCATCTGGTGAAATGCAGACAGGATGGTTAAAGGAGAATGGCTCGTGGTATTACCTGGATAGTTCAGGGGCAATGAAAACAGGCTGGTATCAAGTTTCTGGTAAGTGGTATTATTCTTACTCTTCAGGTGCCTTAGCTGTTAATACGACGGTGGATGGCTACAGAGTAAACAGTGATGGAGAACGAGTATAGAAAATTGGAGTAGGAAATTTTTCCTGCTCTTTTCTGTAAGCAGTTTCCTTGACATTTTTCTTATTTTGCGCTATCATATATCTATATAATATATGGGAGTCTGTGTACAGTCTGAGAGGAAGTGTTAAACTTCGACCGCACCTGATCTGGGTAATGCCAGCGTAGGGAACGATACTTAGTCTATTCTTGACCTTTTCCATATATGGCAAAGGTTTTTCTTTTTGTCAAAGGAAAACGAGAAGAGGAGGTTTTTATGAAAGCAAGCATTGCCTTGCAAGTTTTACCCCTAGCGCAGGGGATTGATCGGATAGCTGTTATCGATCAGGTCATTGCTTACCTGCAAGCTCAAGAAGTGACCATGGTGGTGACACCATTTGAAACGGTCTTGGAAGGGGAGTTTGATGAGCTCATGCGTATTCTCAAAGAAGCGCTGGAAGTGGCAGGGCAGGAGGCAGATAATGTCTTTGCCAATGTCAAAATAAATGTAGGAGAGATTTTAAGTATTGATGAGAAACTTGAAAAGTATACTGAGACGACACATTAGTCTATTGGGCTTTCTGGGAGTCTTGTCAATCTGGCAGTTAGCAGGTTTTCTTAAACTTCTCCCCAAGTTTATCCTGCCGACACCTCTTGAAATTCTCCAGTCCTTTGTTCGTGACAGAGAATTTCTCTGGCACCATAGCTGGGCGACCTTGAGAGTGGCTTTATTGGGACTGATTTTGGGAGTCTTGATTGCCTGTCTCATGGCTGTACTTATGGATAGTTTAACTTGGCTCAATGACCTGATTTACCCTATGATGGTGGTTGTTCAGACTATCCCGACCATTGCCATAGCTCCTATCTTGGTCTTGTGGCTAGGTTATGGCATTTTGCCTAAGATTGTCCTGATTATCTTGACGACAACCTTCCCTATCATCGTCAGCATTTTGGACGGTTTTAGGCATTGCGACAAGGATATTCTGACCTTGTTTAGTCTGATGCGGGCCAAGCCTTGGCAAATCCTGTGGCATTTTAAAATTCCAGTCAGCCTGCCTTACTTTTATGCAGGTCTGAGGGTCAGTGTCTCCTACGCCTTTATCACAACAGTGGTATCTGAGTGGTTGGGAGGCTTTGAAGGACTAGGTGTCTACATGATTCAGTCCAAGAAACTGTTTCAGTATGATACCATGTTTGCTATTATTATTCTGGTATCGATTATCAGTCTTCTTGGTATGAAGTTGGTCGATATCAGCGAGAAATATGTGATTAAATGGAAACGTTCGTAGAATTAGAATGTTTCAAAAAAGAAAAGAGGAAATCAAAATGAAGAAAACATGGAAAGTGTTTTTAACGCTTGTGACAGCTCTTGTAGCTGTTGTGCTTGTAGCTTGTGGCCAAGGAACTGCTTCTAAGGATAACAAAGAGGCAGAACTCAAGAAAATTGACTTTATCCTAGACTGGACACCAAATACCAACCACACAGGGCTTTATGTTGCCAAGGAAAAAGGCTATTTCAAAGAAGCTGGAGTGGATGTTGATTTGAAATTGCCACCAGAAGAAAGTTCTTCTGACTTGGTTATCAATGGTAAGGCACCATTTGCAGTGTATTTCCAAGACTACATGGCTAAAAAATTGGAAAAAGGGGCAGGAATTACTGCTGTTGCAGCTATCGTAGAACACAATACATCAGGAATCATTTCTCGTAAATCTGACAATGTAGCTAGTCCAAAGGACTTGGTTGGTAAGAAATACGGAACTTGGAATGACCCAACTGAACTTGCTATGTTGAAAACCTTAGTAGAATCTCAAGGTGGAGACTTTGAAAAAGTTGAAAAAGTACCAAACAACGACTCAAACTCAATCACACCGATTGCCAATGGCGTTTTTGATACTGCTTGGATCTACTACGGTTGGGATGGAATTCTTGCTAAATCTCAAGGTGTAGAGGCTAACTTCATGTATTTGAAAGACTACGTTAAAGAATTTGACTACTACTCACCAGTCATCATCGCAAACAACGACTATTTGAAAGATAACAAAGAAGAAGCTCGTAAAGTCATCCAAGCTATCAAAAAAGGCTACCAATATGCTATGGAGCATCCGGAAGAAGCAGCTGATATTCTCATCAAGAATGCACCTGAACTCAAGGAAAAACGTGACTTTGTCATCGAATCTCAAAAATACTTGTCAAAAGAATACGCAAGCGACAAGGAAAAATGGGGTCAATTTGATGCAGCTCGCTGGAACGCCTTCTACAAATGGGATAAAGAAAATGGTATCCTTAAAGAAGACTTGACAGACAAAGGCTTTACCAACGAATTTGTGAAATAATGACAGAAATAAGACTAGAACACGTCAGTTATGCCTATGGTCAGGAGAGGATTTTAGAGGACATCAATCTGAAAGTCACTTCAGGTGAAGTGGTTTCCATCCTAGGCCCAAGTGGTGTTGGAAAGACCACCCTCTTTAATCTAATCGCTGGGATTTTAGAAGTTCAGTCAGGGAGAATTGTTCTTGATGGCGAGGAAAATCCTAAGGGACGCGTGAGTTATATGTTGCAAAAGGATTTGCTCTTGGAACACAAGACGGTGCTTGGAAATATCATCCTGCCCCTCTTGATTCAAAAAGTGGATAAGGCGGAAGCTATTGCTCGCGCGGATGACATTCTTGCGACCTTCCAGTTGACAGCGGTACGGGACAAGTATCCCCATGAACTCAGCGGTGGGATGCGTCAGCGTGTAGCCTTGCTTCGAACTTACCTTTTCGGGCACAAGCTCTTTCTCTTAGATGAAGCCTTTAGTGCCTTGGATGAGATGACCAAGATGGAACTCCACGCTTGGTACCTTGAGATTCACAAGCAGTTGCACCTGACAACCTTGATTATCACGCATAGTATCGAGGAGGCCCTCAATCTCAGCGACCGCATCTATATCTTGAAAAATCGCCCTGGTCAGATTGTTTCAGAAATTGATCTAGATTGGTCTGAAGATGAGGACAAGGAAGTCCAAAAGATTGCCTACAAACGTCAAATCTTGACAGAATTAGGCTTAGATAAGTAGAAAAAGTGGGAGTTGGTGAAGATTATCCTTTACCAGCGCCCTTTTTCTTTTAAAAATGAGAAAATTTCGGTATAATAGTCAAAGATAGTCAAGGTTTAAAGAGAGAGGTGGGTTTGTAATGAGATTTAAAAATACATCGGATCATATTGAGGCCTACATCAAGGCGATTTTAGATCAATCTGGTATCGTGGAGTTGCAACGTAGTCAATTGGCAGATACCTTTCAGGTTGTCCCTAGTCAGATTAACTATGTGATCAAGACACGATTTACTGAAAGTAGAGGCTACTTGGTTGAAAGTAAGCGTGGTGGCGGAGGCTATATTCGTATAGGACGGATTGAGTTTTCTAGTCATCATGAAATGCTCAGGGAGCTGCTTTACTCGATTGGTGAGCGGGTCAGTCAAGAAATTTATGAAGATATTCTGCAGCTTTTGGTTGAGCAGGAATTGATGACCAAGCAGGAGATGAATTTGCTAGTATCAGTAGCTTTGAATCGCGTTCTAGGAGAAGAAGCTCCAGTCCTTCGAGCTAATATGCTACGACAGGTCATACAAGAGGTAGATAGAAAAGGGAAGTAAGATGAACTATTCAAAAGCATTGAATGAATGTATCGAAAGTGCCTACATGGTTGCTGGCCATTTTGGAGCTGGTTATCTAGAGTCTTGGCACTTGTTGATTGCCATGTCCAATCACAGTTATAGTGTGGCAGGGGCAACTTTAAATGATTATCCATATGAGATGGACCGTTTAGAAGAGGTGGCTTTGGAACTGACTGAAACGGACTATAGCCAGGATGAAACCTTTACGGAATTGCCGTTTTCTCATCGTTTGCAGGTCCTTTTTGACGAAGCAGAGTATGTGGCGTCAGTGGTCCATGCTAAGGTGCTAGGGACAGAGCATGTCCTCTATGCGATTTTGCATGATGGCAATGCCTTGGCGACCCGTATCTTGGAGAGGGCTGGTTTTTCTTATGAAGACAAGAAAGATCAGGTCAAGATTGCTGCTCTTCGTCGAAATTTAGAAGAACGGGCAGGCTGGACTCGTGAAGACCTCAAGGCTCTACGCCAACGCCATCGTACAGTAGCTGACAAGCAAAATTCTATGGCCAATATGATGGGCATGCCGCAGACTCCGAGCGGTGGTCTTGAGGACTATACGCATGATTTGACAGAGCAAGCGCGTTCTGGCAAGTTGGAGCCAGTCATAGGTCGAGATAAGGAAATCTCACGTATGATTCAAATCTTGAGCCGTAAGACCAAGAACAATCCTGTCTTGGTTGGGGATGCTGGTGTCGGGAAAACAGCTCTGGCGCTTGGTCTTGCCCAGCGTATTGCTAGTGGTGATGTACCTGCGGAAATGGCTAAGATGCGCGTGTTAGAGCTTGATTTGATGAACGTTGTTGCAGGGACACGCTTCCGTGGTGACTTTGAAGAACGCATGAACAATATCATTAAGGATATTGAAGAAGATGGCCAAGTCATCCTCTTTATCGATGAACTTCACACTATCATGGGTTCTGGGAGTGGAATTGACTCAACTCTGGATGCGGCCAATATCTTGAAGCCAGCCTTGGCGCGTGGAACTTTGAGAACGGTTGGTGCCACCACTCAGGAAGAATACCAAAAACATATCGAAAAAGATGCAGCCCTTTCTCGTCGTTTCGCCAAAGTGACGATTGAAGAGCCAAGTGTGGCAGACAGCATGACCATTTTGCAAGGCTTGAAGGCGACTTATGAGAAACATCACCGTGTGCAAATCACAGATGAGGCGGTTGAAACAGCCGTCAAGATGGCTCATCGTTACTTGACTAGCCGTCACTTGCCAGACTCTGCTATCGATCTTTTGGATGAAGCAGCGGCAACAGTGCAAAATAAATCAAAGCATGTAAAAGCAGACGATTCTGACTTGAGTCCAGCTGACAAGGCCTTGATGGATGGCAAGTGGAAACAGGCAGCTCAGCTAATCGCAAAAGAAGAGGAAGTGCCTGTCTATAAAGACTTGGTGACAGAGTCTGATATTTTGACCACCTTGAGTCGCTTGTCAGGTATTCCAGTCCAAAAACTGACTCAAACTGATGCCAAGAAATACTTGAATTTGGAAGCTGAATTGCACAAACGTGTTATCGGTCAAGATCAAGCAGTTTCAAGCATTAGCCGTGCCATTCGCCGCAATCAGTCAGGGATTCGCAGTCACAAGCGTCCGATTGGCTCCTTTATGTTCCTAGGGCCTACGGGTGTCGGAAAAACTGAATTAGCCAAGGCTCTGGCAGAAGTTCTTTTTGACGACGAATCAGCCCTTATCCGCTTTGATATGAGTGAGTATATGGAGAAATTTGCAGCCAGCCGTCTCAACGGAGCTCCTCCAGGCTATGTGGGTTACGAAGAAGGTGGGGAGTTGACAGAGAAAGTTCGCAACAAACCCTATTCCGTTCTCCTCTTTGACGAGGTAGAGAAGGCCCATCCAGACATCTTTAATGTTCTCTTGCAGGTTTTGGATGATGGTGTCTTGACCGATAGCAAGGGCCGCAAGGTTGACTTTTCAAATACCATTATCATCATGACGTCAAATCTTGGTGCGACAGCTCTTCGGGATGACAAGACTGTCGGATTTGGGGCTAAGGACATTCGTTTTGACCAGGAAAATATGGAAAAACGCATGTTTGAAGAGCTGAAAAAAGCTTATAGACCTGAGTTTATCAACCGTATTGATGAAAAGGTGGTCTTCCATAGCCTTTCTAGCGACCATATGCAGGAAGTAGTGAAAATTATGGTCAAACCTTTAGTGGCAAGTTTGGCTGAAAAAGGTATTGACTTGAAATTACAAACTTCCGCACTGAAATTGTTGGCAAATCAAGGATATGACCCAGAGATGGGAGCTCGTCCACTTCGCAGAACCCTACAAACAGAAGTGGAGGACAAGTTGGCAGAGCTTCTTCTCAAGGGAGAATTAGAGGCAGGCAGCACACTTAAGATTGGTGTTAAAGCAGGCCAGTTAAAATTTGATATTGCATAAAAGAATAAAAGTATCAGCATCTGACCATAAGTCACAGTGGAGTGATACTCAATGAAAATCAAAGAGCAAACTAGGAAGCTAGCCGCAGGTTGCTCGAAACACTGTTTTGAGGTTGCAGATAGAGCTGACGTGGTTTGAAGAGATTTTCGAAGAGTATGAAACTAAAGCCTATAGCTTCTAAACGGTCTGTGGTTTTCACTATTCAACCCAAAATTCATATGTTTATTACCCTCCATCGTATTTGTCTTAGAGCGTGTGTAGTAGAGAAAGAGCAGTCTTATCTGAAATTTTTATCCTTTCAAAAGAGACCTGTTTCTTTTTTGCCTGTCAACCCCGTTCTAGCTTGTATTTGAAAAATCAAACTAAGCTGCAAGATGAATGATTTTCTTGTATTTACGTTGTTGTTGACAAAAAAGTAGCGGATAAATGAAATCCATTCCATTATCATAGATGATAGGCTGGTAGGAAATTTTCAAATAACATACAGGAAATAGATGTGTGAAGTTCCGGTAGTAGAAAGGGAGAAAGATGAACATTTTAGTTGCAGATGACGAGGAAATGATTAGAGAAGGAATTGCAGCATTTCTGACAGAAGAGGGTTATCATGTCATTATGGCTAAGGATGGACAAGAGGCCTTGGAAAAATTTCAAGATTTCCCTATCCATCTCATGGTACTGGATTTAATGATGCCTAGGAAGAGTGGTTTTGAAGTGTTAAAAGAAATCAATCAAGAGCACGATATTCCTGTCATCGTCTTGAGTGCTCTGGGAGATGAAACTACTCAGTCACAGGTATTTGATCTCTATGCTGATGATCATGTGACAAAGCCTTTTTCTTTGGTACTGCTTGCCAAGCGTATTAAAGCGCTTATCAGACGTTACTACGTCATAGAGGATCTTTGGCAATATCAGGATGTAACAGTGGATTTTACCTCTTACAAAGCACATTATAAAAATGAAGAAATCGATCTCAAACCAAAGGAATTATTGGTACTAAAGTGTTTGATTCAGCATAAAAATCAAGTTTTAAGTAGAGAGCAGATATTGGAAGAAATTTCAAAAGATGTAGCTGATTTACCTTATGATAGGGTCGTTGACGTCTATATTCGTACTCTTCGCAAAAAATTGGCTTTAGATTGCATTGTGACTGTGAAAAATGTTGGGTATAAGATTAGCTTATGATAAAAAATCCTAAATTATTAACCAAGTCTTTTTTAAGAAGTTTTGCAATTCTAGGTGGTGTTGGTCTAGTTATTCATATAGCTATTTATTTGACCTTTCCTTTTTATTATATTCAATTGGAGGGGGAAAAGTTTAATGAGAGCGCAAGAGTGTTTACGGAGTATTTAAAGACTAAGACAGCTGATGAAATTCCAAGCTTACTCCAGTCTTATTCAAAGTCCTTGACTATATCTGCTCACCTTAAAAGAGATATCTTAGATAAGCGGCTCCCTCTTGTGCATGACTTGGATATTAAAGATGGAGAGCTATCAAATTATATCGTGATGTTAGATATGCCTGTTAGTACAGCAGATGGTAAACAGGTAACGGTGCAGTTTGTGCAGGGAGTGGATATCTACAAAGAAGCAAAGAATATTTTGCTTTTGTATCTCCCATATACATTTTTGGTTACAATTGCTTTTTCCTTTGTTTTTTCTTATTTTTATACGAAACGCTTGCTCAATCCTCTTTTTTACATTTCAGAAGTGACTAGTAAGATGCAAGATTTGGATGACAATATTTGTTTTGATGAAAGCAGAAAAGATGAAGTTGGTGAAGTTGGAAAACAGATTAATGGTGTGTATGAGCACTTGTTGAAGGTTATTCATGAGTTGGAAAATCGCAATGAGCAAATTGTAAAATTGCAAAATCAAAAGGTTTCCTTTGTCCGTGGAGCATCACATGAATTAAAGACACCTCTAGCTACTCTCAGGATTATCTTAGAAAATATGCAATATAATGTGGGAGATTATAAAGATCATCCTAAGTATCTTGAAAAGAGTATTGATAAAATCGATCAGATGAGTTTCTTGCTAGAGGAAGTGTTGGAATCTTCTAAATTTCAAGAATGGACAGAGTGCAGTGAGATTTTAATGGTAAATACCGTTTTGACAGATGTTTTGTCTCGATACCAGGAATTGGCATTTTCTAAAAATCTTGTGATTGATAATCAGTTGACTACTGATACAAAAGTAAGGATGAGCTTGAAGGCTTTGGATAAAGTCTTGACAAATCTTATCAGTAATGCTATTAAGTACTCAGATCAATCTGGCATTGTGACTATTTCTGAGCAAGATGGTTATCTTTCTATTAGGAATACATGTGCTCCTTTGAATCAGGAAGAGTTAGAACATTTATTTGATATTTTTTACCATTCACAAATTGTAACAGACAGAGAAACAGGATCAGGATTGGGTCTTTATATTGTTAAGAATATCTTAGAAAGTCATCGTATGTCCTATAGTTTCTTGCCTTATGAACAAGGGATGGAATTTAAAATCTGCTTGTTACCAGATAGTTAGCTTTAGTAATACTCTTTTCTTACTTGAGGATGATTTGAAGAAGTATAGTTTGAATGGTAGTGATAGAGTAAATCAAAGAACGGAATCAGTTTTCGTTCTTTTTCTTTTTCAATTCATATTGGGTTAACATAGAGATGTTACAGTAGTGGTAAAGAAAGGGGATTGTGATGATAGCAATAATCATTATCTGTGTATTTTTAATTCGCTTGTTGTTCCTAAAGAAATCAATTGCAAATGAAGAACGGCTTCGTAGGGATGGTGGGCGAGAATTTGGCATTAAAAATACCAAACGTCTTACCTTGGTTCATATTGTTTTTTATCTGGCTTGTTTTATGGAAGCCCTAGTCTATCGACCGTCTTTCAATATGATGAGTGTTGTGGGTTTGGTGCTCCTGATATTTTCTATGTTGATGTTACTACTTGTTATTCATCTGCTTGGGGATATTTGGACAGTCAAGTTGATGTTAGCACCGAATCATAAGTTTGTGGATCATGTCTTATTTAGGACAGTAAAACATCCCAATTACTTTTTAAATATCCTTCCTGAGTTGATTGGCTTGACCTTGCTGAGTCATGCCTATATGACTTTTGTTTTAGTTTTTCCAGTTTATGCAGTTATTTTGTATCGACGAATAGCTGAAGAGGAAAAGTTATTACATGAAGTTATAATTCCAAATGGAAGCATAAAGAGATAAATACAAGATTCGATTCATATACAGTTCATATTGAAATGATATAGTAGTGTTAAGAAAAATATTGGAGGAAATAATTATGTTTGCATCAAAAAGTGAGAGAAAAGTACGTTATTCAATTCGTAAATTTAGTATTGGAGTAGCTAGTGTAGTAGTTGCTAGCTTGTTCTTAGGAGGAGTAGTCCATGCAGAAGGGGTTGGAGGTGGGAATAACCCTATGGTTACATCTAGTGGGCAAGATAGGTTGAAGGAATATAGACAGCAGTTGATAAAAGAATTGGAAGATACGGATCTATCTAGTGATAGAAAAGCTGACTATAGAAAACAAATTGAAACAGAGACAAATCCTCAAAAGTTGGAGGAAATAGAGAATAATTTTCATAATGAAAGTCGGATAGATCATGATCAAGCTGTTGACCAAGCTAGCACTAGTTTGTCTATGTATATGACTAACCTTCTAAATGAATTAGATAGTTCTGCTTCTGGATTTGAAGGGGTTCTCAAGCAAGCTATGGAAATTGTAAAAGAGTATCAACGTAAATTTGGTGAAGATCACAATAGAAAAGAAATAGAGCAACTGCAACAAGAGGGGCAAACGAAGCTAGATAAGTTGGTAGAGGACTTTAAGAATAGTTTATCAAATCAACAAAGTAAACCATCAGGAAATTCTAATTCTTCTAATGGTAGAGGTGATACGACTAAGCCTGCGAATCAAGGATTAGATTCTGATTCACCTTCTGGAAAAGAACATAATAATCCAACTCCACCAAAAGTAGAAAATCAAGGAGGAAATATAGTTTCTACTGAAAAAACTACGGAGACAAATCTTAAAGAAGCTAAAGAAACAGCTAAAACAACTTTGGATAATTATATGCTTACTCGTTTAAAACAGGAAAATGGAGGAGTTTTTTGGTTTACAGATCTTTTAAGAGAATCCAAAGAATCTGTAGAGAAGTATAAAAGGATGTTTGATGAGGCTTCGAGTAAAGAAAAAGTGGAAAACCTAGTGAAAGAAGCTGAACAGGAGATAGAAGCTCTAGTTGTTAAACATAAGGGACGAGAAATCAGCTTAGAGCGAGATAAGGCAAAGGCTGCAGTTACTAAACATCTAACAGGCTTATTGGATGACATCAAGAAAAATTTAGAAAAAGATCATCATATCAATACTGTAGAGCTAATTAAAAATCTAAAAGATATTGAAAAAACGTATTTGCATAAATTAGATGAATCAACCCAAAAAGCCCAACTAAAGAAACTGGTGGCAGAGAGTCAATCAAAACTAGATGAAGCTTTGTCTAACTTTAAAAAAGGCTTATCTTCTTCGTCAAATTCAGGATCCTCCACTAAACCAGAAACTCCAGAAAAATCAGAAGAACCTGCTCCAAGCAAACCTGCTGAAAAAGAGCAGACCCCATCAGGAAGCACTGCAGGAAGACACTCCGGTTCCACCAGCTCTTCAGGAAGTTCTAGTGCTTCCACTAAACCAGAAACTCCAGAAAAATCAGAAGAACCTGCTCCAAGCAAACCTGCGGAAAAGGAGCAGAATCCATCAGATTCAACCACAGGAAGACACTCCGGTTCTACCAGCTCTTCAGGAAGTTCAAGTGCTTCCACTAAACCAAAATCTCCAGAAAAACCAGAGCGACCTGCTCCAAGCAAACCTGCTGAAAAAGAGCAGACCCCATCAGGTTCAGCCACAGGAAGACACTCCGGTTCCACTAGCTCTTCAGGAAGTTCAAGTGCTTCCACTAAACCAAAATCTCCAGAAAAAGAGCAAGAAGTAGAACCATCTACCCCAAGTAAACCATCAGGAAACGAGACAAATTCTTCATCTCCTACCAGATCTAACAGTCTTTCTCCTACTCTCTCATCTCAACCGACATCTACTGTTCAAAAGGTATTTACAACTCAAAATGGAAATGCCAAGATTACTGTTATGTTTGAAACTGCTACAGAAGCAGACTCTGTCAATCTTAAAGAGGTAACAACAAAAGAAATGATTGATAATGTTACCCGTCAAACAGGGCAAGGAACAGTGCGCATATTTGATATTTCCCTTTCAAAAGATGGAAAAGAAACCCATGTGAAGGGAGAGAGAGTAGTTCGTCTTGCAATTGGTAATATTGATTCTGAGATTCAAGTTTACCATGTGAAAGAAAATGGAGAGTTGGAGTTGCTCCCATCAACAGTTGAAAATGGGCAAGTCGTTTTCAAAACGAGTCATTTCAGCTTATTTGCGATCAAAACACTTCCTAAAAAACAAATGGCTACCGAGCCAGAGGCAAATAGGGAAGGAAAAACTCAATCTGATGATAAGGAAATGGTTCTTCTTGCTGATAAAGCAAATCAAATGAGTGAAAATCATTCAAATTCAGATAAAAAAGATAAGCAAGCGCTCCCATCAACTGGAACAATGTCAACGTTGTTTATGGAATTCTTAGGTCTTATATCTTTAGTAGGTGTTTATCTATTAAAAGGAAAAAAGACGGAGAATGACTAATTTCATATAGATATTGCTTGCCTGTATAAATCAAAGAAAACCCGTAACCTTTAAGAGAGTTACGGGTTTTGGTCTATTAAGCCTTATCCAACTGCAAGAGTGCTTCAATCTCTGCTAGGGTGCTAGCTTGTGAAATAGCTCCACGGAGTTTGGCAGCGCCAGATGTTCCACGGAGGTAGTGAGGAGCGAGGCCACGGAATTCACGAACTGCGACGTTTTCCCCTTTGAGGTTAATCAAACGTTTCAAGTGTTCATAGGCGATTTTCATCTTATCTTCAAAGGTCAAATCAGGTAGGATTTCTCCTGTTTCAAAGTAATGGTTGATTTGGTTGAAGAGGTAGGGATTTCCCATGGCAGCGCGGCCAATCATGACTGCGTCAGCACCAACTTCTTCGATGCGTTGTTTGGCTTCTTGGACAGTACGGATATCACCGTTGGCGATAAATGGAATCTTGGTGAGGGCCTGGGCAACCTTATGAAGGGTCTCAAGGTCTGCGTGGCCTGTGTACATTTGTTCACGGGTACGACCATGCATGGCGAGGGCAGAAACACCTGCAGCTTCAGCAGCCAGGGCATTTTCTACTGCAAGAGATGGATCAGCCCATCCGGTACGCATTTTGACAGTAAGGGGGATATCAAGGACAGACTGGACCTTGTTGATGATAGAGTAAATCTTGTCTGGATCCTTGAGCCACATAGCACCAGCTTCGTTCTTCACGATTTTATTAACTGGGCAGCCCATGTTGATATCCACGATATCGGTTTTGGTGTTTTCTTGGATGAATTCTGCTGCGCGTGCTAGGCTGTCTTCATCACTACCAAAAAGTTGGATAGAGACAGGGTTTTCGCCCTCATCGATATGAAGCATGTGCAGGGTTTTTTCGTTGTTGTATTGGATTCCCTTGTCAGAGACCATTTCCATGACAACGAGTCCCGCTCCGAGCTCTTTTGCGATGGTACGAAAGGCTGAGTTGGTCACGCCAGCCATAGGCGCTAGAACGGTACGATTGGGAATCTCAACATTGCCAATCATAAAAGGTGTATTAAGATTTGTCACGAATGAGTTCCTCCAGGTCGTTTTCATCAAGGTTGTAAGTAGTTTGGCAGAATTGACAAGTGATTTCTGCCCCGTGGTCTTCCTCTTTCATTTCCTGTAAGTCTGAGCTTGGAAGGCTAGCAAGAGCGTTCATAAAGCGCTCATGGCTACAGTCACATTGGAAACGGATTTCTTCTTCAGAAAGACGCTTGTAGGTCTCGTCCCCGTAGATAGCCTTGAGAAGGGCTTCGATATGGTCTTCACTTTCGAGAAGCGTTGAGATAGCTGGCATTGCTTGGATGCGTTTTTCAAAGCGAGCAATCTCTTCTTCCTTGGCTCCCGGCAAGACTTGAACTAGGAAACCACCAGCAACCTTGACCTTGTCTTCTTCGTCTAAAAGGACATTGAGGCCGATTGCTGAAGGCGTTTGTTGGCTTTCAGTCAGGTAAAAGGCAAGGTCTTCACCGATTTCCCCAGAAATGAGGGGAGTCATAGAGTTGTAAGGATTTCCCGTACCGTAGTCTGTGATAACGAGAAATTGACCATTTCCAACAAAAGGTCCGACTAGAACTTCACCAGTTGCAGTCTTTTTGATGTCAACACCAGGATTTTGAACATAGCCTTTGACGTTCCCCTTGGTATCAGCGACCGTGATAATGGCACCTAGAGAGCTAGATCCCAGTACCTTCACTGTTAGTTTAGTATTTCCTTTTTCATTGGCTGCGAGAATCTGGCTAGCTATAAGAGTTCGACCAAGCGCTACAGTTGAGCTAGCTTGGGTTTGGTGTTTTTCTTGAGCAGTGCGGACGGTTTCAGTGCTATCAAGGACAAAAGCACGAAAGGCGCCACTTTCTGATATAGTTTTAATAATTTTATCCATAGCTACTATTTTAGCATAAAAATGCCCAAAGAGGGAGCCGTGTGTTTGCTGATTTTCAGGATAATGGACCATGAAATCAGCAGGAAAATAAAAAGAGAAACAGATTATTTCAGCATTTGTAAGATTTATGCTATGCTTAAGGTAGAAAATGAAAGGGGTAACAAATGTATTTAGGAGACTTGATGGAAAAGGCTGAATCTGGCCAATTTTCAATTCTTTCCTTTCTATTACAAGAGTCTCAGACGACCGTCAAGGCTGTAATGGAGGAAACAGGATTTTCAAAAGCAACCCTAACCAAATATGTCACCCTGCTCAATGATAAGGCTTTGGATAGTGGCTTAGAGCTGACTATTCACTTAGAAGATGAAAATCTGCGTCTGTCTATCGGTCCAGCTACCAAGGGGAGAGATATTCGGAGCTTGTTTTTGGAGAATGCTGTTAAATACCAGATTCTTGTTTATCTTCTCTACCACCAACAGTTTTTAGCCCATCAGCTGGCTCAAGAATTGATGATTAGTGGGGCGACGCTTGGCCGTCACTTAGCTAGCTTAAATCAGATTTTGTCAGAATTTGATTTATACATCCAAAATGGACGGTGGCGAGGCCCAGAGCATCAGATTCGCTATTTCTATTTCTGTCTTTTCCGCAAGGTCTGGTCGAGTCAGGAGTGGGAAGGTCACATGCAGAAACCAGAGAGAAAGCAGGAAATTGCCAGTTTAGAAGAAATCTGCGGTGCAAGTTTGTCTTCGGGGCAGAAATTGGACTTGGTTCTCTGGGCTCATATCAGTCAGCAACGTCTTCGGGTCAATGCCTGTCAGTTTCAAGTCATAGAAGAGAAAATGCGAGGGTATTTTGACAATATTTTCTACCTTCGTTTGCTGAGAAAGGCTCCGTCCTTTTTTGCTGGGCAACACCTTCCTCTAGGGACTGAAGATGGGGAGATGATGATTTTCTTCTCTTTCCTCCTATCCCATCGGATTCTTCCTCTTCATACTATGGAGTACATACTTGGTTTTGGAGGGCAGTTGGTAGATTTGCTGACGCAATTGATTCAAGAAATGAAGAAAGAGGAGTTGCTGGGGGATTATACAGAGGACCATGTCACCTATGAACTCAGTCAGCTTTGTGCTCAAGTCTATCTCTATAAGGGCTATATTTTACAGGACCGCTACAAGTATCAGTTAGAGAATCGTCATCCTTATTTGCTGATGGAACATGATTTTAGGGGAACGGCAGAGGAGATTTTTCATGCTCTACCGGCCTTTCAGCAAGGTACGGATTTGGATAAGAAGATTCTCTGGGAATGGCTGCAGTTGATCGAATATATGGCTGAAAATGGTGGCCAGCATATGCGGATTGGTCTGGATTTGACATCAGGTTTTCTTGTCTTTTCAAGGATGGCAGCCATTTTGAAACGGTATTTGGAATACAATCGTTTTATTACCATTGAAGCCTATGACCGAACTCGGCATTATGATTTGCTGGTTACCAATAACCCGATTCATAAGAAGGAACAGACACCAGTCTATTATTTAAAAAACGACTTGGATATGGAAGATTTGGCAGGGATTCGTCAGATATTATTCACTTAAAAGGCTTGGTTGTTCCAGGTCTTTTTTGTGAAATTTACACAATCTCCTCACATTTTTTTAAAAATTAAAAAAAGTTGATAAACAAGAAAGCGCTTTATTTTGTATACTAGTTAGTGTAAAGAGGAGACATCCTCAAGATCATTATCAGGAGGACAGAACATGTCACAAGAAAAATACATTATGGCCATTGACCAGGGAACTACAAGTTCTCGTGCCATCATTTTTAATAAAAAAGGAGAAAAGGTCAGCTCTAGCCAAAAAGAGTTTACTCAGATTTTCCCTCAGGCAGGTTGGGTAGAGCACAATGCCAATGAAATTTGGAATTCCGTCCAGTCTGTTATTGCGGGTGCTTTCATCGAAAGTGGTGTCAAGCCAAATCAAATCGAAGCAATCGGGATTACCAACCAGCGTGAAACAACTGTCGTCTGGGATAAGAAAACAGGACTTCCTATCTACAATGCTATCGTTTGGCAGTCACGCCAGACAGCTCCTTTGGCTGAACAACTAAAAAGTCAAGGTTATGTGGAAAAATTCCATGAAAAGACTGGTTTGATCATCGATGCTTACTTCTCTGCTACCAAGGTTCGTTGGATTTTAGACCATGTAGAAGGAGCTCAAGAGCGAGCAGAAAAAGGGGAATTGCTCTTTGGTACCATTGATACTTGGTTGGTTTGGAAATTGACTGACGGTGCGGCTCACGTGACCGACTACTCAAATGCAGCCCGTACCATGCTTTATAACATTAAAGAACTCAAATGGGATGATGAGATTTTGGAAATTCTCAACATTCCTAAGGCTATGCTTCCGGAAGTTCGTTCTAACTCTGAAATCTACGGTAAGACAGCGCCATTTCATTTCTACGGTGGAGAAGTGCCAATCTCAGGTATGGCTGGGGACCAACAAGCAGCCCTCTTTGGACAGTTGGCCTTTGAACCTGGTATGGTTAAAAATACTTATGGAACAGGTTCTTTCATCATCATGAATACTGGGGAAGAGATGCAGTTGTCTGAGAACAATCTTTTGACAACCATTGGTTACGGAATCAACGGCAAGGTTTACTATGCCTTGGAAGGTTCTATCTTCATCGCAGGAAGTGCCATTCAATGGCTTCGTGATGGACTTCGCATGGTTGAAAATTCACCAGAATCTGAAAAATACGCTCGTGATTCTCACAATGATGATGAAGTTTATGTAGTTCCAGCCTTTACAGGACTAGGAGCACCATACTGGAACCAAAATGCTCGCGGCTCTGTCTTTGGTTTGACTCGTGGAACAAGTAAGGAAGACTTTATCAAGGCAACTCTTCAATCTATCGCTTATCAAGTGCGTGACATCATCGACACCATGCAAGTGGATGCTCAGACAGCTATCCAAGTCTTGAAGGTGGATGGTGGTGCAGCTATGAACAACTTCCTCATGCAGTTCCAAGCTGACATTTTGGGAATCGATATCGCACGTGCCAAAAACTTGGAAACAACAGCTCTAGGTGCGGCCTTCCTAGCAGGTTTGTCAGTAGGTTACTGGAAAGACTTGGATGAGTTGAAACTCTTGAACGAGACAGGAGAACTTTTTGAGCCATCGATGAACGAATCGCGCAAGGAACAACTCTACAAGGGCTGGAAGAAGGCTGTGAAAGCAACGCAAGTCTTTGCGGAAGTAGACGACTAATACTGGCAGAATAAAGCGACTCAGTTAGAAAGTGTGTAAATATGGAATTTTCAAAGAAAACACGTGAATTATCAATTAAAAAAATGCAGGAACGCACCCTGGACCTCTTGATTATTGGGGGAGGAATCACAGGGGCTGGTGTAGCCTTGCAGGCGGCAGCCAGTGGTCTTGAGACTGGTTTGATTGAAATGCAGGACTTCGCAGAAGGGACATCTAGCCGTTCAACTAAATTGGTTCACGGAGGACTTCGTTACCTTAAGCAATTTGACGTAGAAGTGGTCTCAGATACAGTTTCTGAACGTGCAGTGGTTCAACAAATTGCCCCACACATTCCAAAACCGGACCCAATGCTCTTACCAGTTTACGATGAAGATGGAGCAACCTTCAGCCTCTTCCGTCTTAAAGTAGCCATGGACTTGTACGACCTCTTGGCAGGAGTTAACAACACGCCAGCTGCAAACAAGGTTTTGAGCAAGGATCAAGTCTTGGAACGCCAGCCAAACTTGAAGAAAGAAGGCTTGGTAGGAGGTGGAGTTTATCTTGACTTCCGTAACAACGATGCGCGTCTCGTGATTGAAAACATCAAACGTGCCAACCAAGACGGTGCCCTCATTGCCAACCACGTGAAGGCAGAAGGCTTCCTCTTTGACGAAAGTGGCAAGATTACAGGTGTTGTAGCTCGTGATTTGTTGACAGACCAAGTCTTTGAAATCAAGGCCCGTCTGGTGATTAACACAACAGGTCCTTGGAGTGACAAGGTGCGTAATTTGTCTAATAAGGGAACCCAATTCTCACAAATGCGTCCAACTAAGGGAGTTCACCTAGTCGTGGATTCAAGCAAGATCAAGGTTTCACAGCCAGTTTACTTTGACACAGGTTTGGGTGACGGTCGTATGGTCTTTGTTCTCCCACGTGAAAACAAGACTTACTTTGGTACAACGGATACAGACTACACAGGGGATTTAGAACATCCAAAAGTAACTCAAGAAGATGTAGATTACCTACTTGGCATTGTCAACAACCGCTTCCCAGAAGCCAACATCACCATTGATGATATCGAAAGCAGCTGGGCAGGTCTTCGTCCATTGATTGCAGGCAATAGCGCTTCTGACTACAATGGAGGAAATAACGGTACAATCAGTGATGAAAGCTTTAACAACTTGATTGCGACTGTTGAATCTTATCTCTCTAAAGAAAAAACACGTGAAGATGTTGAGTCTGCTGTTAGCAAGCTTGAAAGCAGCACATCTGAGAAACATTTGGACCCATCTGCAGTTTCTCGTGGTTCTAGCTTGGACCGTGATGATAATGGTCTTTTGACTCTTGCTGGTGGTAAAATCACAGATTACCGTAAGATGGCTGAAGGAGCTATGGAGCGCGTGGTTGACATCCTCAAAGCAGAATTTGACCGTAGCTTTAAACTCATCAATTCTAAGACTTACCCTGTTTCAGGTGGGGAATTGAACCCAGCAAATGTGGACTCAGAAATCGAAGCCTTTGCTCAACTTGGAGTGTCACGTGGTTTGGATAGCAAGGAAGCTCATTACCTAGCAAATCTTTACGGTTCAAATGCACCGAAAGTCTTTGCCCTTGCTCACAGCTTGGAACAAGCGCCAGGACTCAGCTTGGCGGACACCTTGTCTCTTCATTATGCAATGCGCAATGAGTTGGCACTTAGCCCAGTTGACTTCCTTCTTCGTCGTACCAACCACATGCTCTTTATGCGTGATAGTTTGGATAGCATCGTTGAGCCAGTTTTGGATGAAATGGGACAATTCTATGATTGGACAGAAGATGAGAAAGCAACTTACCGTGCGGATGTCGAAGCAGCCCTCGCTAACAACGATTTAGCAGAATTAAAAAATTAAGAAAAAATAAAAGAGGTGGAGGGCAGGACTCCTAGTCTACCCTCTCCTTCTTTTTAATGGAGACAGAAAGATGATGAATGAATTATTTGGAGAATTTTTGGGGACTTTAATCCTGATTCTTCTAGGAAATGGTGTTGTTGCAGGTGTGGTTCTTCCTAAAACCAAGAGCAACAATGCAGGTTGGATTGTGATTACCATGGGTTGGGGGATTGCAGTTGCGGTTGCAGTATTTGTATCTGGAAAACTCAGTCCGGCTCATTTAAACCCAGCTGTGACCATTGGTGTAGCCTTAAAAGGTGGTTTGCCTTGGGCTTCCGTTTTCCCTTATATCCTAGCTCAGTTCGCAGGGGCCATGCTCGGTCAGATTTTGGTTTGGTTGCAATTCAAACCGCATTATGAGGTAGAAGAAAATGCAGGCAATATCCTAGCCACCTTCAGTACCGGGCCAGCCATCAAGGATACAGTTTCTAACTTGATCAGCGAAATCCTTGGAACTTTTGTATTGGTCTTGACAATTTTTGCTTTGGGTCTTTACGATTTTCAGGCAGGTATCGGAACCTTTGCAGTGGGAACTTTGATTGTCGGTATCGGTCTATCACTAGGTGGGACAACAGGTTATGCCTTGAACCCAGCTCGTGACCTTGGACCTCGTATCATGCACAGTATCCTTCCAATTTCAAACAAGGGAGACGGAGACTGGTCTTATGCTTGGATTCCTGTTGTGGGACCTGTTATCGGTGCAGCCTTGGCAGTGCTTGTATTCTCACTTTTCTAGTTTATACTCTTCGAAAATCAAATTCAAACCACGTCAGCGTCGCCTTACCGTACTCAAGTACAGCTTGCGGCTAGCTTCCTAGTTTGCTCTTTGATTTTCATTGAGTATTAGAAAACAATTATGATGATAGAGCTTGAGATGGAAATCTCAGGCTTTTTTCTTTTGAAATAGACATAGAAAAACCGCATAATCCTTAAAATAAGCTGAAATCTAGTGAAAACATACGGTAAACAATTGAAAAAATACTATATAAAGTGGTACAATGGTAGAAAAATAAGCTAGTAAGAATCACTCTTATTTTAGCGAAAAATTACAGAAATGAATGGTTTTTCTTTATGAAACAGAGAAAAGAATTGTACCTCTTTCTTGGTCGGACAGCCTTGTATTTTCTTATCTTTCTAGGGCTGCTTTACTTCTTTAGCTATCTTGGTCAGGGTCAAGGAAGCTTTATCTATAATGAATTTTAACTTGAAGGAGAATCCCTATTGTGTCAAATAAACCAATAGCAGATATGATTGAAACCATTGAGCATTTTGCTCAGACACAGCCTAGCTATCCTGTTTATAATGTTTTGGGGCAGGAACACACTTATGGCGATTTGAAGGCTGATTCGGATAGTTTAGCTGCAGCCATTGACCAACTAGGCTTGCCTGAGAAGTCTCCTGTGGTCGTTTTTGGTGGCCAAGAATATGAAATGTTGGCAACTTTTGTAGCCTTGACTAAGTCAGGACATGCCTACATTCCCATTGACAGTCATTCGGCCTTGGAGCGAGTTTCGGCTATTTTAGAAGTAGCGGAGCCAAGTTTGATTATTGCCATTTCAGACTTTCCAGTGGAGCAGGTTTCTACACCGATGATGAATCTAGCTCAGGTTCAAGAAGCCTTTGCTCAAGGGAATAACTATGAAATCACGCATCCAGTCAAGGGCGATGATAATTACTATATCATCTTTACTTCTGGTACGACTGGTAAGCCAAAGGGAGTGCAGATTTCCCATGATAACCTCCTCAGCTTTACCAATTGGATGATTACGGACAAGGAATTTGCGACGCCAAGTCGTCCGCAAATGCTGGCTCAGCCACCTTATTCTTTTGACCTGTCTGTCATGTACTGGGCACCGACCTTGGCACTTGGTGGTACGCTTTTTGCTCTTCCATCTGCCATTACTCAGGACTTTAAGCAACTCTTTGCGACCATCTTTTCATTGCCGATTGCTATCTGGACATCAACCCCTTCTTTTGCGGATATGGCCATGTTGTCTGAAGACTTCAACAGTGAGAAAATGCCTGGTATCACTCATTTTTACTTTGATGGCGAAGAATTGACGGTTAAAACGGCTCAAAAACTACGCGAGCGTTTCCCAAATGCCCGTATTATCAATGCCTATGGTCCAACAGAAGCGACAGTGGCTCTGTCAGCTGTTGCTGTGACAGACGAGATGTTGGCGACTCTCAAACGCCTACCAATCGGCTATACCAAGGCTGATTCTCCAACCTTTATCATTGACGAGGAAGGCAATAAATTGCCAAATGGCGAACAGGGAGAAATCATTGTTTCTGGACCAGCCGTTTCAAAAGGCTATATGAACAATCCTGAAAAAACAGCGGAAGCCTTCTTTGAATTTGAAGGTCTACCAGCCTACCATACAGGAGATGTGGGAACTATGACAGATGAAGGCTTACTTCTCTACGGCGGACGCATGGACTTCCAAATTAAGTTCAACGGTTACCGCATTGAGTTAGAAGATGTCTCTCAAAACCTCAACAAGTCTCGCTTTATCGATTCTGCTGTCGCTGTCCCACGTTATAATAAAGACCACAAGGTGCAAAATCTATTGGCCTATGTCATTTTAAAAGATGGTGTGCGTGAGCAGTTTGAGCGTGATATCGATATTACCAAGGCCATTAAGGAAGATTTGACAGACATCATGATGTCCTACATGATGCCGTCTAAATTCCTTTATCAAGACAGTTTGCCACTGACTCCAAATGGAAAGATTGACATTAAAGGATTGATTAACGAGGTGAATAAGAGATGATGGAGTTCTTTCAACAGCTTCCTCATTTAGAGCCATACGGCAATCCTCAGTATTTTGTCTATGTGATTGCTGCAACCTTGCCCATCTTTATCGGTCTCTTTTTCAAGAAACGCTTTGCCTGGTACGAAGTGCTGGTAAGTCTCTTCTTTATTGTCACCATGTTGGTAGGTGGGAAGACCAATCAGTTGGCTGCCTTGGGTATTTACCTTTGCTGGGAAATATTGCTCCTGCTTTTCTACAAGCATTATCGAAAAAGCAAGGATGGCAAGTGGGTCTTCTACTTAGTTAGTTTTCTGTCCCTCCTTCCGATTATCTTTGTCAAGGTGCAGCCAGCTATCAATGGAACGCAGTCTTTGCTTGGATTTTTGGGAATTTCTTACCTGACATTTCGTTCGGTTGGGATTATCATCGAGCTGAGAGATGGAGTGATTAAGGATTTTACCCTCTGGGAATTCCTTCGTTTCCTTCTCTTCATGCCGACCTTTTCAAGTGGTCCAATCGATCGCTTTAAGCGATTTAATGAAAATTATCAGACCATTCCTGAGCGAGATGAGTTGATGGATATGCTGGATGAATCTGTTCGCTATATCATGTGGGGCTTTTTGTACAAGTTTATCCTAGCTCATGTTTTAGGAGAGACCTTACTCCCTCCTTTGAAGAATTTAGCCTTGCAGTCAGGTGGCTTCTTTAACCCCTATGCCTTGGCAGTCATGTATACCTTTGGTCTGGAACTTTTCTTTGACTTTGCAGGTTATTCTATGTTTGCCTTAGCCATTTCAAATTTGATGGGAATCCGTAGCCCTATCAACTTTAACAAGCCCTTTTTATCAAGGGATTTGAAGGAGTTTTGGAATCGCTGGCACATGAGCCTTTCTTTCTGGTTCCGTGACTTTGTCTTTATGCGAATGGTCATGGTGTTGACCAGAAAGAAGGTCTTTAAAAATCGCAATGTAACCTCAAGTGTGGCCTACATTGTAAATATGCTGATTATGGGATTTTGGCATGGAGTGACCTGGTACTATATCGCCTATGGACTCTTTCATGGATTAGGCTTGGTCATCAATGACGCTTGGGTTCGCAAGAAAAAAACGCTCAATAAGGAGCGGAAAAAAGCAGGGAAAGCTGCTCTGCCTGAGAATCGCTGGATTCAGTTGCTTGGCATGGTTGTCACCTTCCATGTCGTCATGCTGTCATTCTTAATCTTTTCTGGATTTTTGAATGATCTATGGTTTAAAAAATAAAGGAAATAAAATATGGATATCAAATCAGAAGTTATCAAAATTATTGATGAGTTGTTTATGGAAGATGTTTCTGACATGATGGATGAAGATCTTTTTGACGCAGGTGTCTTGGATAGTATGGGAACGGTTGAGTTGATTGTGGAGATTGAAAACCGTTTTGACATTCGTGTCCCTGTAACAGAGTTTGGTCGCGACGACTGGAATACAGCTAATAAAATCATAGCTGGTATTGTGGAGCTACAAAATGCTTAAACGCTTATGGATGATCTTCGGACCGGTCTTGATAGCTAGTTTGTTGGTTTTTCTGCTCATTTTCTTTTATCCTACTGAGATGCGTCATAATCTAGGAGCTGAAAAGCGTTCAGCAGTGGCTACTACTATCGATAGTTTTAAGGAGCGAAGTCAAAAGGTCAGAGCACTATCTGATCCGAACATACGTTTTGTTCCCTTCTTTGGCTCTAGTGAATGGCTTCGTTTTGACGGTGCTCATCCTGCAGTCTTGGCTGAGAAGTATAATCGCTCCTACCGTCCGTATCTTTTAGGACAGAGGGGAGCTGCATCGCTTAACCAGTATTTTGGAATGCAACAGATGTTGCCACAGCTAGAGAATAAACAAGTTGTGTATGTTATCTCACCCCAGTGGTTCAGTAAAAATGGCTATGAGCCAGCAGCCTTTCAGCAGTATTTTAATGGAGACCAGTTGACCAGTTTTCTGGAACATCAATCTGGAGATCAGGCTAGTCAATATGCAGCGACTCGCTTGCTGCAGCAGTTTCCAAACGTAGCTATGAAGGATCTGGTTCAGAAGTTGGCAAGCAAAGAAGAATTATCGACGGCAGACAATGAAATGATTGAATTATTGGCTCGTTTTAATGAGCGCCAAGCTTCCTTTTTTGGTCAGTTTTCGGTTAGAGGCTATATCAACTACGAGAAGCATGTAGCTAAGTATTTAAATACCTTGCCAGACCAGTTTTCTTATCAAGCAATAGAAGATGTTGTCAAAGCAGATGCTGAAAAAAATACTTCCAATAATGATCTGGGAATGGAGAATGATTTCTATAATAAGCAGATCAAGAAGGATTTGAAGAAATTAAAGGATTCTCAGAAAAGCTTTACCTATCTCAAGTCGCCAGAGTATAATGACTTGCAGTTGGTTTTAACACAGTTTTCTAAATCCAAGGTAAACCCGATTTTTATCATTCCACCTGTTAATAAAAAATGGATGGACTATGCTGGTCTACGAGAGGAAATGTACCAACAAACGGTGCAGAAGATTCGCTACCAGTTAGAAAGTCAAGGGTTTACCAATATAGCAGATTTTTCTAAGGACGGCGGGGAGCCTTTCTTTATGAAGGACACCATTCACCTTGGTTGGTTGGGTTGGTTGGCTTTTGACAAGGCAGTTGATCCTTTCCTATCCAATCCCACACCAGCTCCGACTTACCATCTGAATGAGCGCTTTTTCAGCAAAGATTGGGCGACTTATGATGGAGATGTCAAAGAATTTCAATAGATAATATAGAAGAGTTCAAGAATAAAGCCGATTTTTACGTTTTTTCTTGACTCTTTTTTTGCTTGTGATATAATTAACTGGTAAATAAAATTCTACAGAATAGTATTTTTGTCTTAAAAAAGAAAAGTCCAGAAGGAAAGGAGTCAGATATGAGACAGCTAGCGAAGGATATTGATGCCTTTTTGAATGAGGTAATTTTGCAGGCGGAAAACCAACATGAAATCCTAATAGGTCATTGCACTAGCGAGGTGGCCCTGACTAATACCCAGGAGCACATTCTTATGCTCTTGTCGGAGGAATCTTTAACAAATTCAGAATTGGCGCGTCGCCTCAATGTCAGTCAGGCGGCAGTTACCAAGGCCATTAAGTCTTTGGTCAAGGAAGGGATGTTGGAAACATCTAAAGATCCTAAGGATGCGCGTGTGATTTTTTATCAGTTGACTGATTTGGCTCGTCCAATTGCTGAGGAGCACCACCATCACCATGAGCACACACTTTTAACCTATGAACAAGTGGCGACTCAGTTTACTCCAAATGAACAAAAAGTGATCCAGCGGTTTTTGACTGCTTTAGTAGGAGAAATCAAATAATGAGATACATTACGGTAGAGGATTTATCCTTCTATTATGATAAGGAGCCCGTTCTTGAACATATCAATTATAGTGTTGATAGTGGGGAATTTGTTACCTTGACAGGGGAAAATGGGGCTGCTAAGACGACACTGATCAAGGCCAGTCTTGGAATCCTCCAACCACGCATTGGTAAGGTGACCATTTCAAAGACAAATGCCCAGGGTAAGAAATTGAGAATAGCTTACCTTCCTCAACAGATTGCTAGTTTTAATGCGGGTTTTCCAAGTACGGTTTATGAATTTGTCAAGTCGGGTCGCTATCCGCGAAAGGGTTGGTTCCGTCGCTTGAATGCTCATGATGAGGAGCATATCAAGGCCAGTCTGGATTCAGTTGGCATGTGGGAACACCGAGACAAACGCTTGGGGTCTCTCTCTGGGGGGCAAAAACAGAGAGCGGTGATTGCGCGTATGTTTGCTTCTGACCCTGATGTGTTTATCCTAGATGAGCCGACAACGGGGATGGATGCAGGAAGTAAAAATGAATTTTACGAACTCATGCACCACAGCGCCCATCATCATGGCAAGGCTGTTTTGATGATTACCCATGATCCTGAAGAAGTTAAGGATTATGCGGACCGCAATATTCATCTAGTCCGTAACCAAGACTCGCCATGGCGTTGTTTCAACGTTCATGAGAATGACCAGGAGGTGGGCCATGCTTAGTTTATTATCTTATGACTTTATGCAACGCGCCTTTCTGGCGGTTATTGCTATGAGTCTTTTCTCGCCAGTTCTTGGAACCTTCCTTATCTTGCGTCGTCAGAGTTTGATGAGTGATACCCTCAGCCACGTCTCGCTTTCAGGTGTAGCCTTTGGTCTGGTTCTGGGGATTTCTCCGACTGTTTCTACGATTGCTATTGTCTTGATTGCGGCTGTCTTTCTGGAGTATCTCCGTACGGTTTATAAGAGCTTTATGGAAATCGGGACAGCAATCCTCATGTCAACGGGTCTGGCTGTTTCTCTGATTGTCATGAGCAAGGGTAAAAGCTCAAGTTCTATGAGTTTGGACCAGTATCTTTTTGGTTCAATTGTGACTATCAGCGAAGAGCAGGTTATTTCCCTCTTTGTCATTGCGGCAGTTGTTTTGATTTTGACCTTCCTCTTCCTTCGTCCTATGTATATCTTGACCTTTGATGAGGATACGGCCTTTGTGGATGGCTTGCCCGTTCGTACCATGTCTATTCTTTTTAACATGGTGACGGGGGTGGCCATTGCCCTTATGATTCCTGCTGCGGGAGCTCTTCTGGTATCGACCATTATGGTCTTGCCAGCGAGTATTGCCCTGCGTCTGGGGAAAAACTTTAAATCGGTTATGTTGCTTGCCAGTGCTATTGGATTTTTGGGAATGGTAGCAGGACTTTACATTTCCTACTATGCAGAAACACCTGCAAGTGCAAGTATTACTATTATTTTTGTAACTGTTTTCTTGCTAATTAGTTTAGTAAGACGTTTTATCAAATAGGAGACTAAGATGAAAAAAATTAGCTTATTACTAGCCAGTCTATGTGCCTTGTTTTTAGTGGCTTGTTCCCATCAAAAACAGGCAGATGGCAAACTCAATATCGTGACAACCTTTTATCCTGTCTATGAATTTACCAAGCAAGTCGCAGGAGATACTGCTAATGTAGAACTCCTCATCGGTGCTGGGACAGAACCCCATGAATATGAACCGTCTGCCAAGGCGGTTGCTAAAATCCAAGACGCAGACACCTTCGTTTATGAAAATGAAAACATGGAAACGTGGGTCCCTAAATTGCTAGATACCTTGGATAAGAAAAAGGTGAAAACCATCAAGGCGACAGGCGATATGTTGCTCTTGCCAGGTGGTGAGGAAGAAGAGGGAGACCATGACCATGGAGAAGAAGGTCATCACCATGAGTTTGACCCCCATGTTTGGTTATCACCAGTTCGTGCCATTAAACTTGTAGAGCACATCCGCGACAGTTTATCAGCAGATTATCCTGATAAAAAAGAGACCTTTGAAAAGAACGCATCTGCCTATATCGAAAAATTGCAAGCCTTGGATAAGGCTTATGCAGAAGGTTTGTCTCAAGCCAAACAAAAGAGCTTTGTAACGCAACACGCAGCCTTTAACTATCTGGCCTTGGACTATGGACTCAAACAAGTCGCAATCTCAGGTCTCTCTCCAGATGCAGAACCATCAGCTGCACGTTTGGCAGAATTGACAGAGTACGTCAAGAAAAATAAAATCGCCTATATCTACTTTGAAGAAAATGCCTCACAAGCTCTTGCTAATACACTTTCAAAAGAAGCAGGTGTCAAAACTGATGTCCTTAATCCTTTAGAAAGTCTGACAGAAGAGGACACCAAGGCGGGAGAAAATTATATCTCTATCATGGAGAAAAACCTCAAAGCTTTGAAACAAACAACAGACCAAGAAGGCCCAGCAATTGAGCCTGAAAAGGAAGAAGATACGAAGACAGTCCAAAATGGTTACTTTGAGGATGCAGACGTCAAGGACCGCACCTTGAGTGACTATGCAGGTAACTGGCAATCAGTTTATCCTTTCCTTGAAGATGGCACGTTTGATCAAGTCTTTGACTACAAGGCTAAGTTGACTGGTAAGATGACTCAGGCTGAGTACAAGGCCTACTATACAAAAGGCTATCAGACAGATGTCACTAAGATCAACATTACTGATAATACTATGGAATTTGTTCAAGGTGGACAAAGTAAGAAATATACTTACAAGTATGTTGGTAAGAAAATCTTAACTTACAAGAAAGGCAATCGTGGCGTGCGCTTCCTTTTTGAAGCGACAGATGCGGACGCTGGACAGTTCAAGTATGTTCAGTTTAGTGACCACAATATCGCCCCAGTTAAGGCAGAACATTTCCATATTTTCTTTGGAGGAACAAGCCAAGAAGCCCTCTTTGAAGAAATGGATAACTGGCCAACCTACTACCCAGATAACCTATCTGGACAAGAAATCGCCCAAGAAATGTTGGCGCATTGATGAGAAATCGACTAGTTCATAAGAGCTAGTCGGTTTTTAGATATTAGATGGCTAACTTCATTATAGACTTTTTATAGAGAAATGAAATAAGATTTGAATAAATCTATTAGGAAAGTCAAATCAATTTTTAGCAATATTTTAGAAGTCGTGACGTATTATTCCAGATTCAATCTACTATAGAACTTTAAAAAATAAATAAAACTCTTGAAATATCTGGGCTTATATGCTAGAATATAGTTAATGGATAAGGTTCATTAGAACACCAAAGCCCCTAACTACTGCCATAGTTAAGGGCTTTTTTGACGTATCTTAGCGATTTAACGGGTGTTGATAGGCTAGTCACTCGGTCTACTTCTTACCATCTAGCCATTTGCAAACGAAATAGGCTCTTTGTCAACTGTAGTGGGTTGAAGAAAAGCTAAGCTCGAGAAAGGACAAATTTCGTCCTTTCTTTTTTGATATTCAGAGCGATAAAAATCCGTTTTTTGAAGTTTTCAAAGTTCCGAAATCCAAAGGCATTGCGCTTGATAAGTTTGATGAGATTATTGGTGGCTTCCAGTTTGGCGTTGGAATAGGGTAGTTGAAGGGCGTTGGCAATTTTCTCTTTATCCTTGAGGAAGGTTTTAAAGACAGTCTGAAAAAGAGGATGAACCTGCTTTAGATTGTCCTCAATGAGCCCGAAAAATTTATCCGGTTCCTTATTCTGAAAGTGAAAAAGCAAGAGTTGATAGAGATGGTAGTGATGTTTCAAGTCTTCTGAATAGCTCAAAAGCTTGTCTAGAATTTCTTTATTCGTCAAGTGCATGCGAAAAGTAGGGCGATAAAAACGTTTATAGCTGAGTTTCCGACTATCTTGTTGGATGAGTTTCCAGTAGCGTTTGATAGCCTTGTATTCATGGGATTTTCGATGAAACTGATTCATGATTTGGACACGCATACGACTCATAGCACGGCTCATGTGTTGGACAATATGGAAACGATCCAACACGATTTTAGCGTTTGGAAAAAGCTGTTTAGCCAAGTCATAGTAGGGGTTAAACATATCCATAGTAATGATTTTCACCTGACAACGAACGGCTCTATCGTAGCGCAGAAAGTGATTTCGGATGATAGCTTGTGTTCTACCCTCAAGAACAGTGATGATATTGAGCTTGTCAAAATCTTGCGCAATAAAGCTCATCTTTCCCTTTGTAAAGGCGTACTCGTCCCAGGACATAATCTCAGGGAGGTAAGAAAAATCAGACTTAAAACGGAAATCATTGAGCTTACGAATGACAGTTGAAGTTGAAATAGCCAGCTGATGAGCAATATCGGTCATAGAAGACTTTTCAATCAATTTTTGCGCAATTTTTTGGTTGATAATACGAGGGATTTGGTGATTTTTCTTGACGAGAGAGGTTTCGGCGACCATCATTTTTGAACAGTGATAGCACTTGAATCGACGCTTTCTAAGGAGAATTCTAGTAGGCATACCAGTCGTTTCAAGATAAGGAATTTTAGAAGGTTTTTGAAAATCATATTTCTTCATTTGACTTCCGCACTCAGGGCAAGATGGGGCCTCACAATCTAGTTTAGCAATGATTTCTTTGTGGGTATCCATATTAACAACATCCATAATTTGGATATTAGGGTCTTTAATGTCTAGTAATTTTGTGATAAAATGTAATTGTTCCATATGATTCTTTCTAATGATGGTTTTGTCGCTTTTCATTATAGATCTTATGGAACTTTTTTTCTACAACAAAATAGGCTCCATAATATCTATAGGGGATTTACCCACTACAAATATTATAGAGCCACGAAATATAGGATAATTCCTGCTATAACGTCTGCCATAATAGTAAGAATGAGCTCTGGGATAAGGCTCATTAGTTTCACCTCCTTTCACGAACTGTAAGGAACGTAATCGGTAACCGATGACAAAAATAGTATACCACAATAAATTTAGATCATCAACCTCACGTAAGTGTCTAGAGTTTTGAGAAATGTAGATAGCATATAAATAAATGTAGAGAACGAGAAAATCCGTTCTCTTTTTTCGTTGTCAAAATTAAATAAAGGGGAAAAATGTCAGATAATATTGAAATTATTATGGATATTGATTCGTTAGAAATTTTCGATGTAATAGATCTTAATGAGAATGAAAATATAGTTGATCTTGTCTCTGAAGGAAATTCTGAAGAAAAGGTATCTTCATACGATGACCTCAATAGAGTTTGGCTTGTGAAAGGGTATTATTATAAGCCCTCTAGTCTACTTTGGGAAGTTATTAAAGATGATGTTATTCATGAACTAAAGCCTAGAATTAAGTTTGGCACTTATCCGTACTCCAGGAGAGCGAGAGATGGAACATGGGGACAAACTAGCCAACTGACTTATGATGAATCCCTGTGGTTGACTCTAGAGTTTAATCCAGAATTGATGGGGTATGTGTAGGAAAATAAATGATATATCTTAATTCTACACTTTGTTAATATCAAAAAACCTGGCATCTAACCAGGTTAAGGAGGAAACAAATGAAACCATTAGTAAAAATATTTACTAAAGTGACCATGTATACTTTTTTAGGTTACGCTTTATTTATGATTAGGTTGGTAGGTGGAGGTCAAACTTTATTGTCCTTAATACTAATTAGTTTAACTGTAACCGCCTTAATTTATTGCTGTACGGTTATTGAATCATTTTTAAAACAAAGAAAAAAATCCAATAGGCGATAGTGAATACATAAGTGAGAGAGTTCTTAATAGATTTCCTAAAGAATGCATTAAATCCAATCAACAAAGGGCTAAGAATGGTTGATAGGACTAAAATGATATAGAAAGCGGTAAGAACTATATTATAGCTAGGATAATCCGATAAAAGTTCGAAAGCTTTTGGTATTAAGCTACTGAAAAAACTATTTACAGCAGTTTTCCAAGAGGATAAATCGGGATTTGTACTCATCTTATCCAATATTGATTGAAAATTAGCTGGGATTTGATTACTAACTGAGAATATTGTCGTTAGAGTACTTAGGACAGAAGGAACCATTTCAGTGATTAGTAGTTTCATGTCTTTTGATTTGAAATAAACATAGCAATTGACAACGATAAGTAGAATGATTTGAGTCATAGTAATTACTTGTTTATGTTCTTGAATAAAACCTAGAAGTAAGTTTCCTAGAGATAGTGCAATTACTAGAAAAATGATAATCCACATACCTGAATTATCTGATGAGCTACTAGGTTGAGGATCACCGTATGTTAAAAATATATTTGTTGTAACACTTTGATCGATGTATTGATTTCCATGTCCGTAATGAGTTTGGTTATTATTTTTGTTTAGCATGTCACCTCCATGACCACCTACCGAAAATTATTATAACACAATATATATGAGGAGTAGTTATGTCTAATAGGCTTAAAAATCTAAGAAAAGAAAAATTGCTAACTCAAGCTGACTTAGCAAAAGTTTTGAATACTAACCAGTCTCAATACGGAAAATACGAAAATGGAAAAACAAATCTTAGTCTAGAAAATGCTCAGATTTTATCAGAATATTTTGGTGTAACACTTTCATATTTACTAGGACTTGATGATGATTCTTGTATTGATAGAAGCAAAAAGATGACCCCATTTCAGTCACTGGTTAGAGATAAAGAGATATCCCTGAAGGAGATAAGTGAGGCAACTGGTATAGGATACTCTACACTTGGAAATTACAACCAAGGAAGTAGAAGTCCGAATGCTAAAAATGCGCAATTACTATCAGAATATTTAGGAGTATCTATCCCATATCTACTCGGTTATGAAGAGAACTCTACGGTCGATAAACCAAACGCAACAATATTGACAGAGTTTGTTAAAAAACTTTCTTTTATCAGTGAAAAAAAGTCAAAACTCCTACAGGAATACATAGAACTTGATAAAAAGGAAAGAGAGATTATCAAACAGATAAGTGAGGTACAACTGATGAGTGCAGAATGTGATCTTGTGAGAAAGAAAATCAAGGAATTTAAGTTAAAACTTGGCGAATTAGAAGGAACATTGGAAGGGAGTTAATCCATGTGGTTGGAAACAATCGTTTGTTTTGATTGTGATTATGAGGAAAAATGGGAAGAAGATGATATTTTCAAACCTATTCATTGTCCTGAATGTGGAGATGTATTAGATGTTGTAGAAAGAGAATGGTTAGGTGAAACAATACTTAGAAGCACAGTGGAGTGTGAGCGATGTAACTTTTTATTTGACCATTTGGATTTTCAGCTTGGTCTATCTGAATGTCCAAGTTGCTTTTCAAAGGAACTTAAATTAGTGAAACAGAAAAAGGAGATAGTAGAATGACTAAAGAAATGTTTGTGCAATTTTCAAAAAAAGCAGCTGTTAACGAAGTGATGAAAAAGACAGGAATGAGTAAAAAACGTGCTGTTAAGGCGATTGAAGAATTAGAGAGAGAAGGAGTTCTGTTCTATGTGGGAAATGGTACTGTGATGATGGGGGTGTGATAACATGGCTGATATTACAGTAAATCAAGTGGCGACACAGACATTCTATCAAATCCCACAAATTTTCATGGTAAATGTTAAGAAAAAGTTTTCTGCTGAAGGGAAACCTACTGGGAAAATCAAGATGACGAGTGTCTATGCCAAGAAATTATCAAATGATGGCAAGATTGCTTATGGAGTACTCTATGATCGATGTATGTTAAGTATTCATTCTTACAGAAACGGTGAACTGACTTATGTTGATGAGAATGGTTCAGTATTTCTTGTCTATACGGTTGAGGACTTAATGGAAATTTTAGATCGCAGTAAGCCAACTGTATTGAAAATCAAGAAAGAATTGAAAGAGCTTGGCTTGCTTCGTGAAGTGAAACAAGGAAAGAATCGTCCGAATCGTTTGTATCTTCAAAATGTGAATGCTGAATTACAAGAATATGAACACTATGATGCTGAAGTCGTAGAAAAAGGACGTGACAAAGGAACTGTAATCTACCATCATGTAAAAACTTTAGATTACAAAGGTTGTGTCTTGTTTGAAATTGAACGTCCAAATAGTGAAGAAGAATCTGTTTTAGAAAAGCCTGTCAAATCAACCAATTCTGGAAGTCAAAAATCTTTACCTCCAAAAAAGGTTGTTAAATCAAGGAATTCTGGAAGTCAAATTTTTTTACCTCCGGAAGTAAAAAAATTTAACCCTATTAAGACTGAGAAGAGTCATACTGAGAATAATAGTACTAGACATAGTTCTAGAAAGCCTGCTTCCAATTCTAACGAATTGGATCAGACTGCTAGAACTTGTGACACTCCTTCTCAAAAAACAAGTGGGAAGAAATTTATCCAACCTCAAGTCTATTCTCTCTTGCAGGAAATTGCGGATAGCTACTTTGATCATTTACCGTGGGATAATGCTTACCATCTGACCCATCGTCAGAAAATGAAAATTGGTAGCTTTTTGGAGACTGGCTGGGTAACTAGTTCAGAAGTCTTACATTGTATTGAACGGATTCCTCAAGATTGTCAGAGTCCGTATGCTTATCTGGTTACGTCCATTGAGAATTTGATGGCTGAGAGAAAGTTAGAAGTCAAGTTGAATGCTCATAAGAGGGCGCAGGAGCAGTATGGGGGGTGAAAGTATGCAGAAAGAAGGAGGAGACTCTTTGTGGGATGAGTTCAGCGGATTTGATTTCACATTTAGAATGTTGCCAAATGGGCTTGGTGAGCATGCTTGTTCAAGAGGAAATTGGACGGAAGAAATGTTGGAGTGTTTGATTCAGGCTGTTTTAGATGTGTCTGATGATGAAGGTATCTCTCGTGAAACAGTGAAAGAATGGGTTGAGTTTTATCATCCAGTAGAGGTGACTAATAGCTAGACAAAGAAAAACACGGAGGAGACTTTTGAAAATGGGGACATTTATGTCATTCCTCTCAGCAATGTGACGATTTATAAAAAATCGTCTTATAGCTAATCCCTTGACCTCAGCAAGTCGGTAAACTGCTGATGTACATTGACAACTGAATACCCCCACTGTCCTGATTAGCGGAACTAAGCATAAAAAGAAGAACAAGGGCGGTGTGTAGGCTAGAAAAGGATATCTAGTGCTGTTCCACCACGTAAAAGCAGGCAAAGCCTAAGCTGAAGGAGTTTGCGGTTTCTAGACTTAAAACCGTGTGTAAAAAATACAGCAGGTATGTACGTTATACCTCGGCATGGCTGTAAATCAGCCTTGATTCAGTAAGGAGGAGACAAGATGAATCAATCAAAATTAGTTACAGAGGTCACTTTAGCTGACCTTAGACGCTTAGGAAATCAAGGAAATGCAACCGCAAGACTTGATAATGGCGATGAAATCAAATTAACCAGCAGATATGGTTTGGTATCTAAAAACGGATATCTAGCAGGTAAACTAGAAACGGTCTGGATGATTGTAGAATATTCAAAAATTTACAAAGAGATTCGCACCATCAAACGTGGTGATGTTCTAGTGGCTAGACGCATTAAACAAGGAAATACCAATCGTTTACTGCTGACTGGTAAAGGATATCATCGTCCAACCAAGCATTAAACAGATAGAGCCTCATCTATCTGTTTCATCAAGGAGAGGAAATCTGAACTGTTCTAAATGTCCTATCTTTGATTAAGCGGATAGATGAATGAAAATCAAGAAAAAATTGAGAAAACCCTCTAAAAATGGTAAAATAAAAGTATAAAATGAATGTTTTAAGAACGTTTTTAAACAAAAAGGAGATAAGATTATGAAATTGAGAACAACTATCTTGGCAACAACTGCCAGCGTAACTTTGCTTGGGTTAGGAAATAGTCAACCTGTGTATGCGAATAGTACAACGAGTAGTCAGGTAGAGAATTTAAAAAGTGAATTGATTAAAGCTAAGAGAGAATATGAACAAGCCAAAAGTATCTATGACAATGCTTTATCATCTGCACCTAGCAATACGATTACACTGAGCGATAAGTATATAAAGGCTTTGAAGACGGCTTTTTCTGATTTTAATATTAGCCAGACTGAACGTGATAAGGCACAGTATATTCTTGAGTCAGAGAGTGCTCAATTGAAAAATCAGCACAAGTTCCAAAAAGATTCAGTTGATCAAGGTGAGTATTTTGATGTCAACACTCTACCGCTAGTTGTTCGTCAGGAGTTGTCATTTTTTGCCCAAGATTTAATTAACCAAGTTCGTTCTCAGGTTGGGACTCCTAGTGTCAGTGTTTCTAGCTCGGCGATTGATTTTGCGGATAAGGTGGCGAAAGCATATGTTCAAGATAACTGGGGATGGGATAAAATGAATATCTCAGGAAGTTCAGGACATGATGCAACTGGAATCAATCGTGTGGCGAGAGAGTATGGATTACCTACATCTAATGCAGAATCAGAGCTAAAAGGTGGGCAAAATTATGAAAATTTAGCTTCTCGTCTACCTGGTTTTAAAACAGCTACTAAGTCTCAATTGAAAGAGGCTATTTATGATGGTATGGTTGAATTTATGGTCGGTGGGACAGAATGGGCACATGCTCAAGCAATTGCAGGATTGAACTGGGGGAATCCATCAAGTAAAGATTATTTTGGATTATCATTTTCTAGTCTTTCCTCAGTAAGCTCTGCTCATTTCATCACTATTTCTCAGGAAAATATTAATCGAGCAACGAAATCTAATTTCAGTACAGCTTCAGTAACGGATCCAAGATCTTCAAATCGTTATCAGGCTGTAAAAAAATTAGAAATTGATTACAAAAATAAAGAGAAAATTTATCAAGATTTAAAAAGTAAGCTGGAGAACCAGACAGGTAAAAGTACTGTAGAAGAAAATAATTCTAAGAAAGCAGAACCTATTAAACCGATTGAAAACACATCTGATTGGCGTGACCAATGGAAACAAGATGGAAGTTACTGGTATTATTTTGATCATGCAGGGAAAGCTCTTGTCAGTGGTTGGAAGGGAAACTATTATCTCAAATCAAATGGTGTGATGGCACGTAATGAATGGATTTATGATACAAACTATAAAGCTTGGTATTATCTCAAGTCAGATGGGAGTTATGCACTAAATAGCTGGCAAGGAAGCTACTACCTTAAGTCAGATGGAAAAATGGCACAAAGTGAGTGGCAATACGATTCCAGCTATAAAGCTTGGTACTATCTCAAGTCAGATGGAAGCTATGCACAAAATAGCTGGCAAGGAAGTTACTACCTTAAGTCAGATGGAAAAATGGCACAAAGTGAGTGGCTATATGATTCCAGTTATAAAGCTTGGTACTATCTCAAATCAGATGGAAGTTATCTGAGAGATCAATGGTTCAAGGACGGAAGTGCTTGGTATTATTTGAAAGCAGATGGTAAGATGGCACAAAATGAGACGATTGGTGGTTATCGTTTAGATTATTCTGGTAAGTGGATTTCTTAAAAAATTCATTACAATATTGTATAGAAAAGTCAGTGAAAGCTGGCTTTTTTCTTTTGGAAAGGAAAGAGATGATTTTATATTATAAGAGACCTCGGGCGCCAACATTTGAGGTTTTATATTGCTAGATATTTTAGATAAGGAGATAGAATGCACAAAGTAAGAGAAACAAAAACATATGGATCTATTCGGAAATCAAAAATTTATGGAACTTGTGGAGTGATACTAGGTTTAGCAGCTTTAAGTATGATAAGCCCAGTTATGGCAGATGAACGAACTGAAAATCCAGCTACAAATGCGCCTTATGCCCAGACGAGTCCAAGCAGTGTTTCTACTGAAAATCAAGGAAAGAGTGAAGAAAAAATAGGAAGGATAGAAATTTCTTTTTCTCATTCCAGTTTAGCTGAAACTGTTAAAAAGGCACAAGAAGCTGGATTGAAGGTGGAATTTGATTCTGTAGTAGATAAAGGAACCGCAAGTACAGCCTCTGAGTTGGACAAAAAGCAAAAGGAAGTCGAAAGCGATTATCGCACACAAGCAGATAGTATTGAGAAAGCTACTGAAAAATATATAGAAGATAAGAAACAGAATCAAGCGGAACGAAAGAAAATCCAAGATGAAAATGCTGCGAAGAAGGAACAATATCAAAAGGATTTAGTTTTTTATCAAGCTGAAGTTGAGCGTATCAATCAGGAAAATTCAAAAATCCGTGAAGAGAATGGGAAAAATCAGAAGGCTAATCAGGCAGAAATTGATCGTATCAATCAAGAAAATGCAGAAATCCGAAAACGAAATGAAGCCAAGAGAGTAGCTTATGAGAGCTCTTTGACAGACTATACAAAGAAGCTAGCAACTATTAAAGCTGAACGAGAGGCAATTCAAACAAGTAAGCCTTTATTTGGATCTGAAACAGGTTTCAAAGTTTATGGAGGTTATAATTCAGCTGGTCGCGGGAGCTTAGACTATTATAATGATTTTACAATAGTACCAGATGATAATCTACCAGTAGAGAGTTTGAGTGGTTTTTTAGGTTATCATGCAGATACCTATGTAACAGGAGGCACAGGAACTCGAGTTAGTAAGGATAGTACGGGAACTTACGATGTAATTAAATCTCCAACATTTGGAGATACATTTTATATTCATAACATTGGAACGTTGACAGATGGTAGAAAGATCATGGCAAAAGTCATGGTTTCGGATTTAGGAGACTATCAGGGAGAAGTTCGAAATGGTGTTCCTGTGACAGATTCAGATATCTACCTCAAGAGTGGAGATGGTGGTAGTCTTTATTTTGTTTATAATAATCATACACGTTTAGAGTTGATTTTTGATTTTTATATTGAAGGTACGACAACTCCTGTTTCCCTCTTAATTGGAACAGTTATTACCGATGTAGATTGGGGTCAAGGTTCAAATTTGAGTTATGGCTCGTCTGGTCGTGGAATGGTTCTTAATCCAAGTGGTTCAGGTTTGGATTTTGATGGTCGCGTTATGAAGGGAGTAGAAAATGGTGTTAATGATACCTCAGATATTCCTAAGGGTTCCTTTGCTTCAGTAGGGTATGGTTCTAGTTTAACGTATCTCCACACATCATCTCCTGCTTCGACAGAGGGAAGAACTCCTGCTGAATGGGATGCAGAGAATGCGAGTGGAAATGCTCAAAACGTTGTTTTTACAATTCTTGGGGAGGGGACAGAGTTGAAAAGTATTACACCTATCAAGCGTATCACTGAACCAATCTATGAGAAGGAAACTACTCCACCAAGTTCTCCAACTGGAAAAACTGAAGAGGTACTCCCACCTAAACCTGAGGAGCCAAAGGAAAAAGAACTCCCCTCTTTAGTGTCTCCTCCAACAGTAAGGGTCAGATATGCACGCTTACAGACAATACCTGGCCTAGAAAAGTTTGTAAAAAATCCTTCTGGTGAATCTATTGATAAAAGCTATGTGCCTAAGCTTTCAACGGTACAGTGGGAATTAACAACTAAGCCTCTTCCAGCTAATCGTGAAGCTACTACAGACTTTGAGATTGTGGATGCCTTGCCTTCAGGTTTTGTACTAGATGTAGAAGCTTCAAAGAAGGCTAGCTCAGATTTTGAATTAACTTATGACGAATCGAGCCATGTTGTTCGAATTAAAGGTTTAGAAAACTTGAAATCTAAACTAAATCAGGATTTGAGTAAAGAAGTGCTGGTTCCAGCTCCAATTTTAGTAGGAAAAGTTATAAATGATGGTGCGACCTATAAGAATAACTTCCAATTAAAAATTAATAATAAGTACGAAAGCTATTCAAATATTGTTCAGGTTTCAACACCTGGTAAACCGAATGATCCTGACAATCCGAATAATAACTTAATTCAACCTCTTAAACATAATTACAATAAGGATAAAGTTGTCATTGATGGTAAACCAGTTCTAGCAGGTTCGACAAATTATTACCATATTACCTTGGATTATGATCAGTATAAGGGAATAAAGGCAGATCCATCCGCTATTCTAAAAGGATTTGGAGCAATTGATGATTACCCAGAAGAGGCTGTTACGATTAATCAATCGGATATTCGTTATATTGATAATGAAGGAAAAGAAGTTTCTGGTATCTCGGTGTATCAGTATGATTCTATAGATGCCGTTGATAATGATAAGGTTAAAGCTTTTCTTGCTAGTTCTGAAATTAAGCCCAAAGGTGCTTTCCAAGTATTTTTAGTGGATGATCCAGAATCCTATTTTAACCAGTATATTAAATCAGGGAAATCGGTTACAATTATTAATCCAATGGTAACTAAGGAAGAACTGCGAAATACAGGGAAATCATTTGAAAATACAGCTTATCAAGTTGATTTTGGTAACGGTTATCAAACTGATACAGTTGTAAATAATGTTCCTACTGTGAAACCAACCAAGAAGAATTTGAATAAGGCAGGTGTGAACATCGATGGGAAACAGGTCTTGGCAGGTTCTGTCAACTACTATAAGGTAACGGCAGATTATAGTCAATACAAGGGAATTGAAGCGGATAAAGATCGTATTGGCAAAGGGTTCTATATCGTTGATGATTACCCAGAAGAAGCTGTTACCATCAATCAAGACGGTGTTCAAGTGACTGATTCTAAAGGTCAGCTTGTTAAAGGTTTGAGAGTAAGTCAATATGACAGTTTAGATCAAGCACCTGCTGGAGTTCAAGAAGCTCTTAAATCAAGCAACTTCAAACCAAAAGGAGCTATCCAAGTGTTTGAGGCAGAGAATCCAGAGGAGTTCTACAAGACTTATGTGCAAGCTGGAGAAGTTCTGACTATTACCAATCCAATGACTGTTAAGAAGGAATTGGGTCAAACAGGTGGTAAGTATGAGAATACAGCCTATCAAATTGATTTTGGTATGGCTTATGTTACTGAAACTGTAGTCAATAATGTTCCGAAGATTGAACCAAAGAAAGATGTGGTGATTGACCATCTAAGTAAAGAAAGTTTAGATGGAAAAGAGGTCAAGATGAATCAAACATTTAATTATAAATTAGTTGGTTCCCTGATACCAAAGGATCGTTCGGAGCAGTTGTTTGAGTATAAGTTTAGCGATGATTATGATGAAACACATGATGAGTATCAAGGTATTTATCAAGTGTTTGCGACTGTAGATTTTGAAACAAGTGATGGCCAAAAATTTAAAGCTGGTGATGAATTAACTAAATATACTAGTCAGGTAGTAGACAAGGATAAAGGTAAAGTAGATATTAGCTTTGATAATACTTTCTTGAAGTCAATTTTAGAAACTTCAGTATTTCAAGCAGAAGTATACCTACAAATGACACGTATTCAGTCAGGAACAGTAGAAAATACATATCGTCATACGGTTAATGGTGTGGAAGTTGTATCTAACATGGTTGTGACTCATACTCCAGAAGAAGTCAAACCAGAACAACCAAAGAAAGAAGAACCGAAACACGAGAAACCAAAAGAAGAAGTTTCAAAAGTGGAATTGCCTAATACTGGTATGAGTCGTTCTAACAATTTAGCTCTTCTTGGAATGACTATGGGAACAATCGCTTTAGCTTTATCTATGCGAAAAAAGAAGGAAGAATAGGTTAAAAAATTATGAGAAAATGGAAACAGCGTTGTAGTGTAATCCTAGGACTAACAGTTCTAGGATTTGCGAATTTAGTTGAAGTTGTTACACCGTTTGTAGAGACCACAAAGGTTTATGCACAAGAGAATAGTAACGTAAATGGTAATACTCTAACTTTTACGGCTAAGTCTAGAGAAGAAATCAATCGAACTACAGAGAAGAAGATAAAGCCGATGGATTTATTGGTTTTGTTAGATTTTTCACCTTCGAATGAATATAATTTTACTAAAATGCTTTCAGATTTGAAGTCATTGATTTCAACAATGTCTGACGAAGATCAAATTTGGTTGTTTAGTTATGGTGGAAACTATTCAGATTCTTATAAAGCTCAAGATACTGGAATTGCATCTGGAAAGCCGATGAATAAGAAAAATCTTATTAAATTATTAGAAAATAAGCAAATCAAAAGGTATGATTTTATAGATTTATTCAGAAAAGAAGGCTGGAATATATCAGAAGATAGTATCGGGAAAGATTTTTCAGAAATATATGATAATTATAGCGGAAAAAAGAATTCTTATGTTTCAACAATTCAGTTTACTGATGACTGGATGAGTACAGAAACAATAGATATTCATTATGCGACATGGGCAAAAAATCATGCTAAAACATTTTATACAGTTACCTATGATGCAAATGAGGGTAGCCACTCTGTTGAAGTTATGAAGGCGGCAGGTCATAATAATATTTTTATATCTAATGACTCTACGAATGAATCAGAAAGACAAAAAGCAATTAATGCTCAGTTTGCTAAAACAGCTGTTGAGGAAATCAAAGAAGAGAAAGTTTCTGTGAAACAAAAAGGAACAGTCTCTATTAGTCCTGAAGCAGACTTGACATTAACATCAGCAGAATTAGTTTCTCCTAATGGTCAAAAAACTCCTCTAACTATCACCAATAATACCGTTTCTTGGTCAGGTGATTTAGATAATGGTTCTTATACTGTTAATTATACCTTTACTGGTACACCGTCTGTAGAACGTAGTATTCGCAGTTCTGTAACAGTAGATGGTAAAAAAGTAGATGAAAAAATCAATATTCTCAGACCTGAAAAAATTGCTTTTGAAACCAAATATGAAGAGGATCCATCGCTGGCTGCTGGTCAAGAGAAAGAAAAGCAAGCTGGTAGTGAAGGTTCACAATTGGTTTCTTTAAAAGGTGGTAAAGTTATTTCAACTACTATTACAAAACCTAAAGTTGATCGCATTGTTCTTAGAGGAACTAAAGGATCAGACGTTGAGGTGAAAACAGAAGACATCTCTTTTAACACAACTTATACAGAGGATCCTGAGTTAGAAATTGGACAGACCAAAGTTGTAACTGAAGGTGCTGTAGGTCAAAAAGAAATAACAAAGACTTATGTTACTCAATCAGGCAAACGTGTAGGGGATCCAGCTGTCACAGAGAAAATCCTTAAAAAAGCCGTTGATAAAGTAATTGCAAAAGGTACAAAGGGGCAAGATGTAGATGTTGCAGAGTCTGATATAGCTTTTAAGACTGTTTATACAGAGGATCCTGAGTTAGAGTTTGGACAGGAAAAAATTGTAACTGAAGGTGTTGTAGGGGTTAAAAGAACTACTAAAACCTATGTAACTCAAAAAGGAGTTCGAACGAAAGATGAACCATCTATAAAAGAGGAAGTCCTCAAAGAAGCTGTTGATAAAGTAGTAGCTAGAGGCAGCAAATCAGCTGTTGCGACTAAGGAACTAGATTATAAAACAAAATATGTTGAAGACAAAGAGTCAGAAGCAGGTAAAAAGACAGTTGTTACAAAAGGTAGCAAAGGTCATGAAACAACCACGATTACCTATAGTTTTAATTCTGAAACAGGAGAAGTAACCGCAAATGAACCAAAGGTTGAAAAAACTGAATCTGTAGACGAAGTGATTTCAGTAGGGACTAAGCCCAAAGTTGAAATTAGGGAAACAGAATTTAAAACTGAAAAACGAGAAAATAAAGATTTAAAGAAAGGTGAAGAAAAAATTATTCAAGCTGGTGTTAAAGGTAGAGAAACAATTACGACAACTTATTATCTTGACCCAGATACAGGAGAGGTAAAAGAAAACAAACCGAGTCTTGAAAAAGTAGATCCTGTAAATGAAATTATCGAAGTAGGCACCCAAGCTGAAAAAGTATTACCTAATACGGGAACTAGTTTATCCAATTTCTTGACTTTGACAGGAATCATTGGAATAGCATTAGGAATCTCTGTAATAATCTATAGGAAATTAAATAAAAAGTAGTAAAATATAATGTAAAAACAATATAAAAATATTGTTAAGGTTGTCGATTTATGCTATAATAACGGTAAATCGTGGAGGAGTAGAGTTATGAAATTAGGGAGTGATTTTTCCTGGTTATGGGTAGCTATCATTAGGATTTTTACAGCTCCCTTTTATATCGTTCTTTGGTGTATTAATGTTGTGAAATCAGCGTTTGGAGTTGTCATACTTTGGATTGTATCTAAATGTTGTGTTGGATTAGTTCTGTTTTTGCCTTTTTGGCTTTTGATTGATATCTTACACTGGATTACTCCTTCGGTAGGAGATGCTTTTTTCCGATGGTACGGAATTCATGTTATGGGTTTTGTTCAACGTGCTTGGATTGATGGCGCAGTTCATGAATTTCCAATACCTGCAGGTGGAACTAATTTCCTCCCCTATCCACATATTGAGATTCCGATTATGATAGTACTTACTCTTCTATTAGCTACTGTTCGGACGATTTATCGTGAAGAATTTGATGAATTATAAAAATAATATTGTGTTTGGCACTGTAGAAATCTCTGCAGTGCCTTTTGTTATAAAAAATGAAATTAAAAGAGGTAAAACAAAATGGAAATTATTACAAAAATTATTACTGGTCTAGGTGTAGTTGGAACAATCACAGGTCTTATCTGGATCTGGAATGGTGCTGTTGATTATATTCAAGGAAGAAAGAATAAAGATAAGCAAAGACAAGATGATGGGTCTGATTCTATGATTAATGGTGCATTTTTAGCTGTTGCTTCTGCTGGGATTGCGGCTGCAGTCGTTGCATCACTGTCTCAGCTAAAATTTTAGGAGTAGCCTATGAATTTAGATATTAGAGAGCTGACAAGCTCTCTTTCTAGTTACAGCTCTGCGACAAACCAAGCTGTAAACATAATGGCTGATGCAGTCAGACCTATTGGGTATATCCTTTTAGGTCTTTTTTTCTGGTTTGAGATGGCATCATGGTCACAAATGGTCAAGTCCAGAGGAGGTTCGCTAACCCAAAAGATATGGTTAGAGGCCTTGATGAAGTATTTATTTGCTTTCATCATGATTTCTGCCTCATCTCAAATTTGCGATGCCATTCTGGAATTACTTAATATTATTGTAAAGGTAATTGCTCATGTAGTACCTTCACAACTTGATAAATATCAATATGCGCAAGGTGCTGTCAAAGGTTGGTTTGAAAAAATGATTTTTGGTCTCGTCGGTGGACTAACTGAATTCATAGCTAATATAATACTTGGAATCATCATATTTCTAAGGTATTTAGACTTGTATATGCTTAAGGCTTTAGCTCCATTATTGGTGGCGTTCTTTATGATGGATTCTTTACGATCTGTTACGATTAACTTCCTGAAATATTTTGCAGCGTCAGCCTTTATAGGAGTTATTCTAATTGTGGTATCTGTTGTATATAGTGGTTTAGTCACTACAGATATGTTAAAAGTTGCGGCAGGATCTAGTGGAAGTTGGGGAACAGCATTTGCTTCAATCGCTAAAGGTGTTATATACATCTTTACACTTGTTGGAACTAGTCGAAAAGCTAAGCAACTTTTAGGAGTGTAATCCATGTGTAGAAAAATTAGAATTAATCGATGTGAGTTTGTATGAGAGGAAACTAATTGAAAAAAATTGGATCAGAATTTTTAAGAGAATTTGAAAATGAGGACAAGCCCATTCTATTTGGATTAACAGGTAGAATGATTGTTCTATACGTGTGTTTGATAATAGCTGTCTCAGGGACAATTGCTATATACTTCTTTGGTTTGCCTGATTGGTACATTTATCTGTGGGATGCTCTATTTGTCGTTCCTGGTGCAATGTACGGTACAGGCATGACAAAAAGAATGCGGATTAAAGAAAAAATCAATTTCTTTTTCCGAATCCAACAAAGAACCTATGAGACAGAATTTGGAAAGGTAGGAATGTATACGAAAGATGAGTTTATTCAAAAGCAAAAGAGAAAAACTAGAAAACGCAGAAAAGAAAAGAATTGAGCGCTTGCGTCGTCAGATGAAACCTACGACGCAAAATACGATCAATTACACACTTCTACATGAAGATGGATTGATGCACGTTGCACGTGAGAAATATTCTCGTAGCTTTATGTTGGGAGATGCTTCTTACTCGACAGCTCAACAAGATGAAAAAGAGAGTATCATCGATACAACGATGGATGCTCTTAATTCACTGGATGAGGGTAGTAACTATCAACTCTTAGTGATTAACCGTCGAGTATCGGATAACTCCTTGCAGAATATCTTGTTTGAAGAAACAAATGATGGTTTTGACGACTATCGTGAAGAGCTAAATAAGATGATCAAGGAGCGATTTACGACACACGCTAACAACTTCGAGGTACATAAGTATGTGACCATTTCAACCAAAGCGGATGACCGAAAACAGGCTCAGTTGATCCTACAAGATATTGGAGTTTCCCTAGGAACTCAATTTCAGGAATCTGATATTATTTTCAGGGATATGAATGGTTTGGATCGTCTAAAAGTCTTTTCTGAGTTACTACGAGGTAACCCGTATGTCAATTTCGATTACAAAGAAATTGCTTTGACAGGTTTATCTACTAAATCATTTATTGCGCCAAACAGGATTGAATTTCAAGAAAAACGCATGATTATAGATGATAGTTGGGTCAAGGTACTTTATGCGCACCGCTATCCAAACTGGATGTCTGATCGACTTATTCGGGATTTAACAACACTAGGATTTGAACTAGCTATTACTATCCATGCAGAACCTTATGAGAATGTTGAAATCTTAGAGAAAATTGACGATGCTGAAACAGATGCTGAAATTGGGAAACTTCGTTCTAAACGTAAGGCCGCTAAATCTGGTATTTTTGATGATGCGGTTGTGGCTGGTCGTGACCAAGAAATTTCAGAGGCTACTAAGAAGTGGCGAGACGAGATTACTGAGTATGATCAGAAAATCTTTTCTGGTTTGATTGCAGTGTATTTTAAGGCAGAGAGCCAAGAAGAACTACAACGTAACAAACAGAAGATTAAGCGTGCTGGCCGTAAATTAGGGGTAGAGTTTGAGGATCTTTATTATTATCAAGAAGAGGCTTTGAATACGATTTTACCTATCGGTGAGTGCTTCTTGAATGTGAAGAAGAATTTTATGAGAAAGATGACGACAGCTAATATTGCTACGCAAGTCCCTTTTACCAACGTGGACTTGAAGTCTGACAGCTCGCTTGCTCGCTATTATGGTCAGAATCAATTATCAAACAATATTATTACACTAGATCGAAAACGTGATTTGAATACTGGTTCAGGTGTTGTGCTGGGTTCCTCTGGATCTGGTAAGTCTACTACGATCAAGGGTGGAGAGGTTATTCCGACTTTGCTGAAATACCCAGAAGACCGAGTTATCATCGTGGATCCCGAAGATGAATATTCTGATATTGGCCGTGCTTTCGGTGCTCAGATGGTGGATATTTCAATCGGTTCTAAAACACATATCAATCTTTTGGATCTACCAGATCTGGATCGTTTGGACGATGAGGATGACGATCCGATTGGAGATAAGGCAAACTTGTTGATGGGATTGTTTGAATCGATTCTGTCAGAGGTGACAGATGCACAGATTGGAATTATTGACCGAGTGACAGGTATGACTTATGAACGCTATTTGACGGAGAATTTTACCCCAACATTAAAAGAGTGGCACCAGGTCTTGAAAGAACAACCCGAACCCGAAGCACAAGACTTAGCTTTAGCAGTAGAGACCTATACAACTGGTTCTCAGGACATTTTTGCTCACAATACCAACGTGGATCTCAATCATCGCTTTGTTATCTTTAATCTGAAGAAGTTGTCGCACAAATTGAAGCCGTTCGCTTTGATGGTGATTCAGGATTATATCTGGAATCAAATTGTAGAGAATCAAGGGAAATGTACTACATGGGTTTACTTTGATGAGATGCAGATTTTATTTAAAAATAAGGCACAAGCTGATTTCTTTACTACCCTGTATTCACGGATTCGGAAATACGGTGCGATTCCAACAGGAATTACACAGAACGTAGAAACACTAGCTGCTGTTGAAGAAGGTCGGAAGTTGCTCTCAAATAGTGAGTTTATGATTTTACTCAAACAAAAACCCCAAGATTTGGCTATCCTAAAAGAGATTGTCAATCTGACCGATAAACAGATTCGCTACTTAGCCAAACCAAAAGCTAAAGGTACTGGCTTAATCGTAGCTGGGCCAGTTGTGGTGCCATTTGAAAATCCAATACCAAAGAATACTAAGTTGTATAACTTAGTCGCAACAGACGCTTAGGAGTCTCACTATGGATCAGGAGAAAGGCAGACCAAAAACAATCGGTCATAAGTTAGATCAAAAACTGGAGACGGTTCGTAAGAATTACCGAACGGTTCAACAAGATAGCGCAAAACAACTTACGAAGCTACAATCTCAGACTCACTCTAAACGTCAGTTGGTAAAGAAGAGTCGGAGCCAATTTCGAGCTTCTAAGAACAAGGTCAAGAAGATACAAAAAGAGTACAAGAATATCCAGAAACAAGGAAAAAACCTTGAAAAAGAAGGAAAGGCACTTCGTCCAGAGGAAATTAAAAAGCAGGCCTTCCTTAAGAAGGAATTAGATAAGGCGAAACTGGAGAAAAAAACTTCTAAAAGAACTTTTAAAGTTGCTCAAGAGGCTAACGGTGATTCACGTAAGAAGAAGTTTTATCGTGCTACTAAACAGGCTTTAGAACGTTCTGCGAGTCAACAAGCTAGTTCTGCAGCGCATCAGGATGATACACTGTCAGATATAGCACGAACTAAATATCGGTATCAGGATATTCAGATTCAAGGGAAACGGATCAAAACGATTGGGAAGTATAGCGGTAAAATTGGCCAAGGAATGGTTAAATCGAGCTATAGCCTTGGAAATAGAGCCTACAATAAGGCTAAAGGAAGAGGTTTCACTCGAACTCCAAGAGAATTTTCTTGGGAAGGAAAACTCTCTCGTCGTATTCAGGATTATAAGAAACGCTTGGCTGCTTCTAAAACAGGGAAAGTGGCTAAGAAAGCGAGGAAGTTCTATCGTGTAGGTTCTAAACCGCTTCAAGCTATTATCAAAAATCCATTTAGCTTAAAGGCTTATCTGATTGCTTTTGGTCTGCTTTTGTTTCTAGCTATACTTGGTATTGGTAGTTCAGGAATTACCCGTCAAGATGAATTTGATTTGAATGATACTTGGTTGTATCTTTCAAAATTGGATCGTGAAAAATCGGATGACAAGGTAGATTATTGGACAAATATTGACGATCCACTTCTGTACTTGAATTATAAGTATGATGATATTTCAGATAAGCTTCGTATAGACGGGAATAAATATTTTTCACAACAGAATCGTGGAAAACTTTACTTAGATACCTTATGGAAGAATTTGAATGGGGATAAAGACAATCTTAAAACGATGGAAGAGCTTTATACTAAAAATAATCTCTATAAGCTTGATAAGGACGAGTTAGAGGAGTATAAAGAACTCTTAGAAATTGCTAGAGATAGCGGAAAATATATGTTGCTTCAAGAACTAGATAATCCATTTTATACAGAAGATCAGCCTGAATCAGAAGCTCCCCTTCAGATTATTGAACGTTTTGGATATAAAACGAAAACGGAAGTTTTTAATGGCTCTGTTTTGCAGGCCTCAGGAGGTCAGTCTCTGTTAGCTGTTTTAGATGGGAAAGTTGAAGTTAAGGGGAGTGACATAGAAATTAGTGATCAGGATTCTAAGTTTCTGTATAAGAACGTAGATACGATTCGCTATAAAACAGGCGATCACGTCAAAGCTGGAGATATTATTGGAAAGGTAGCACCTGAAGGAAATCAAACCGTTTATTATCAAAAGCTAGAACCTGATCGATCAAATAAGAAAGATAAAGATGGGAACATCAAGAAGAGCTGGACTTATGTTAATGTCGGTTTTTACTTCCAGCGTGTAGAATATACCCAAGCAACGTCTGTTGTCAGTAATATTGAAACATCTGGAGATAAAGGAAGACGTGCAAGAGCTTTTGCGGATGCAATCAAAAAAAATATACCAGAAGCAACAGATGAAGGAATCGCAGCCGTTTTGGGAGGATTTGATATTGAGAGTTCCATCACCTTTAAACGCTATGAAACAGACTTTCTAACCAATAATCAGTTTGATAAAGTTGCTAAAGAGCCAACTGCAGAAAATCTAGTTGGCAACTGGGGAGCCTTTCAAGCTATGTACCCTACCTTGCCTCTAAATGAAAGAGGTTATCTAGTCAACGGTTTACACTATATAGGGATTGGGATTGGCCAATTTACTGGTCCTCGTGCTCTTGCATTGTGGAATTTTGCAAAAGCTGTGAATGGAGATATTTGGTCTGCAGAAGTCCAAACAAAATTTCTTCTGGAGGAAGATGATCCAACTAGACGTGCAGCATTCAGAAGAATTGTAACATCTACTGGATCCGTAGAAGCTCTTACGGAGGACTTCTTGAACGCTTGGTTGGGAGTACCAGGTAATAAGCTCTTAGAACGACAAAATGCAGCTCGTCAATGGTTGAATTTCTTAAAAAATAAAGGAGGAGGTTCGACAGGTGTTTCTAGCAAGCAAGTTCCAGCAGAATATAAAGATAAGCTACCTTATGGACTACCTACCGATCAAGCACTTTTAGAAGGACAAGGATATTCAGGTAACGCTTATGAACTAGGGAATTGTACTTGGTATGTCTATAATCGCTTTGCTCAAATTGGAGTTGGCATTCATCCCTATCTAGGAAATGCCAATCAGTGGGTTGATAGTGGCCAAGCGCAAGGATATGACATTTCAACGACTCCTAAACCAGGTTCTGCAGCTGTATTCATGAATGGTGTAGCTGGGGCATCGCCAATCTATGGTCATGTTGCTTTTTGTGAGTACGTTAATAGCGATGGTAGCTTCTTAATGTCAGAAATGAATTTTGGTGGTTTATATGTATCAAGTTGGCGTACCTTGAAACCACAATCAGGTATCTATTTTGTTACCCCTAAATAAGAAAGGAAAAGAATGTATAATCAAAAGTTAATCAAAATGGTAAAGGGACTCTTTATGGGATTCATTGCCGTTTTATGTATTGTATTGGGTTATTCTATTTCTCAAGTACAACAGAATTTGAGACAGACTAGTCAAAGACAGGAAGAGGTGAAGCAAGATAAAGAAGAGAAACAGCAGGAACAACTTTCTCTTACTGAACAGCAGGTCGAGGACTTCCTAATTGCTTACTATACCAAAAAGGATTTAGAAGAGAATCGACCACGCTATAAGCCTTTTATGACGGATTCCATGTATCAGGAAACTATTCAAGAAGAACAGAAACCAGTTAATCAGACCTATAAGGGGTATGTGGTTGACCAAGCTTTTGAATCGGGATCTATATACATTGATAAACAACATAAAATTGCTTTAGCTCAGGTTCAATATACTAGTACCACCCTAACAGAGAAAGATAATAGGGCTTCTAAGGGGCTTACTGGTAGCACTAAGACTACAATTCGGTTGACCTATGTAGAAAAAGCAGGGAAACTATTGGTCAATAAAATTGAACCTATTGTCTTGACTGAGGCAAAGGGGCAAAGTATAGGAACCTATTCAGATACTAGCAGTTCAAGCTCGACTACAGTTTCCTCTACATCAACGGCAACACCGACATCTTCTGAACCAACAACCGCAACTAGTAGTAACCAATAAGGAGAATTGAATGAATAAAAAAATAGAACAACTTGAAGGTAAACTTGAGAAAGTGAGGAAAGATAAGGAAAAAGTGCAACGACAAAAAGAAGAAGCAGATAAAAAAATCAAGAATTACATAAATCAAGAAAAAGATTTGGAAGCACAGCTTTTTGTTGCTCTATCAGAAGAAAGTGGCTTATCCTATCAGGAAATGAAGGAACTCATTCTTCCATCACAATCAAGTAACCAAGGAGTGAACCATGTATAAAATTATCAATCAACTGACTAATCAAGAGGAAATATTTGAGCACCGAGATGACTTGTTATCAAGGCTAGAAATCATCAATGAGCGAATGAAGAGTAATAAAATAAACGGAATCTATCGACTTTATTCTCTCAATTCTGAAGGTGAAATCCTACAAGAAGAAAGTCTTGAAATACCTTTTGTTGGCATCATTGATCAGTTGTTGGAAAATTTTGGTATGAGTGCTGGAAAGAAAAAGAAAGGTTTGCTTCATTTTTTAGAAAAACATAAAGAAAAGACTTCCTTACCAGTCGAACGAGAATTCCAATCTCAACCAGAGCCTGAACGAGAAGACCTAACGTTAAAGAAAGAAGCAGATAGGAATCGACAAAGGATTGCGGAGCTGGTGGCTAAAAAGCCTCAGAATGATATTGGAGAGGAAGTGCCTTTGGAAGATAAAATTACCTATTCTTCTAGTGAATGGACTACAGATCATTTCAGTAGATTGGATGCAAAAGAGGTAGAACGAGGAAAACCTGCAAAAGCTATGCCTACACAAGAAGTAGTTTCTATTGTTGAAAAATCAATTCAGGAAGAGAATCAATCTCTTCCTGTTAAACAAGAAGATAAGGGGAACGTTGAGCCTTCCTTCTCTCTTTCTCATGCGACGACAGTAGAGTTACCTTCAGAGGTTATTGATAGCTTTGAGGCTCAGACGGTTACTTATAAGCAATCTATTAAAAATAAAATCAAATCTAACGAAGATTTTATCAAGGAAGCAAATGAGGAAATTGCTCAGTGCCAAAATAGGATCGATGAGTTGAAACAACAGATTCTTGTGAAAGACTCTCAAGCTACTCAATTGAAGGATCTTTATTTCAAAATTGAAGAGGTGAGCTAAAATGGAACAAGAACAAGTGGTAGCTCAATTAGGACGGGCAACTCTTGTGACAGGAGAAATCATCTTAAAAGGACTCTTCCTGGCTAGCTCTAAGGCGGTTGAAATGTATCAAGCCAGAGGGGACAATGTCCTCTTTACTGGTGAGACAGACTGGAATAAATTCATGGCAACGGCAGATACGAAAGAAGTCCAGCAATTACTACACAATGAAGTCAATCTCGAGGCAGTTCGAAAAGAACTTGGTCAATACGGGATTGGCTTTTCTTTTTATACACATCCTGACGGTAAGACAACTCTTGCTTTCAATGCAAAAGATAAAGGAGTTGTCGAACAAGCCTTTAAGGATGTCTTAGAAGGAATCACAAGAGATCCGAGAGGATTCAATGAGCGGAACCTTAAAAATAGGAAAACAACTTCTTTTGCGGAGAAATTGCAACATTTCAAAGCAGTTGAACAAGAGAAAATTTCTTCCCTCCAGGTAAACATTCATACGAAGGAGTTTGTTCTTCCAGAAAATATCGAACCACAGATTGGAGGAAAAATGAAGTGATTACAGAAAAGAAGAAACGGAGACTTAGACCGTATTTGTTGTTAGGAATTGGTCTATTCTACCTCTTTCATTGGTTCTTTAAACTATGGCTGTTAGCACCAGATACTGATTCAGTAACGGATGTATTTGGATTTGGAAAGCTTAACTGGATGAATGACCATCTAAACGATAAATCTTGGTTTGATTTTCAATTTACTCCAGCTTCTTTATTAATTGGTCTGGGCGGATTTTTGATTGCTTTTCTACTGTATTTGAGAGTATCTGATACGGGGACTTACCGCTATGGAGAAGAACATGGATCAGCTCGTTTTGCGACAAGAGAAGAGTTGATGAGATTCCGAGACGAAGAACCTGAAAAGAATATGATTTTTACCCAGAACAGTCAGATGGGACTATTTAATAACCGCTTGAGCTTTGAAAATCAGATTAATAAAAATATTCTGGTGTATGGAGGTACAGGGGATTCAAAGACACGTAGTGCTGTAAAACCGAATATATTACAAGCTAACTCTAGTTTTGTAACTACAGATACCAAAGGGATTTTGATTCATGAAACAGGGAAATCACTTGTAGAAAAGGGTTATAAGATGAAGATTTTTGATTTGATTACTTTCCTGAATTCAGATGGCTTCAATGTTTTTAGATATATTCATAATGAAATGGATATAGACCGAGTGGCAGAGGCTATTACAGAGTCTCTCAACAGAAATGGTCATGAGGGAGATCCTTTTTGGCCAGCAGCCAATAAACTCCTGATGCGTTCTCTAATTGGCTATCTTTATTTTGATGGTAAGCTCGATCACTATCTGCCTAATTTAGGGCAGGTTACAGATATGATTCGAGAACTGAGACGGAATCATCCAGAAGCGGAGAGTCCTGTTGAATTGATGTTTGAAGATCTGGAAAGAAGGAGCCCAGGGAATTATGCTAGTAGGCAGTGGGATCTATTCAATAAAAACTTTGATGGCCAAACACGGGCTTCTGTTTATGCTATCTTTGCGACTACCTTCTCAGTGTTTGACCATGAGCAACTAAGAAAGATTATTGAAAAGGATACACTGGAGATTGAAAAATGGAATATTGAGAAAACAGCAGTTTTTATTCATATTCCAGAAGTGGATCCAGCTTATCAGTTCTTATCTGCCCTTCTTTTTAGTACCATTTTTGATGTTTTGATAAAGACTGCAGATGCAGTTATATTAGGTGAGTATCCAACAAAGACTAAGGAAGACCTATTACATCTACAGGTGTGGGCAGATGAGTTTGGTCAGATTGGGAAGATTCCTAATTTACCGCCAATTATCTCTGTTATTCGTTCTCGAGAGATTTCTATCAAGATGATGGTACAATCTCAAAGTCAGATTGAAGTGTTATATGGTAAAGAAAATACGAAGACGATTATCAATAACTGTGGTGCTATTCTTTATTTAGGTTCCAATGACTTGGACACGCTTAAGTACCTATCTGAGCGATCAGGGAAGCAAACTTTGAATGATCAGAATTATAGTGAGAGCAGAGGAAGAAATGCCAGTAGTTCTAAGCAGAACTCTAAAATTGGTCGGGAATTGTTGACACCGCATGAGGTTGCCACGATTGGAACAACAGAAGCCTTACTCTTTCTATCCAAACAAAATGTCTTTCGAGATCAAAAATTTAACCTGGACACGCATCCGAGAGCTTACCTCTTAAGTAATGGCCCGAATGATGACAACTGGTATCGATACAAGCGCTATTTGAGCGATATTGATGAGTGGAAAGCCCAGGTTGGGGAAGAAAATGTTATTCATATTGGGATTAAGGAAGTTGAGGAAGTTCCTCTCAAAGTGAGTGAGAAAAGAAAGGAAATCTAATGGAATTTTATGACTCTTATTGCGTTTTAATTGCTATAAATTGGGATCAGTATGTGTGGCTACATCAGGAAGGCGAAAAAATAACCTGGCATGAAAATTTTGCTCATGCAGGTTTTTTCCGTGATTTTAATACAGCTAAAAGGGTAGCGGAAACTCATTTATTAGAAACTTTTGGAGCCATAGGTTTCTATAAGATTGTTGGTTTTTCTACAGATGAACTTGGCTATATAGAAACTAGGAACCAGATTGAAAAAGCTGCAACTATCATCAAGATTCGTAAGGGAAAAATAAAGAAATATCTATATGCTTCGAGGGATTCAGAGGAAAAGATTGTAGCAGATGAGAAAGGTATCCAGGAGGCCATAAATGACTAAAAGGGTAAGGCTAAGTAAGTGGGCCGAGACAGCTTTTCAAAGATTGAAATATGTTTAAGGAGGTAGTATGCATCAATTTTTAAATTCTATTGTGCATGGCGTGGTTGGAACTATCTTGATTGCAATCTGGTTTGTACCGCTCTTCAAGATAACTATATGTGATAACTTTGGAAATGAAATCAAAACGAAAAGGCTACCATTAGCCTTCTTAATGTTACTAAAAAGTGTTTGGCCGAAAAGTAAGGTTTCATTTATTTGGAAAGGATATAAGAAGCATGAGGATCAGAGATAAGCCATTGGTATAAAAATATAAGTAGGTACTATGAATAATTAGAAAGGTGAAAATAAGAATATGGAACAAAAATATTACGCTGTCCTTATGCAAATAAATATTGGGAAAAGTGTCTGGTTAGTCCCACAAAAAAGTGGGAAACTAGCTTGGTCAGATGAAATTAGTGGGACAAGGGTTTTTAATAGTTATGAGGAAGCTAGGGAAGCTGTTGAAAATCATTTTCTAGAGAATTTTAGATTTATTGGTTCATACAAAATTATAGAGTTCACTTATCAAGAATTGTTAGATTTTGAAATATTAACTGATGACTAAATAGTCCAAAATATCTTCATAGCTTACGTCGGGATTAATGTATTTCTTAGAACTATGCTTAACAAACTTTCCAAAGTAAAATAGTTTAAGAGGTTGTTCATCTTTTGATGCTTTTTCTAATATTTTAAGCTTTCCTTTAACTCCATGATGGCTAGCGAGACTTTTGTTAATCGTTATAGTTGGATAATTAGAGTCTTGATCAATTGTGCATAAACTATGGAATCTAACTAAAAAATAACTTTTTTCAGGGTTCTCTTTGTTATCAATAGACTTTACTGTTGCAGTATCATAATAGATATGAACATCTTCCAGGTTTATTCCTCTTTGGTTTGCTTCTTTTAGATTGACAAAGTATCTTTCGAGTTGGATTTCTCTTTTATATTTATCATAGAATGTATACTTCTCTCCAGACTGGTATTCTAAAAAATAATTGACTAAGTCTCTGAGTTGTTTCACATGGCTACGGAAAGTCCTCTTGTCCTCATCAGTACAAGAGGAATGAGAGCTCTGACGATGCATTTCATCTTTATTTGACTCAGAAGAAAAATTGGATTCGTCTTTCTGTCTAGGATTAGTTACAGTAGCCAATATCCCTTTAACAAGGTCTAAGTCAACAATCAGTTTATTTTTCTCACGGTAAAAAGAGATATGATTTTCAGACGTTACTTCTTGTTCCCTTTGTTGATAATGTTCAATCATACGTTGACAATTATTAGGGTCATGTTTTTGATTTCTTGCTCCAGGAGTAAAATAAGGAGTTTTATTAAAGCCCGGATTGTTGAAGTTAGCTAAGGTTAATTTGAAGGAGCATTTTTCTCCACATTGAAATTTTTTGGCATCAGTTAAATGATTAGGAGTTCCGATTAGAGAACAGGAAAAATCAAAGGCTTCTTTTGGGGTTACGTGTTGTTTTAATTCTAAACTATAAGCAGATTGAAAAGACATAAATAATTACCTCACTAATAATTTTTATTTTATTTTATCATTATTTCACATAGAATAGAAAGGATAAATCTATCATGATAGATGCAATCAAGCGCTGGATTGAAAAGATAAAATCTAGCCCAATTCTGAAGCCATTTATTAAGACTAAAGTTTGGTTTCAAGAGAATATTATTAAGAGAAAACTGGTCATTTTCTCAATGTTATTTTTGATCTGGCAAAGACTTTTCAATAAATAAAAATAGCAGGTAATGAAACAGTTCTAAAAACAGAGCTGTTTTTTTGATGGAAAGGATAAAGTATGAATTTAGAAGAACTCAAGCAACGGCGAGATGAGCTTGTGCAAGACAATGCTTGGATGGATAATTTAATTAAGGAAAAAGAGGAAGAGTTATGGGAATTGAAGGTAAGAGGTATTGCAGCTTCTGAGCTAGCGAGATCGGCATTGGAATCTGCTTTACGTTCTGCAGGTATCGTAGATACCTTTTACGGACCAGATAATGGAAAGAAAGGAAATGAAATAGAATGAATACACTACCACAAAAACACTTTAAACGAATGAAGCGTGAAGTTGAGGAAGAAACTGCTCGAGGGATTGGTTATTTTGAGGGGATTTTAGAACATATCCCTTCTTACCCCCTGTCTGAAGCAGTAAAAGAGTTGGCTTTATCTGGCTGGATCACTCCTCATACAGATGTCATTGATGTCCAGAATATGATTGTTACAGAATCTATAAAATGGATGAATTACCAGGACTTCAAAGAAGTTGCTCCCTACTTGTTTTCTTACCCTCGAGAGCAACGAGAGAAAGATTTATTGGTTCAACCAGTGAAAATCTCCAGAGAGTATTTTGAAGAATTACAAGCCAATGCAGAAGAATTATTTCACTTGAAGCAAGACTTGCTTCAGGTCAATCATCAATTAGATGCTAGGATTCGGGAATTGGAGATGGATCAGCTACCCAATGGCGATCAGGTCATTGGAGTTGATCCGGAAGCTGAGGAGGTATTGTTACTACGAACTCCAGAAAATGCTCAGGTTGAGGAGTGGGAGGTTCGTAAAGATGGCTTGATTACTGATTATCGTTCCAATCTTTCAGAATATGCTCAAATTGTAGATACTTTGCTTGAAATGGAGAATCCAGAGATCGATACGATTCTTTACGAAGAAGTAATCAACTATTCTAAGAAAACTTGGCCAGATTCAGAACCGATTCAACTTCCAGAAAATATCAAGGAACTATTGAATCAAGAGGGCAAGCTTGACCCCTCATATTATCAAATAGCCCAGTTTGAAACAGTAAAACAAGCCTATATCTATGGAATGATTTCAGCTAGTTTTCAGGAGCGTTTCCCTCATTATTCAGATTTCGTTAGGAACTATGTAGAAGATAGAGAACAATATGAGTTTTTCAACTATCGTACAGAAGCCATCTCACTAGCACAGGAAATTCTAGTACCACGTTTAGGTGATATTAATCAGATTTTAAGTACGAACAATCAGGAGTTAATCGTTCAAGAGGTCGTTGGTTATTCTCAAGGTGAAAGCTGGGAACTAGCTTATTTACGGGATACAAAGACGGAAGATAGAGAATCTGTTCGCTTCTATCTTGAAAGTGAGATTGGAGCTTGGTATAAGGGAAGTTTAACAGAGTTGGCTATTATCCGCTTTGAGGATATTGATCTAGAGAAAGGATTTAATGGCCATCAGGAAGCGGTCTATCATATCGATGAGAACTTGTTAGTTCAGGATAAGCTGAAACAAGTCCAACTTCATATTCCTGATTTAAAACGTTTTGTAGAAGCAGAAGAACTTGAGAGAGAACAGACACAAGATATAGTAGCAGAAAAAGAAGAGCCAGAATTTTCATTGTAGGGAGGTAACAGATGACATTAAGCAAAGAGGAAGCCAAAAGATTATCTATTATTTCTGTTGCAGAGCAGCTAGGTATGGAGTTAAAGCGTACGGGTAGCTATAGTTATACCTGGACAGAGCACGATTCATTTGTAATCGATACAAGGAAAAATGAATTTCACTGGAATTCAAGAACTGAATTTGGAGATGTTATTCAGTTAGTTCAAACCATACGAGGTGTTTCTTACAAGGAGGCGATGCATTTTTTAGAAACTGGAGAATTTAAGGAAGTCGATGTAGAAGCTCAGACAGCTTCAAAAGAGCCTTTTAGCTATTACTTGGAAAGATATGAGCGTCAGGATTTCAGCGCTTCTAGAAGCTATTTGAAGGCACAGAGAGGCCTTTCAGATGATACGATTAACTTCTTTATTAGCCAAGGGAGTATAGCGGAAGCAATCCGAAAAAAAGGAGACTATTTTGAGCCTGTGATTGTCTTTAAGTATAAGGACAACACAGGCTTTTTAGCTGGAGCGAGTCTTCAGGGAATAGTAGAGAATCGGGAGCACTATCCTGAACGTGGACGCCTAAAACAAATTATGAGAAATTCAGACGGACAACTAGGCTTTTCAATTGATATCGGAACACCAAAACGTTTGGTCTTTGCGGAAGCTCCAATCGATTTAATGAGCTACTATGAGCTTCATAAGGATAGGCTTCAGGATGTTCGCTTAGTAGCTATGGATGGAGTAAAAGAAGGAATCATTAGTAGACGGTTTATGGAATTGTACGCAGAGATAAATGATAAATCCTATCAAATCAATCAGAATACTGGGAAAGCTCTAGAATTAGTAGCCAGAACAACAAACTATTTTAAAGACGGTCAGCATCAGGATATGATTACCTTGGCTGTAGATAATGATATGGCTGGCCATAAATTTATAACTAGTCTGCAGGAAAAGGGAATTCCAGTACAAATTGAGATACCACCTATCCTTCATAGAGACCAGGAGAAGGAAGATTGGAATGACTTTCTGAAGGGAGGGAATAACACTCCTAAAGAGTTAGCACATGTTTATACAGTAGATGAAAAGTCCTGGCATTACCAGGGCTTTTTTGAGAAGGAACTAGCTCTTGCAAAAGCGCAAGAGCTAACTGCAGATGATGTAAAAGTCTTTGTGTCAGATAGACAATTGACAAGGGAAGAAGTCCGTCAAAAATATCAAACAATCATTAATCAAGAAAGAGGGAGAAAAAATAGTATGTCGGAATCGTACGAGAATGGAACTAAGTATGAAGCGCAGGAACAAATTCAGAGCACAGAAAAAACTCCTGAGAGTACTCAGGAGCAAATGAATGATAGGGCCAGTGGTGGAGAGGGCTATTCACAGCCTGATGCTGTGGGCAGTGCCGAACCTGAAGCTGAATCATCAGCAACCTTTGAGCAAACTGTTACCAGTCACCCGACATCACCCTATCGTTACTTACAGTTTAGCACAAATTTTGAAGAAGTGCAACGAAGATATTCAAAATATCATCCAATTACACAAGCTGATTTAAAAAAAATGAATCAGTATGCAGGCTCTATTCAGAGGTCTTCTCAATGGTATTTAGAAGAGTTGGCAAATAGTAAAGTCTATTATTTCTACTCAAATAATGGAGAAGTAAATTTGTTAGATGTTAGTTTTAAACAAGAAAACTTTTTACACTTAACAGGAATCAGGCCAGTTGTTCCAGGTAGAAATGCTGGAGATTTTGTAGTCGATTTTGCTGAGGGAAGGGGAGACTATAATCAAATACTGGTTAGTAATAGTCTAAAAGAAAAATTACAAGTTATTCCTATGTTAGAGGATATTCTTGATCCTAAATCGTTTGTTTTGGATAATTTAGATGAAGTAAGAATTGCACAACGACTTAACTTTTCAGAAGCTATTAAGAGTAAAGACGAGGATTTCTTACTTCTTTTCAAAGATATAGGAGATGAACGTGTCCCTGCATCTCTCATGAAAATTAAGAGAGATCTAAGAGTTGATGTAGAGAAAACTAAGGAAAAAGTTATTCTTGGTGTTTTCCGTGAACGTGATGGCCATATTGAACAGTTATCGATTAACGAGGATTATATTAAGGATGGGGGCAAAGAATTGCAATCGATTATGGCAAATGGCTTGTTTGAGGCAATTCAACCAAATGAGATTGACAAAAACAACTACAATGTCCGCCTTCAATGGGCAGAAAAGCATGATGGTGGGCCAATTTTACCTTTTAGCGAAACAGAGTTGGTGGATTATCAGTCTTTTGCAAAAGAACTATATAAGCAGAATAATATCTATTACGACAAATATCATGCGAGTGTAAGTGATCGAATGAACCAGGTAGAAGGTGCTTCCTATATCCCTTTTACAAAGGTTCAATTTGCCTTGTACAGCCCTGATGGTGAACTGATTCAGGATGGCATTCGTTACGATATTGGGGATGAGATTAACCCAATCGCTAACAAAGAAAGACTTGGTACACGAGAAATGCGAGAGCATTCAGAGTTGATGAAGATAGATGGGGCGATATTCACTCAGTATCATCTGGAGAGATTGGCGAGTGAACTAGATATTTCTCAGTTCAGCTACGCTTTAGAAGATATTCCGTATGCAGATCAACTGCTATCCCAACTCCCATTTGGAGATTTGGAAAATAGTCCAATTGGATTTACAGATAGTAGTCATGATGCTCGTCTTGGATTTATCTCTTTTGATGGAATGGATAGTGTTGAGGTCGAAAATTTATCTGCTTGGTTTGAGAAGTTAGGAGTCAAGGATTCTCCGTTGGAACAAGTAGCTCTTGTAGAAAAATGGCAAAAAGAAATCAAAAGTTTATCAGAAAAAGTTGAACAAACGATCGCCACAGTTCGAGAAGAATTTGAGAAATCGCAAGTCAAAAATTTACAAAATACACCAGATAATCCATACGAAAAAATTTATCAGTATAACCAAAAAGATGAGAGGGATCGTGATTTGGATGGTGATGGTATTTCCAACTCCGATGAGATGTTGCAAGGAACAGATCCATACAACAGTGCTTCTAACCTTCATAAAAGGCAGGAAGATAGAGAAAGAAGGACAGATGCTGAGGTGGCTGCAGGAGCTGTTATAACCGAAGCAATTGCTGCTAAAAGTTCAGAACAAACCATTTCCCAGTTAGTCGCAAATAAAGATACAAAAGCTTTAGCTGAACATTTGAAAGAAGGAATGAAGAACTATTTGGATTCAGAACAGTTTAAATCGTTCTTGGATACGATGAGTAAGTTTCACAACTACTCACTCAACAATATTCATTTGCTGAAGATGCAAAATCCTAATGTTTCCCAAGTTGCTAGTTTCAATAAATGGAAAACAGATTTTGACAGAACAGTTAAAAAGGGTTCAAAAGCTCTGAAGATTTGGGTTCCGTATCAAGTGAAAACCAGTATTCCTGTTCATCAAAAGGAGTTAGATTTTACTCCAGCTGAAAATGAAATGGGAGAGAAGGAAGTCACTGTTACTCGATTCAAGTTAGGGAATGTCTTTGATGTATCTCAAACAGAAGGAAAAGAATTGCCAAAAGCAATTAATGAATTGACTGGAGATGTTAAAGATTATGAAGATTTGTACCGAGCAGCCAAAGCTGTTTCAATGGATAATCAGGTTCCTATCAGTTTTGAAGAAATTAAAAGAGAGAGCACAAATGGTTATTACTCTCCAGATGAAAATCGAATTGTTATTTCAAAAGGATTAAAGGGTCAAGAACAGATTTTAAAAACCATTTTTCATGAAATGGCTCATGCAGATTTACATAGAGAAAGCAATGCCCAATATGGGGACGACCGATATCGTAAGCAAGAATTACAAGCTGAAAGTGTCGCCTATGTCGTGGCTAATCATTTTGGTTTTGATACGAGTAGCTACAGTTTTGGATATTTGGCTATTTGGGCAAAAGATAAAAATGGTTTTGAAGATATGGTAGAACAACTGCAGGTTGTTCAGAGGGAAGCAAAAAGTTTGATTGATCGGATGGATGCTAAGTTAGAATTAGTGAAAAATAAAACTGTGACGAAAGATAAGTTTGCTGATAAACTCAAACAGGCAAAAGAAAAATCTGAGCAGTTGGGGAATCAAAAGGCGGAGGCTGTAAAGCAGGTGGAAGAAAAAAAGTCCCTGAGCAGCCCTCAATAATGGAAGCATTAGTTCGTAGGAAGAAAAACAAAAAAGGAGAAACAGAAGATGATTGAACATCTAAAACAAGAAACTTTTAATCTTTTAATGGAGATATTTTTTATAGATGAAACTACAGATTCGCCAAAAGTGAATGAAGTCAACCAGCACATTTCACGTAAAGAATGCCTCTATATTCTTCGTAGAGATATGCGAGTAAAAACAAACTATGAGTTAGAAGAAGTAGAAATGTATCCCGTTGCACTTAAAGAAATTGAGGGAATGAGTGATGAACGATTTGAGCAACTAAAAGACGAAATCCTTAAAACGGAGATGGTTGATACAATGGAACTTCTACAGGAAGACTTAAAAGTTTAGTCAAACTTTTCCCTCGTGATAGAACAAGATTCCTGCTTGCAGGGATTAGGGGATTGGGGATTTCCCCAAAGATTTAAAAAGTCAAGAATGGTCAGGTGCACACGCTGACCATCTTTGACCTTTTTAAAAACAGCATTTGGGTACCCAAGTGCTAATCTTGCCAGAAGAAAAGGGCTCTAAGCCCCTTAAGCAAAATTGCCAGAATAGAGGTGAAGATTTTTTGAAAAATAGAGAAAAGCGAAAACGAATGATTCAGAAAAAAATTCGTTTAACGGAAGAAGAGGCACGGTTCATTTCAACAAAGATTGCAGAATCTGGAATGACAAATTTTAATGCCTTTGCCCGAATTATGTTGATTATGGGTGAGGTCAAAATCTTAAATTTTGAAGAATTGAGAGAACTACGTAAGGAAATAAATCGGATAGGGGTCAATATAAATCAGGTCGCAAAAAAGGTAAACGAAGATGAGCAGGCTAGTCTAAATGAATTGAGTCAGATTCTTGAATTGCAGAAACATTTGAAAGATACAGTCAGCCAATTTATCCAAAAACAGGAAAATCAAACAAAGGATCAAGAGCGATGGTTGTAACAAAGGTTCTTCAGATTAAGGGTGTAGCTTCTTTAGGACGGTCTACAAAATATATTGAGGATGAAGCAAAGACGGTCGAGCTGACTGATACAAAAAGTTTAAATAATGCTTTACGCTATATTGAGAATCCATCTAAAACGAGTTTTTTAGAACAAGATGAACAGTTTGAATTTCCAGCAGTGGTTAAAGATGGCCGAGTAGTCAAGCAACTGGTATCTACTTATGGAATTACAGACGCTAGCACAGCGACAGAAGAATTTCTTTTGACCAAAAAGAATGCGGCTCAACGAGCAGGGACAAAAGAACTATCTGATATTCAAAATCCGAATCGGGTTTTGGCTCATCACATCATTCAATCATTTTCTCCTGAAGATGATTTGACTCCACAAGAAATTCATGAGATTGGTCGAAAAACGATTTTAGAATTAACTGGTGGGCAACATGAATTTGTCATAGCGACTCACATGGATAAGGGACACATTCATAATCACATTATTTTCAATTCAACTAACTCTGTTACCTTAAACAAATTTCGTTGGCAGAAAAATACTGCTAGAAGTCTATTTAATATTTCCAATAAGTACGCTGACCTAGCTGGAGCTAAAATTCTCAAAGAGAGATTATGGACTAATCGAAAAACGTATCATGCTTACCGAAAGAAAAATTCATTTCGTTATGAGATTAAATCTCGTTTAGATTTCCTTTTAAAACATTCAAGCTCCTTAGAAGATTTCAAGTCTAAGGCACGAGCTTTAAATCTGATAGTTGATACTTCAGGAAAGGAAATAAAGTATCGTCTGACTGACCAAGATCAAACCAGAAATGTTAGGGATCGCACTTTATCAAAAAAAGGAAATTATTCTTTAGAGAAAATTTCTGAGAGAGTGGTTGCTAACGAGGTAACCTTATCTGTTGATGAAATAAAATCCGAATATGAAAAAATGGTAGCAGAACGAGAAGATGATTTTGAAATGAGAATCACAGTTGAAGAATGGCAGGTGATGGAAGAAACAAAAAATGGAATCTATCTTGAAATGGAATTTGGGATTAGAAATAAGGGAACTATTCTGATTCCTGCTCATCAGATTGAAAAAGCAGAAGGTGGCTCTTATGAAATTTTTATTAGGAAAAACGATTTCTATTATTTTGTTAATCCTGAACACGCTGATAAGAATCGTTATATGAAGGGAGAAACAGTCGCTTCCCAGTTGTCGTATGATAATGGAGAAATGATTATCCGAAAAAATCCTAAAATCTCAACTATGGATCAGCTTGTTCGTGAATATAACTATCTATCCGCTCATGGAGTGACAGAAGGACAGCAATTTGATGAATTGTTAAATCGTTTTGAAGAGGAACTAGAAGAAGTAGATAACTTGCTTGATAAATTAGATCAACGCTTGGGTGATCTTAATAAAATTCAGTCTGCATTTCTTGCACTGGAATCCAATAATCCTCAAGAAGTGAAACTAGCTATTTCCATTTTGAAAGATTTGAGAGTAGATCCTAGTACTCGAAAAACTGAGATTGATAAACTTATTAAAGAAGCGACCTTTGAGCGTCAGGCTTTGTATCAGAGAGTAGAAGCAATTACAAAAGATTATAAGTTACATCAAGATATTGAGAAAAATGTGGAACAGCGAAAGGAAATAGAAACTTCATTGTAAAAAAATAATTATAATTATATTTATAAACATGTTGACAAATATAATTATAATGGTATAATAGAAATATAGAAAAAGGATGGAGAAATAGAATGAAGATTATCACATTTGCCGCTATCAAAGGCGGTGTTGGAAAAACAACTTTGACATTTAATTATGGAGAATGGTTGGCTCGCAAAGGTCATAAGGTTCTCTTTATAGATTTAGACCATCAGTGTAATTTGACTCAGTGCTACAATATTTACGAAAGTCAGAATACGATTGCGAATGCTTTCAAAGGAGGCGACGTGGATATTAAGCAAGTCAAGGAAAATATCAGTCTAATTCCAGGTTCAGTTCAGCTGGACTCGGTGGAACGAGATCTGGAGAATAGCGATAAGAAAAATATGTTACTTTATCTTTGGCTAGAGGATAACTACGAAAAGAAGAAGTTGGGTCAGTTTGACTGTATCTTGATTGATTGTAGACCAGACTTTGCGACAGCTACAAAAAATGCTGTAGCGGTCAGTCACGCTATTATTAGTCCCTTGACTCCTTCGGAGTTTGGTTATAATGCTAAATTCAATTTATCAACTCGGTTAGAAGCATTCAGAAAGGATGTGATCGACTATCGTACCAGAGAATCATACATTACTGCTGAATTATATTTCTTAGCAAATATGATCCGACCAAACTATGGATCATCAAGAGAATTACTGGAAGCATTGGGACTTGAAGCAAAAGAAAAGGGAACAGATAACCTTCTAGGGATTGTACCAGCAAAAGAGTTGTTCAATCATTCCACGATTGATAAAATCTCTATTGCAGATATGGAGGAAAATCCAGAGCTTTATCAAAAACACAAAAAGTTTTTCACTGAGCTGGAACAGACTTTTTCAAAAATTTATGATACAATATAATTATGTTTATAAATACAAATACAATTATAAATATAATTAGAAGGAGATTGTTATGGCATTCACACCAAGAGAAAAAGAGATTTCGCAGATTATTGAAGCAACCCATCAACCTGAGCAGATTTCAGAGGTAGCCAATTTTGAAAGTTTTGAACGCAAAAAGCAATTCCAGTTTACATTGAAGCCAAGTAATCGGAAAAAGTTAGATCAAGTTGCAAAAGCAGCTGGTGCAAAGTCTGCATCAGATTATCTTGATAAATTAATCGAGAAACTATAGTTATAGATATATTTATAACTATAAATATATCTATAACTACAACTGCTTACTACAAGGAGAAATAATGGATTTAATTACAAGGCTCTTAGCAGAGAGAGAAGGGAAAGTACACGGTGGTATTTATGATATCACACAGAAACGCTTTGCTTATAACTCTAACCGAATTGAAGGAAGTCGTCTGACAGAAGAGCAGACTAGCTTAATTTATGAGACAAAGACAATCGCAAATATTGATGCAAAAGGAATCAAAATTGATGATTTGGTGGAAATGAATAATCATTTTAAATGTTTTGATTATATCTTAGATACCGTTAACGAGCCACTGACAGAGGACTATATTAAAACACTGCATCGTATTCTAAAAAGTGGAACAAGTTCTGAGCATAACCCGATAGCTCCAGTTGGTCGTTATAAAGTATTGCAAAATGAGGTAGGAAAAATTGCGACAGCTTCTGTTGAACAGACTGAAGATGAGATGCTTTCTTTACTGATTGGCTATGATTTGAAAAAACAAAAAGATTTGAATTACTTAACAAGCTTTCATGCACAATTTGAAAGGATTCATCCTTTTGCAGATGGCAATGGTCGAATAGGTCGATTGCTCTTGTATAAACAATGCTTAAAAGAAGGGCTTACCCCCTTTATTGTGGACGATACGAATAAGGCAACTTATTATTCAGCACTTGAAGCCTTTCAGGTTCATGATAACAGACAGCTATTATTTGATTATTTCCAATCGGAGCAACTTTTTTATACGAATTATCTTAAAAATAAAGGATTTGAAGGAGCTATCAATGATGAGAAAGAGGGGGACTTCATAAAAAAGTCAGATAAATTCTAAGAAAAGGTGCAACAGTTTAAGCTAAGAGAAGAAAGTCATCCCTTAAAAAAGTAATTATAATTATATTTACAAACATAAACATAATTGCAACTATAAATATAATTATAAAGTCTGTTATTTTTTGTTGTAAAATACTTCTATTAGTTGTGAGATGATGATTCTGACAACTGTCCTGAGCCTGGTTCTTATATCAGGCTTTTATTTTACCTTGAAATAGAAACAGTTGAACTTCTGATACTCAACTAAATCACTTTAGTATTTTTCAATAATAAATAGGGCGTTGATTTTAATTTAAAGAAACAGCCTATTTTATTCTTGGAACAAAAATAAATTTGATGACTTGTTTTAAAAATCATACAATTTTCATAAGAATTGAAAGGGAAATGAAAAATTGTATGAAACAATTTGATGAATTGAGATTTAGTAGTCAGGAACAAGAAAAGACAAAACAAAATTTTTTACAGCATATTGCACAGTATGATGAGTCGATAAGCTCCAGTATGAGATCAAAAGGATATCGTTGTAAAAATCAAGCTGAACGTACCGTAGCTTTTACATTTGGAGAAGTGACCTTTTCTAGAAAACGTTGGTATAAGAATGGTGAATGTAGAGTACCAGTTGATGAAATGTTAGGCTTAGAAAAAAATGTACGTCATTCACAGGAACTATTGTATCAAGCTGCGGTTCTAGCTACAAAACTACCCTATCGTCAGGTAGGAGAGACAATTGAGATGGTTTATAATGTAACTGTCACTAAAGATACCGTCAATAAGGTCGTCAAATTAGCCAATCAATTACTAGAAGAAAAGGATGATTATCGATTTTTTAAAGAAGAGAAGAAGATTGAAAAAATTAAAGCAGATATCATCTACATAGAGGGAGATGGTGTATATGTGAAAACATCTGAAGATGGTTCTGAAAAAAAGAATATGGATTTATCACATTTTGTAGTTCATACAGGCTCAAAACAGATTGGCCCAAATCGTTTTGAGCTAGAAAATAAAAAAGAGCTTATCCGATTGGATAATCGCTCAGCTCGTAGAGAATTGTTAGATTTATTGGAAAATGAATATGAAATTACAAATGAGACTGTACTAGTTACTAATTCTGACTGTGGCAAGGGCTATACTCCACATGTATTTACTGAAATTGCTAAATCATTTAATGTTAAGAGGCATGAGCATTTTTGGGACGAATATCACTTGAATAAAGAAATCAAAGAATTTACAAAGTCTTATCCGAGAGAGTTGAGAGAAGACTTATTTCAAGCTATTAGAGAGCATAATAAGAAATTATTAAGGCGTTCACTAGATACTATAGAATCTTTGGTTAGTAGTGAAGAAGGACAAGAAAAATTTGAATATTATTCGAGTAGATTAATTAGAAATTTTCAGTATACGAAACCAGCGGAGATGAGAGGACTTCCAAAGTCAGGTATTGGGATTATGGAGAGCCAGCATCGAAAAATAACTTATAGGATGAAGCATAGAGGAATGTATTGGACAAGTGAAGGTGGGATAGCCGTAGCGAATATGATATTGTTAGAGCGTGAAGGAAAATTAAGAGATTTATTTTTTGGAGAATGGAAGGAGGACTATGATAAGTATACGTCATTGGATCATATCAGTGCGGATAGTGTTCGACCTAAAAATGACTCTAAAGACTACAAACTTCCCCGTTTACATAAAAATATAGAAAAGATATTTAAGATGAAATAATTTAAGTGCTAATTTTAACGAAAACACAAATATAAATAAGCAAAAATTTCTAGTGAGATTTGGGCTTTTTTGGCGTGGAATAATTGACATTTATCCTGATTTTGGTATAATAGAGATATAAAAACAACGAAAAAAGGAGTTGGAAATGAGCCTCCAACTCCGCAGAGTAACACAAACCCAACTTGTATTACTCAGTCAACTAAAATGATAGCATAAGAAAAAATCATTGTCAAGGGCTGAGCATACAAAAATGTTTAGCCCTTTCGTGTATCTGCATATATTTATATGGAAATTTAGGATTTCTCAAAAATTACGACACATACTCAACCTCACTTAATGCTTGAAATATCTGGGCTTATATGCTAGAATGTTGTTAGTGTATAAGGTTCATTAGAACACCAAAGCCCCTAACTATTGCAGTAGTTAAGGGCTTTTTTGACGTATCTTAGCGATTTAACGGGTGTTGATAGGCTAGTCAGTCGGTCTACTTCTTACCATCTAGCCATTTGCAAACGAAATACAAGATAATTCCTGTGATGACGTCCGCTATAATAGTAAGAGCAAGCTCAGGTATAAGGCTCATTAGTTTCACCTCCTCTCACGAACCCATAGGAACGTAATCGGTAACCGATGACCAAAATAGTATACCACAATAAATTTAGACCATCAACCTTACTTAATGCTTGAAATATTAGGACTTATATGCTAGAATATAGTTAATTGATAAGGTTCATTAGAACACCAAAGCCCTTAACTATTGCCGTAGTTAAGGGCTTTTTTGACGTATCTTAGTGATTTAACGGGTGTTGATAGGCTAGTCACTCGGTCTACTCCTTACTATCTAGCCATCTGCAGACGAAATACAAGATAATTCCAGCTATAACATCCGCTATAATAGTAAGAGCGAGCTCTATGATAAGGCTCATTAGTTTCACCTCCTCTCACGAACCCATAGGAACGTAATCGGTAACCGATGACAAAAACAGTATACCACAATAAATTTAGATCATCAAGATTGCTTAATTCTTGAAGTATGGCAGCTTGTATATTAAAACTAACTTACATTGTGAGTAAAATTGCTATATATAACAACTCCCTTCATTAACTTGAGGGGTAAAACATTATATTAAAAACATTTGTCACAAACAGATTTACATTAGCTCAATATCTGTCTGTTTCCAGTTTGACTCTTATTTGTTTAAAGTCGAAATAAGGGTGGTCTAGAAAGAACTGGCATGGTGCACCTAATTTCTTACCAGTTATTTTAGCAAGAGATTAGACGATAATGTGACAATTCACCTCTAATTATTGACATTTCAGGAAAAATCGCAGTAAAAACTGCACAGCCTTCTTTAAATGTGCTATAATACAGAAAAAAATAATGATGGAGGTCGTCGCGATGATAACAACATTTTTGATGATTTTTGTGGTGGTTTGTGTGCTCCTATTGCTGATAGTCACACTGAGTACAGTTTATGTGGTTCGTCAGCAGTCTGTGGCAATTATTGAACGCTTTGGGAAATACCAAAAGGTTGCCAATAGCGGTATTCATATTCGCTTGCCTTTTGGGATTGACTCGATTGCAGCTCGGATTCAGTTGCGCTTGTTGCAAAGTGATATTGTGGTTGAGACTAAGACCAAGGACAATGTGTTCGTTATGATGAATGTAGCGACCCAGTACCGTGTCAACGAGCAGAGCGTGACAGATGCCTACTATAAACTTATGCGTCCAGAATCTCAGATTAAATCTTATATCGAAGACGCTCTTCGCTCTTCTGTTCCAAAATTAACCTTGGATGAATTATTTGAGAAAAAAGATGAGATTGCCCTTGAGGTTCAACACCAAGTAGCAGAAGAAATGACTACTTACGGCTACATTATTGTGAAAACCTTGATTACCAAGGTCGAACCTGATGCAGAAGTTAAGCAATCCATGAATGAAATCAATGCGGCGCAACGCAAACGGGTCGCAGCGCAAGAATTGGCAGAAGCCGATAAGATTAAAATTGTCACTGCAGCTGAAGCCGAAGCAGAAAAGGATCGCCTTCATGGTGTGGGGATTGCCCAACAACGTAAGGCCATTGTGGATGGATTGGCAGAGTCTATCACAGAACTCAAGGAAGCCAATGTTGGCATGACAGAAGAACAAATCATGTCAATCCTCTTGACCAACCAGTATTTGGATACCTTGAACACCTTTGCCTCTAAAGGAAATCAAACTATCTTTTTACCAAATACGCCAAATGGTGTAGATGATATCCGCACACAAATCTTGTCAGCCCTTCGTGCTGAGAAGAAATAATAGACTAAAGAGCTTGGCAACAGGCTCTTTTTGCATTGCGCTTGTTAAGAAAAACAAAGAACATTGATATACATTTAACTAAAAATTATTGTATATTGTCTACTTTAATTAGGAATGATAAGAGAATAACTAGAAAGATTTGTGAATACAGACTATTTCTGATATACTAAATATACAGTAATAATGAATGATGGGAGATGAGATGAAAGAATTTCAATTTGAGAGAAAGCAGCGTTTTTCTTTGAGGAAATATGCAATAGGAGCTTGTTCAGTCTTGCTAGGAACGAGTTTATTTTTTGCTGGTATGGGGGCTCAACCCGTACAGGCTACAGAAACGAGTTCAGCACTAATTTCAAGTCATTATTTGGATGAGAAGGATTTATCTGAAAAGCTGAAATCTGAGTTGCAATGGTTTGAAGAAAATAAGATTGAGGTAAAAGAGGGAAAAGAATACTATTTTGTCTATCGAAAATTGGCTACAAGATTACCAGAAACAGGTCTGTTTTCTAATGATGGGATGTTTATCTTGGGGGCAGGATTATTATTGCTTTCCTTCACTTTAATCAAGAGAAAAAAGGGAGCGTCTTACTTCCTTGTGACCGTCTTTGCTGTTGGTGGATGGGGAGTATCCATCTCTGCTATTGAAAATCTGGTAGAATTGCAACCAGCCCTTGTTAAGAGAGTAGAAGGTCAGTTTCTACCAAGTCCTGAAAGAGTTCAAGGATATGAATTTACGGGATATTATTTGGTAAGAGATAGTGCTAGCAAGGAACTTTCTGTTGATAAGGTAGAGTCGCCAGCATTATCTCAAAAGGAGGACAGTTCAGAAACTCAATCTAAGAAGATTGTACCACAGACTGCATCTCATTTTAGCTCGATTGAAGACCTTGTGCAATCTCCTCAACCATCCTACGCAGTTGAGAAAATTGTTGAAGCTCCTGTAAGCAAACAAGCTCCTGATGAAATTTTGCCCATAGGGACTAAGGAAGAAGTTGCAGGAAATCCCCAAGTAGAACAACCAAAAGCAGAAAATAATAGTGATTATAAAACAAGTCCTGAGGAAGGTGTGTTAAATGCCACAGTAGAGAAACCAGAATTGCTAGTCACTACAGAGGAGGTTGCTTTCCAAACGATAGAACAAGAAGATGCAACCTTAGCTAAAGGGCAAACTAAAGTTGTTCAAGAAGGTGTTGTTGGTGAACGCACCATCTATACGGAAGTCACTATCGTTAATGGGGAAAAATCTAGTAAAGTTATAGAAAATATAATTACAAAAGAGCCGGTGGACAAGGTGATTGCAGTTGGGACTAAGGAAGAAGTTGCACCAAAACCAACACAACCTGTAACTCCAGAGCCAGAGGAAGTTAAACCAGTTCAACCTGAAAAAATTGAGAAAAAACCAATAGTAGAGAATGAAACAAAGAAAAAACCAGCTGATGGAATAGGACAACCAAGACCAGGAGCAGAAGAAACGCCGGGTACAGAAGCAACACCAGGCGAGAAACAAACACCTGACAAACCCGAAGCCGAGCCGAAGCAACCAGATCCAGCAATCTCAGCCATGGAATCAGGGGGCGAGGAGAATCAAACTCTTGCCCAACAAGGTACTGAGTCCCAGCCACCATCTAAAGAAACTGCTGAGACCAAAGATTCTGAACCAGCAACCCCAGCTGTGGAATCAGGACGCGAAGAAGATCAATCTCCTGCGGAACAAAAGGGTGAGGAGAACCAGCTGGAGAATCCAGTTGAGGGGGTCAAAGATGTTGGTGAGTCTGCCCCACAAGAAACCCAAAAACAACCAGAACAAACGGCTCCATCTCCAGAGGTCAACCCAAGTCCAGTAAACGAACCAGAACCAGCTGTTCAGCCTGAACCCTTAGCTCCCCAAGAGCAACCAACTGTCCCAAGTCCAGTAACGAAAGAAACAGTATTAGAGTATAAAACAACATATAAAGCTTCACCAGCTTTAAATTACAAAGAGCAACAAGTAGAAGTAGCAGGTGAAAATGGTAAGGAAGTGACAACTACTTCTTACAGTTTTGATGGAAGTACTGGGAAAATAGTAGAAAACACTTCAACAAAAATAGAGAAACAACCGGTGGATAGAATTGTTAAGATTGGGAATGTAGAAGAAACAAGATCAACAGTCAAAAGAGGTGAACAGTTTGTCGCGGATGAGTCACTTGATAAAGGGGTTAAAGTAGTTAGAGAACAAGGTCAAGATGAAGAAACGACAACAATAAAAGTTTACAAAGTAAATGAACAAACAGGAGACTTGACTGAGCCAGATGTAACGACAAAAGTCGCTAAGCCAATGCAAGCGAAAATAACGGCAGTAGGAACAAAACCAACAGTTCAATCACAAGAAATTCCTTTTAAGACAGTTTATGAAGCAAATCCAGCGTTAGATTACAATCAGAAAATAGAAGAAACATCAGGGGAAAACGGTCGTACAGTAACAACTACAAAATACACATTAAATCAAGAAACAGGAGCTATCTCAGAAGCAACTACAACAGAAAACACTCCAGCTAAAGACAAAATAGTAAAAGTTGGAAATGTAGAAAAGATAGTGTCACCTATAGAAATCACTGAGTTGAGAAAAGATAACCTTGAACTTCCAAAAGGAAAAGAAGTAGTTGAATATGCAGGAGAGCAAGGGGAAACAACCGTCACTAAAACTTATGAAGTTAATCCGGAGACAGGAGAGTTATCAAATCCAGTAGAGAAGACTGAGACAACTAAAGCTATGCGCCAAAAAGTAATCTTGGTTGGTACTAAAGAAGACAAACCACATCTGTTGCCAGAAAATAGCGAGTTAGAAAATGCAGTGGATGTGACGGAAGCTAGTAGAGAAATGAAGTCTGTAGACTTCTTAACAGATGAAAACTTTAAAGCACAACTAACTCCGCCTGCTTTAGAAATAGAGCGTGATTTTTATAAAAAACGCAGTGAGTTGAAAAAAACGCAGCCGCAGATAAAGGATGATGAAGTAAGAGAAATTCTACGAAAAGAATATCTTGAAAAATTATCGATTAAAGAAACACTCGATGCGACTAAAACCGATTTAGAAGCTAGTTTGAAAAAAGTTGCGGCGCACACCTTGAGTATTTTAGGTGACAATCAACAAAATAGAGAAAAAGTAAAAGGTGACATTGAAGCTAATAAAGAGAAAATATTACTAGGGTTATCCTATATCAATCGTTTTTACAATATTGATTTTGGAGATACCAATATCCGTGATATTCTAGCTTATAATCCAAGCTCGTTCGGTAAAAAAGACCTTACTTCTTTAGATTGGTTAACACACCTTGGGTCTATGAGTTATGATGAATTAAGATTAACCAATAGTCCAAAAACATTTGAGAAATACTTTAGAAAAATTACAGATAAACCAACATTATTAGAGTTCCTAGATTACAACAGAACTACATTCACTAATATGGATGGGGATACGTGGTTGAAGAAGGCGACTAAAGCTATCGTAGTTGAAAAAGCTTCGAAAGAAAAAACTGATGAAAAAGTAGACTTATATACAAAATTAACTACTCCTCCTGAGAAATATGGAGCTGAAAATCTTCAAATTGAAAGTAGAAGACAACAAAATGTAGCTACATTATTAGGTTTGGTAAATATTAAAGAACCAAGCGTGTATGCTATAACTAACATAGCGACGGTAACCTACGGAAACATCGGAACGTATATGGATACTTCTTTAGAGAAAACGAATCCAGTTAAGTATAAAGAAGAATTAGAAAAAGTTAAAGCATTGATAGAATTAACTGCGACAAGACAGGCTAATTATGTTGACACTTTATACAGAATAACAAAAGAAGAAAATCGTCCGAAACTAATTACAAATAGAGTAATTGTAGATACGATGAAAAAATATACGACGGATACGTCTGCTGGAATAGCGACAACATGGTCTAAAGAATCAGGATCAACAGCAGATAAAGGGGTTAAAGACTTTATGACACCTCTAGGACTATATTCACCATCGCAAAATGTAGGTGCAGAAGCCAATGGAGTGGGTGTCCGTTACTTTATAGATAGAGTTCTGGATGATAGGGGTTCAGCGACTTATTCTCATGAAATGACGCACTTACTAGATAGAACGGTCTTGTTTAATAATCATGGTCGTCGAGATGGTACAGCTGCGGAGTTTTATGCTAGAGGAATCTTCGAGAATTCATACACACCAGAGACAGATACATATTTCAACTTAAACTTCGTTTACGATGAAAGTAAGAAAAATGGCTTTTACAACAAAACACCAGATAGATTCAAAACAGCTGCAGATTTGAAATCTTATATGCATGGAAGTTTTGATGTGTTATATAGTTTAGATTATTTAGAAGCGGAAGCAACAAAACAACTTACAGCAGAAGATAAAACTAAATATTTCAAAAAAATAACACCAATTGCGTCGACAGGAACTAGAGCGACAGTAACATATAAAAATCCAGCGGTTAAAGCTACGCATAACAGTGAAAAAATCTCAGAAATTACACTAGATGAAGCGAGAGATCTATCGGATATCAATAGTCTGATTGACAATAATATTTTAGTTAATCGTTATATCATAAATGGATTTTATGCAACAGGTGATGTAAAAGCTAATGGGTATTATTTAGTGGATATGTTTGATACCATTTATGGTGTTAGTCAAAATGACTCTGGTATGAGTGGGGATATCACCTTTAGAAAACAAGCTTTTGAACTTATGGGAGCTTTGGGCTATTATGAAGGATTTGTTCCTTATGTGTCAAATCAATACAAAAACCAAGCTGAAGAAGAAGGCAAACCGCTATCTGATAAATATATTTTCGATAACATTTTAGGAAAATCTTACGCAGCTTTCAAAAAAGAGCAAATAACTGAGCGTGTTGAGAAATTAGGTAAGTTAAAACCAATTACTATAAATTACAACGGAAAAGAAGAAGTGATTGATAGTAAAGAAAAATTACAAGAGCTTATGAATAAAGCTGTTTTAGCTGAACTAGCCCAGATAAAAGCAGGAAACACAACGGCTAAAAAGTTTAAATTTATCGAAACACCCGTTCAAAAACTGAAAAAAGCGATTTATAAAGCTTATCTCAAAGATTCAGATGACTTTAGACAATCGATTTACAATAGTTAAGACAAAAGGGACATCTCTCTGGAATGAACATTCAGAGAGGTGTTTTTTTGCGCTCTTGTAAGGTTTGACTTTATTAGTTTGCTTGAATATGGAGTGATTTTCAGACTTTTCCACAAATTATAGAATCTTTTCTGAGTATTTAGGGAGTGATAGAGGAAGTCTTGAAAGCGCTTTTGTTTTGTGCTATAGTCAAGTAAATCGAGTCGTTTAAAGAGGAATGCTTGTATGAGAAGAGAAGAAGTTTTACGAAATCACTGGTTTTTTAGCCAAGAGATGGGGAAGGAAGAGGCCTTGGCACCGGATTTTCAGAGGGGAAATTGGCAGGCCATTCAAGTGCCACATGACTGGAGTATTTACAATGATTTTGACCATTATTCGCCAGCGCAAAATGAGGGTGGTCAGTTAAATGGGGGTCAGGCTTGGTACCGGACGCAGTTTTACTTGGAAGAAGATGCCAGTCTTGTATCGGTGCGTTTGTTGTTTGACGGGGTTTACATGAATGCCCAAGTCTATATTAACGGGCAAGTGCTGGGCTATTATCCCAATGGCTATACACCCTTTTCTTATGATATCACCTCTTATCTAAGAAACGATGGGACAGCCAACCAGCTTGCGGTTTTTGTGGAAAATAAGCAACCTAGCAGTCGTTGGTATTCGGGCAGTGGTGTTTACCGAGAAGTAAAATTATTGATTAGAGATTTGGTGCATCTGGATTTATATGGGATTAAGATAGAAAGTCCCAAGCTCAAGGAGCAAAGAGATGGATGGGTGGAAACTCAGCTTGAAAGTAAAGTTTCAAATGATGGGCCTCAGTCTGTGTCGGTATATTTAGAACAGAGTATCTGGTATGATGGACAACAGCTGTCAGACTGGCAGGCGACAGACTCTCTAGTGATTGAGTCTGGGGACAAATATTCTTTCCAACAAGCCATATCAATTTTCCAACCTTTGCTTTGGGATATTGACCATCCTCATCTCTATCAGTTGAAGACTCGCCTTTATAAAAATGGCATTTTGGTTGATGAAGAAGAGGAGAGCTTTGGTTACCGCTATATAGATTGGCAAGCGGATAAGGGCTTCTTTCTAAATGGTCGCTGGTTGAAGATTCATGGAGTTTGTCTGCACCATGACTATGGATCTCTGGGAGCTGTGGAAAACAGGTCAGCTGCCGAGAGACGATTGCGCCAGATGAAGGAAATGGGCGTCAATGCGATTCGAATCACCCATAATCCAGCTAGTAGTATCTTGCTAGATGTGGCTGCTAAAATGGGGCTACTTATTCAAGAAGAAGCATTTGATACCTGGTATGGAGGCAAGAAAGAATATGACTATGGTCGCTTTTTTGAGGAAGAAGCGACTCATCCAGAAGCGAAAGCAGGCGATTTCTGGTCAGATTACGACTTGCGCACTATGATTGAGCGTGGCAAGAACAATCCAGCGATTTTTATGTGGTCCTTGGGAAATGAAGTCAGCGAAGCAAATGGCGATGCCCATTCATTGAAAACTATTAAACGCTTGCTGGAAAGGGTCAATGAGATTGATGATAGCCGTTTTGTGACCATGGGAATGGACCAGTTCCGCTTTGGAGATGGTTCTGGAGGTCATGAAAAGATTGCTGATTTGCTGGATGTGGTAGGCTTGAATTACTCGGAAGATAATATTGATAGGATTCGTAAAAGACATCCCAAGTGGCGACTTTACGGGTCTGAAACCTCATCGGCTACCCGAACGCGTGATAGCTATTTTCGCCCAGCTAAGGAATGGGTTGGGGATAATCGCCACGTGCGGAATTTTGAACAGTCAGACTATGGCAATGATCGGGTTCCTTGGGGGAAGACGGCGACGGCTTCTTGGATAGCAGATAGAAATCGGCTAGACTATGCGGGTCAGTTTATCTGGACAGGAGTGGACTATATAGGTGAGCCGACTCCTTGGCACAATCAAAATGACACGCCTGTAAAGAGTTCCTATTTTGGGATCGTGGATACGGCAGGGATTCCTAAAAATGACTATTATCTTTACCAAAGTCAGTGGGTGGACCTAGATCAGCAGCCTATGGTTCATATCTTACCTCACTGGAATTGGGAAATCCACAAGAGTTATCAACAAGTTGTGGATAAGTATGGGGATATCCCTGTTCGAGTCTATTCAAATGCTGGTTCAGTAGAGCTATTTCTCAATGGGAAATCCCAAGGCAGAAAGACTTTTCAGGAAAAATGGACTTCAGGCGGTAGAAAATACCAAGAGGGAGAAGGTTCTGGCCAACTCTATCTTGAATGGCGTTTGGCTTATCAACCGGGAGAATTGCGTGCTGTAGCTTATGACCGTCAAGGTCAGCTTGTGGCAGAAGATAGGGTGGTGACTGCAGGTAAGCCTGCTAAGATTGGGTTACATGCCGAGAAATCACAACTGGAGCCAGATGGGCAAGACCTCCTCTATCTCTATTTTGATGTATTGGACAAGAATGGAAATTGGGTTCCGACTGCTTCCAATCAGCTTCATTTTAAAATTGAAGGCCCTGCTCGTATTGTGGGTGTGGATAATGGAAGGCAGGCCAGTCATGAACGTTACAAGGCTCAGAAAAATGGTCGGTTTAAGCGGAAAGCCTTTCATGGCAGAGGTGTCCTCTTAGTTCAGAGCTTGGAGCAGGCAGGTCTAGTCAGAGTAAAGGCCAGTGCCAGAGGGCTAGAGCCAGCAAGTTTTGATCTCTTAGTGGGAGAGGCTTTGGCTACCCAACCAGTGAAAAATAAGCGCTTGTTTGAGATTCGAGTGAACAAGCAGGCAGAATTACAAGAAGGGGATTCCCCAGCCATTGGACTTTATCCACAAACTGTGGATAACCCTGTGAACAAGGTGGGGAATAGTGAAGTGATTTGGGAGATGAGTGGCAGTGCCCACGCCATTATCAAGCAGGGAGTGCTTCATTGCTTGTCTGCAGGGGACTTGGTTATCCGAGCCATGTATCAAGGGAAAACCTATCAACTGCATTTGCAGGTAGCAGAAAATACCTCGCTAGGGCAGGCAGTGTCTGTACGACCACTTCGCTTGTATACAGCTAAGGGGACTTATCCACAGCTTCCGTCCTCGGTCTTGGTGGACTATGAGTCAGGCGGTGTAAAACGAGTCAAGGTTGTCTGGGAGAAAATTCCTAAAGAAGCTTTGGAAAGCTTTCATGAATTTACGGTATCTGGCCAGCTAGAAGGTCTGGATTTAAAGGCTTCGGCTCAGGTTTGTGTTCAAGGGATTTACGCTATTGAGCCTGAAAGGGTCTGGACGCTTGTCAAGGAAGCTCCACACTTACCAGACCGAGTCAAGCTAGTCTTATCAGATGGTAGACGAGATACGGCCAAGGTGACTTGGGATGAGCTTGATTCTCAAGTCTATGCTCAGGTAGGAGAATGCGTTCTCACAGGACAGGTAGCGGGCTGTGAGTTGCCAGCAACAGTCACCATTCATGTGACAGGTGCCAGTGTAGATGGGGAAGTTATTTCCAATCAATGGACAGGGTCTAACCTGCCTCTGGTCTTTGCTTCCCATTCAGAGCCGAATCACCCAGCCTCATATCTCAATGACAAGGTTATTACTCGGAAGAAATCGACAGCCAATACTTGGATTGCCAAGTCAGAGCAAGCTAGTGTCGGCATTCTTTTTGGAGATGCAGGGATTTTAAAACCACGATTTGTGGATAACCTGACCTTGTATTATGTTGAGAATCAAGAATATGTGGCTGTTGAGCCGGCCTTTATTGATTATTATGTGGGGAATGAACCTAGCTTGCCTCGGACTCCCAACCATTTGGATAAGGATTCCCTGCTCAAGCAAGAGGAGAATTGGCGCCCTGTATCAGCTATCCGAAAAGTGTCAAGCGACAAGGATGAGGAGCTTCGTTTTGAATTTGACAAGGTAGAGACTTATGCCCTTCGTCTTCGATTTGAAGGCTTGACCAGTCCCCTAGCGTTAACAGAATTGCAAGTACATGCCAAAAAAGTAAAGAAAAATGTAGATAGGAAGTAGTATGGTAAGAGAAATAAAACCGCATGGGCCCTTGCCTAGTTCGACCCAGCTAGCTTATTTAGAGGATGAACTAGCAGCCTTTATCCATTTTGGCCCCAATACCTTTTATGACCAGGAATGGGGGACAGGTCAGGAGAATCCTGCACGCTTTAACCCGACAAGGTTAGACGCACGTGAGTGGGTTCGCGTGCTCAAGGAAACGGGCTTCAAAAAGTTGATTTTGGTGGTCAAGCACCATGATGGCTTTGTCCTTTATCCGACAGCTCACACAGATTATTCGGTCAAGGCCAGCCCTTGGAGGAATGGAGAGGGGGACTTGCTCCTTGAAGTATCCCAAGCTGCCACAGAGTTTGATATGGATATGGGGGTCTACCTATCGCCGTGGGATGCTCATAGTCCCCTCTATCATGTGGACCGAGAAGCAGACTATAATGCCTATTATCTGGCTCAGCTGCAGGAAATCTTATCTAATCCTGCTTATGGTAATGCAGGAAAATTTGCTGAGGTCTGGATGGATGGAGCTAGAGGAGAGGGCGCTCAAAAGGTCAATTATGAATTTGAAAAATGGTTTGAAACCATTCGTGAACTGCAGGGAGATTGCTTAATTTTTTCAACAGAAGATACCAGTATACGCTGGATTGGCAATGAACGAGGGTATGCAGGTGATCCCCTGTGGCAAAAGGTGAATCCTAATAAACTAGGAACAGAAGCAGAGCTGGACTATCTTCAGCACGGAGATCCCTCGGGCACGATTTTTTCAATTGGTGAGGCAGATGTTTCCATTCGACCGGGCTGGTTTTACCATGAAGAGCAGGATCCTAAGTCACTTGAGGAGTTGGTCGAAATCTACTTTCACTCGGTGGGTCGGGGAACTCCACTCTTGCTTAATATTCCGCCGAATCAAGATGGGCTCTTTGATGCAAAGGATATTGAACGTCTCTATGAATTTGCGGCCTATCGCAATGAGCTCTATAAAGAAGATTTGGCTCTGGGATCTGAGGTATCTGGTCCAGCTCTTTCCACAGACTTTGCCTGTCACCATTTGACAGATGGCCTTAGGACCAGCTCTTGGGCAAGCGACGTAGGCTTGCCAATCCAGTTAGAACTTGAGTTAGGGTCACCTCAAACTTTTGATGTAATTGAGTTAAGAGAAGATTTGAAGTTAGGGCAACGAATCGCTGCTTTTCATGTGCAAGTAGAGGTGGACGGCGTCTGGCAAGAGTTTGCCAGGGGCTTCACAGTTGGTCATAAGCGCCTCTTGCGAGGTCCACTAGTAGAGGCACAGAAGGTGCGCGTGATGATTACAGAGTCACAGGATTTACCTGTATTGACTAAGATTTCCCTCTATAAAACTCCTGGATTATCAAAAAAAGAAGTTGTTCAGGAACTAGCATTTGCAGAAAAAAGTTTAACTGTGACAAAGGGAGAGGCTCTTCATTTTAGGATTGAACGTAGCGAAAGTGGCTCCTCTTTAGAGGCTAAGATTTCGATTCAACCGGGGACAGGTGTGCATGGTGTCGCCTATCAGGATGAGATTCAAGTCCTTCAATTCCAAGCAGGGGAAAGAAAAAAAGATTTGTGCCTACCAACCCTGTATTTTGCTGCCGATAGGACTTTAGATTTCTATCTAAATCTGACTGTTGATGGACAACTGATTGATCAAGCTCATATTTTAGTTGAAACGAGATAAAATATCTTCACAATTCATTTCCTTTTCGAATAAATAGATAGAACCATCGAATCTAGCAAAATTAGATTTAAAAATATGGTATAATAGAAGGAGGAAATGGATGACTTTAAGACATCCGGGCATTAGCCCGACCAATGATTTGGTTGCTAAGAAAATCTTTAGCAACCCAGAAATCACTTGTCAGTTTATCCGCGATATGTTGGACTTGCCTGCCAAAAATGTAACCATTTTGGAGGGGAGCAATATTCATGTACTACCTTCCCTGCCTTATTCAGCCCAAGATTTCTACACTAGCATAGATGTCTTGGCGGAGTTGGATAATGGTACGCAAGTTATTATTGAGATTCAGGTTCATCATCAGAATTTTTTCATCAATCGCCTATGGGCTTACCTATGTAGTCAGGTTAATCAAAACCTAGAAAAAATTCGCCAACGAGAAGATGATACACACCAGAGTTACAAGCATATCGCACCAGTATACGCTATCGCAATCGTGGACAGCAATTACTTTTCAGATGATTTGGCCTTCCACAGTTTCAGCATGCGAGAGGACACGACAGGTGAGGTCTTAACCATCACAAACAATGGACAAGAAAACCATCTAGTCAAGATGGCATTCTTGGAACTAAAAAAATACAGAGAAACCAGCAAAGACAAGGTTCGTAAACCATGGTTGGAGTTTTTCGGGAATAAGCCCTTTACCCAGCAACCCGAGCGAGCCATCAGCCAAGCAGACCAACTGCTAGACTACAAGAGCTGGTCCGAGGAGGACAGGAAGATGTTTAGCCAACTACGTATGCGAGAAGAACAGGCCTTGTTAGCGCAGGACTATGCCTTGGAAACAGCTAGAGCGGAAGGCATTGAAGAGGGATTAAAAGTAGGTCTAGTAAATCTCGTTCGCCAAGGTCTGCTGCTATCTGAGGTTGCCAGTCAGCAGTTGGGTATGACTGTGGCTGAGTTTGAGGCGCTATTGAAAGACCATCACAAATAAGGACTAAAAAAACTCTAAGCAGGCAGAGCCTGCTAACTCATGACAGAAAAAGAAGTTTAGCTTATAATGAAGATGAACAATACAAATCCGTGGTGTCTAATAGGGCTTTTCCTAGCCTGTTAAAAAAACTGGATGAACAAGAGTCATGAGATAACTCGAATATGCCTTGAGCATAAAAATATCTTACTAGTAGCCTCTTGTTCTATTGTTCAAATAGTTAACAGGAGGTTTTTATAATGGAAGTCATGATTGAAACGTGTTGTGGTATTGATGTCCACCAAAAATCTATTGTTTGTTGTATTCTAGATGATCCACTAGATACTAATAAGCCAAAGAAAATTCAGAAGAAATTTGGGACAACTACTGTAGCTCTTCACAATGCCTTAGATTGGTTGGTGGAAAACCATGTCACACATGTCTTTTTTGAAAGTACTGGGCAATATTGGCTCCCTCTCTTTAATATCTTTTCAGATTCTAATCTCGTCTTGGTACTTGCTAATCCTCAACATATCAAGAATGTGCCTGGTCGAAAAACAGACATGAAAGATGCCGAATGGATTGCTCAACTCGGCCGTTGCGGACTAATTGAACCTTCCTATATCCCTGCTCCTGAAGTAGTACAGCTTCGTTTACTGACACGTCGCATGCGTTCTTACAAGCAGCGTCAAACTCAAGTCAAAAATGAAATTCACAATCTCTTACAACGGGCTAATATCAAGCTAACAAGTTATCTTTCTGATATTTTTTCTAAGACAGGGCGATCACTTTTAAAATTATTTATTAACGGAGAAAGCATTACTGTAGAATCTGTTATCCCTTGTATCCAAAAGCGAGTGAAAGCAAGTCCAGAAGAACTTGTTGAAGCGATGGAAGGAAAGTTGTCACTAGAAGATCGCTTCCTCTTAGACCAGAGCTTAGAGGAATATCAGATGTATCAGGAACTCATTGAAAAATTGACCGATGAGATTCAACACTACATCGAAAAGGAGTTTCCCTGAGGAAAATAGGATACTTCAAACCATTCCTGGTGTGAATGAAAACTGTGCTGCCACTATTCTAGCTGAGATTGGACTAACTGTTACAGCCTTTCCATCCGATGCACACTTAGCATCCTGGGCTGGACTATGCCCAGGATCTTATGAGAGTGCTGGCATTAAAAAATCCTCACACATTACGCAAGGAAATCGATATATCAAACAGGCTCTGACCATGTCGGGATTAATTGTAGCACATTCTAAGGATCCAGCTTTTTCTTCTTTTTACAATCGAATTTCCCAAAGAGGAAGCAAGATGAAGGCGATTATTGCTTGTGCTCATAAGATTCTCAGAATCATTTACAAACTACTCTCCACCAAACAGACTTATCAAAAAGAAAAGGCGATAGGACTGAGGAAACAGTTCTAACGCTAAAACTAAAAAAATTCAATTACAGTATAGCACAGGAAGTGATTTTTTACTGTCTTTTTTCAAATAAAAATTTAGCATTTTGCTGTTCAAATTTGCGAAAATAGTATATAATAATACTGTCTCAAAACTTGTCTTTTGACAAGCCTGGGAACAAAAAGAAAAAAACATATCCTTTCCTTAAATACTAAAATATTTAAGGGGGGGGTATTTTTTAGTACCTCCAGAAAGGAAAAAACGAGAGGTAATTCAATCATGAAAAAATCATATCGTGATGATAACGGGGAAAAGGTCTTCCGTTATTCCATTCGTAAGTACCACTTTGGTGCTGCCAGTGTTGCGGTAGCGGCTCTGATGTTTTTTGCCAACGGAGCTGTGGCAGCGAGTGAGACAATTACTCCAGTTACGGCAAGTGATGTCGTTACGGCAGGTTCTGATGGCAATGCAGATGGGGTTCCAGGAACCTCGGATGAGGAAGACTCCAAGCAAGCTCTGACTGACCAGCCAGCTGAACTTAAACCAGCTGATGAGCTAAAAGCACAAGAGGCGCCGGCTGAAGAAGCTGAACAAGGGAAAGCTGTGTCTAAGCCTGCTGAGGTAGACTCTAACTCTAGCCAGCCAGAGTCTGCTCAAGAGAAGCCTCAAGCAGAGGGAGAAAAAGAGCAAGAACAGCCAGCTGCTGTTGCTAATACAGAGGCAGCCAAATCGACTCAAGGGAATCTGCAAGCTTTGTTGGCAAACCTAACCCTAGACTCTATGAAGGCTCTCCACGATGAAGTGGAAGCGGGTCTAGCAGCAGCTAATGCAGTTTTGAGCGACCCTAAAGCGACACAAGCGCAAGTTGACGAGCAAACAAGGGCTATGGAAGCCCTAATCAGCCGTGTCAACCAAGCCTTGACGCCTGCCCTAGAAAATCCAACAATCTTGGAAAAAGCAGGTCTAGCATCTACAGACCTCACATCTACAGGTATAACTTCTACCGGACTCGCTACTCCAGACGGAGCTGTGACCGAGCAACCAACCGGAGGGAAGCGTCGTAGAGGAGGAGGCTTGAGCGCGACAGCACCAGCTGCAACCCAAGACGCTTCATCTGCTGGAGGGAACGCAACTACTCCTGGAGCTAGCTCTAGCTCTCAAGCTACTCCACAGGCACTCCCAACCTACACCAACACAGAAGGTAAAAATGGTGTTTATGACCTAAAAAAAGAGTTAGAGTTTATCACTAATCAACTCCGAGCTAACAATGCGTCGGAAGATAAAATCCAAGCAGCCAAGGCAGCCGTTGATAAGTTCAATGAAGCCTTCTCTAAAGGAGACACTATCAGTCAATCAGATTTTGATGCGGCCTTAGCAGATCTGAAAAAATCACGTGAACTTATCGAAGGAGTTCTTGCTGAAAAAGAGGCTAATGGAGCGGTTGTTTCAAATCCCCTTGAACCACGGGTTTCTAAGAGGAATGAGTCTGGTTATTCACTTGATGATGATGAAGATGACATCGAACATGAGCAATCTTCAGATACAGAACCAACAACCATCCAACCACGTTCGAACAGGACAGCTCGCTCGGTAGATAGTGTTGGAATATATAATAATAAATTTAGGTACTACTTTGATAGAGGGCAAGACCCTGCAAGCCCATATAGCCGATACACTTATGCATTCTTTAATGAACGCGCTATCAGAGGTGGTGGAAATCCAGATAAAATTAATAGACTACAAGGGTATTTGAAAGAAACGGTAACCGCAACAAACAATGGGTTTAGATGGAATATTGAGATTAACCCTGGAAGAAATGATTTAGATGGGGTTAGTTTCATGTTTACGGTACCTAATGGTCAAAACATTAAACAAGATACAGTAACAGTAACTAAAACCGATAATGCTGGAACAACTTCGAATTCAACCCAGGGTAGAGGAAATAATCAAGATATGATTACTGGATCATTAAGTGCTGCTGGAGCTAAAGATGTAGTGAAGGGAACTCCAGGAAATACGAATGCTAGTAGAGTAGGAACTCCAGGAAGTCCTAATTATTATTTAGTAGGAAATGTAGATGACTTTTATAGAAGCGGATTAGCAATCCGAAATGCACAACCAGATGCATTCCACAGTAGAGGGGATAGCGAAACTGTACCAGCTAACTCAGACTTGCAATCAAGAGTAGAAAGAGAGTTAGGAGATCAGAAACTAAAGAAAATTAAAGATTCTAATGGAGTAACTTATTACGGTAGAATAGCAGGGAATACGAGTTATAGAATCAACTTCGAAACGACAGGTAATAACGATTTAAATAAATTAGATTATTTATCTGTGCTAAAAGGTATTAAAAATGCAGAAAAAACTTATTTCGGAAGTATAGTGCATGCTAGAGTTGATAGTGAAAAAGGATTCGCTGATAAAAATATCTATCGTCTTCAAGGTAATGGGTACTATCAAGTTGAACGAAATACGGCATATTATACGTCTAGATTCCCTGTAGAAGGAAGAAAAGTTAATGAGAAAAATGGCAGCACTGCTTATGCTTATGAAAAATATCAAGATGATCCGTTAAATCCAAATGTTAAAGGAGTTTTGACGGAAGGGGGCATCAATGGTTCTGACCATGCTTTCGATATAGATGGTCAATCTTATGGGGACTATTATAACGAAGGGGATCAGAAGTTAGATAAAGAAACAACTAAACAGGAAGCACAGCAAAATGGACAAAGCATTAGATGGTACAAAGGGGATAGTGAACTTACTAGAGAAGAAGTAACTTTAGATGCTATATCTACAGCAGGGGTTCATACTTATAAGTATAAAGTTTCGTATAATGATAATTCTTCTAATGAAGGAGAAATCCATTTTGTAACAAAACCTAAAAAACCTGAAATAACAACAGACATAGAATCAAAACTAGGACAAACACTTAATGTTACAGCGAGAAATATCGAACCAAATAGCGAGGTAGAATTATATAAAAAAGGAATAAATAATCAAGCTGATTCACTTGTATCTAGAGTTACAGCTGGTAGTCAAGGAAATGAAGTTACGTTTACAAACGTTAAGCTTCAAGCCGGGACTTATTATGTGAAACAAAAAGTGGCAGGAAGCTGGTTAGACCGTTCAAATAGAAATGTTGAAGGAGTTTATTCTGATCCTTCTTCTGATAAAAAAGTAGATGGACTAAGAGTGGGAACTACTGGCTATATCACTACTTCTGATAGAATCGATAGAAAACCAATAACTGAATTTTCAGAAAAAGACAATCCAAGAACCGACGTTTTAAAACACGCATTTATAGCTGAGTCTCCAGATGGAATTAGAACTGTAACAGTGGACAATCCAGACAACTTACCTGGATTCAGGACAAGCCAACCGCCTAGCGCGTCTAGTAGCACAAGAAAAGGGATAAATGTAGATGTGCCGGCGGCAAATCTTCAAGGTTCTTATAGACTTGTATTTAAAGCAGTATCTAATAGTGGAGTAGAGAAAACATTTACCACGCGTATTAATTATCCGCCAGCGGCCCCATCTTTTGAAACAACCTCACAAGACTTGGAAAGAAAAGCTCAAGAGAATCTAAAAACAGTCAAACCGCCTATTATTATAACAGTAAAAGATGTGGGTGTTAGTAATGGTAAAGTGCAGCAGGGCAAACAATGGAGAGTCTTTTTAGTTAGAGGTGGACGTAATAATGAGAATGCTGTTGTTCCTAAAGCAGAAGGTTATGAAATTATAGCAGAAACAATACCGAGAGATGGGGATCATAAAGCTATATTCGATCCTACTACCTATAAGGATAAGGTGGATAAATTAGGAACTCAACCAATTAGAGCTATTGTTGCGTTGGTAGATAAAACAACAGGAAGAATAGATGAAAACCTAGTTTCTACTTTGAGTACTGATGAAATACACGCAACTAATCCAATAACACAATACCCAATAAAAGCGGAAGTAAGTCAAGATCCAGATACTTTAGAGGTTACTGCCAAAGTTGGACAAGGTACGGCTAATAGGGCGATAGTTACTTATTTCCCTCCGAATGTCTTTGGTGCTCAGGAAACATTCACTAAAGTAGGAAATTCATGGGTCAAAGCTTCACAAAACAATAACAATATAACTATTTCGACTAACTCAGATGGAACAGGGACAATCCATATTCCATACGGGACGAGTAGAGAGGGCTATCCAGTTGGAGTTAGTCAACGTGAAGAAGGACAAAGTTTAGACTCAACAAATACTAACGTAATAGTAAAAGGAGATAAAACAGCACCGAAGGTGAGTTTAGGTGACACTGTTCTTCCAACTACTGCAAATGATGCTACAACTCCGATATACAAGGTTGTACAAGGAAGTGCATTTGCACCGAAACTGAAGGTTTGGGATAATATAGGTGGTGTCAAGGAGTTGGATATAACAGATATCCCTGCTGGAATTACTAAACAGAATTTTGGAGATCAGTTCCAAAGTCAAACAAATGCCAAAGAAAATAGTAAATATAGTGGTTCGACATTTAGTGGGAATGTTGCAGATACGCAAGAGGTAGGACAACATACAGCTCAAATTACCGTAAAAGATGCATCAAATAATACAGCTACTTACTACTTGCGTTATGAAGTTCTTCCAAAAGTAGAAGCTAAGCAAACTAAGTTTCCTCAAGTTAAAGGTAAAACATTACAAGATGGAGGAAATCCAGAAACTTATATTCAATTTAAAAATAATAATCAAAATGTTACGAAACCATCAGCAGCAGATGTAACTTGGGAAAGCCAACCAAATACAGCAACTGAAGGTCTTGATAAAACAGGAGTAGTGAAAGTTACCTACCATGTAACAGATGGAAACGGAGCAGCCAAAGATGAAGTTAAAAATGTAACAATCAGTACACCGGTCTATCACGCAACTGTGAACGGGAATGGTATTTATGAAACAACAGTAGGTACCAACTTCTCAGCTTCTACCAGTGCAACTGGGGGATATTTAAGATCTAACTTTAACACTAATGTTAAATATTATTGGAAATCGAATACAGAAAATGGATATACTGCCGGATATGGAGGAGATACACGTAATCAAACAGCAAATTATCTAGGGAAACGTCAGGATACAATTCGAGTTTTCTATCCAAATTCTCAAGATGCCCAGGATTATCAAGATAAACGTTCAGAAGACCATGTAATTACGTTTGTGTCTAAACCTAAAGTACCATCTGTTGATGTTGCATCTCTAGCTGGAAAAGCGAATAAGAGAAATCAAACAGTGACAGTTAATAATGTTACGCCAGGAACAACAGTTAAATTATACAATGGTGATGCTGAGATTGGTTCAGTAAATGTAGCGAAAGATGATAACGAGTCTTATACAGCTGTTAAAAATAATGTTACGGTAACAGTAAACGGCACATTACCACTTTCTGGAAATATTCGTGCAAAAACGATTTATATGCCAAACGATGCAAATCAAAAAGTAGAATCTGATTTTAGCGCTAGTGTACAAAGTACAACAGAAGCTCCACAAACACCGGAAATTTCTCAAAATTCAGAAGATTTAGTAGTGAAAGCGAAAGTAGGTCAAGGCGGGGCTACAAAAGTGACACTTACTTATGTTAATGCAAATGGAGTTACTAAAACAGTAGGATTTACGAAAAACAATGGAAACTGGGATAAAGATAATGCGAATGCTGATGCTACAGTATCAATTACAAATGAGACTGATGGTCTAGGTGAAATTCAACTTCAACAAGATACAGCACAAGCAGGTTCTGAAGTAACTGTTAAACAAAAAACAGATACATCAGAATTTAGTACTCCAGCTACTACTAAAGCTTTAGGAAGATTAACAGGGTTAACAAATACAGCTCAAGCTGATGGTTCTGTGGAAATCCGTGTTCCCGAAGATGCTACGCGTATGAGTTTAACTTATACACCTACAGGGCGTACTACGTCAACAACATTAGAATACACGAAAAACGGTAGAACATGGACATCTCATAATGGAATAAATACTTATTCTGATCAGCATAGAATATCCATTCCAAAAGGTGCTGTAGAGGATGGTACTCCAGTTTCGGTTATTGCATCAAACGATAATAAAATAACTACTACTGAAAAAAGTAAAGCGAAGTTTGAACAACCTAGTGCAACAACTAGTACTACACGTCAAAGCGGAGATGTAGAAGTTACATTACCGACAGACGCAGAAGAAGTTACATTAAACTATAAAAATAACAATAATGTAATGTCTACAGTAACGGTATCTAAACAACAAGGTAATACTTGGACAACAAGAGACTTACCGGATGGAGTAAGTTTTAGGGATGGTAAGCTTACGTTTGATTACAGAAAAGTGAATAGAGACACTCCTATTACAACATCTGCTACTAGAGGAACAGGAGAGGTGAAGTCACAAGCGAGAACGGCTACATTCCCTATACCAGAGCATGTAGCTCCGAGAACGACGAATGTTGTTATTTCAGCTAACGGAACACCAACTAATGAACAATTATTTGAAGGTGTAGAAGCTAATAATAAACGAACAGTTGTTGCTAAGGAACAACAAACCGCTGTTGCGGCTGGAACTAAAAAGGTGGTTAAAACTACATTAACTTATCAAGACAATTCAACAGAAGAAGTTGATGTAACGGTAATTTCACGACCACTAGCTCCGAGTGTTGATAATTTAGAAACTCGTTCTTCAGTTTCTGGACTTCTATCAACTGCTCGTACTATTTCAGGTCAAGCTATGGCAGGAGCCGAAAAAGTAAAATTAACTTTACAAGATGGTAACGAGAAAGAAATTAATGTTTCTAGAGATGGTAGCTGGAATTACACATTAACACCAACTGAATTGCTTACACAAACAGCCTCTAGATTTAATGCGAAATACAGTGATAGACAAATTAGTGTTGTACAAGTTAAAAATGGTGTAGATTCAGAACCAATTAGAGTTGGTGTTCTAATGGGTAGAGCTACTGTAGATACCCCACTTCAAGCTGGTCGAACTATAACTGTACACATACCACATGATACAACTGGTGGATATATCCGTATAGGTGGTTCAGTAAACAATGGTGGAGTAGACATCGGCTTGAAGAAAGTGGGAGATAATTGGACTTTAGCAACAGACACAGCTACGACTAATAAACTTGAATTAACAGCAGAAGTAGAGCCAGATAATCAAGCTATGACTAAAGTTACACTAAAAGTTAGAGATAATAGTGTATATAATTCACCGTTTACAATCGGTTCAGAGCGAGGGGCTGTAAAATTCAGAGCACACTTATATAATGGAGGAGCGATTAATCAACCAATTGATGTCAATCGTCAGGCTGAATTAAATTGGATTCTTTCAGAAACTCCTACAAATACAAGACCGACAGTCAAACTAACTAAAGAAGTTGGAACGGATACACCTAAACTTAAGGATAATCATGTATTTGCCGCACCAACTGTTGATGAACTTAAAGGATATTTTGAGGGAAGCGACGTTGAGGATGATAATGGTTTAACAGTAGGTTATGCTGCTTCAAACGTAGGAAAATTACGAGTTCGTGTATTTAGAGATAGAGATATGTCTGTTAATAGACCAGGTACATCAGTATCTGCTGTGAACAACAGAATACCAGCTGGAAATTATACACTTGTATTATCTACAATTGATGCTGCAGGTGAAGAGTCTAATGTTATTGAGAAGAACATTGTTGTTAAAACTATGGCAGACTTCTACAGAGATTCGCTAAAATATCCAACAGAAACAGAAAAAGCGACTTTTGGTAATGATGATCTTGAAGGTAATAATTTCAAACAAGAAGCAAAAACACGTTTTGCAGATAAAGTTCGAGAAGCAAACCAAGGAAATGATAAACTTCCTGCAAATGTGACTTACACAGCAGGAAGAGACAACGATAAAGATAGAACAGTTGTCGCTAACTTCCCGGATGGTTCTACTATTGATATTTCTCATTCATTAGTGGCGAAACCAACAAAGCCTACATTTAATTCAACTGAAGGACAAGGAGCAGATGCCAAATTAAGTGATACGGATCGTGTAATTAGTGGAACAGCGCTTCTAAGTGCAACGAAGGTAACTATTCATTTCCAAGATGGTCGTGGTGAAAGAGGAAGTCAAGATGTGACACCAATTAATGGAAAATGGAGCTATAACTTACCGGCAAATCGTTATCTTCGCCAGACTGATGACACATCAGTTATAGGATCATCATCAGTTCCATTATCAGTAACACAGACAGTCTTTGATGCTGTTAGTGATAAAGAAAATATCTATGTAGCAAAACATAGAAACTTCGAAGGTAGAACAATCACGCAACCAAAAGGAAGTGCAGAATTAAAAGCTTTAAAACAAGATGCCAAAAAAGGTATTAAGTACACTGAGAAAAATATAGAAAAAGAATTCCCAAGTGATTTTAAGGCAACATGGGAACGAACTCCGGATATCGATACAGTAGGTAAAAAGATATACAAAGTTCAAGTAACAGAAAAAGAACAATTGGATACAAGTAGACCTGGTGAGTATAATGTAACAATTATAGTAACAAATCCAAAACCTGTAGAGTTAACTTATGAGAATAAGGACAACGGAACAACTCGCATTAAGTTACCGACAGATGCGGATAAAGTAAGGTTAACAATTCCAAAAGGAAATAGAATTGAAGAATATACTCTTACTTCAGAAAATAATTGGGCGCTACCATCTAACTCTGGAATAACAAGAGAAGGAGATTACTTAGTCCTAAACTCTAACTCTGTTGACGGAAGTCGTCAAGTAACAGCAATAGCTACTAAAGGAGAAGGAGAACTTAAGAGTCAAGAGACACCAACGTCTATCTCAATTCCTACACATGACTTTGAAGTGACGAAAATCACGAAAAAACCTGGAGAATCAACGACAGACGAAGAATTACTTGCAGCGGTAGATGTAGTTAATAAACAATCAGCTGCACTAAAAGAAGGAACAAAATATCCAACAACTGTAGGAAATTATAATCTTGAAGTTGTGGTAACCTATACAGATAGAAGTACTGAGATAATTAGAGTACCTTATGAAGTAACGGCAGTTGACAATTCAGGATTAACAACAGCTAAGAATGGATTAGATACAGAGCGTAATAAGGCTGTAGATACAACAGGTAAGACACCAGAGTCAGTATCAGCGTACAATGATGCAAAACAAAAAGCAAAAGAAGCATCAGAAGCAGCGCAAACAGTGTTAGACAATCAAAATGCAACAGCACAAGACATCCAAGCAGAAATTACGAAAGTAAATAAAGCGAAAGAGAAGTTAGCAGAAGCAGAAGCAGGATTAACAACAGCAGCAACAGCGCAAGCAAAACAAGAGTTAACAACTGCAAAAGAAGGATTGGACGCGCCAGTATCAACAGACGGAATGACACCAGCAAGTGTAGAAAAATACAATGCAGCAAAAGCAGAAGCTCAACAAGCAGTAACTGAAGCTAAGGAAGCAGCGCAAAATGCATTAAACAAAGGTGAGAACGCGACAGAAGCAGAAGTAGCAGATGCGAAAGCGAAAGTAGAAGCAGCACAAGCGAAATTAGAAGCAGCTAAGAATCTGTTAGAAGCGAAGTCAGATAATTCAGGATTAAGAGAAGCTAAGAATGGATTAGATACAGAGCGTAATAAGGCTGTAGATACAACAGGTAAGACACCAGAGTCAGTATCAGCGTACAATGATGCAAAACAAAAAGCAAAAGAAGCATCAGAAGCAGCGCAAACAGTGTTAGACAATCAAAATGCAACAGCACAAGACATCCAAGCAGAAATTACGAAAGTAAATAAAGCGAAAGAGAAGTTAGCAGAAGCAGAAGCAGGATTAACAACAGCAGCAACAGCGCAAGCAAAACAAGAGTTAACAACTGCAAAAGAAGGATTGGACGCGCCAGTATCAACAGACGGAATGACACCAGCAAGTGTAGAAAAATACAATGCAGCAAAAGCAGAAGCTCAACAAGCAGTAACTGAAGCTAAGGAAGCAGCGCAAAATGCATTAAACAAAGGTGAGAACGCGACAGAAGCAGAAGTAGCAGATGCGAAAGCGAAAGTAGAAGCAGCACAAGCGAAATTAGAAGCAGCTAAGAATCTGTTAGAAGCGAAGTCAGATAATTCAGGATTAAGAGAAGCTAAGAATGGATTAGATACAGAGCGTAATAAGGCTGTAGATACAACAGGTAAGACACCAGAGTCAGTATCAGCGTACAATGATGCAAAACAAAAAGCAAAAGAAGCATCAGAAGCAGCGCAAACAGTGTTAGACAATCAAAATGCAACAGCACAAGACATCCAAGCAGAAATTACGAAAGTAAATAAAGCGAAAGAGAAGTTAGCAGAAGCAGAAGCAGGATTAACAACAGCAGCAACAGCGCAAGCAAAACAAGAGTTAACAACTGCAAAAGAAGGATTGGACGCGCCAGTATCAACAGACGGAATGACACCAGCAAGTGTAGAAAAATACAATGCAGCAAAAGCAGAAGCTCAACAAGCAGTAACTGAAGCTAAGGAAGCAGCGCAAAATGCATTAAACAAAGGTGAGAACGCGACAGAAGCAGAAGTAGCAGATGCGAAAGCGAAAGTAGAAGCAGCACAAGCGAAATTAGAAGCAGCTAAGAATCTGTTAGAAGCGAAGTCAGATAATTCAGGATTAAGAGAAGCTAAGAATGGATTAGATACAGAGCGTAATAAGGCTGTAGATACAACAGGTAAGACACCAGAGTCAGTATCAGCGTACAATGATGCAAAACAAAAAGCAAAAGAAGCATCAGAAGCAGCGCAAACAGTGTTAGACAATCAAAATGCAACAGCACAAGACATCCAAGCAGAAATTACGAAAGTAAATAAAGCGAAAGAGAAGTTAGCAGAAGCAGAAGCAGGATTAACAACAGCAGCAACAGCGCAAGCAAAACAAGAGTTAACAACTGCAAAAGAAGGATTGGACGCGCCAGTATCAACAGACGGAATGACACCAGCAAGTGTAGAAAAATACAATGCAGCAAAAGCAGAAGCTCAACAAGCAGTAACTGAAGCTAAGGAAGCAGCGCAAAATGCATTAAACAAAGGTGAGAACGCGACAGAAGCAGAAGTAGCAGATGCGAAAGCGAAAGTAGAAGCAGCACAAGCGAAATTAGAAGCAGCTAAGAATCTGTTAGAAGCGAAGTCAGATAATTCAGGATTAAGAGAAGCTAAGAATGGATTAGATACAGAGCGTAATAAGGCTGTAGATACAACAGGTAAGACACCAGAGTCAGTATCAGCGTACAATGATGCAAAACAAAAAGCAAAAGAAGCATCAGAAGCAGCGCAAACAGTGTTAGACAATCAAAATGCAACAGCACAAGACATCCAAGCAGAAATTACGAAAGTAAATAAAGCGAAAGAGAAGTTAGCAGAAGCAGAAGCAGGATTAACAACAGCAGCAACAGCGCAAGCAAAACAAGAGTTAACAACTGCAAAAGAAGGATTGGACGCGCCAGTATCAACAGACGGAATGACACCAGCAAGTGTAGAAAAATACAATGCAGCAAAAGCAGAAGCTCAACAAGCAGTAACTGAAGCTAAGGAAGCAGCGCAAAATGCATTAAACAAAGGTGAGAACGCGACAGAAGCAGAAGTAGCAGATGCGAAAGCGAAAGTAGAAGCAGCACAAGCGAAATTAGAAGCAGCTAAGAATCTGTTAGAAGCGAAGTCAGATAATTCAGGATTAAGAGAAGCTAAGAATGGATTAGATACAGAGCGTAATAAGGCTGTAGATACAACAGGTAAGACACCAGAGTCAGTATCAGCGTACAATGATGCAAAACAAAAAGCAAAAGAAGCATCAGAAGCAGCGCAAACAGTGTTAGACAATCAAAATGCAACAGCACAAGACATCCAAGCAGAAATTACGAAAGTAAATAAAGCGAAAGAGAAGTTAGCAGAAGCAGAAGCAGGATTAACAACAGCAGCAACAGCGCAAGCAAAACAAGAGTTAACAACTGCAAAAGAAGGATTGGACGCGCCAGTATCAACAGACGGAATGACACCAGCAAGTGTAGAAAAATACAATGCAGCAAAAGCAGAAGCTCAACAAGCAGTAACTGAAGCTAAGGAAGCAGCGCAAAATGCATTAAACAAAGGTGAGAACGCGACAGAAGCAGAAGTAGCAGATGCGAAAGCGAAAGTAGAAGCAGCACAAGCGAAATTAGAAGCAGCTAAGAATCTGTTAGAAGCGAAGTCAGATAATTCAGGATTAAGAGAAGCTAAGAATGGATTAGATACAGAGCGTAATAAGGCTGTAGATACAACAGGTAAGACACCAGAGTCAGTATCAGCGTACAATGATGCAAAACAAAAAGCAAAAGAAGCATCAGAAGCAGCGCAAACAGTGTTAGACAATCAAAATGCAACAGCACAAGACATCCAAGCAGAAATTACGAAAGTAAATAAAGCGAAAGAGAAGTTAGCAGAAGCAGAAGCAGGATTAACAACAGCAGCAACAGCGCAAGCAAAACAAGAGTTAACAACTGCAAAAGAAGGATTGGACGCGCCAGTATCAACAGACGGAATGACACCAGCAAGTGTAGAAAAATACAATGCAGCAAAAGCAGAAGCTCAACAAGCAGTAACTGAAGCTAAGGAAGCAGCGCAAAATGCATTAAACAAAGGTGAGAACGCGACAGAAGCAGAAGTAGCAGATGCGAAAGCGAAAGTAGAAGCAGCACAAGCGAAATTAGAAGCAGCTAAGAATCTGTTAGAAGCGAAGTCAGATAATTCAGGATTAAGAGAAGCTAAGAATGGATTAGATACAGAGCGTAATAAGGCTGTAGATACAACAGGTAAGACACCAGAGTCAGTATCAGCGTACAATGATGCAAAACAAAAAGCAAAAGAAGCATCAGAAGCAGCGCAAACAGTGTTAGACAATCAAAATGCAACAGCACAAGACATCCAAGCAGAAATTACGAAAGTAAATAAAGCGAAAGAGAAGTTAGCAGAAGCAGAAGCAGGATTAACAACAGCAGCAACAGCGCAAGCAAAACAAGAGTTAACAACTGCAAAAGAAGGATTGGACGCGCCAGTATCAACAGACGGAATGACACCAGCAAGTGTAGAAAAATACAATGCAGCAAAAGCAGAAGCTCAACAAGCAGTAACTGAAGCTAAGGAAGCAGCGCAAAATGCATTAAACAAAGGTGAGAACGCGACAGAAGCAGAAGTAGCAGATGCGAAAGCGAAAGTAGAAGCAGCACAAGCGAAATTAGAAGCAGCTAAGAATCTGTTAGAAGCGAAGTCAGATAATTCAGGATTAAGAGAAGCTAAGAATGGATTAGATACAGAGCGTAATAAGGCTGTAGATACAACAGGTAAGACACCAGAGTCAGTATCAGCGTACAATGATGCAAAACAAAAAGCAAAAGAAGCATCAGAAGCAGCGCAAACAGTGTTAGACAATCAAAATGCAACAGCACAAGACATCCAAGCAGAAATTACGAAAGTAAATAAAGCGAAAGAGAAGTTAGCAGAAGCAGAAGCAGGATTAACAACAGCAGCAACAGCGCAAGCAAAACAAGAGTTAACAACTGCAAAAGAAGGATTGGACGCGCCAGTATCAACAGACGGAATGACACCAGCAAGTGTAGAAAAATACAATGCAGCAAAAGCAGAAGCTCAACAAGCAGTAACTGAAGCTAAGGAAGCAGCGCAAAATGCATTAAACAAAGGTGAGAACGCGACAGAAGCAGAAGTAGCAGATGCGAAAGCGAAAGTAGAAGCAGCACAAGCGAAATTAGAAGCAGCTAAGAATCTGTTAGAAGCGAAGTCAGATAATTCAGGATTAAGAGAAGCTAAGAATGGATTAGATACAGAGCGTAATAAGGCTGTAGATACAACAGGTAAGACACCAGAGTCAGTATCAGCGTACAATGATGCAAAACAAAAAGCAAAAGAAGCATCAGAAGCAGCGCAAACAGTGTTAGACAATCAAAATGCAACAGCACAAGACATCCAAGCAGAAATTACGAAAGTAAATAAAGCGAAAGAGAAGTTAGCAGAAGCAGAAGCAGGATTAACAACAGCAGCAACAGCGCAAGCAAAACAAGAGTTAACAACTGCAAAAGAAGGATTGGACGCGCCAGTATCAACAGACGGAATGACACCAGCAAGTGTAGAAAAATACAATGCAGCAAAAGCAGAAGCTCAACAAGCAGTAACTGAAGCTAAGGAAGCAGCGCAAAATGCATTAAACAAAGGTGAGAACGCGACAGAAGCAGAAGTAGCAGATGCGAAAGCGAAAGTAGAAGCAGCACAAGCGAAATTAGAAGCAGCTAAGAATCTGTTAGAAGCGAAGTCAGATAATTCAGGATTAAGAGAAGCTAAGAATGGATTAGATACAGAGCGTAATAAGGCTGTAGATACAACAGGTAAGACACCAGAGTCAGTATCAGCGTACAATGATGCAAAACAAAAAGCAAAAGAAGCATCAGAAGCAGCGCAAACAGTGTTAGACAATCAAAATGCAACAGCACAAGACATCCAAGCAGAAATTACGAAAGTAAATAAAGCGAAAGAGAAGTTAGCAGAAGCAGAAGCAGGATTAACAACAGCAGCAACAGCGCAAGCAAAACAAGAGTTAACAACTGCAAAAGAAGGATTGGACGCGCCAGTATCAACAGACGGAATGACACCAGCAAGTGTAGAAAAATACAATGCAGCAAAAGCAGAAGCTCAACAAGCAGTAACTGAAGCTAAGGAAGCAGCGCAAAATGCATTAAACAAAGGTGAGAACGCGACAGAAGCAGAAGTAGCAGATGCGAAAGCGAAAGTAGAAGCAGCACAAGCGAAATTAGAAGCAGCTAAGAATCTGTTAGAAGCGAAGTCAGATAATTCAGGATTAAGAGAAGCTAAGAATGGATTAGATACAGAGCGTAATAAGGCTGTAGATACAACAGGTAAGACACCAGAGTCAGTATCAGCGTACAATGATGCAAAACAAAAAGCAAAAGAAGCATCAGAAGCAGCGCAAACAGTGTTAGACAATCAAAATGCAACAGCACAAGACATCCAAGCAGAAATTACGAAAGTAAATAAAGCGAAAGAGAAGTTAGCAGAAGCAGAAGCAGGATTAACAACAGCAGCAACAGCGCAAGCAAAACAAGAGTTAACAACTGCAAAAGAAGGATTGGACGCGCCAGTATCAACAGACGGAATGACACCAGCAAGTGTAGAAAAATACAATGCAGCAAAAGCAGAAGCTCAACAAGCAGTAACTGAAGCTAAGGAAGCAGCGCAAAATGCATTAAACAAAGGTGAGAACGCGACAGAAGCAGAAGTAGCAGATGCGAAAGCGAAAGTAGAAGCAGCACAAGCGAAATTAGAAGCAGCTAAGAATCTGTTAGAAGCGAAGTCAGATAATTCAGGATTAAGAGAAGCTAAGAATGGATTAGATACAGAGCGTAATAAGGCTGTAGATACAACAGGTAAGACACCAGAGTCAGTATCAGCGTACAATGATGCAAAACAAAAAGCAAAAGAAGCATCAGAAGCAGCGCAAACAGTGTTAGACAATCAAAATGCAACAGCACAAGACATCCAAGCAGAAATTACGAAAGTAAATAAAGCGAAAGAGAAGTTAGCAGAAGCAGAAGCAGGATTAACAACAGCAGCAACAGCGCAAGCAAAACAAGAGTTAACAACTGCAAAAGAAGGATTGGACGCGCCAGTATCAACAGACGGAATGACACCAGCAAGTGTAGAAAAATACAATGCAGCAAAAGCAGAAGCTCAACAAGCAGTAACTGAAGCTAAGGAAGCAGCGCAAAATGCATTAAACAAAGGTGAGAACGCGACAGAAGCAGAAGTAGCAGATGCGAAAGCGAAAGTAGAAGCAGCACAAGCGAAATTAGAAGCAGCTAAGAATCTGTTAGAAGCGAAGTCAGATAATTCAGGATTAAGAGAAGCTAAGAATGGATTAGATACAGAGCGTAATAAGGCTGTAGATACAACAGGTAAGACACCAGAGTCAGTATCAGCGTACAATGATGCAAAACAAAAAGCAAAAGAAGCATCAGAAGCAGCGCAAACAGTGTTAGACAATCAAAATGCAACAGCACAAGACATCCAAGCAGAAATTACGAAAGTAAATAAAGCGAAAGAGAAGTTAGCAGAAGCAGAAGCAGGATTAACAACAGCAGCAACAGCGCAAGCAAAACAAGAGTTAACAACTGCAAAAGAAGGATTGGACGCGCCAGTATCAACAGACGGAATGACACCAGCAAGTGTAGAAAAATACAATGCAGCAAAAGCAGAAGCTCAACAAGCAGTAACTGAAGCTAAGGAAGCAGCGCAAAATGCATTAAACAAAGGTGAGAACGCGACAGAAGCAGAAGTAGCAGATGCGAAAGCGAAAGTAGAAGCAGCACAAGCGAAATTAGAAGCAGCTAAGAATCTGTTAGAAGCGAAGTCAGATAATTCAGGATTAAGAGAAGCTAAGAATGGATTAGATACAGAGCGTAATAAGGCTGTAGATACAACAGGTAAGACACCAGAGTCAGTATCAGCGTACAATGATGCAAAACAAAAAGCAAAAGAAGCATCAGAAGCAGCGCAAACAGTGTTAGACAATCAAAATGCAACAGCACAAGACATCCAAGCAGAAATTACGAAAGTAAATAAAGCGAAAGAGAAGTTAGCAGAAGCAGAAGCAGGATTAACAACAGCAGCAACAGCGCAAGCAAAACAAGAGTTAACAACTGCAAAAGAAGGATTGGACGCGCCAGTATCAACAGACGGAATGACACCAGCAAGTGTAGAAAAATACAATGCAGCAAAAGCAGAAGCTCAACAAGCAGTAACTGAAGCTAAGGAAGCAGCGCAAAATGCATTAAACAAAGGTGAGAACGCGACAGAAGCAGAAGTAGCAGATGCGAAAGCGAAAGTAGAAGCAGCACAAGCGAAATTAGAAGCAGCTAAGAATCTGTTAGAAGCGAAGTCAGATAATTCAGGATTAAGAGAAGCTAAGAATGGATTAGATACAGAGCGTAATAAGGCTGTAGATACAACAGGTAAGACACCAGAGTCAGTATCAGCGTACAATGATGCAAAACAAAAAGCAAAAGAAGCATCAGAAGCAGCGCAAACAGTGTTAGACAATCAAAATGCAACAGCACAAGACATCCAAGCAGAAATTACGAAAGTAAATAAAGCGAAAGAGAAGTTAGCAGAAGCAGAAGCAGGATTAACAACAGCAGCAACAGCGCAAGCAAAACAAGAGTTAACAACTGCAAAAGAAGGATTGGACGCGCCAGTATCAACAGACGGAATGACACCAGCAAGTGTAGAAAAATACAATGCAGCAAAAGCAGAAGCTCAACAAGCAGTAACTGAAGCTAAGGAAGCAGCGCAAAATGCATTAAACAAAGGTGAGAACGCGACAGAAGCAGAAGTAGCAGATGCGAAAGCGAAAGTAGAAGCAGCACAAGCGAAATTAGAAGCAGCTAAGAATCTGTTAGAAGCGAAGTCAGATAATTCAGGATTAAGAGAAGCTAAGAATGGATTAGATACAGAGCGTAATAAGGCTGTAGATACAACAGGTAAGACACCAGAGTCAGTATCAGCGTACAATGATGCAAAACAAAAAGCAAAAGAAGCATCAGAAGCAGCGCAAACAGTGTTAGACAATCAAAATGCAACAGCACAAGACATCCAAGCAGAAATTACGAAAGTAAATAAAGCGAAAGAGAAGTTAGCAGAAGCAGAAGCAGGATTAACAACAGCAGCAACAGCGCAAGCAAAACAAGAGTTAACAACTGCAAAAGAAGGATTGGACGCGCCAGTATCAACAGACGGAATGACACCAGCAAGTGTAGAAAAATACAATGCAGCAAAAGCAGAAGCTCAACAAGCAGTAACTGAAGCTAAGGAAGCAGCGCAAAATGCATTAAACAAAGGTGAGAACGCGACAGAAGCAGAAGTAGCAGATGCGAAAGCGAAAGTAGAAGCAGCACAAGCGAAATTAGAAGCAGCTAAGAATCTGTTAGAAGCGAAGTCAGATAATTCAGGATTAAGAGAAGCTAAGAATGGATTAGATACAGAGCGTAATAAGGCTGTAGATACAACAGGTAAGACACCAGAGTCAGTATCAGCGTACAATGATGCAAAACAAAAAGCAAAAGAAGCATCAGAAGCAGCGCAAACAGTGTTAGACAATCAAAATGCAACAGCACAAGACATCCAAGCAGAAATTACGAAAGTAAATAAAGCGAAAGAGAAGTTAGCAGAAGCAGAAGCAGGATTAACAACAGCAGCAACAGCGCAAGCAAAACAAGAGTTAACAACTGCAAAAGAAGGATTGGACGCGCCAGTATCAACAGACGGAATGACACCAGCAAGTGTAGAAAAATACAATGCAGCAAAAGCAGAAGCTCAACAAGCAGTAACTGAAGCTAAGGAAGCAGCGCAAAATGCATTAAACAAAGGTGAGAACGCGACAGAAGCAGAAGTAGCAGATGCGAAAGCGAAAGTAGAAGCAGCACAAGCGAAATTAGAAGCAGCTAAGAATCTGTTAGAAGCGAAGTCAGATAATTCAGGATTAAGAGAAGCTAAGAATGGATTAGATACAGAGCGTAATAAGGCTGTAGATACAACAGGTAAGACACCAGAGTCAGTATCAGCGTACAATGATGCAAAACAAAAAGCAAAAGAAGCATCAGAAGCAGCGCAAACAGTGTTAGACAATCAAAATGCAACAGCACAAGACATCCAAGCAGAAATTACGAAAGTAAATAAAGCGAAAGAGAAGTTAGCAGAAGCAGAAGCAGGATTAACAACAGCAGCAACAGCGCAAGCAAAACAAGAGTTAACAACTGCAAAAGAAGGATTGGACGCGCCAGTATCAACAGACGGAATGACACCAGCAAGTGTAGAAAAATACAATGCAGCAAAAGCAGAAGCTCAACAAGCAGTAACTGAAGCTAAGGAAGCAGCGCAAAATGCATTAAACAAAGGTGAGAACGCGACAGAAGCAGAAGTAGCAGATGCGAAAGCGAAAGTAGAAGCAGCACAAGCGAAATTAGAAGCAGCTAAGAATCTGTTAGTAGCAAAAGAAGACAAATCAGGCTTAACAACAGCAAAAGATGAATTAGCAGAAGCGATAGCAGCAAATGCAGACACAGCGAATAAACCACAAAGCAAAGTAGAAGCATACGAAGCAGCTAAGCAAGAAGCAGAGACAGCTAAGCAAAATGCGGAAACAGTAATCGGAAACGACAATGCGACAGCGGATCAAGTAAGAGAAGCACTAAGAAAAGTAGGCGAAGCTAAAACTAAATTAGAAGAAGCAACAACAGCATTGAACAATGCAGCAACAACGCCAGCTAAGGAGAAATTATCAAGAGAAGCAGGTGCATTAAGCAATAGAGCAGATACAACAAACAAAACACCAGACAGTGTTAAAGCGTACAATAATAAAGTAGCTGAAGCGCAAAATGATATAACACAAGCGCAAGCAGCAGCGCAAGCAGTAGCAAATAAAGGTGATGATGCAACAGCAACAGAAGTATCAGATGCACAAGCGAAGGTTACAGAAGCACAACGCAAGTTAGACGAAGCGAAAGCTGAGTTAGTTAATAACGCAAGCCAAGCAGGAGCAGGAAACAACGTAAACAAACCAGCAGATAAAGTATTAGTAGACCCAGCTAAAGGAATAGATGAAGCTACTAAGAAAGCAATCGAAGAAAACGTTAAAGAAGTTAACCCAGGTTCAACAGTAGTAGTAGACGAAAACGGAAACGCTACAGTAACAACTCCAGCAACAGGAGACAAACCAGGAAATACAGCGACAATTCCAGCTAAAGACTTAGTTAAGAATGAAGCAGATGCAAGCCAAGCAGGAGCAGGAAACAACGTAAACAAACCAGCAGATAAAGTATTAGTAGACCCAGCTAAAGGAATAGATGAAGCTACTAAGAAAGCAATCGAAGAAAACGTTAAAGAAGTTAACCCAGGTTCAACAGTAGTAGTAGACGAAAACGGAAACGCTACAGTAACAACTCCAGCAACAGGAGACAAACCAGGAAATACAGCGACAATTCCAGCTAAAGACTTAGTTAAGAATGAAGCAGATGCAAGCCAAGCAGGAGCAGGAAACAACGTAAACAAACCAGCAGATAAAGTATTAGTAGACCCAGCTAAAGGAATAGATGAAGCTACTAAGAAAGCAATCGAAGAAAACGTTAAAGAAGTTAACCCAGGTTCAACAGTAGTAGTAGACGAAAACGGAAACGCTACAGTAACAACTCCAGCAACAGGTGGCAAACCAGCAAACACAGCGACAATTCCAGCTAAAGACTTAGTTAAGAATGAAGCAGATGCAAGCCAAGCAGGAGCAGGAAACAACGTAAACAAACCAGCAGATAAAGTATTAGTAGACCCAGCTAAAGGAATAGATGAAGCTACTAAGAAAGCAATCGAAGAAAACGTTAAAGAAGTTAACCCAGGTTCAACAGTAGTAGTAGACGAAAACGGAAACGCTACAGTAACAACTCCAGCAACAGGTGGCAAACCAGCAAACACAGCGACAATTCCAGCTAAAGACTTAGTTAAGAATGAAGCAGATGCAAGCCAAGCAGGAGCAGGAAACAACGTAAACAAACCAGCAGATAAAGTATTAGTAGACCCAGCTAAAGGAATAGATGAAGCTACTAAGAAAGCAATCGAAGAAAACGTTAAAGAAGTTAACCCAGGTTCAACAGTAGTAGTAGACGAAAACGGAAACGCTACAGTAACAACTCCAGCAACAGGAGACAAACCAGGAAATACAGCGACAATTCCAGCTAAAGACTTAGTTAAGAATGAAGCAGATGCAAGCCAAGCAGGAGCAGGAAACAACGTAAACAAACCAGCAGATAAAGTATTAGTAGACCCAGCTAAAGGAATAGATGAAGCTACTAAGAAAGCAATCGAAGAAAACGTTAAAGAAGTTAACCCAGGTTCAACAGTAGTAGTAGACGAAAACGGAAACGCTACAGTAACAACTCCAGCAACAGGTGGCAAACCAGCAAACACAGCGACAATTCCAGCTAAAGACTTAGTTAAGAATGAACCAACTCCTGTACCAAGTAATGATGGTAACACTAACAATAGTGCTAACACCAACAGCGGTACTAATACCGACGACAGTGCTAACACTAACAACGGCGGTACTACCAACCCTGCTCCTAATAATAGCGACAGTATGACACCAGATAATAGTGGTAACACTCCAGTCCCTGGTGTGACGACAGACGATAGTAGCAACACCACCCCTGCTACTCCATCATCTACTGTTGGACAGGCTCAAGCAAGCACTCCAGCTCAAGAAACTCCAGTTTCTACTTTGACTCCAAACAATTCAGGCAATACAGGTAATACAGTGACTCCTAGTGAGACTCGTCCTGTTGACAAGTCTGAGCTTGCTCGATTGGTTGAAGAACTGGAAACTCGTTTGAAAGACTTGGATGGTATAGATAGTACAACGCTTGAGTCAGCTAAAGCTCTTCTTACAGAGATTAAACAAGCTCTTAATGACGAAAGTTTGACAGGGTTCGATTTGCGTGATATTGTTAGAAGAATGAGAGAGGTAATAGACTCCTTGAAAGGTGTGAAAGGAGACCAGCAAAATCAAGAAAAAGATCAGATGAAATACGATAGTCAGACAACTACTGAATTTTCATATGTAGTAATGCTTGGCAGTCTAATTGCCCTCCTTGGTCTCCTTCTCTTCCTCATCGCTCGTCGTAAGAAAGAGTCAGAACTCAAGAAATTAGTCAAGGAACTAAGCAAGCTTGAAGCAGAATTGGATTCTACAAGTGTAGATGCGAAAGTTCTCGACCAAGCACGAGAAGCACTCGCTCAAGCAGTTGCCTTCCTAGCCAATGAGAAAGAGTCTGACCACACAGAAGATGAGTTGATTGAGAAACTCAAAGCTATTCTTGCTCAGCTAAGATAAGCAAAGTTTAGACGAGTCGTAAACTAGCTAGAATAGTGATTGAAAGAATGTTGGAAAAACTCAATTTGAGGTGAACATTCAGAAAATCTTTCTCTGATAAAACGCATAATATCAAGCTTTTTAAGGCAAGGTATTATGCGTTTTTATCATTTTGAAACTTTTTCTTCCGTAACGTAACCGTCCAATAACGAAGTCTATTGAAAAATCTCCAGACTAGGGAACTCACGGATAGTTCCTAATCTGGAGATTTCTTATTTGCACTTTTCTTGTACAACTTTATTCCATGGTAAATAAACCTCTAAAACCTCTTTGTTTACGAGAGTTTCCTCGTTTGGAAGACATTCTAGAAGATAGGATAGATATTTTTCACTATTTAGTTGATGACGTTTAGCTGTTTCCAACAAACTCATAATAATAGCTCTTGCTTTAGCTCCTTCAAAACTTTGAGAAAACAACCAATTTTTACGTCCCATAACCAATGATTTAATGGCGCGTTCAGCTAGATTATTGGAAAGGACCAGATGCCCGTCTTTCAAAATGGCCTTAAAGGTTTCTTCATACTTGAGACTGTATTCAATTGCCCTTCCTAGTTTTGAACCAGGTAAAACTGACTGACGCCGACACCAAGCAAAGAAGTCTTCCATTAGGGGTTGGAGCTCTTCTTGACGTTTCTGTAGTCGTTCATCAGCTGGCAAAACTTCCCAGTCTCTTTCCAAGGCAAATAACTGGTCACAATAAGCTAAACCTTTAGCTCCTAAGGATGAGTTATCTGCTTGCTTGGGGGTGGATTCAAAAAACTTCCTTCTCACATGCGCCCAACATCCAACAAGTTCAGCTTCTTCCAGTTGACGATAAGCTTCTAGCGGTTCGCAGTTTACCAAGCTTGGCGTCGCCTTGCTCCTAAACCTTGGACTGCTATCGCATAGGCAGAACTAGAGGACTAAAGTCCTAAGTTACTGCCGCAACATGTCACAATGCACATATCCAGAATAATCTCCTAGGAATTCTTGTACTACTGAACCACTTCGACGCTGATCATGGTGGTACAGCGTGATTCCTTGCTTCTCAGCTTTCCCAGACAAAAAAGTCCAATAGTAGGTCAGATGGCTATCACTCTCTAGCACCCTATAAGAAGTTTCATCCGCATGAAGTAAGGGCTGAGTCAATAGTCTCTCTCGCAAGAGGTTATAGAGGGGCTCCAAATAGTATTGACTCGCCTTGATATGCCAATTAGAGATTTCCTTACGTGTGATTGGTAAACCCATCCTAGCCCAATCTTCTTCTTGGCGATAATTGGGGACCTTCAGATTAAACTTCTGATGGATGGTGTGAGCGATAATAGAAGCTGAGCCAAGGCTATGCGCCAAAGGGGCTTTAGGAATAGGAGCTTTCACAATTTTATCACTCGGATTTTTCTCACTGCATGCTTGGCATTTGTAAGAGTGTTGGATATGATCTATGCGTTTTAATTGCGCAGGAATAAAGACTAATTCTTGGCCTTGAAGACTCGCTCCAATCTCTTTTAGCTCTCCCTGACAGTCAGGGCAAATGCAATCCTCTAAGCGATGATGAACTTCTTCTGAATCGAATTGGGCAAGAAGAGCTTGACGTTTCCCTTTAGCTTTCTTACGTTTATAGGTGATTTCTTCTCTTTCAACTGGGAACATCTCCATCTTCATCAGATGAAACTTCCTCCTCAAAAAGGCTGACTTGTCCAGATGGACAAACACTTTTCTCAGAGGATTTTCCATAGAGCTTTTGCGTTAGATAAGCCACTTGTTCACGCAGAAGGGCAAGTTCATTGGTGAGACTATCAATTGTAGCACTCTGTTGTTGAATGATTTTTAATAAGTCTTTCATCATCTTCCCTCTCTGTTTTCTAACTTTATTATACTAAAAAGAAAATCCTCATTTCAATAGAAATCACGACTTTCTGATGAATTTATTTTTGGAGTGATAGAAAAGCCCTTCATCAGCCAGTCTACTTGTTCAGGTGTGAGAGCTTTGACATCCTTTTCTGTACTTGGCCAAGTCAACTTACCGTTCTCAAAGCGTTTATATAGTAGCCAAAATCCTTGACCATCCCAGTAAAGAGCTTTAAAGCGGTCTTTACGTCCACCACAAAAGAGAAAGACTTGACCTGAGAAAGGATCCAATTCAAAGTGGGTTTTAATGAGATAAGCCAGTGAATCAATTCCCTGCCTCATATCCGTTTTCCCACATACGAGATAGACCTGCCCTAGGCTAGATAGATGAATTGTCATAGAGCAACACCTTATCCAAAAGCTCTTCTATCATTTCGAGATTGAGAGATTGAAAAAAACTTACTTCAAGCTTGCAAATACGAATTTTAAGTAGAATATCATTTCTCTTTTTAGAATCAAAACGACGAGATTGTGGAATCTCTACAGGAACAATAGGTTGTGGCATTAAAATATCCTCCAATAGTTTTACTTTACTAATAGTATACAGGAGGTCTTCCATGAAGGATAGATACCTTGTTATGACGCGCTTACTTTTGTATTTCAGGAAGTGGACGGCTGACTTGGTAACCAGCTGAGGGTGAAAGTTAGTTGTTCAGCTTTTAAGAGGTCTTGGTGTTGAAGGCTAGTTATAGAGGTCTTATCTAGTAGACATTCTTCGACAAAGTTAAAATGGCTGTGGTTTTGCTCAGTATGAATATCTAGCCATTTATTTTCTTTAGCTAGGTAAATACGGAGGTGATTAAAGAGAGGGATTCCGAGATCATAGTTTGGTTTGCCTGGACAGGTCGGATAAAATCCGAGAGCTGACCAGATGTACCAGGCCGAGAGACTACCATTGTCTTCATCGCCAGGATAGGCTTGCCAGCTTGGGTGAAAGGCTTTTTGACGTAAGGTCTTGATAAGAAGGGCAGTGTAGTCAGGGTAGTTACTGTAACGGAAGAGATAAGGAATGTGGAAGCTAGGCTGGTTGGAAATGGCTATTTGTCCAAAAGGAGCAGTAGCCATTTCGCTCATTTCGTGAATTTCGTAACCATAGCCTGTTGTCTCAAAGAGGGGAGCATCTTGACAGATTTTCAAAAGATAGTTGCTGAAGGCTTCTTTTCCACCCATAAGTTGGATTAAATCTGGGATGTCGTGGAGAACGCCTAAAGTTGCTTGGATGGCTGAACATTCGGCATAGTCGCGTCCCCAACTATAAGGAGAGAAGTCAGGACGGAAGTTGCCTCGATTGTCTCGCGCTCGCATGTAACCTGTCTCAGCATCAAATAGATGGCGGTAATTTTGTGAAGCGGTTTTATAAGTTTCTGAGATGTTTGTTTTTCCTAGTTTCTCAGCACAGCTGGCGATACAAAAGTCGCTATAGGCATAGTCTAGGGTATGGCTGACGCTTTCGTGGTGGTCGGTAGAGAGGTAGCCTAGTTCTTGGTATTGGGCTAGTCCGTGACGACCATTGATGCCGAGAGGGTCGGCCTTGCTGGCTGTTTCAAGCATGGCTTGGAGGAGTTCTTCTTCCAAGTCGGGAGCCATGTCCTTGCAGGCGCTATCTGCGATAATGCCATCTAACAGGGTACCTGGCATCATACCCCGTTCATCTGGAGCTAGCCATTTTGGAAGGAATCCAGTGTCGCGGTAGTTATTGAGAAAGCCTTCTAAAAAGAGACGATAATGCTCTGGTATGACAAGGGCAAAGAGGGGGAAGGTGGTGCGGAAGGTATCCCAGAAGCCATTGTTGCTAAAGAGGACACCGGGCTTGACAGTGCCAGTGGCCAGATCCATGTGGATGGCTTGCCCTGATTCATCAATCTCATAAAAAGTTTGAGGAAATAGGAAGAGTCTGTAGAGGCAGTGGTCAAAGAAGGTTCTATCAGCCTCTCCTGTCTCTATAATGTCAAAACGATGGAGGAGATTTTCCCAATCCGCTTGGGCACTTGATTTACAGTTATCAAAATCTTCTTGAGGTAGATTAAGCAGTGCTTGAGAAGGAGAGATGAAAGAAGTCGCTAGCTGAATCTCGGTTTGACTACTTGCTAAGTCAATTCTCCAGTCTTCACCTTCTTGGCTGACAGCAAGAATATCCGTGTTCATTTGCAGGGCTGTGAACATCGTTAGTGGATTTTTGTTGGTCTCAGTTTTTCCTTCTTGTCGTAGGGCAAGAGTTCGCTTATCTACTTGCTCTACTGTCAGTTCATCTGCTGCGTGAAGATAGAGGGAGAGGGCTTTGCCTTGTTTTTGCTCCAAACGAATAGAAGCACCGTAGCAAGTCGGTGTAAGCTGGCTTTCAATCTGATAGCGCAGGGAGAAAATTTTCAGATAATGAGGTTGGAAAGAGGCCTTATCCATATCATAAGAAGACTGGCGGTGAAAGAGACTGTCTCCACCTAGTTGGCCTGTGACAGGTGTCAGAAGGAGCCAAGAATAGTCCCCAATCCAAGGACTGGGCTGGTGGGTCAATCGAATTCCCTGAAAGATGGGCAGATGCGGATCGAAAAACCAAGCTCCCTCCTGATCACTGGTCTGGGGTACAAAGTAATTCATCCCAAAAGGAAGGCCTGTGTATGGCAGGGTATTTCCCCGAGAAAAGGCATGCTTGCTGGCAGTTCCAAAGCGGGTATCGATGGTTTCAAGTAGTGGTTTCATAGTCTTTCCTTTAGCTGTTTTTCTACATTATATCAGAAAAAGATAGCCTTTAGAAAAGGAGCTTCAAAGATAACTATTTTGTAGAAAAATGACTATCATTTGTGTATGTATTTTCTGTCTCAAAAGCTATATACTGAAAATGAAACTTGTTTGAAAGAGGATACTGCACGATGATTTATTCGAAAGAAATTGTTAGAGAATGGCTAGATGAAGTGGCAGAGCGGGCTAAGGACCATCCAGAGTGGGTGGATGTTTTCGAGCGTTGCTACACCGACACCTTGGACAATACGGTTGAAATCCTAGAAGATGGTTCAACCTTTGTCTTGACTGGGGATATTCCTGCTATGTGGCTTCGGGATTCGACAGCCCAACTCAGACCCTACCTGCATGTGGCTAAAAGAGATCCCCTCCTGCGTCAGACCATTGCAGGTTTGGTAAAACGTCAGATGACCTTGGTACTCAAGGATCCTTATGCCAATTCCTTTAACATTGAGGAAAACTGGAAGGGGCACCACGAGACCGACCACACAGACCTTAATGGCTGGATTTGGGAACGCAAGTATGAGGTGGACTCGCTTTGCTATCCTTTGCAGTTGGCTTATCTCCTCTGGAAAGAGACTGGCGAGACTAGTCAGTTTGATGAGACTTTTGTCGCAGCGACTAAGGAAATTCTCCATCTTTGGACGGTAGAACAAGACCACAAGAACTCTCCTTATCGTTTTGTTCGTGATACCGATCGTAAGGAAGACACCTTGGTAAATGATGGCTTTGGACCTGATTTTGCAGTGACAGGCATGACTTGGTCAGCCTTTCGTCCGAGTGATGACTGTTGTCAGTATAGTTACTTGATTCCGTCAAATATGTTTGCTGTAGTAGTCTTGGGTTATGTGCAAGAGATCTTTGCAGAATTAAACCTAGCTGATAGCCAGAGTGTTATCACAGACGCTAAGCGTCTTCAGGCTGAAATCCAAGAAGGAATTGAAAATTACGCCTACACAAGCAATAGCAAGGGCGAAAAGATTTATGCCTTTGAAGTGGATGGTCTAGGAAATGCTAGCATCATGGATGATCCAAACGTACCAAGTTTGTTGGCTGCGCCTTATCTGGGCTACTGCGATGTTAACGATGAGGTTTATCAAGCAACTCGTCGTACCATTCTGAGCCCTGAAAATCCCTACTTCTACCGAGGAGAATATGCTAGCGGTCTCGGAAGTTCTCATACCTTCTATCGCTATATCTGGCCAATAGCTCTGTCTATCCAAGGCCTGACAACAAGAGATAAGGCAGAGAAGAAATTCTTGCTGGATCAGCTAGTTGCTTGCGATGGTGGTACAGGTGTTATGCACGAAAGCTTCCACGTGGATGACCCAACTCTTTATTCTCGTGAATGGTTCTCTTGGGCCAACATGATGTTCTGTGAGTTGGTCTTGGATTACTTGGATATCCGCTAAGGAGCGCGCTTTAGCGCAACTGATTCTTGGAAAGAATCACAAATTCACATTTAAAACGTTAAAATTTAAATTTAGAATGAGGTTTTACTTCATGGAAAATGTTGTTGTACATATTATCTCACATAGTCACTGGGACCGTGAGTGGTACTTGCCTTTTGAAAGCCACCGTATGCAGTTGGTGGAATTGTTTGACAATCTTTTTGATCTCTTTGAAAATGACCCTGAGTTCAAGAGTTTCCACTTGGATGGACAAACTATTGTCCTCGACGACTACTTGCAAATTCGCCCTGAAAATCGTGACAAAGTTCAACGCTACATTGACGAAGGAAAATTGAAAATTGGTCCCTTTTACATTTTGCAGGATGACTATTTGATTTCAAGTGAAGCCAATGTTCGCAATACTCTTATTGGTCAGCAAGAAGCTGCCAAATGGGGTAAATCTACTCAAATTGGTTACTTCCCAGATACCTTTGGAAATATGGGGCAAGCGCCTCAAATCCTTCAAAAATCAGGCATTCACGTGGCAGCCTTTGGTCGTGGTGTGAAACCGATTGGATTTGATAACCAAGTCCTCGAAGATGAGCAGTTTACTTCCCAGTTTTCAGAAATGTACTGGCAAGGTGCAGATGGTAGTCGAGTGCTTGGTATCCTCTTTGCCAACTGGTATAGCAATGGGAATGAAATTCCAGTTGATAAAGACGAGGCCTTGACCTTCTGGAAACAAAAACTGGCAGATGTGCGTGCCTACGCTTCGACTAACCAATGGTTGATGATGAACGGATGTGACCACCAGCCTGTACAGAAAAATCTGAGCGAAGCCATTCGTGTGGCAAATGAACTCTTCCCAGATGTGACCTTTGTTCACAGTTCCTTTGATGAATATGTCCAAGCCGTGGAAAGTGCCCTACCGGAGCAATTATCAACGGTTACAGGTGAGTTGACCAGTCAGGAAACAGACGGCTGGTACACACTTGCCAACACTTCTTCATCTCGTATTTATCTCAAACAATCCTTCCAAGAAAATAGCAACCTCCTAGAGCAAGTTGTAGAACCCTTGACAATTATCACTGGGGGTCATAACCACAAGGACCAGTTGACCTATGCTTGGAAAACTCTTTTGCAGAATGCGCCGCATGATAGCATCTGTGGCTGTAGCGTGGACGAAGTTCACCGAGAGATGGAAACTCGTTTTGCCAAGGTCAACCAAGTAGGAAACTTTGTTAAGAGCAATCTTCTTAACGAATGGAAGGGTAAAATCGCTACAGCTAAGGCTCAAAGTGATTATCTCTTTACTGTCATTAACACAGGCTTGCATGATAAGGTCGATACTGTCAGCACAGTGATTGATGTGGCGACTTGTGATTTCAAGGAATTGCACCCAACAGAAGGTTACAAGAAGATGGCTGCTCTTACCTTGCCAAGTTACCGTGTGGAGGACTTAGATGGGCGTCCTGTAGAGGCTAAAATCGAGGATCTTGGGGCTAATTTTGAGTACGATTTACCAAAAGACAAGTTTCGCCAAGCTCGTATCGCTCGACAAGTGCGCGTGACCATTCCAGTTCACCTAGCGCCGCTTTCTTGGACAACTTTCCAATTGCTGGAAGGAGAGCAAGAACACCGTGAGGGTATTTACCAAAACGGAGTGATTGATACACCATTCGTAACGGTGAGTGTGGATGACACTATCACAGTTTATGACAAGACAACTCACGAAGCCTACGAAGATTTTATCCGCTTCGAAGACCGTGGTGACATCGGAAACGAGTATATCTATTTCCAACCAAAAGGAACAGAGCCAATCTATGCAGAGCTTAAGAGCTACGAGGTCTTGGAAAACACAGCTCGCTACGCTAAGATTTTGCTCAAACATGAATTGACTGTGCCTGTCAGTGCCGATGAAAAGCTAGAAGAAGAGCAAAAAGGCATCATCGAGTTTATGAAGCGTGAAGCTGGACGGTCAGAAGAATTGACAAGCATTCCTCTGGAAACTGAGTTGACTGTCTTCGTTGACAATCCACAAATTCGTTGCAAGACTCGCTTTACCAACACTGCCAAAGACCACCGTATCCGTCTCTTGGTCAAGACTCATAACACGCGTCCAAGCAATGATTCTGAAAGCATCTATGAGGTGGTGACACGACCAAACAAACCAGCTGCTTCATGGGAAAATCCTGAAAATCCTCAACACCAACAAGCCTTTGTTAGTCTGTATGATGATGAAAAAGGTGTGACTGTATCCAACAAGGGATTGAATGAATACGAAATCCTTGGAGACGACACCATTGCAGTGACTATTCTGCGTGCGTCAGGTGAGCTAGGTGACTGGGGTTACTTCCCAACACCAGAAGCACAATGCTTGCGTGAGTTTGAAGTCGAGTTTGCACTTGAATGCCACCAAGCCCAAGAACGCTTCTCAGCCTATCGTCGTGCTAAAGCCTTGCAGACACCATTTACCAGCCTTCAGCTTGCTAAACAAGAAGGAAGCGTGGCTACGACTGGTAGCCTCTTGAGCCATTCTGTTCTCAACATACCGCAAATCTGTCCAACAGCCTTTAAGGTAGCTGAAAATGAAGAAGGCTATGTTCTTCGTTACTACAATATGTGTAGTGAAAATGTATGTATACCGGAAAGTCAACATCTCTTCCTTGACCTACTTGAACGACCATACCCAGTTCATTCAGGACTATTGGCTCCACAAGAGATTCGTACAGAATTCATCAAAAAAGAAGAAATTTAATTTCAAAAAGTAAACATCAAAAGAAAGGAGGGGCGAAAAGGTAAGAACTAACTGCTGATTTGCCCCTTTTTATGGTAAAAACAATGACCATTGCAACGATTGATATCGGAGGGACTGGGATTAAGTTTGCCAGTCTGACTCCTGATGGGAAAATACTGAATAAGACAAGCATTCCAACGCCTGAAAGTTTGGAGGATTTACTAGCTTGGTTAGACCAGCGCTTGCCAGAGCAGGATTACAGCGGGATTGCTATGAGCGTTCCAGGCGCGGTCAATCAAGAGACAGGTGTGATTGATGGCTTCAGTGCGGTGCCCTACATCCATGGCTTTTCGTGGTATGAGGCGCTTAGCTCTTATCAGATTCCTGTCCATCTGGAAAATGATGCCAACTGCGTTGGACTCAGTGAATTACTGGCTCATCCAGAACTTGAAAATGCAGCCTGTGTCGTGATTGGGACAGGGATTGGCGGAGCTATGATTATCAATGGCAGACTGCACCGAGGTCGCCACGGTCTGGGTGGAGAATTTGGCTACATGACAACCCTTGCCCCTGCTGAAAAACTCAATAACTGGTCGCAACTAGCATCAACTGGGAATATGGTACGCTACGTGATTGAAAAATCTGGTCAGACTGATTGGGACGGTCGCAAAATTTACCAAGAGGCCGAAGCAGGAAATGACCTTTGCCAAGAAGCCATTGAGCGCATGAACCGTAATCTGGCTCAAGGCTTGCTCAATATCCAGTATCTCATCGATCCAGATGTCATTAGCCTGGGAGGCTCTATCAGTCAAAATCCAGATTTTATTCAAGGTGTCAAGAAGGCTGTAGATGACTTTGTCGATACTTACGAAGAATATACGGTCGCACCTGTCATCCAAGCCTGCACCTATCATGCAGATGCCAATCTCTACGGTGCCCTTGTCAACTGGCTACAGGAGGAAAATCAATGGTAATTTTTACAGGAATTAGCAGTAAACAACATCAAGCTATAGAGTTGCTTCAAAAGCACATTTCTCTACCAGATGTAGAAGTAGCTGTCGCCCAATCTGATCAAGCCTCTATCTCTATCAAGGGTGAGGGTGGTCACTATCAATTGACCTACCGCAAACCCCACCAACTTTATCGTGCCTTGTCCTTGTTGGTAACAGCTCTAGCAGAAGGTGACAAGGTAGAGATTGAGGAACAAGCAGCTTATGAAGATTTAGCCTATATGGCAGACTGTTCTCGAAATGCGGTGCTAAATGTGACTTCTGCCAAGCAGATGATTGAGGTCTTGGCTCTCATGGGCTACTCAATCTTTGAGCTTTACATGGAAGACACCTACCAGATTGAAGGACAGCCTTACTTTGGCTATTTCCGTGGAGCCTACTCAGCTGAGGAGTTGCAGGAAATCGAAGCCTATGCCCAACAGTTTGACATGACCTTTGTGCCTTGCATTCAGACCTTGGCCCACTTGTCGGCCTTCGTCAAATGGGGTGTCAAGGAAGTGCAAGAACTCCGTGATGTAGAGGACATTCTCCTCATTGGCGAAGAAAAGGTTTATGACCTGATTGACGGCATGTTTGCTACTCTATCTAAACTGAGGACTCGCAAGGTCAATATCGGGATGGACGAAGCCCACTTGGTTGGCTTGGGACGTTACTTGATATTGAACGGTGTTGTGGACCGTAGTCTCCTTATGTGCCAACACTTGGAGCGCGTGCTGGATATTGCTGATAAATATGGTTTCCACTGCCAGATGTGGAGCGATATGTTCTTTAAACTTATGTCAGCAGATGGTCAGTACGACCGCGACGTGGAAATTCCAGAAGAAACTCGTGTCTACCTAGACCGTCTCAAAGACCGTGTGACCTTGGTTTACTGGGATTATTACCAGGATAGCGAGGAAAAATACAATCGCAACTTCCGCAACCACCACAGGATTAGCCATGACCTTGCATTTGCAGGGGGAGCTTGGAAGTGGATTGGCTTTACACCTCACAACCATTTCAGCCGTCTAGTGGCTATCGAGGCCAATAAAGCCTGCCGTGCCAATGACATCAAAGAAGTCATTGTAACGGGTTGGGGGGACAATGGTGGTGAAACAGCCCAGTTTTCTATCCTACCAAGTCTGCAAATCTGGGCAGAACTCAGCTACCGCAATGACCTAGACCGTTTGTCTGCTCACTTTCAGACCAATACAGGTCTATCGGTTGAAGATTTTATGCAGCTTGACCTTGCCAACCTCTTGCCAGATCTACCAGAAAATCTCAGTGGCATCAATCCCAACCGCTATGTCTTTTATCAGGATGTTCTCTGTCCGATCCTTGACCGGCACATGACACCTGAACAGGACAAACCACACTTTGCTCAGGCTGCTGAGATGCTTGCTGATATTAAAGAAAAAGCTGGCAACTATGCCTACCTCTTTGAAACTCAGGCCCAGTTGAATGCTATTTTAAGTAGCAAAGTCGATGTGGGACGACACATTCGTCAAGCCTATCAAGCAGATGATAAAGAAAGTCTGCAAGAAATCGCAAGACAAGAATTACCAGAACTCAGAAGCCAAATTGAAGACTTCCATGCCCTCTTTAGCCATCAATGGCTGAAGGAAAACAAGGTCTTTGGTTTGGATACAGTTGACATCCGTATGGGCGGACTCTTGCAACGCATCAAGCGAGCAGAAAGCCGTATCGAGGCTTATCTGGCTGGTCAGCTTGACCGCATCGACGAACTAGAAGTGGAAATCCTGCCATTTAACGACTTCTACGCAGACAAGGGCTTCGCAGCCACAACAGCCAACCAATGGCATACCATTGCGACAGCTTCAACGATTTACACGACCTAAAACAAGAACACCTTGCTTGGCGCAGGGTGTTTCGCGTGAAACAGAAGAATTATCTAGTTTCAAATGCCACAGTTAGACAAACTTATGATAAAATAGCAGAAAGGGAATGTTTCCTAAGAGCAATTCTATCGATTAGCAATTGGAGGTATTGTGGTACACTTAAAATTAGTAAAACAAGTGTTTTTTTTGTGATGGTTTCAGATAAGAGAGTTTTTTAATACTCAATGAAAATCAAAGAGCAAACTAGGAAGCTAGCTGTAGGTTGCTCAAAACACTGTTTTGAGGTTTCAGATGGAAGCTGAGGAGGTTTGAAGAGATTTTCGAAGAGTATAAATTTGTTGAGCGTGTAGCTAATACGTATCAAGTCTGGTAGATTGAGAAAACTTGACAAAAAATTAGATAGTGCTAGAATAACATTAACGAAAGACATTTGAGGGCAGAAAGATTCCTGTCACACCTTGCAAAAGGGTATCTGAGATTCTGGGTACACCGACCAGCCAAAGGGTCCGTTATTTCAAAGGAGGGGCTTAAATGCTCCTTTTTTATTTAAAAATTTCAAAATAGATTACACTCACCGCAGGCTTAGGCTTGCGTTTTTTTGTTTGACAAAATTAAAAAAATGTGTAAGAATAAGTAGAATTGAAAACAGGAAAACTCACCTCCTTTCGATTCGTCTAGCCTTTTCGTGAGGCAATGAGGGGGCGGAGAGACGCGCTCGTCAACAGAAGTATCTCATTGGAAATGTTGCTCACTTTTTAGTGAGCTTTTTATCTAGGGAATAGAAATGAAAAGCAAAAAATTAAAATTAGGTCAAATTGATTTAAAAATGTGCAAGGATTACGACCTTATTCAAGCGATGGACTATGACTTTAAGACGAAGGAAGTAATGAATAAAGGAAGGGGATTTGCGGTAACTGTTGTCAAAATACAGGGGCTAACTTTCTTGATTCCATTTAGAAGTTACATTCCTAAAAAGTATCAATTGAAGTATAAGCTTAGAAATTCAGCAAAAGAAGGATATGTTGAAGGATTAGATATTGGTAAAACATTGATTTTAGAAGATAAAAGTTATTTACTAAATACCACTTTTCGCCTTCGGAAAGTCGAAGATTATTATAAAGTAATGGATAATGATAAAGCTATAATCAATAAGTTAGTGAAAGCTATTATAGACTATAACCGTGCTTTAGAAATGAACGATAGAAACAAACTTGAAGATCCTAAACGCTTTAAATTCTCAACATTCCAGAATTATTCTACTAGATTAAGAGTCATAACAGAAAAAGACTATTTAGAATAGATAATGTTTCCGCAGGCTTAGGCTTGTGTTTTTTTATAGTAGATTGAAATAAGATTTGAACAAATTGATTAGGAAAGTCAAATTAATTTCTAGAAATGTTTTAGTAGTCGTAGTGTACTGTTCTAGTTCCAATCCACTCTATTCTTCAAAAAAGCCCGATTTTATGGGGTTTTAATTCTGATAAAATCCGATAATTTCGGCATGATAAGGTGAGGTAGTTATTGTCTTAATGCTCAGTTACGTTCTGGAAATCGCTAGAATTTTTTCAAAAAAGCCCGTAATAGTTGAATTATCTAAGCTTTAACAGTATAATTAAGCTAGTAGCTTCATCAGGAGGTTCTATGCTACAATATAGTGGGTGGCACGGCACCACCAATAAAAGGAAAGAAAAGATTCTATCTGCTGGGTTTTCTTATGAGAAATATAAACCTGGTATTCATAAACAGAGACATCCGAACGATTTGGGTAATGGTATTTACTTTTTTCTACCTTTTAACAAAGATACTGGTAAAACGATTGCTTCTGCTTATGTCGCAAAGTATAAGTCATTTGAACTAAGCAAACCTGGGGTTAGGCCTGAGTTAATTCATGCTAAAATCACCCTAAAATCTATAGATAAGATTTTTATTTTAGATAACCCAAAAAACCAAAGGTTATTAGAGGAATATCGACAAGCGGCATCTATTCAAATTGAACGTGAGATTGCAGGTATTTCAGGTAGCGGAGCCAAAAATAGAGCTACTCTTCTTAACCAAAATCAAGGATTAATTATTGAACTGTTGCTTGATTTAGCGTCTCAGCATGGGAAGAATTATGAAGCAGTGCAGTCCAAAACATATACTGCTATTCCATCTTTACCAGTAATTGACGGAAAGAATGGAGAAGAAATCTGTATCCGTGATTTAAATTGTATTACAAACATTTTATAAATAAGGAGGCTTTTATGAGTTTATTGTCAAACTTTTTAGGAACTGAAGAATTTTCTTTGATGGATTCTCCAATGTTCCAAGAATTAGTTGAAAATATTAAGGCCAACAAAATTTATTCAGTAAACAATGAATTTGCTTATGATTTGAATATATCAGGAAGTCTTAAAAAATATAAAGATGAAATCCATTTTACTCCTCAATTAAATAATCAAAAAGAGTTTGATGATTTGAATTCTGTAACTAAAGTAAATGCAATGCCTGAATATAATATAAAAAACAAGAAGTCATGTTTTTCATATTTACCAATAGATTCTGAAAACTTAATTACAACAAAAGAAAATAGTGAGGTGGCAGCTTAATGTCCTCTTTACAATTTAAAGATTATTTTTTAAATGAAGTATCATACCGAAGAAATCCTAGTTTTGACCAAACAAATAGTACTATTAATTTACATCCTGAATTGTCTGCACAGATTTTAATAAGAAAATCTGAAAACCTTGCTTATGTTAACTTGATAACAAAGCAAGGAAATATAGATTCAGATGATTCTGCTTTTGAGCTTATTGTAGATATTGTTGGAGAATTTTCATTTATATATGACGAGACAGAATTTGATATTGATTTTGAAACTTTTCTTAAAGAGAATGGCTTAGCAATTCTTTGGTCCTATATTCGGCCTATCGTATCTGATATGATTACTCGGGGTAATGAGTTCCCCAACTTCATATTGCCTGTCGTTAACATTAAAAAAATGCTTGAAGACAAAGATTCTATCAAGTTAACATACGAATAAAAACAGTGTATGTATTTTTCAAAGCTCCAATGAAATGCTTTCACATTTAAAAGGTATTCGGAGAACTATAAATCAAAATTGTGATAAAAATAAATAGGATCAAAGAGTTTTGTATGATAGTAGTTTCAATTTAAACTCTACCTTCTTCGAGACTCAGCTATCAATGAAAATCACCAGAAGGGCAGTATTTTAACGGCTCTTCTGGTGGTTTTTGAATTGTTTGGTTAGTGTGAGATATGAATAATTTGGGGTTTAATATTCTTCGAAAATCTCTTCAAACCACGTCAGCTTCCATCTGCAACCTCAAAACAGTGTTTTGAGTAACCTGCGGCTAGCTTCTTAGTTTGCTCTTTGATTTTCATTGAGTATAAAAACAAGAACACCTTGCCTGGCGCAGGGTGTTTCGCGTGAAACAGAAGAATTGGATAAGATACATCATATCAAGCTTAGTTCATAACATTTGATTTATAAAACAAAAAAGAGTATAATAAATTATGCCAGTCTAAAATATGCATAAATATTTTAGGGGGGGCTTTTTATTTGTCCTTCCATTATATATTAACCGATAATTATCGGAAAAGGAGCAAAATAATATATGTTTTATAAAGGTAATGAAGATAGAGAAAAGCGCTTGCGGTTTTCGATTCGTAAGGTTAGTTTTGGTGCTGCTAGTGTTGCAGTAGCAGCCTTGTTCATGTTTCCAGGAAATGGGACAGTGTCTGCCACAGAGCAAGGTGTAACCCCAACTAATGAGGGAAGACAAGGCTCGCCACTGAAAGATCCAGATGTCCAGAATGGAACCTACGGGGCGACTCCAGTAGTCAGTCAGTTGGATGGAAATTCTGGTAGCAGTGAGACTACTGCTCCGAAAGATCAAGAAGAAACAACTACTCCAACATCTACTGATGCAAGCGCATCATCAGTCGAATCACCTACTGTTTCAAAAGAGAAAGAAGAAACATCTACTACTGCCACTCCAGCGCCAGTAGTATCATCTACTGCTTCAGCAACAGAAAAAGCAGAAGAAAAAGCTACATCTGACTTGGATAAAAAACAGCTGGAAGATTACGTAGCAGAAATTGATGCTAAATTAGCCTCAGGTAGCTATGCGACTAAGACAGATGAAAGTGTCGCAACCCTTAAAGAACATTTAGAATTAGCAAAACTTGCCCTAACAACAGCCACAAGTCAAGACGAGTTGACAAAAGCTTATAGAAGACTCTTTATGACAGCGAGCAGCGGTTTACGTAGTAAGCCTAAAGCCCAAGTGGAAAGTCCTAAACTAGATACCACAGAAGGAAAAGCGACTGTCGGTAAGAAAGCAAGCAATACTGAGAAAGCTACAGGAACCAACTCTATTGCAAACTCAGGACAACATGATCCACGTAATAGACAAGCCCTAGATAGAAATAATCCATTCCGAACAGGTGAGACAACGACTGATACTGATCCATCAGCAAACCAGACTTACACAGCACCAAGAGTAAAAGCAGGATTAGATGAATTAACAGAAAAATTATTAAATTTACCGGAAAGAATTCAAAATAATGATAGTATAAAAGATGGTGCGATTAATAAATTAGGAGCTGAAAAAAATGTTGAAGTAGGTCATGTAAAAGAAATTAATGATTTTGGCGGCTGGAAAGCAGTCGGAGATGGGAAATTTGCGATTGGTAGAAAAACTAAGTATGGAACATTTCCTATAGAAACTATTAATTCATTATTGAATGATACTATCTATCTTAGAGAACAGTCTTTTGATAAGACGCAAGACTATATGCTTTTCTTAACAAAGGCTAGAACAAGAGCAAACTCAAATGAAGAAGCTTTTGATGGAAGTGCATATAAGTACAAAGATGAAGGACTTGAAATTGCTAAAGCAGTTAAAGGTTTTGATGGGATTGAGAAGACTTTTAAAGCTTACTCATCTGAAGATGGTTCGAGGGTAAAGGTAAGCTTTAAACCTGGATATACAGGAGATATTGATGGTAAAAAAGCTAAATATAAAGTAGAGGTATTTAGTATAAAAGAAGGGGTGGAGAAGAAAATATATTCCACTGAGTTTTATCCAGATAAATCTGTTAAAGATGCAGATAAAACGGTGATAGCAGCAAAAGACGGAACAAATGCCGTATTAACTAGAGTGTCAAGTACAGGAAGTGATGCTACAAAGCCCAGTGATACACGAAGAAATTATATAGGGAGAGATGAGGTAGAAAAACGTTTAGCAAACCCTGCTAATTTACCTAATGGTACAGAAGGTACTTTTACAAGTAGAGATATTGAATTAGAAAAAGGTGTCGATTCGTACAAAGTTAGAATTAGTTCAGCGGATAACAATAGAGTAGGGATGAGTTATCAAGCTTGGGATTTAAAATATGCATTACCAATTTCATCGTTAGACTTTTCAATTGATCAAGACACAAATAATGTTGCTAAAAATCTTTTACAAAAGGTTTATGATAAACTGCTTGAAACTCGTGATTCAGATAAAAGAGGAAAAACCCCTGAAACACAACAAGCTTATCAGAATCAATTAGATGCTATTAATCAATTATTAGCTGGAGAATTAAAATCAACAGCAGAATATAAGAAAATCTTAAATGTTACGTTGCAAAAACAAGCAGAGTTGAAAGTTGACAAATCAACCTTAACAAGTTCAAAAGCTTCTTTAGATGATTTAGTAAATGACGATCCAACTCCAGGTAAGACTCCAGAAACCGTTGCCGCTTATAACCAAGCTAAAACTGCCGCAGAACAAGAAGCTGAAAAGGCAAAAGCAGTTATAGACAGTGATACAGCAACTGTTGATGAAGTAGCCCAAGCTGTGGCTAATGTAACGGCCAAAAGAGCAGAATTAACAGCAGCTAGAGCACTTTTAGTAGTTGCAGCGTCTGATGACCAAAAGACTAAATTACAAAATGACTCGGAGGCGTTGAAAGAAGCAGATAAGACAGGTAAAACGCCGAAGAGTATAAAAGAATATGAGGATAAATATAAAACATTAGAAGCTGCATTAACTGCCGCAAAAGAAAAAGCAAAAACAGTACTAGATAAAACAGTAAACGCAGGTGAAGTAGAAGCAGCGTATGCTCAAATTGAAGTTGATAAAATCAAAGCTGAATTAGATAAAGCAGCTACCCTATTGAAAGATAAAGGAAACACAACTGAATTAGAACAGGCTAAAAATGATTTAAATGATTTCATAAACCAGCAAACAACAGCAAGGGTGACAGAAGGTCAAACAAAAGATAGTCAAGATGCTTATACTACTGCAAAAGCTGCCGCAGATAAAGCGGTAACTGATGCACAAGCTGTAATTGCTAGTGAAAATTCAACAGTTGAAGATGTAGCAAATGCATTAGCTGATATTAAAGTTAAAAGAGCAGCGTTAGAAGTAGCTAAAAAGAATTTAGTCCCCGCAGCGACAGAAGCTCAAAAAGCAAAATTAGAAAAAACTGTAGCAAAACTAGTAGAAGCAAGTACGGAAGGAAAAACTCAAGACAGTATTAATACGTATAACGAAAGAATACGAGAACTAACAGAAGAACTAAATCAAGCCAAAGCTGCGGCAGATAAAATCAAAACAGATGGAGTGAATGCAACTAAATTAGCTGCACTTGAAGCACAAGAAGCAGTCAATACAGTGCTAGAAAAACTAGAAACAGCCAAAGAAGCGTTAGTAGAAAAAGCAACAGACGAGCAAAAAACAGCCTTAGAAGGAGCAGACGCAGCCTTAACACCAATTGCAGAAAATACACTAACTGGAGTTAAAACACCAAATAGTATCGAAGCATATAATCAAGCTGTAGCAGCAATCCAAGCAGACTTAACGCAAGCCAAAGCGAAAGCAGCAGAACTAGTAGAAAAAGCTAAAGATAATAATGCGACAAAAGCAGACGCAACAGTAGCATTAGCCAAAGTAGAAGAGCTAAAAGCAAAACTAGCAGAAGCAAAAGGCTTACTAAAAGACAAAGCAAATACAACAGAGTTAACAAACGCAAAAGAAGCACTAAAAGCATTAGCCGCAACAGAAAATGTCACAGCAGGAAAAACAAAAGAAACAGCAGACAAATATGATGCAGCAAAAGTGGAGGCAGATCAAGCGGTTAAAGATGCAGAAACACTAATTGCAGATCCAAATGCGACACCAGAACAAGTAGCAACAGCCCTAGCGAATGTTAACACTAAGAAAGCAGCGTTAGAAAAAGTCAAAGAAGCGTTAGTAGATAAAATAACTCAAGACCAAAAAGATGAGTTAGCGAATGCTGATGAGGATCTTAAATTAGCAGATAAGACTGGTAAAACGAATGATAGTATCAAAGCTTATAATGATGAAGTTGGCAAACTAAGTGCAGAATTAGAAGCAGCGAAGCAAGCAGCTAAAGATTTATTAGCTAAAGGAGATAATGCTGGTGAATTAGAAGCTTACAGACTTCAAGCTAAGATTAGCAAGTTGAAATCTAAACTAGCAACAGCAGCAAAACTTCTAAAAGATATTGATAAATCAGCTGTTAAGAAAGAAGTTGAAGAAGCTGCTAAGAATGCAACGGATGCTATTGAAGCGAATGTAGATTTGACAGCTGAACAAAAAGAAGCAGCGAAAGCAAAAGTAGCGGAAGAAGTAAATAAAGCAATTGCTGCAATTGATGATGCAACAACGGAAGATGATGTTACAGCAGCTAAAAATGCAGGTAAATTAGCAATTGCTAAGGAAGCAGCCAAAGCAGAACTAGAAGCAGCTCAAGCGATTAAAGAAAAAGCGATTGCTGGTAACGAGAAACTTTCTGATGACGAAAAACAAGCCGTTAAAGAACAAGTTCAGAATATTGTAGATGAAGCTAAGAAAGCTATAGATGCTGCAACAGAGCAAGTAGCGGTAGATAATGCAAAAACAACTGGTAAAGAGGCTATAGATGCACTAAATCCAGTAGGAAAAGAAAAAGCATTAGATGAAATCCAAAAAGTAACAGAAGCTAAGTTAGAAGCAATTGATAAGAACGAGAAATTATCAGAAAAAGAAAAAATCAAAGCGAAAGCAGAAGTTGCAAAAGCTGCCATTGCTGTAGTGGAAGCTATCAATGAAGCAACAGATCAAGCAACAGTAGATACCAAAGTGACGGAAGGTACTAAGGCTATCTCATCAGTTGCGGAAGTTGGAAAAGATCAGGCTAAGGCAGCAATAGACTCAGCCCTATCTGCTAAGGAAACTGCAATCGACGCCAACGATAAACTTTCAGACGCAGAAAAATCAGCAGCCAAAGCAGCAGCTAAGAAAGCGGCAGAAGATGTTAAGAAAGCTATTGAATCAGCTACAACACAAGCAGAAGTAGATGCCAAAGTGACGGAAGGAAGCCAAGCTATCTCATCAGTTGCAGAAGTTGGAAAAGACAAGGCTAAGGCAGCAGTAGACTCAGCCCTATCTGCTAAGGAAACTGCAATTGACAGCAACGCTAAACTTTCAGACGCAGAAAAATCAGCAGCCAAAGCAGTGGCTAAGAAAGCGGCAGAAGATGCTAAGAAAGCTATTGAATCAGCTACAACACAAGCAGAAGTAGATGAAGCTAAAACAACAGGAATAACAGCTATATCAGCAGTAAATCCAGTAGGGAAAGAGAAAGCCCTAGCAGAAATTGAGACAGCTTTAGCAGAAAAATCAAAAGCGATTGATGCAAGAACTGATTTATTGACAGCAGAAAAAACTACTGCCAAAAAAGCCGCAGAATCAGAAGCAGAAACAGCTAAGGATGCGATTCGTAAGGCAATGAGTCAAGACGATGTTGCTAAAGTAACGGAAGTTGGAAAAGCTAATATTGCAAAGATTGATCCAGTAGGTGCAAAAGCAGAATTTAAGAAAGCTGTTAAAGAAGTACTGGCAGATAAGCTGAAAGAAATCGATGCGAGAACAGATTTAACTTTGGAAGAAAAAGATAAGAAAAAAGAGTCGGTAAGAGAAGAAGCGGAAGCAGCTAATATTGCAATCGATAGCTCCACAACCCAAGCAGAACTCGATAAAGTTCTCAGAACCTTCTTATACCAAGTTGATCAAGATGCACTTGTAGCTGATCTTCCAGAATTAAAACTAGAAGACGCCCTGAAAGCTTTAATCAATGGAGTAGTGAAAGTTGAACGCGGTACAGCCCTTTCCCAAGCAGATGTGTTAGCGAAATTAGATTTACCAGAAGAAATCTCAGTCATCAAGATGGTATTGCCTGATACGAATACTATCGGTACTAAAATTGCTACAGTGACATTAAGACTAGCGGATGGAAGTGTACAAAAACTTGAAGTTCCAGTTGAAGTGATTTCACCAAACAATCAAGATATGATACCTCCATATAATGGTGGAAACTACGGCCCTTCTGCCGATAACGGAATGACGAACACTCAAGCCAAAGTGAATAAATCCAAGTTAGAAAGTGCTATTCATCAGCTAGATGAGCTAATCATCCAAGAATCAGCTAAGCTTGATGCAGAAACTGCAAAAGAAGCGAATGCATTATCAGCAGATGCTAAGAAAGTATTTGCTAACGCAGACGCAAGTCAAGCAGAAGTGGATGCAATGGTGAAACGTATCGAAGACTTTATGGCGAAACTTACTCCAGTAGCTGACCATGTAACTCCAGCTGAGGATCAAGCATCTCAAACACCAGCTGTAGCTCCAGCTACTGCTCAAGCAGCGAATGCCAACCAAGAAGCATCAGCACAAGCAAATGCGCCTAAAGAATCTAAAGAATTGCCAAATACAGGTACAGCAGATTCTACTGTAGCTATGGTAGCAGCTGCCGCAAGTGCCTTACTTGGTCTTGGTCTTGTAGGACGTCGTCGTAAAGAAGACGAAGAAGCTTAATTGGTAGATTGTTTGATAATTATCAGATGATAAGTCCGATTTTCAAAGCTGAAACAAGTACCTCTCATAAGAAAATCTCCTAGTAGGAAAGCCTGCTAGGAGATTTTTGCATGTCAGGAAGTGGACGGCAAACTATAACCGTTCAATAACGAGGTATATTGAAAAATTTTCAGACTCGAGAACTCACTGATAGTTACTAAGCTGGAGATTTCTTATTTGCACTTTTTGTAGGGAGTCAGTCTGGGAGAAATCAGACACTATAATGAACTGAGTCTGGACTAGTACAATATCGCTTCTAAAACATTGTTATAAATTGATTTGGCCTTGCCTTATACTCAATGAAAATCAAAGAGCAAACTAGGAAGCTAACTGCAGGTTGCTCAAAACACTGTTTTGAGGTTGCAGATGGAAACTGACGTAGTTTGAAGAGATTTTCGAAGAGTATTAGCTTTCTAAAAAAGTTGAGAAAAGTAGTACCTTTATTTTTAGACAGATCTCATGATGAGTTTTGAGAAAAAACGTTAAAAAGAGAAGAACGCCTATGGTCAAAAGTCTAAGGAACTTGATAATAGGCTTGTTTTCTAAAAATAGTGGGCTTCATTGCTCCTAAAATTTTGTTTGAGAGAGCTAGCACAGGGTAACAGAGTGACGCCATCACTGGGCTAATAGAGATAAAATAAACAATTGATTTAGGACATTTGTTTGATAGTGGTGATAAAGTTTTAAATCTGCTACATAATTTGTGGAGTTTTTTCTATAATTAGTAGTTTAACCTAACCTGCAAATAGGAGTATACTAATAATGTAATCGTTATCAAAAATCTAAAAAGGAATTTTTAGATGGATATCAAAATAAAAAAGGGAGGAAATTATGAATAAGTTTTCAAAAACCTTGAGAGACAACTGGATCTTTCTCTTGATGGTTTTACCAGGGGCACTCTGGTTGATTCTATTCTTCTACATTCCAGTATTTGGGAACGTGGTTGCCTTTAAAGACTACCACATGACCAGTAATGGTTTTATAGATAGTATCGTGAATAGTAAATGGGTCGGACTCGATAATTTCAGATTCTTATTTAGTTCAAAAGACGCCTTTATCATCACACGAAATACCGTCCTCTACAATCTCGGCTTTATCTTTATCGGTTTGATTGTATCTGTAGGGATTGCTATCATCTTAAGTGAACTCCGTTCTAAGAGAATGGTTAAGATCTTCCAAACTTCCATGTTGTTCCCTTACTTCTTGTCTTGGGTTATCATCAGTTTCTTTACAGATGCCTTCCTAAACATTGACAAAGGTGTGTTCAACCATTTCCTAGAATCTATCGGAATGAAGGAAATCAATTTCTACGCTGATTTGGGTATCTGGCCTTATCTCCTACTTTTCCTTGGTATTTGGAAAGGCTTTGGATATAGCAGTGTCATGTACTATGCGACAATCATGGGAATTGATCCAACCTACTACGAAGCAGCGACAGTGGATGGAGCCAGCAAATGGCAACGAATTCGCAATGTAACCATTCCGCAGCTGACACCGTTGGTAACCGTATTGACTATCCTGGCAGTCGGAAATATCTTCCGTGCAGACTTCGGTCTTTTCTACCAAATCCCTCACAATGCTGGTCAGCTTTATAACGTAACCAACGTCTTGGACGTATATGTATATAATGGCTTGACCCAGACAGCGGACATCGGGATGGCTTCAGCAGCAGGTCTCTACCAATCAGTAGTCGGCTTGATTCTGGTGGTTCTATCAAACTTACTGGCAAGACGAGTTGATCCAAACTCAGCTTTGTTCTAGAAAGGAGGAGAATATGGCAGAAAAGAAAATTAAAAAAGAAAAAATTGATAATGTCGGCATTCACTCCTTCAGTAAGAAAGCAGATATCTTCTTCAGTATCATTTCGGGTTTGATTGCCCTCTCTTGTATCCTACCCTTCGTATTCGTTATCATTATTTCAGTGACGGACGAGAAAAGCCTCCTCCAATACGGCTACAGCTTCTTCCCATCCCAATTTGGATTAGACGGTTTTGAGTTCTTGGCACAGTTTAAGGATAAAATCTTACAAGCCCTCTTCATCTCAGTCTTTGTAACCGTAGTTGGGACATTTACAAATGTCTTTATCACAACAACCTATGCCTACGCTATTTCACGGACAACCTTTAAGTATCGCAGATTCTTTACTATCTTCGTCCTGCTCAGTATGTTGTTCAACGCTGGTTTGGTACCAGGTTATATCATGGTGACTCGTGTGCTTCAGCTTGGGGATACTGTTTGGGCCTTGATTGTTCCAATGCTTCTCTCACCATTTAACATCATCTTGATGCGTTCCTTCTTCAAGAAGACCATTCCAGAAGCCATTCTCGAATCGGCTCGTATCGATGGTGCCAGTGAGGCTCGGATTTTCTTCCAAATCTGTTTGCCATTGTCACTACCAGGTATCGCAACCATCACGCTTTTGACAGCTCTTGGTTTCTGGAATGACTGGTTCAACGCCCTTCTGTACATCAAGAGTGACAACTTGTATCCATTGCAATATTTGCTCATGCAAATCCAGCAAAATATGGACTACATTGCCAAAGCGGTCGGCTTGACTGGTCAACTGGGAGTTGCTCTACCGAAAGAAACAGGTCGTATGGCCATGGTTGTGGTCGCAACCCTTCCAATCGCGATTTTGTATCCATTCTTCCAACGCTACTTTGTAAAAGGTTTGACTATCGGTGGTGTGAAAGAATAGTGCTTATTGAGAAAGAACATTTCTCAGTTCCCAACTTCCCTTGTGTGAAGTTAAGATCATTACATTGTTTATAAGTTTAAAAATAAAAAAAGGAGTTTTTATCATGAAAAACTGGAAAAAATATGCTTTTACATCTGCTAGTGTAGTCGCTTTGGCTGCAGGTCTTGCTGCTTGTGGAAATTTGACAGGTAACAGCAAAAAAGCTGCTGATTCAGGTGACAAACCTGTTATCAAAATGTACCAAATCGGTGACAAACCAGACAACTTGGATGAATTGTTAGCAAATGCCAACAAAATCATCGAAGAAAAAGTTGGTGCCAAATTGGATATCCAATACCTTGGCTGGGGTGACTATGGTAAGAAAATGTCAGTTATCACATCATCTGGTGAAAACTATGATATTGCCTTTGCAGATAACTATATTGTAAATGCTCAAAAAGGTGCTTATGCTGACTTGACAGAATTGTACAAAAAAGAAGGTAAAGACCTTTACAAAGCACTTGACCCAGCCTACATCAAGGGTAATACTGTAAACGGTAAAATTTACGCTGTTCCAGTTGCAGCCAACGTTGCATCATCTCAAAACTTCGCCTTCAACGGAACTCTCCTTGCCAAATATGGTATCGATATTTCAGGTGTTACTTCTTACGAAACTCTTGAGCCAGTCTTGAAACAAATCAAAGAAAAAGCTCCAGACGTAGTACCATTTGCAGCTACTAAGAACTTCATCCCTTCTGAGAACTTTGACTACCCAGTAGCAAACGGTCTTCCATTCGTTATCGACCTTGAAGGGGATACTACTAAGATTGTAAACCGTTATGACGTTCCTCGTTTCAAAGAACACTTGAAGACTCTTCACAAATTCTATGAAGCTGGCTACATTCCAAAAGACGTCGCAACAAGTGACACTACATTTGACCTTCAACAAGATACTTGGTTCGTTCGTGAAGAGACAGTAGGACCAGCTGACTACGGTAACAGCTTGCTCTCACGCGTTGCTAACAAAGACATCCAAATCAAACCAATCACAAACTTTATTAAGAAAAACCAAACAACACAAGTTGCTAACTTTGTCATCTCAAACAACTCTAAGAACAAAGAAAAATCAATGGAAATCTTGAACCTCTTGAATACGAACCCAGAACTTTTGAACGGCCTTGTTTACGGTCCAGAAGGCAAGAACTGGGAAAAAATTGAAGGTAAAGAAAACCGTGTTCGCGTTCTTGATGGCTACAAAGGAAACACTCACATGAGTGGATGGAACACTGGTAACAACTGGATTCTTTACATCAACGAAAACGTTACAGATCAACAAATTGCAGATTCTAAGAAAGAATTGGCAGAAGCTAAAGAATCTCCAGCGCTTGGATTTATCTTTAACACTGACAATGTGAAATCTGAAATCTCAGCTATTTCTAACACAATGCAACAATTTGATACAGCTATCAACACTGGTACTGTAGACCCAGATAAAGCGATTCCAGAATTGATGGAAAAATTGAAATCTGAAGGTGCCTACGAAAAAGTATTGAACGAAATGCAAAAACAATACGATGAATTCTTGAAAAACAAAAAATCATAAGATCAATTGATTTCGTGTATTCATTCCTAACTCCTAAAATAAGAATCACTGCTTTCCTCAGGTTGGTCTGGGGAGGGCAGTGATTTTTTGAAAGTTGTTGAAGCCATGTATGCTGAGGAAATGTATAAAGACTACCAAACCTAATTTATTTCAGGTTATTATAAATACCATCTAAATATGAGTGAATTTCTTGTCGTATAGATTGTAAAGAATGATTTCTAGCTGTATCAATGACACCGAATATTCTGTAATGACTACGGAAAAGTTTATCATAATCAATGTAACTTCCTATGATGATAATGTTGGCAAATTCAGAACGGAGTCGTATATCTTCTATATAAGAATACATTGTATCTGAAGATAAAAACATTGATTTTATGATAAAATAGGTAGTAGTGTTATAGGAATAGATGATACGCCTAGAAACTATAATTCTCGTTTTTGTTGATAAGTTTTCTTTAATATAAGAATTGATGTCACTTGTGATGATATATCCTAATAATGAAAAATGTAGAATTTGAATTGTATCCATATTTCTCCTCTGGCTCTATCATATCAAAAACATCCGATAGAAGATGTCGAAATCTTAGATTGTATAACTGTTAGCATGAAATGTTGAAAAATAACCATTTATGATAACTCAGATACCTTTTAAGATTTTTTCCATCATAGGATACTAGTTTTGATATGATATAGGAGAGTAAGGAGGAAAAATATGCAAGAATATATTTTAAGCCAAGGCAGAGCAGTTGTTAAAGTGCCTCATTCTAAGGTTTACTATGTGACAACACATCCTACGAAGGCACATGCTGTTATTTTTATTACAGCTGATGGAGTATTTGAGAAGTATATGAGCCTAGCTAGAGTTGAGGAAATGAGTCTGGGGAAATTGTTCAGGTGTCATAGAAAGTTTCTTGTTAACTTATCCAAAGTAATAGGATTGAAGTATGAAACGAAGACCATTTTATTTATGGATGAAAGAGTATCGGATATTATCTGCTCTAGAAGATATTTTAAAACTGTAAAAGAAAGATGGTTAAATACTAAAGGAGACGAGAAATGAATATCTTTATATTAGAGGATGATTTTATACAGCAGACTAGGATGGAAAATCTGGTGTATGATATTTTAGAGAAGAATTGTTGGGAAGTAAAGCACTGTGGTGTTTATGGTAAACCGAATCAATTGTTAGAAGATATGATGGAACGTGGAGGTCATCAACTTTTCTTTTTGGATATTGAAATTAAAAACGATGTTAGAAAAGGGTTAGATATTGCTTTGGAAATCAGAGATAGAGATCCAAATGCAGTCATTGTTTTTGTAACAACTCATTCAGAATTTATGCCTGTTAGTTTTCAATATCAAGTATCAGCTTTAGATTTTATTGATAAGGAATTGCCTGAAAGCTCTTTTAGGGAACGTGTGGAAAAGGCAATCGCTTATGTTCACAAGAATAAACATCAACTAATGACTGAAGATTCTTTTGTGTTTACAAATTCTAAAGCACTCGTTCAGGTTCCATTTTCGGATTTGCTTTATATAGAAACGTCAATGATTCCTCATAAGCTAGTTCTTTATTCTATGAGAGAAAGAATAGAATTTTACGGTAAAATTTCTGATATATTGAAGCAAGAACCCAGATTGGTTCAGTGTCATCGTTCTTTTATTGTGAATCCTTATAATATCTCTTCAATAGATAAGGAAGAAAAACTAGTCTATTTGAAGAACGGGTCAAGTTGCCTAGTATCTAGGTTAAAAATGAGGGCATTGCTGAATATAGTTAAAGATTTACATGATAGTAAGGAGTAGTAAATGTCATTTGTGTTAGTATCTTTGAATTTTTACATATTTTTATTTCTTCATGCAAAAATTTATGGCTATCAATTGACTATAAAGAGATCTTTAGAGTTATTGTTTTTCTATTTTTTATTAGAGTTTTTACTTTTAACCTTGATTAAGATGTTCTATATCCCTGTTGTTATTACAGTACTAGATTATCCCATCTTTTTTATTATCTATACATTGTTGTTGGATAAAAAGAAATACAGTCTGATATCGACACTTTTTTATGCTCTGTTTCCTATCACATTTTGGTCGATCATCTATGATTTTTTTGTTGATTTTATTATTCCTAATTTTGCTAGTTTAACAGACATATATGTTTATTACGATGCCACCATTTTCTCAATTTTAGCAAGTCTCCTATCTTTGCTTATAATAAAAGTTTTTCAGTATGATTTTAGCTATTTAAGAAGTAAAGTGTTGGATAAACATCTGGATCAAATAATGAGGATTGCTAATGCTGCAATGTTGGGTTATTTTATCCTTATTCCTTTTATTGGTTACATTAAAAACAGCCTGAATTTATCTGTAAATCATTATCAAGGAGCTATAACTGCAATCTATTTCTTTTTATTTATCTATTTTGTCAATATACTGGACAGAAATGTACGTGAGGAATTGCAAAAAGATTTAGTACTTCAAAAAGAGATTCAACTTCAAAATCTTAAGAGCTATAGTAAACAAGTAGAAGGACTTTATCAAGAGGTTAGAAGCTTTAGGCATGATTATGCAAATATCTTAACAAGTTTAAAGATAGGGATAGACCGAAAAGATATTGATTTAGTTGCTCAAATTTATGACAGTGTCTTGAAAGACTCAGGGAAAAATTTAAAAGATACAAAATTTGATGTAGTGAGATTGAGGAATATAGAGGATTTATCCTTGAAGAGTTTATTAATCTCAAAATTATCCGAGGCTCAGAGTTTACTAGTGCCAGTTTCTTTGGAAATAGAAAAACCAATCGTTATCAAAAAGATTGAGGAAATTGATTTTTTAACAGTTGTTTCTATATTGTTAGATAACGCGATAGAGGCCGCTGCAAGCGCCACTGTCGAGGAACCTCTAAGTGTTTGTTTTTTTGAAGATATGAGAAATAATAAGCAAGTTTTAATTATCCAAAATCCGACCCTAGATAGAGAGATTGATGTTACAAAAATATTTGAGAGAGGAATGTCGTCTAAAGGGCAGAATAGAGGAGTTGGTTTGTCTAATGTTAATAGTATTTTGACAAAATACCCAAATATCATTCTAAAAACTACAAGTTCTAATTTTAGATTTAAACAAGTCTTAGAGATAGAAGTATAGGTGGGGATGGGTGACTTGTATCTTCTATAATCTTTTCATGATAAAACGCATAGTATCAGTCATTTTGAAATCTGATATTATGCGTTTTTATAATTCTATAGATTTTTTATGGTTTGAAAGTAGTCCGTAATTTTAATGGTGTTGTTATAGTTTCATATAGCTCTTCCCACAATCCTCCACCTGTAATCTGGTTGAGTTCAGTAGTTGTTAGTTTTTGAAATGAAGTTAGGTTTTGTTTCTTATCCATGTTATGATTCTCCTTTTTGATAAGATAATAAATAGTTATAGAGTGTTATCTGAAAATTAATCAGAATGTGTTAAAATTTTATCTTTGAAATAATCAAAATATGTTTTCTTTGCAGTTACACTAGTGACGCGACCTTGTAAGCCGTATTGGATGAGTTTACTATCCTCATTAGATAGTTTTGCAAGAGCGGTTAGTTTAAAGAGATTGCCTTGCTCTGTTCTGGTAGGAGTTTGATCAATTGTCTGAAGTTGGCCGATGATGGTGGTGCCGTGATTTCCAATCTTCTCCAGTTTTAATCTTACAGTTTGTCCTTTATCTAGTAGAGGTAGATAGTCAGAAGATACGTAGTAAGTGATTAGTACTTCTCTTGTATCTGTGATGATAGGGAATATTTGAGCAATTTCTGTACCAGTTGGAATTCTATTTTTACCTTCAAATTCGCTGTTCAGATGAACGATACCTTTACTTGGAGCGGTTAAAGTATTGTTTTCTAAGCGCTGCGTTGCTTGATCTAGCTGTACTTTTAATTCTGTTAATTGATTCTCCACTGTTAGTTGTTGCTGTGAGGCTGTTTGTAAAAATTGAGTGCGGAGTACTTCAATTTTGGTTGCTAAACTGTTATCATAAGTTGCTACACTTCCGATACCAGCTTGCTGAATTTTGAGGCTTGCGATAGATGATTCAAGACCTGCAATACTTTGATTAATCTGAGATAAAAATGGCTCCTCTGCAGTTCCTTGTGTTTGTCTTTGTGAGGCTACAAGATAACGATTCAAAATTGACTGGTGCGGATTGCCAGTTGGTAAGCGAGCCCTTTTATTTATGATAGCATCACTCAGCTCCTGGTATTCTCCAATCTGCTGCTGAACTTTTGAAATTTCTTGTTCAATAGCTGATGAACTGCTATTGGCAAGATTAGCTTGATTTGAAACCTCAGTGTTAGTCTTTGTGATACCCAGTTCAATATCATGGGATTGTTTAGTAAAATTCCTAAAGGTATTATGGTAGCCAAACTCATCCTTGCCAGAAAAAAGATCAGTCGCTTTTTCTAAGCTTTGTTTCAAAATTCCAAGTCCTTCTTTTTGCTTCTCAAGTCTTTGTAATTGAGTTTCTAAGGCAGTTTTCTGACTTTCTTCCATTGTTTCAGAGTATTTGATGAGTAAGTCACCTTTTTCAACTACTTGATTTGCCACTAAATGATTAGCAAGGATAGGATTATCACTGGTTGACTGAATAGATGCAATGACACTTGTAGGGGCGATTTCTCCTTGGGAAGTAACAGTAATTTCTTTTGTGGCAACAAGGGAGAAAATCAAGATGAAAGTAAGTAGTAATGAAAGAGGTATAATTAACACTGTCGCATAGTTATGGTAACGTCTCTGATAAAACTCGACGCTTCTAAAAAGATTAGGATTCATGACATTCTCCTTATTTATTGAATAGATGATGGTAGAAACCTTGCGCCTGCATTAACTCTTGGTGACTACCCACTTCAATGATTTTCCCCTGGTCAAGAACAATGACACGGTTGGTTCGTTCGGCTATACTGAGACGATGGGCTACAAAGAGAATGGTTTTATCAGTTAGGGACATAAGATTATCTATAACTTTTTTCTCAGTCAAGACATCAAGACCGCTAGTAGCTTCATCCAGTATTAAAACAGGAGCTTTAGTTAAAAGAGCACGAGCGAGAGCGATTCGTTGCTTTTGTCCTCCTGATAGACCAGCTCCATCAGAGAGCTGAGTTTGATAGCCCATAGGCATTCTTTCAATGTCTTGACGGATTTCAGCTAATTCACAAGCTCTTAGAATATCTTCTTGACTAATCATATGATTACCACTCAAGGTTAAGTTTTCCAAAATAGAGCCATTAAAGATATAGGCTTGTTGGGGTAGGTAATTAATATGACGGCGCAAGACTTTTTTATCAATGTTTTTAATATCCTGATGATTGATGGAAATATGTCCTTTGTAGGGTTCAAAGAAATTGACAATCATTTTGGCTAAAGTTGTTTTACCAGAACCACTAACTCCAACTAGGCTAACCTTATCTCCTTGTTTAATCGTGAGATTAATATCTGTTAAGGTATCTCGTCCAAAACCATACTTATAAGAAAGATCATCAAATTCAATATCGCCCATCAAAAAATGTGAATGAACAGGGTTTTCTTGAACTTTAAATTCAGATTCGACTAGATAGACTTCGTTCAAACGGTTATTAGCGACCTTCGCAGATTGGAGTTTGGTTTGGAGGTTGATAATATTTTCCATAGGAGTTGTAAAGTAAGAAAGAAGTGTGTTAAAGGTAATCAGCTGACCGATAGAAATTTTACTCAATATGACTAATTGAGCGCCAAACCATAGGATAAGGATATTCAGAACTAATTTTGTTCCCTGCTTTAAACTCGTTTGTAAAATAGAATATTTACTGAGCTTAAAGGATTTTTCCAAATAATCTACAAATTCGCTGTCTATATTTTGATAGCGATTTTCTTCACTTGTGAGCGACTTTATAGTTTCAATCCCGTTGATATCTTCGATAATGGCAGAGCTAACCATAGAATTACTTTGCATGACATCATGGTTCATTTTTTCGAAAGGCTTCATAAAAGAAAAGATGATGAACATGTATATAGGAATAGAAATAAGAGAAAGAAGGAAGAGATTAGGGTTTTGTGCCAGTAAGACTCCCCCTACAAGAATCAGAATAGAAACATCCAGGAAAAGAGAAAGAATGGTAGAAGCCAAGGCATCTATAATAGAGTTAGCATCTGTGAACCGTGAAATGATTTCTCCTGTACGACGTGTCGCAAAGAAAGACATAGGAAGTTCAAAAATATGGCGAATATAGGATAAAATCACATCAATGCTTAATCTCTGGCTCAGAACGGTTAGGAGATAATCTCTGGAGAAGCTCATGACTTGTTGGAGGATATAGGTGATAACCAGACCAACTGAGATGATTCCTAAAGTTGATTTCATCTGATTTGGGATGTATTCATCTAAGATTCCTTGGAGATAATAAGAACCACCTATATTGATAATCGTGACCAATAAGCTTGAGAGAACAATGTAAGCAATGAGAGATTTTTGTTTGAAAATCAGAGGAAGGAAGCTTAGTAGACCATTCTTTTTATCTTTATGGGGTTGATAGCTGGGTTTGGGAGCTAGAAAAATAGCTACTCCAGTCCATTCAGAGAAAAAGCGTTCTTTTGACATTTTAGTGATTTTTACAGAAGGGTCAGGATCACCAATAATCAGATAGTCTTTCTTTGTTTGATAGACAACATAGTAATGTTGGAGTTTTCCTTCTTTGTTAACGTGAACGATAAATGGATAGGGGACATCACTCATGTCAAAGAGCGTTTTATCTGCTTGAACCGGTCTTGTTTCAAAGCCCATTTCATCAGCGGCTTTTACAATGCCAAGGGCAGTCGTTCCTTCTTTATTGGTCTTTGCAAGTTCTCTCAAGTGAGCTAGAGAAAAATCTGAACCATAGAATTTAGCAATCGAGGCTAAGGCAGCAACACCGCAGTCTCTCGCATCTATTTGAGGAACAAATGTACGTTTATAAGAAGTCATTGGCAATTCCTTTCATATAGTAGATAGGTATATTATGCCAAACTTTACTAAAAAACTTCTTGCTAAATCGTAAACGGTATTTATATTGTCATGAACAGTAATTTTTATTAAGTAAGATGAACCATTGATTTTTATAGTTGACGATAGTATATATTAGTTTTGGTCTTTGATAAAATTTATGAAAAACATTTCGTGATGAAAAAAAGACATTTTATGATTTTAAAGAAATGATATCAGTTAATTATGATATATTGATGTTGTCAAGGTTGCAACAAGACAAAAATTAAAAATAAAAAGGAGGTATTCATCATGAATACAAAAACAATGTCACAATTTTCTGTTATGGATAATGAAATGCTTGCTCGTGTTGAAGGTGGAGATAAAGTAGGGGCTGGAGAAGTTGTTCAAGCATTAGGAATTTGTACAATAGGAGGTGCAGCTCTGGGGAGTGTTATCCCAGTTGTGGGAACTCTTGCCGGCGGGGTTTTAGGAGCACAGTTTTGTACAGCGGCTTGGGGAGCTTTTAGAGCAAGTTAAACTTTTAGCGATATAGTAGATTGGAAATAGTAGTAAAAGGAGGTGATTTATATGAAATACAGATTATTTCTTATTATTTTCTTGAGTAGTGTTTTGGATATTCTTTTAGGTACATTTTTGAAAATCTCGAATGTATCGATTGGGTGGATTGTTCTCTACAGTGGCTTATTTGAAGCAGGAGTTTTCCTTCTTGCTAATAAAGGTTTGGCGGTAAAAATCAAGGAATCAGACATTCAAAAACGCTTTAAATTTATTTTTGGAAAAACGTTATGGTTTCAAATTCTTTTGCTCATCTTTTTGGCGGTAAAACTTTATCTTGGTTTGGATGAGAGACTGATTTTACTTTATGGAAATATTTTCATTGTCTTTAATGCCTTAGTTTATCTTTTGTCTACTAGCCAAATTAATTTAACAAAGAAAGTGTGAAAAGAATGGAACAATCAGTAAATAATTTTATCATTTTATCCGATGAAAAATTAACAATGATAACAGCTGGTGATAAACAACTTGCAGACAGATTTTTAAGTGGAGTAGGTGGTGCAGTTGAGGGGCTTTCGCTTTGTGCACAGACAATCCCCTTCCCAACTCCGCAGATTTATTTAATTTGTGCAGCTGGTGGGGCGGCAGCTTCAGTTTTATGGCCACATTAGAGGATTTAGTTAGGATATAGAATTATTAATCTGGGTATCTCTTTGCGCTTATACTCTCTATACTGTATAGGAACGTATCATGTATAAACACTTATTTTTTCCATATTCAAAAATCTTAGACTGGTTGACACCCTATATTCTAGTCTTGGCTTCTGACACCATTGCATTTAATGTTTTTGTGCTAACCTTTGTATCTGTAGTGGTTTTTTCTTTCCTGAATCCCATGCTAGCTTTTATAGCTATATTCTTAGGGGCTGGCTATGTTGTCGGATTTTGGTTATTAAAATGGTTTGTTTTAGAGAGATTGGAGGTAAAGGATGACTTGTAGGAAGGTGTACTTAGTGTTTAAGTGGTTATCTTTATGGTCGTTTTCAATAAAGATTATACCTTGTTTTTGATTTTTAGTATAGTAACGTCAAATGTAGCTCCTTACATTCATTCCTAACTCCTAAAATAAGAATCACTGCTTTCCTCAGGTTGGTCTGAGGAGGGCAGTGATTTTTTACCTTATTTAGATAATTATCCGAATTAGATGATATAAACAATATTAAAATGATAACAGGTGATTAAAATATTAAAATTTCTTATATCTTTATTAATTTTTATTAAGTAGATTTTTAGAATAAAGTAGCTTATAATAAGAGTACGATGAAAGCGCTTAACATTGTGAAAATTCATCTTGTTCTGATTTAAGAGATCTAAAGATACAAATTTTTAAGCAGTCGTATATAGATGTATGTCATTTACACAGTTCTATATACTTAAAAATTTATACAATGATCAATTTAAACGAGGTAGGTGAAAAAATGATAAAAGTTGTTCTCTATTCTTTTTAGGAACAAGAAATTTTACATGAGGTTATTCAAATGAAAAAAACACCCAATCGATGGTTAATTTTGGCAGCAGCCATTTTAACGAATCTATCTCTAGGTGCTGGTTACGCCTGGTCAGTTTTTCAAAAGGCGCTGCTAGAAACCAATTCTAGTCAAGGATGGGTTCAATCCCAAACTTCTTTGGCCTTTAGTATTTCTTTTGCAATGGTACCTGTTGGTATGATTATTTTCGGTCCTAAGGTTGATTCAGCAGGACCTAAGAAATTTGTATTCCTAGGTGGTATTCTCTTCGGTGCTGGTATGTTTGCTACTGGATTTGCTACTTCTCTTCCAGTCCTTTACCTCACTTACGGGGTTGTCCTAGGACTTGGTATTGGTTCAGCTTATGGAGCATCTACTTCAGTTGCCACTAAGTGGTTCCCAGATAAAAAAGGTTTAGCTGGTGGTTTGACAGCAACAGGTTTCGGGTTAGGCCCGCTCATTATCGGTCCAGTTGCCAAAGCTTTGATTGCTTCTATGGGTGTTTACTCAACATTCAAAGTATTGGGTATCATTCTTCTAATTGTTATTTGCACTTCTTCATTGGTAATGGAGAAAGCTCCTGCAGCAGCGCCGGCAGCTGGAACAGCTCAACCAGAAGGTAAAACTTATAAAGAAATGCTTCGTGATGGAAATTACTGGCTTCTATGGTTGATTTACGTTCTCGGTGCTACTGGTGGAATGATGATTATCGGTACTGCAGCATCAATTTCTGACCAGTATAAACTTGTAGGAGAAGCTACACTCTTCGTTATGCTGGTATCTATCGCTAATACATTTGGTCGTATCTTCTGGGGTACGGTATCTGATAAGATTGGTCGCTATCCTACCGTTATTGCCATGTTTGGAGCGGTTGCTACTGGTTTGTTGCTCACAGCCTTATTCAAAGGTCCTGGAAGCATCTTGGCCATCCTTGGAATTATGATGGTTGCCTTGTCATTTGGAGGCTTCCTCGGTTCATTCCCAGGAATTACTGCTGAAAACTGGGGAGTTACATACGTAGGGACAAACTATGGATGGATGTTTACTGCTTATGGCGTAGCTGCTATTGCTGGTCCTCAATTAGGAGCACGTCTTGCACAGGCAAACCAAGGAGATTATACAATGGCCTTCTTTATCGTTATCGGCATGGCTATCCTTGGTATTCTACTCCAACTGTTCTATATGGCTAAAGCTAAAAAAGTTTAAAAATGAATCCTTGGAAAATCCAAGGATTTTTTAAAATATGATTGATACTAAGTGTAGTGTACAAGAAATTTTTTTCTAAATTGAAATATAGCAATTTCCAGTCAAATAAATTGCATTCGTTTTCTCAAGCAGGTATACTAGTATGGATAAATAAAAAATTTAGAAAATTTAAGAATAGAAAAGAGAACAAATCTTATGGCAAAAGATATTCGTGTCTTACTTTACTACCTTTATACTCCAATTGAAAATGCAGAGCAATTTGCTGCAGACCACTTGGCTTTCTGTAAATCAATCGGCCTTAAAGGCCGTATCCTAGTCGCTGACGAGGGAATTAACGGAACAGTTTCAGGTGACTATGAAACAACTCAAAAATACATGGACTACGTTCACAGCCTCCCAGGCATGGAAGACCTCTGGTTCAAAATTGACGAAGAAAGTGAACAAGCCTTCAAGAAGATGTTTGTTCGCTACAAGAAAGAGATTGTCCACCTTGGTTTGGAAGACAACGACTTTGACAATGACATTAACCCACTTGAAACAACAGGTGCTTACTTGTCTCCAAAAGAGTTCAAAGAAGCCCTTCTTGATAAAGATACCGTTGTCCTTGACACACGTAACGATTATGAGTACGACCTAGGACATTTCCGTGGGGCTATCCGCCCAGACATCCGCAACTTCCGTGAGTTGCCACAGTGGGTTCGTGATAACAAGGAAAAATTCATGGACAAGCGTGTCGTGGTTTACTGTACAGGTGGCGTTCGCTGTGAGAAATTCTCAGGCTGGATGGTACGTGAAGGCTACAAAGATGTCGGCCAATTGCACGGAGGAATCGCAACTTACGGTAAAGACCCAGAAGTCCAAGGTGAGCTTTGGGATGGAAAAATGTACGTCTTTGACGAGCGTATCGCCGTTGATGTCAACCATGTTAACCCAACCATCGTAGGGAAAGACTGGTTTGATGGAACACCATGTGAACGTTATGTCAACTGTGGAAATCCATTCTGTAACCGTCGTATCTTGACATCAGAAGAAAATGAAGACAAGTACCTTCGTGGATGTTCACACGAGTGCCGTGTTCACCCACGTAACCGCTATGTTTCAGAACATGAATTGACACAAGCAGAAGTGATCGAACGCCTAGCCGCTATCGGTGAAAGCTTGGATCAAGCAGCTACTGTATAAGATTAAACAGTCCTTAGGGGCTGTTTTTCTATGCTTTTTACTCAAAAATCTAAAGTTTGTTTCTGTATCTTTCAGAAAAATAAGGTATACTGTATGTAAACGATTTCAAAGGAGTCCAGTTATGACGAAAACATTTTTTATTCCAAATAAACAGAGCATTTTAGGAGAACAGGAGATTTTGACTGCCAAGTCGATCTTGGTCTTGGTAGATGGCTTGGAGTCACATAGCTATGATGCAGTCTATCTCCGTCAGCCTCTTAACCGTCTCGAGTCTATCGAGTGTGCGATAGTGGGGCAATCACAATTTCTCTTTAAGGTCAGTTATGCTGATGGTCAAAAGGCTTATCGTGTCGATTTTCCTGACCTACTAACGAAGACAGACTGGCAGATTATCAAAGCATTTTTAGATGCCCTGCTTGCTTATACAGGAACTGAGATTGAAGGGCTAGATGGTTTTGATTTTGAAGCTTATTTCCAAGCAGGTATTCAAGCTCATCTTGCAGACACTGCTGCTCGTTTTACGATTTGCCAAGGAATTTTTAATCCTGTTTTCTTTAGTCATGTGGACTTGAAAAGCTTTTTAGAGGAAGATGGCTTGGCTCAATTTGAAGCGCGTGTACGTGCGCTTCAAGAGACAGATGCCTACTTTGCAAGAGTTTCCTTCTATCAGGATGGAGAAGGGCAAGTGCATGGTGTTTACCATCTGGCTCAAGGCGTCAAGACAGTTTTACCGAGAGAGCCATTTGTACCTGTAGCCTATATTGAGCAATTGCTGGATAAGGAAGTCCAGTGGGAGATTGACTTGGTTCAAATCACAGGAGACGGCTCTAAACCAGAAGACTATGAAGCCATCGCCCGCTTGGACTATGCAAAATTCTTAGAGGTATTACCCCCATCTTTTTACCACCAACTAGACGCCAATCAATTAGAAGTGCAACCCATCTTAGACAAAGATTTTAAAACATTAGCACAAGAAGAGTAAAGCAGAAGCAGGTCAATCGACTTGCTTTTTGATATATAAAAAATCCTGCCATGAAAGACAGGATTGCTACTCAATGAAAATCAAAGAGCAAACTAGGAAGCTAGCCGCAGGCTGCTCAAAACACTGTTTTGAGGTTGTAGATAAGACTGACAAAGTCAGGAACATATATCTACGGTAAGGCGAAGCTGACGTGGTTTGAAGAGATTTTCGAAGAGTATGAAGTTTAAAGAAAGGCCAAGATACGAAGATAATCTCCAATCAGTGCCACCTCAGCTACAAAGAAGAGGAGGATAATGACTCCGTTCACAAGGACAGACAAGAATAACTGATAGAAGGAGTCGGTTTCACTTGCTTGATTTGGTCTTGTAATGATATGAAGGCTAGCAAGCAGGATGATTCCAATGCTAATCACACACAAGAGGGCTGTAAATCGTAGGCTGTCAAAGAAGGCAAAGAAACTAGCAGTAGCAGTGAGGAAGATTGGAATTGCCAAGAGTTGACTATATTGTTGGAGAACCTTTTCTAGCGTCCAGTCCTTTTCTTGGTAGATAAATCGTCTCACAACGAAACTACCCAAGAGGAATGAAAAGAAGAAGAGTGTGGTTGCTACTAGGATAGAGATGATTGAAAAGAGAGTTAAAGGAGCTAGTTGTTCAGGGAAGTGGCTGTTTATAGTTGCTATATGTCCATAGTAAGCATGTTTGATGTGGTAGATACTAAAGAAAAAGGAAGATGCAGAAAACAGAATGAGCAAGAGAAAGGCTGTATAGCTGTGTGTGCTACTTGTTTCAAGATTGTTCGTAGGAGATTTGATTGCTTCCACTAGCCAAGACCAAAAATCAAGCGCTTGCTCTTTCCATTTATCCCTAGATTTTGGAGCTTGGTCGGGGATATAGGGACTTTCTAAAGATTTACTGATAAGAAGGGGCTCTTTCGTGGTTGCTTTTTGCTGAGGAAGAGCTTCTTGGCTTTCTTCAGCCATAGTGACTTTTTCTGTTTCTTTAGAAAGGTCTGGCTCTTCTTCAGTAGAATTAGATGCTTTCTTTTCTTCTATTTCTGTTCTCGCTTCACTGTCTTCAGGCGTTTCAATTGTCTCTTCTTGCTGGCTTTCCAGTTCGACTGCAGCTTGAGAGACTTCCTCCTCTACTTGAGTATTTTTTTCAATTGGTGTATCGAGATCGGCTATCATTTCTTCAGTCTTGTCTGCAACCTCTTGAGCTTGCTCTTCAGGCTTGTTCTTGCTTGTTGTTTTTACAAAATCATTACTTTCAAACCATTCTTGTTTCATGGTAGAACCTCCTTTTTAGTTAGATAAATATGCTTCTATAGTAGCAGATGTAAGCGTTTTTGTCAACGTCTGCTTGGTGTGGATATTAGTTCAATATCATCATCAGATCTCGCAATGAGTTGATCCTTGACATCGGTTTTTTCAGTTTTGTAAGGGTTGCTTAATTCCGTGCCTCTTGATTCAGGCTTTTCTCTTGTGAATTGGAAGATAGAACCGTAGTTACTTGAGATGTCCCAGTTAATTCGTTGGCTTTCTTTCTGGTCTAGGATGATTCTGAAATAATCTTTGGCAGTTAGTTCAACCTTACCATGGACTTGGATATTTTCAGCGTGGAAGTGATTCTCTGTTGACTCTAGCTGACTATCTGTAAGGTCTGTATCAAAGATATTGACGATATTGGGAGTTGTGAGTTTACTGTTTTTGATACGACTTCCTTCAATTCGGAGGATATAGCTGTTTGTATTGAGGGTCGCATTTTCAAGGCTAGCATTTATGATGGTGGTTTGTCCACGATTGCTTGAGATGTTGATCCCTTTTAGAGTTCTCCCTTTTGGCAGTCTGAGAATAACTTCTTCAAAACGACTAGAGTAGCTACTTGCGATATGAAGAATTCCGCCAATTCCAGAAGAGATAAATGGACTTTCAGACAGTTTCTTATCAGTGAGACTCAGAGTTCTATCGTTCTGATTGGTGATAAGATCATGGTGAGCAGAAAGAGATGGATGGTAAGAAATGTGGATTTGATCATCGAAAGAGTCTGTGATGGTCAGCGCGTGTTGGTGGAGAGTGATTTCTAGGTTTTCGACTTCCTTGCCAAAGGTTAGTTCTTCCGTACGGCTATCATAGACAGGTTCTTTGGACAAGGAAAGTAGGCTCTTAATCCCATCAGATTGGATACCTACAAAGAGCAGGATAAAGCCGATAACGGTAGTCACCACACCAAAAATGAGAAATCCTTTTGTCAATTTACGCATGCTGGTCACCTCTCTTTCCTTTTTTAAGAACAAATTGCACCAAGCGAACAATGAGTAGACCGAAGAAGCGAGCTACATAGGAAATACCTAGTAAGACTAGTGAAGAAGCACCGATAGCCAGTAAACCAGAACCGAAAATCAAGATAAAGGCTGATTTGGCTTGGGCTAGGACAGTGAAACTTTCAACTAAAAATAGGAATCCGCCGATGATACCCAGTATGGAAACCGCAAAGAAAGCCAAGATGACAGTCAAGGCTGCCACAAAGATTGCGAACAGGGACACGAGGATGGCGATTCCCAGAGGAATACCGATGGGTGCTGCAAGGAGGGCTAACAAGGCGATATGCAAAATTTGTCGGTTATTTTTTTGAGCAGGTGCCTCATTGATTTTTTTATCGAGAAGATTAGAGAGAACTTCGTGGGCCGCTTCTTTGGGAGTTCCCAAACTAGCAATGAGTTCTTCTTCTCCTTCGACTCCAGCATCGTCAAAGAGTTCCCTGAAATAGTCCATGGCTTCAATTTGGTCAGCCTGAGGCAGTTTTTTGAGATAAAGTTCTAGCTGAGTCAGGTATTCAGTTCTTGTCATGGCGGATACTCCCTTCTATGATGCCATTGATGGTGTCTGTATAGAGTGTCCATTCATCTTTTAGGGTCAAGAGTTGCTCTATACCACCATTTGTCAAGGAGTAGTATTTGCGCATGCGACCTTGGAACTCTCTAGAATAGGTTGTCAGAAAGCTATTGCCTTCCAATTTTTTTAGGATAGGATAGAGTGTGGATTCTTTGATATTAGCGATCAGCTTAATGGTTTGGCTAATCTCATAACCATAAGAATCCCCTTTTTCCAGTACGGCCAAGATGAGAAATTCAATCAAGGCAGAGGATGTTGGAAAGTACATGAGAAACCTCCTTTTCTAATGTGTAAGATTTTTATATATAATTTTTCTACACATACATTGTACATCTAAAAGAAAGCCCTGTCAAGAGAAATGTGTAAAATTTTTATATATAAAAAAACTTCTAGGAAAAACTAGAAGTTTAAAGGATTTTATCAGCTCTATCCACTGTAAAGAGGGCTACAGTCATCAGGATATCGACGAGTAAGAGGGCAGCTACAGCTGGCACCCAAGAGTGGAAAAGGTCAAAACTGTAACCAAATAGCGTTGGCCCAAAGGCTGCTAGGATATAGCCTCCTGTTTGAGAAAGGCCGGACAATTGGGCTGTCTTTTCAGGGGCGCTTGTCTTGAGTGAAAAGTTGACCATGAGATAAGGGAAGAGGGCACTGGTTGCGGTTCCAATGAGAAGATGGATGGCAAGCCAGTAAATGAAATGATTGATTGGGAAAAAGAGCATGGAAATACCGATCACACCAGCCAGTGAAACCAGAGTGAGCATGAGCTGACGGTTGCGAGTAGATAAACTAGTTGTCAGGCTTGGGATGGTCATTGAAAAAGGAATGCTAATCAGAGAGAAGATAGAAGTCAGTAAGCCAGCTTCGTGACTGGATAGGCCTGCATGGATAGCCATTGTAGGTAGCCAGGTCATAGCGGTGTAAAAGAGCAAGGATTGAAAACCTGCAAAGACAATAACTGCCCAGACCTGTTTATTACGCAAGACCTTTGTTTGACTTTTTTGTTTGGTTTGTGGAGCCAGTCTGTGATTATATCGGTGATTAGGCAGCCAGACCAAAAAAGTTGCTAGACAGAGCAGGGTGAGGAGGATGATAAGTCCTTTCCAAGAACTGGCTTGTGTAATAGGCACGGCCAGATAGGAGGCTAGAGCCGTTGCAATCCCCATAGACGTTACATATAAGGTGGTCAGAAAACCAATCTTCTTTGGTTGATTGGCTTGGATAAGACTAGGAAGCAGCACATTGATGACTGCGATGCTTGCCCCAACCATCAAGGTTCCTAGATAGAGCAGGGGCAGATTGATTAGTCGAATAAGTGAGCCAATGGTCAAGAAGAAAAGGCTGTAGGTGAAGAGATGCTCCAAGCCGATTTTCTGAGCCAGTCGGGTAGAAAAGAGTGAGAAGAGGGTAAACATGAGGAGAGGAAGGCTGGTCAGTACACCAAGCGAACTAACTTCTACTCCCAGTCCTTGCGAAATATCTCCCAAAATAATGGGTAAAACAGTAAAAGGAGTTCGCAAGGAAACACCAATTAGTATAATACCTGGAACAAAAAAGAGTGATTGCTTTTTCATATAATACCTCTTCTAGCTGATTTTAATAACAGCTTATTTTAAGGTTTTTTCCTTATAATGTCAAGTAAGGTTTCTGGCTTTCAAGATAAAAATGGGAAAGTCTTGAAAATTATGATAAAATAGTGGAAGGAAATCTATACATTGGAGAAAAACTGTGTCTGAAAAGCAAAAAATCAGCGTATTGATGTCGGTCTATATCAAGGAAAATCCGACATTTTTAAAGGATGCTATTGAGAGTGTTCAAAATCAGACCCTGAAACCGAGCGAATTGGTTCTGGTTGAGGATGGGCCTTTGACACCTGAACTCTATCAGGTATTAGACCAGCTTGAAGCTGAGTCTGATATTCCAGTGAAACGCTGTCCTCTTGAGCAGAATCAAGGTTTGGGTCTAGCTCTTCGATACGGTGTTTTGCAGTGTCAGTATGATATTATTGCCCGTATGGATACAGATGATATAGCTGTTCCAGACCGTTTTGAGAAACAGGTTCAGCTAATGGAGAAGAACAACCTTGACCTATTAGGTGGACATATTGCAGAGTTTATTGACAATCCTGATGAGATTGTTTCTTACCGTCGTGTTCCAACCCAACATGCAGATATTGTAGCTTATCAAAGGATGAGAAGTGCCTTTAACCACATGACTGTCATGTTCAAGAAGGACATGGTTCTCAAGGCAGGCAACTATGAAGATGGGCTTTATATGGAAGATGACCTCCTCTGGCTCAATATGATTGCTGCAGGAGCCAAGACTGGAAATCTGGATCAAATCTTGTGTAAGGTTCGTGTCGGAGCAGGGATGTTTGAGCGTCGTGGGGGACTGCGTTACCTTAAACTCTATCGTCAGGCTCGTCAGCGCATGCTGAAGAGAGGGCAAATTTCTTACATGGAGTATGCCAAGAGTGTTGCCATTCAGATGGTGGTCGCTCTTTGTCCAGGATTTGTCAGACAGTTTATTTTTATGAAACTGTTACGAAAAAGCAATTAAAAGATTGTAGCAAATCGTAAACTGGATAAAAAGTGTTATAATAACAATATAAATATCCAGCTCTTTTAAGGAGGAGTAAATTTCTATGAATAAAAAACTCACAGATTATGTGATTGATCTGGTGGAAATTTTAAATAAACAACAAAAGCAGGTTTTTTGGGGAATATTTGATATTTTGAGTATGGTGGTTTCCATCATTGTATCTTATATCTTATTCTACGGCTTGATTAATCCAGCACCTGTTGACTACATTATCTATACGAGTTTGGCCTTCCTGTTCTATCAATTGATGATTGCATTTTGGGGCTTGAATGCTAGTATTAGTCGTTACAGCAAGATTACGGACTTTATGAAAATCTTTTTTGGTGTGACTGTCAGCAGTGTTTTGTCTTATGGAATCTGCTATGCCTTCTTGCCACTCTTCTCCATCCGTTTCATTATTCTCTTTATCTTGTTGAGTACCTTCTTGATTTTATTGCCACGGATTACTTGGCAGTTAATCTACTCTAGACGCAAAAAAGGAAGTGGCGATGGAGAACACCGTCGAACCTTCTTGATTGGTGCTGGTGATGGCGGAGCCCTCTTTATGAACAGCTACCAACATCCAACCAGTGATTTGGAACTTGTTGGTATTTTGGACAAGGATTCTAAGAAAAAGGGTCAAAAACTTGGTGGAATCCCTGTTTTGGGCTCTTATGACAATCTGCCTGAATTAGCCAAACGCCACCAAATCGAGCGTGTTATCGTTGCGATTCCGTCGCTTGACCCGTCAGAATATGAACGTATCCTGCAGATGTGTAATAAGCTGGGTGTCAAATGTTACAAGATGCCTAAGGTTGAAACGGTTGTTCAAGGTCTTCACCAAGCAGGTACTGGCTTCCAAAAAATTGATATTACGGACCTTTTGGGCCGTCAGGAAATTCGTCTTGACGAATCGCGTCTGGGTGCAGAACTTACTGGAAAAACAATCTTGGTTACGGGTGCTGGTGGCTCAATCGGTTCTGAAATCTGTCGCCAAGTTAGTCGCTTCAATCCTGAACGCATCGTCTTGCTCGGGCATGGGGAAAACTCAATCTACCTTGTTTATCATGAATTGATTCGCAAGTTCCAAGGGATTGATTATGTACCAGTTATTGCCGATATTCAAGACTATGACCGTCTCTTGCAAGTCTTTGAGCAGTACAAGCCAGCTATTGTTTATCATGCGGCTGCCCACAAGCACGTTCCTATGATGGAGCGCAATCCAAAAGAAGCCTTCAAAAACAATATTCGTGGAACCTACAATGTTGCTAAGGCTGTTGATGAAGCCAAGGTTCCTAAAATGGTTATGATTTCGACAGATAAGGCGGTTAATCCACCAAATGTTATGGGAGCAACCAAGCGCGTGGCTGAGTTGATTGTCACTGGCTTTAACCAACGTAGCCAATCAACCTACTGTGCGGTTCGTTTTGGGAATGTTCTTGGTAGCCGTGGTAGTGTCATTCCAGTCTTTGAACGCCAGATTGCTGAAGGTGGGCCTGTAACGGTGACAGACTTCCGCATGACCCGTTATTTCATGACCATTCCAGAAGCTAGCCGTTTGGTTATCCATGCTGGTGCCTATGCCAAGGATGGAGAAGTCTTTATCCTTGATATGGGTAAACCAGTCAAGATTTATGACTTGGCTAAGAAAATGGTCCTTCTAAGTGGACACACTGAGAGCGAAATTCCAATCGTTGAAGTTGGAATCCGTCCAGGTGAAAAACTCTACGAAGAACTCTTGGTATCCACCGAACTGGTTGATAATCAGGTTATGGATAAGATTTTCGTTGGTAAGGTTAATGTCATGCCTCTAGAAGCCATCGATAAAAAGATTGAAGAGTTCCGAACTCTCAGAGGAGATGAGTTGAAACAAGCCATTATCGCCTTTGCCAATCAAACAACCCACGTTGAATAAAAAAGAAAAACGCATATTATCAAGTTGTTCATAAGAACCTTGGTAATATGCGTTTTGTTATGTATAGATTACCTCATTTTCTTCTGAAATGGGGTTGTCGCTCAGTCTATGTTATTGAAAATACTCCAAAACTTCTATGGGTTTGTGAGCGATATAATCAGGCTGATAGTTTAGCAAGTCTGCTTGCTCTCCAAATCCCCAAGTGACGGCCAATTTCTGAATGCCTGTTTCTTGAGCTCCAAGCATATCAAACTTGGTATCTCCGATGATGATGGCTTGTTCCGGTGCTAGTTGATGTGTCTGCAAGGCTTGGCGAATGACATCTGCCTTATGGGGTGCTTCAGAGCTAGAACCATAAATTCCATCAAAGAAATGATGGATCCCCAAGTTTTTAGTCATGTCTTGAGCGGTTGGAGTATTCTTTGTAGTGGTGATGTAGAGAGGGTAATTCTTGGATAGTTCTTGAAGTAATTCTACAATCTGAGGGAAAAGTTGAGCTTCATAGATGCCTTTTTCCTTGTAGTAAGAACGGTATATCTGCACAGCCTCAGCGATTTGTTCTTTGGGCAGGCAGGTCGCAAAACTACTTTCAAGAGGCGGTCCCATAAAACCACGAATCGTTTTGGCATCAGGGCTAGGCACCCCCAGCTCCTTAAAGGTATGGGTAAAGGAATTGTGAATCCCGATAGAACTGTCGACGAGTGTTCCATCCAGATCGAAAAAAATCGCTGTGATAGAGGTCATGGTTTCTCCTATTTGATAAGCTTATTCTCCGAAAATTTCTTTTTGAAGGCGACGACCAGTAGGGGTGGCAGCGAGTCCACCTTCAGCTGTTTCACGAAAGGCAGTTGGCATGCTTGCTCCTACTTGGTACATGGCATCGATAACTTCATCCACAGGGATTTTAGATTCGATACCTGCCAAAGCCATGTCTGCTGCGATAAAGGCAAAGCTAGCTCCCATGGCATTACGTTTAACACAGGGAACTTCAACCAAGCCGGCAACAGGGTCACAGATGAGACCTAGCATATTTTTAATGACAAAGGCAATGGCCTGACTGGCCTGATAAGGTGTTCCACCGGCAGCTAGAGTCAAGGCTGCAGCACTCATAGCAGAGGCCGAACCAACCTCGGCCTGACAACCACCTTCAGCACCTGAGATAGAGGCATTGTTTGCGATGACTAGTCCAAAGGCACCAGCAGCAAAGAGAAAATCCAGTTGTTGCTCATGGCTGAGGTCTAATTTTTCAATAGCAGCAGTGAGAACGGAAGGGAGACAGCCAGCACTTCCGGCGGTCGGAGTGGCACAAACCAAGCCCATTTTGGCATTGTGTTCATTGACTGCGATGGCATTTCGGGCAGCAGAGAGAATCGTGTAATCTGATAAAGTTTTTCCGTTTTTGATGTAGTGATCCAGTTTGGCAGCATCTCCACCTGTCAGACCACTACGAGATTTATTTTCATTGAGGCCGAGTTGGACAGAGGCTTTCATGACTTCCAGATTGCGTTCCATGAGAAGGAAGACTTCTTCACGTTCGCGACCGGTCAATTCAAACTCTGTTGTAATCATGAGTTCTGCGACATTTCCTTGAAAGTCCAGATCTGCTTGCTCGACCAATTCTTTGATAGAATAAAACATGCTTCCTCCTATTTAAAGAAATTGACATTGTGGAGATGAGGGATTTTTCGAATTTCTTCGATGGCCTCATCACAGTTGCGACTGTCAACTTCGATAATCATAATAGCTTTTTCACCAGCTTTTTCACGAGTAACATTCATCTGGGCGATATTGATACCATAGCGTGAAAGGGCCTCCGTTACGAGGGCAATCATACCTGGAATATCTTGATGAACGATGATGATAGTCGGTGTATTCATATTGAGAGAGACGGCAAAGCCATTGAGTTCGGTGACCTGAATATTCCCTCCACCGATAGAAATACCAGTTACGCTGATGGTCTTGTGGGCATTCTTGACGGTAATTTTAGTGGTGTTTGGATGAGGAGCATTACTGTCTTTTTGAATAGTCCAGACAATCTTGATACCACGCTTGTGGGCAATTTCAAGACTATTTGGGATTTCAGGATCATCTGTATCCATGCCCAAAATACCTGCAACAAGAGCTAGGTCTGTCCCGTGACCACGATAGGTTTTAGCGAATGAGTTAAAAAGTTGGAATTCGACTTCTGTCGGAGTATCATCAAAAATGGAAGAGACAATCTTCCCAATACGAACAGCACCAGCGGTATGGCTACTAGATGGGCCAATCATAACTGGTCCGATGATATCAAAGACAGATTGAAAACGAAGTGATTTCATCAGTTTCCCCTTATAAAAATTCTTATCTCTATTATATCAAAGAATAAAGGTCTTGACTTTAATTGTGGATGAAAACCTTTCTAATACCTCAAATAGCATAAAAATAGTATCTTTTATGACAAAAAATACCTTATTTAGGGAAATAAAAAATAATTTTGTAATATTTCTACATAAAAGTGTTAAGAAACAGTAATATTTAAAGGGTATGATAGAACTATAGAAAGAAGGAGAATTTTTAGATATGAAATCAACAACTAAAAAGATTAAAACAACTCTTGCAGGAGTAGCTGCCTTGTTTGCAGTATTTGCTCCATCATTTGTATCTGCTCAAGAATCATCAACTTACACTGTTAAAGAAGGTGATACACTTTCAGAAATCGCTGAAACTCACAACACAACAGTTGAAAAATTGGCAGAAAACAACCACATCGACAACATTCATTTGATTTATGTTGGTCAAGAGTTGGTTATCGACGGTCCAGCAGCTCCAGTAGCACCAGCTTCAACGACTTATGCAGCACCAGCTGCTCAAGATGAAACTGTTTCAGCTCCAGTAGCAGAAACTACAGAAGTAGTGGAAGAAACTCCAGTAGCAAGCGAAGCAGTAGCAGAAGAAACAGTTGCTTCAACTGTAAGCGGATCTGAAGCAGAAGCCAAAGAATGGATCGCTCAAAAAGAATCAGGCGGTAGCTACACAGCTACAAACGGACGTTATATCGGACGTTACCAATTGACAGATTCATACTTGAACGGTGACTACTCAGCTGAAAACCAAGAACGTGTAGCAGATGCCTATGTTGCAGGACGTTACGGTTCATGGACAGCCGCTAAAAACTTCTGGCTTAACAATGGCTGGTATTAAGAAATAGGGAAGGAGCTTTGAATGGCTCTTTTTTTTATTACTTGACAGGTTATATATGTTGATTTATAATATAGGTAAAGCAGGAGTTGTGTAAGCGTTAACAAATGCAGTGCCCTTAACTTTGTATTCAGCAAAGAATTATGATGTAGCTAGAAAAGAAAGAATTCTAGTTTGATACAATACTACCAGTCTTATTTAAAGTTGTTATGGAACTATTTTCAAAATAGATAGGCCTCTGTTTTAGGCGGAAAAGTTAATCAGGAGGTTAAGTGATGAACTACAATTTAAAATATCTTTTATCAGGAATATTTGTCCTAGTCTTTATAGGTTTCCTAGTCTGGATGCGTTATTTTAATCAGAGGAAGGAAGAAGAGCATTCGGATGTGTCTTTTGAAGCGAGGTTAGATAGTGAGGTCAAGGACTTATATAAACAACTAGGATTGGGTGAGGAGCCTCATTATTTCTTAGCCTATCGCTACCTACATCCTTGGTTTGATTTGGCGATTTTACCACCAACAGTTGAAATTTTCTTAACTAAAATAGCGTTGGTGATGGTAACTCCAGATGAACTACTGATAAGAAATATTGGGAATGGGATGACTTTCACAAGTGAGCATCATCGTGATTTGCGACAAGGCCTTATCCGCATTCCAAAATCAGAGATGAAAGAATTTGAGATTCGTAACTGGAAAAAATTTTTTGTATTTGGCGATTTTTTGACAATTAAAACAAGCCAACATAGCTATTATTTGCAGGTTAGAGATGATGGACTTCAAAAAGGAAGTCTTTCTACCAAACATTTCTCAGACTTGAAACGACAAGATTTTCTAGGATTATTGACAGATAAAAGGACATTCTGATAGACAATTGCCCTAGCGGCTTATTGTAAACTTTACAGATAAGCTGTAAATACTAGAATCCATTCAGAAAGGCAATTCCTATGAAAAATAAAATTTTAATCATTATTTATATTTTAGCCTCGCTAATCATCAATTTTCTAATCTTTTCACTTTTGCATATTGATTTTAAGTGGTGGACAACTCTGGCTATCAGTGCAGGATTTATTTACACCTACTTAAAATTTAGTAAAAAATAAAAAGAGGTTGCACTGATTAAAGAAAATTAGAATATATTAGAGGTAAACAGATAGTAGTAGGGGGATTAAGATTTCTATTGATGAGCCTGAATTTTCTTATAACGTTATCCAACAAACTGACCTATGAAACTTCAAAAATTTAAAAACCACAGGGTATTCCTTTCAACTTGATTGTATTCAAGATTGGAATTACAGTGTGGTTTTATTTAGAAGTTAGTTTTTTCTAAGCCCTTTTCTCTTTCCTTCCGTTGATAATAGGTCTCTACTTCTTTTTTGAGATGAGACAGCATAGAAGTTTCCTCGGTCAGCTCCAGAAGTGAGAAACCTTTTTGGATAAGTCTAGCGTCATCCCTACAAATCCCGATACGGGCATAGCAGATAGCAAGCCTATCGTAGTGCTTCTTTTTCTTGGCATCCTCTAGTAAAGTATAGCAGATTTGTTGACACATGTTTTTGTCTTGATGGTATAAGTAAATGGTGGACAGATTGAGTAGGATTGCCATTCGTAAGTCATATAAATGTTGGTAGTTTTTATAGACTTCTAGGCGTTGCAATATTTTTCCAGTGATGAGATGGAGGTGTTCGATGGGAAAGCTGAAAAGGATGGTATTGAGGATTTTTAGGTCGCTTTCATACCATGTATCTTGTTTTTCAATTTTTTCCCAAAGATTTTTGATAGTCTGTTTCACTTGATCTGACAGTTCCCCAGTCCCATGTTGACGGAGATAAATAACAACTTCCAGCATATCCCTGATTTCTTCTATAGGTAGGTCGTGGCGGGTCTTGAGATAGTTTTGGCATTTTTGAAATAGTTTTTCGAGTTCACTAGTCCCTAGAATTGAGCTCATATTGAGATAGGTTTGCATGATTTCTGTTCGTTGGCTTGGTTGATAGAGATGGCAGATATAGTCAAACTCTTCAAAACTCATATTGATTTGCCGGAGAAGAAACTCCATATTTTCATATTTGGGAGTTACCTTGCCGCTTTCAATCTTTGATAGGCTGGTTCTTGAGATGACATTTCCACAGACCTCTTCTTGGGTCAATCCTTTTGACTCGCGTATTTCTTTATAGACCTTTCCGAAATCATAACGCATAATTTTCTCCTTTTCGTGAAAAAAGTTAACAAATAATAAAATCCTATTAAAAATATTGTATCATAATAACAGGAATAGTAAAAAAGAAAACTAAAATAATGTGTGAAAAAAGTTAACTAATTTTAAAATAGAATAAAGAAGAGGTATACTATAGATACAAAATACAGATAGGAGGGAAAAAGTATGAATAAAAAAGTTTTTCGCTTTTTAGTTCTTCTTGCTTTCTTATTCAGCATTGCTACGGTTTTCCCATGGAAATGGCCGATATAATGCGCTAGTTGTAAAAATGAAAGGAAGGTGAGTCCAATGGACTACGATACTTGTTGATAAATTACTATAGCTGTTTTTACGGAACAGCTCTCGATAATAGGAGAAATAAATCATGAGAAAATTAGTTAAAATTGGTGTTGCATCTTTAATGGTATGTGGTATACTTGCTACTACAAATGCTTTAGCAGTATGGGTTGAGGGTGGTCAATGGAACTATGGAGTAGGTTGGACAGGAACTTTTGGATATTCTGATTATTTACATTCTACTCGATATCATACAGCAACTGTTAAAGATGGAAATAAATTCTCTAAGGATTATGCAAAACCTGAGGCATGGGCTAGAGCTTCCCTCACCAAGATTCCGCCAACAGGAATGGAATATTTCTATGGATTTGAGTAAAATTCTTCCCTCTCCTATTTGGAGGGGGAAAACTGTAGTGGAGGCACTTTTATGAAAAAAATCAGTAATTTCTGTATGTTACTCCTGCTTCTGTGTACCACTTTTTTTGTTTTTAATGTAAACTATACACGAGAAGTGGTTCGGATTCAAGAAATGGGAAAGACTGTAGATTCTTTGGATTTGTATTTGAAAGATATTAACGAACCTGCAGCGTCTGTTCTTCGATTTTTTGAGGATGTATCAAAGGAGTATAAAGTCTCCATCATCAAAACAGACAGTGGTGATGAGGTAATCAAGTCTGGTGTTTTTGATAAAGATACCTTCCCCTACCAAGAGTTTGGGATTTCTTCTCTTGATTTTACCACAGATGGTGAAGGAGTCTATAGTAATAAAGAAATTTCCAATAAACTTGGTACGATTCCGACCTTTCTAAAAGCCAAACCTATTCAGCTTATGACTTTTCAAACCTATATCAAGGATACATCTCGTAGTTTAAATGGTCGCTATACGATAACTTCTACACAAGAGATGGACAAGGATAGGATTGTACAGAAATGGAGCGATTTTTTCAAGATAGACCAGGCTACCTTGCTAGAGCCGACCTACAAAAGTGCAGTGGAAGTCATAAATCGAGATTTGCTTTTATCTGCCATTGTTTTTGTCTTGGCTATTTTGCTTCTTGTGTTAGTGACAGTGTATCAACCGATGATGGAGATGAAAAGAGTTGGGGTACAAAAATTACTTGGTTTTCAAGATAGGGCTGTTTTAGCTGATGTTGTAAAAGGCAACCTTTACCTCCTCCTAGGTGGGGCTCTTGTGATCAATCTAGGCGTGTTTTTCTTGCTTGATTATAAGCCAAAAGATTTGTTTCCTATGCTGTGGTTGTCTCATTTTTTGCTGTTGCAGCTTTATCTCTTTATCAGTTGGTTGACTTACCTCTTAATCCAAAAAATGACAATCAGCTCTCTGCTGAAAGGTTTTTCATCTTTCAAATTTGGTCTTATCTTCAATTATGTGATGAAAATAGGGACAACTATTTTACTGACGGCCTTACTGATTGGGGTGGGCAGAAGTTTAGAACAAGAAAACAAAGAACTTGCTTATCAGCAACAGTGGGTAAGTCAAGGTAATTACCTGACCTTAGAAACCTTCAAACTCAATGATAATCTGTGGCAAGAAGAGCTAGCAGGGTCAGGGAAATCTACAGATTATTTCTATCGATTTTATCAGGATTTGGTAGAAAAAACGCAGGCGGGCTATGTGCAGAGTAGCAGTCTTCCTGTAAAAAATTTTGTCCAATCAGAACAGATTCAGCAATATCAGTTAACAGATACGGTGGATGTTTACTATGCCAATCGCAATTTTCTAAAGAGCAAGGGATTCAAGCTACCAGATACCGGTATTAAAAAAGTTATTTTGATGCCAGCAAGTACGAAAGGTGAAGAAGATAAAAATCAGCTCTTGGGGAAGTTAATTGCCTTTCATTCGATGAAGTATGAAGAGCAGCAAAAACGAACGATAGAGGAGATGGATGTCGAGATTGCCTATTATGAAGGAGATTGGTCATTTTTCCCATATAGTGATAAGCGAAAGGAAAATCTCTCCAATCCAATTATTAGCTTGGTCAATGATTCTGATATGATGTGGGATGAGAAAGCCTCCCTGTCAACAACTGGCTTAAATAATCCGATTAAAATTGAAAATACGGTTCAACATCAAAAAGAGATTACAGAGTTAGTTGAGAAATTGTCAGATGGAAATTATTTAAAATTTTCATCGATTCAAGCCATTCAACAAGAGAAAGTGGATTCTTATAGAGATGCTGTTCGGAATTTTAACCTACTCTTTGCTTTGTTTGGTCTCCTTAGCATGATGATTTCCTACTTTTTACTCGTTACTACTTTCTTGTTGAAGCGCAGGGATATCATTACCAAGAAGTTTATGGGGTGGAAACTGGTCGATCGCTACCGCCCTCTCCTCGTTCTGCTCTTGCTGGGCTATAGTCTGCCTCTTCTAGTCTTGATTTTCTTTGCCCATGCGCTCTTGCCACTCCTACTTTTTGCAGGTTTTACATGTTTGGATATACTATTTGTGCTAGGCTTGGCTTCTAGGATGGAGAAAAGAAGTCTAGTAGAGTTATTGAAAGGGGGCATCTTATGATTGAGTTGAAAAATATTACCAAAACCATTGGAGGAAAAGTGATTTTGGATAACTTATCTCTCAGGATTGATCAGGGAGATTTGGTAGCCATTGTTGGCAAGAGTGGTAGTGGTAAGTCGACCTTGTTAAATTTATTAGGTTTGATAGATGGTGATTATGGCGGACGGTATGAGATTTTTGGTCAGAAAAATCTAGCAGTCAATTCTGCTAAATCACAAACAATAATTCGTGAACATATCTCTTATCTGTTTCAAAATTTTGCCCTGATTGATGATGAAACGGTCGAGTACAATCTTATGCTGGCGCTGAAATATGTGAAATTGTCCAAGAAAGACAAACTCAAAAAGGTGGAAGAGATTTTAGAGAGAGTAGGTTTGTCAGCTACTTTGCATCAAAAGGTTTCCGAGTTGTCTGGTGGGGAGCAACAACGAATTGCAGTTGCTAGAGCCATCTTAAAACCCAGCCAGCTGATTTTAGCCGATGAACCTACAGGTTCGCTGGATCCTGAAAATAGAGATTTGGTCTTGAAGTTTCTCTTAGAGATGAATCGCGAGGGGAAAACAGTTATTATTGTGACCCACGATGCTTATGTAGCCCAACAATGTCATCGTATCATTGAATTGGGCGAGGGGAAATGAGTTCGTTCGGCTTCTTTTGACTGACTGAATACTCATACTTTCCAGAGAGAAATAGCATAAATACGCCTAGGAATGACATTTTTATGTAGTATTTCTAGGTTTTTTTGTTTCAAATTGAAAAAAATTCAATTTGGGCTTGACAAAGAATGAAGATGGGTGTATTATTTATACAATCAAAAGGAATAAACATAAAGGAGGTTTTGTTATGAATAAGATGAAGAAGGTGTTGATGACGATGTTTGGTTTAGTGATGCTCCCCCTACTATTTGCTTGTAGTAACAATCAATCGGCTGGAATTGAAGCTATCAAGTCCAAAGGAAAATTGGTTGTAGCTCTCAATCCAGATTTTGCTCCATTTGAATACCAAAAAGTGGTTGATGGGAAAAATCAGATTATGGGTTCAGATATCGAATTAGCCAAGGCTATCGCAACAGAACTAGGTGTCGAATTGGAACTATCTCCCATGAGTTTTGACAATGTACTGGCTAGTGTTCAATCAGGAAAAGCCGATCTTGCCATATCTGGTGTTTCTAAGACAGATGAACGGAGCAAGGTGTTCGATTTTTCAACTCCCTACTATACTTCAAAAAATAAGCTCATTGTCAAAAAATCTGACTTGGCTACTTATCAGTCTGTCAACGACTTAGCGCAGAAAAAGGTCGGAGCGCAGAAAGGTTCGATTCAAGAGACGATGGCGAAAGATTTGCTACAAAATTCTTCCCTCGTATCTCTGCCTAAAAATGGGAATTTAATTACAGATTTAAAATCAGGACAAGTGGATGCCGTTATCTTTGAAGAACCTGTTGCCAAGGGATTTGTGGAAAATAATTCTGATTTAGCAATCGCAGACCTCAATTTTGAAAAAGAGCAAGATGATTCTTATGCGGTCGCCATGAAAAAAGATAGCAAGGAATTGAAAGAGGCAGTCGATAAAATCATTCAAAAGTTGAAGGAGTCTGGAGAATTAGACAAACTCATTGAGGATGCCTTTAAAGCGTCCATTGAAAAATAGAAAGAAGGAAAAGAACATGAGTAAAGAAAAAGTAGTTTTGGCCTATTCTGGCGGTTTAGACACATCAGTTGCTATTACCTGGTTAAAGAAAGACTATGATGTTGTTGCAGTTTGTATGGATGTGGGTGAAGGGAAAGACTTGGATTTCATCCATGATAAGGCTCTCCAGGTTGGAGCAGTCGAATCTCATGTCATTGATGTTAAGGACGAATTTGCTACAGATTATGTGCTAGTGGCTCTTCAGTCACATGCCTATTATGAACAAAAGTATCCCTTGGTATCTGCCTTGAGCCGCCCTCTTATTTCTAAAAAATTGGTTGAAATAGCGCATCAGACAGGAGCGACTACAATTGCTCATGGTTGTACAGGTAAGGGGAATGACCAAGTACGTTTTGAAGTATCGATTGCAGCCTTGGATCCCAATTTAAAAGTGATTGCTCCAGTTCGTGAATGGAAATGGTCTCGGGAGGAAGAAATACATTATGCCAAGGAAAATGGGGTGCCTGTTCCTGCTGACCTTGACAATCCCTACTCTGTCGACCAAAATCTTTGGGGACGTGCCAATGAGTGTGGTATTTTGGAAAATCCGTGGAATCAGGCTCCAGAAGAAGCCTTTGGCATCACAACTTCTCCAGAGCAAGCTCCAGATATGCCAGAATACATTGAGATTGAGTTTAGTGAAGGTGTTCCAGTTTCCCTCAATGGAGAAGGGTTAAAATTGGCAGATTTGATTCAAAAACTCAATGAAATATCTGGGAAACATGGGGTCGGACGGATTGACCACGTGGAAAATCGCTTGGTTGGGATTAAATCAAGAGAAATCTATGAGTGCCCAGGGGCAGTGACTCTGCTGACAGCTCATAAGGAAATTGAGGATTTGACGCTTGTGAGAGAAGTGGCTCATTTTAAACCAATCATAGAAAATGAATTATCAAATCTCATTTATAATGCTTTGTGGTTTAGTCCGGCTACACAAGCCTTGATTGCTTATATTAAAGAGACTCAAAAAGTTGTCAATGGGACTGCAAAAGTCAAACTGTATAAGGGAAGCGCTCAGGTCGTGGCTCGGAAATCACCAAATTCTCTTTACGATGAAAATTTGGCGACGTATACTAGTGCAGATACCTTTGACCAAGATGCGGCTGTTGGCTTTATTAAGTTGTGGGGACTTCCAACCAAGGTTCATTCTGAGGTTCAAAAAAGTGCCAAATAGGGCGATTGGATAGAGAGGTGGATGTGATATGGCTAAGAATACAAAATTATGGGGTGGTCGATTTGAAGGTACTGTCGAAGACTGGGTAGAGCGCTTTGGTGCGAGTATATCTTTTGACCAGAAATTAGCTAAATTTGACGTGATTGGTTCTTTAGCCCACGTTCAGATGTTGGGTCAGACGGGCATTTTGAGTTTGAATGAGTCAGAAAAGATTCAAGCAGGCTTGAAAGAGCTTTTAGAAGAGCTAGAGGCAGGCCAACTTGACTTTGATATTGCAAACGAAGATATTCATATGAATATGGAAGTGTTGCTGACAGAAAAAATCGGTCCCCTTGCAGGGAAGTTACATACGGCTCGTTCTCGAAATGACCAAGTTGCGACAGATATGCACTTGTATCTCAAGGAGCAACTAGGTCATGTCCTAGATAAGCTGACTCATCTCAAGGGTGTTTTATTAGACTTGGCGGAAAATCATGTGGAGACGATCATGCCGGGCTATACCCATCTGCAACATGCCCAGCCTATTAGTTTTGCCCACCACCTGATGGCTTACTACAATATGTTTCAAAGAGACAGTGAACGTTTTGAATTTAACCAGCAGCATACAGACCTATGCCCTCTAGGTGCGGCAGCTTTGGCAGGAACGACTTTCCCCATTGATCGCCAATTATCTAGCGATTTGCTGGAGTTTAAGCAACCTTATACAAATTCTTTGGATGCTGTTAGTGACCGCGATTTTATCTTAGAATTTCTATCCAATGCCAGCATACTCATGATGCATATGAGCCGTTTTTGCGAAGAAATGATCAATTGGTGTAGTTTTGAGTACCAATTCATTACCTTGTCAGATACGTTTACAACAGGTTCCTCTATTATGCCCCAAAAGAAAAATCCAGATATGGCTGAGTTGATTCGAGGAAAGACTGGTAGAGTTTATGGGAATCTGTTTGGACTATTGACAGTCATGAAGTCCTTGCCCTTAGCTTATAATAAGGATTTGCAAGAGGATAAGGAAGGAATGTTTGATACGGTCGAAACGATTTTAAATTCCCTTGATGTGTTGGCAGGTATGCTATCTAGCTTGCAGGTAAACAAGGGAAAAATGCAAGAGTCGACAGAGAAGGACTTTTCAAATGCAACTGAGTTAGCAGATTATTTGGCAGGGAAAGGTTTGCCATTTAGAGAAGCTCATGAGGTTGTGGGAAGATTAGTGTTAGACTCTATCAAGTCTGCTAAAAATATTCAAGATTGGACTTTGGAGGAATTACAAACCTATCATTCCCTCATTACCGAGGATATTTATGTCTACTTGCAACCTAAAACTGCTGTTCAAAGACGAAATTCCTTGGGAGGTACAGGATTTGACCAAGTGAAATACCAGATTGCAGTTGCTAAGAAAGCGAATGAAGCTAAAAAGTGCTAGATTGATAGGTTCAGAACAAGAGGTTGGTAGATTATCAGCCTCTTTCTTGTCTTCTCTAACCAAGCATGTTATAATGAATACTGCTCAAGCGACCTTCAATCGTTAAAGCACACACGACCTTCAATCGTGAACTAGTCATTTCGTTTATCTTTTATTACGTCGTTAACTCGAAATGAGATGCAAGCTGAGCTTGTCTTATTTATAACCTCAATCAGTCTCCCAGACTGATTGAGCGAACTCAAGTTATGCCTGCGACTCGTTGCCTATCATATTTTCATTTTAAGATGATAGGCTAAAATGGTCTCCCAGATCATTTTACTACTAAAAGTAAACGAAATGACTATACTCAAGTAAATTCTATTGAAAGTCATAGTAAATAGAATTTCGAGGGGTATAAATAAACGAATAGATGGGAGACTTACCATGAGTGATAACTCTAAAACACGTGTTGTCGTGGGGATGAGTGGTGGTGTTGATTCGTCGGTGACGGCTCTTTTGCTCAAGGAGCAGGGCTACGATGTGATCGGTATCTTCATGAAGAACTGGGATGACACAGATGAAAATGGCGTCTGTACGGCGACCGAAGATTACAAGGATGTGGCTGCGGTAGCAGACCAGATTGGCATTCCCTATTACTCTGTCAACTTTGAAAAAGAGTATTGGGATCGCGTTTTTGAGTATTTCCTAGCGGAATACCGTGCAGGACGCACGCCAAATCCAGACGTTATGTGCAACAAGGAAATCAAGTTCAAGGCCTTTTTGGACTATGCCATGACCTTGGGAGCAGACTATGTAGCGACTGGGCATTATGCCCGAGTGGCGCGTGATGAGGATGGCATCGTTCATATGCTTCGTGGCGTGGACAATGGCAAGGACCAGACCTATTTCCTCAGCCAACTTTCGCAAGAACAACTGCAAAAAACCATGTTTCCACTGGGACATTTGGAAAAACCTGAAGTTCGCAGACTCGCAGAAGAAGCAGGTCTTGCGACTGCTAAGAAGAAAGACTCGACAGGGATTTGTTTTATCGGAGAAAAGAACTTTAAAAACTTCCTCAGCAACTACCTGCCAGCTCAGCCTGGTCGCATGATGACTGTGGATGGTCGCGATATGGGCGAGCATGCTGGGCTTATGTACTATACGATTGGTCAGCGTGGAGGTCTCGGTATCGGTGGGCAACACGGCGGTGACAATGCACCTTGGTTCGTTGTCGGAAAAGACCTAAGCAAGAATATCCTCTATGTCGGCCAAGGATTCTACCATGATTCGCTCATGTCAACTAGCCTAGAGGCTAGTCAAGTCCACTTTACTCGTGACATGCCCGAGGAATTTACGCTAGAATGTACGGCTAAATTCCGCTACCGTCAACCTGATTCTAAGGTGACCGTCCATGTCAAAGGAGATAAGGCAGAGGTCATCTTTGCGGAACCACAGCGCGCGATCACACCAGGACAGGCAGTTGTCTTTTACGATGGCGAAGAGTGTCTAGGTGGTGGTTTGATTGACAATGCTTACCGCGATGGACAAGTTTGTCAGTACATTTAGATTGACAAATTTTCTCAATTTGCTACAATAATAAAAGCAATAGAAATGATGGTCAAAGCTCATGGATGTTGCAGGCTTTTTTGTCCTGCACTTCTTTGGAGTTTTGACTGTTTTTGTGTCGTTTAAGGGAAAGGACAAGAATGATTCAACAAGACTTTCGGACAAAAGTAGGAAATACGGTTTTTGGTGTTCGGGCGACAGCCTTGATTGTCCAAAATCGCAAGCTCCTAGTTACCAAAGATAAGGGCAAGTATTACACTATTGGCGGTGCGATTCAAGTCAATGAAAGCACGGAAGACGCGGTAGTCCGTGAAGTGAGGGAAGAACTGGGTGTCAAAGCTCAAGCTGGCCAGCTAGCTTTTGTGGTTGAAAATCGTTTTGAACAGGACGGTGTTTCCTATCACAATATCGAGTTTCATTATCTGGTGGATTTGCTTGAGGATGCCCCATTGACCATGCAGGAAGATGATAAAAGGCAGCCCTGTGAATGGATTGACATAGACAAGCTTGAGGGTATCAATCTAGTTCCAGCCTTTTTAAAAACAGCCTTGCCAGATTGGGACGGCCAACTAAGACACATTCATCTTGAGGAATAGGAGAGAAACATGACATATAATTTTACTGAAGAATACGATATTATTGTAATTGGTGCGGGACACGCTGGGGTTGAGGCTTCCTTGGCAGCTAGCCGTATGGGCTGCAAGGTCTTGCTTGCGACCATCAACATTGAAATGCTGGCTTTCATGCCTTGTAACCCCTCTATCGGTGGTTCTGCCAAGGGAATCGTTGTGCGTGAAGTTGATGCCCTCGGTGGCGAGATGGCTAAGACCATTGACAAGACTTACATCCAGATGAAGATGCTCAACACAGGTAAGGGGCCAGCTGTTCGTGCCCTTCGTGCGCAGGCTGACAAGGAGCTTTACTCTAAGGAGATGCGCAAGACAGTTGAAAATCAAGAAAATCTGACCCTTCGTCAAACCATGATTGATGAGATTTTGGTGGAAGATGGCAAGGTTGTCGGTGTGCGTACAGCTACCCATCAAGAGTATGCTGCCAAGGCTGTTATCGTGACGACAGGAACAGCCCTCCGTGGGGAAATTATCATTGGAGACCTTAAGTATTCATCAGGTCCTAACCACAGCCTAGCTTCGATTAACCTAGCTGACAATCTCAAGGAACTGGGCCTCGAAATCGGTCGTTTCAAGACGGGAACCCCTCCACGTGTCAAGGCTTCCTCTATCAACTACGATGTGACAGAGATTCAGCCAGGAGATGAAGCACCAAACCACTTCTCTTATACCTCGCCTGATGAGGATTATGTCAAGGACCAAGTGCCATGCTGGTTGACCTATACCAATGGTACCAGTCATGAGATTATCCAAAACAACCTCCACCGTGCGCCTATGTTCACAGGTGTGGTCAAGGGAGTGGGACCTCGTTACTGTCCGTCGATTGAAGACAAGATTGTACGCTTTGCGGACAAGGAACGCCACCAACTCTTCCTTGAGCCAGAAGGGCGCAATACTGAGGAAGTCTATGTTCAAGGACTTTCAACCAGTCTGCCTGAGGATGTCCAGCGTGACTTGGTTCATTCCATCAAAGGTTTGGAAAATGCAGAGATGATGCGGACAGGTTATGCCATTGAGTATGATATGGTCTTGCCTCATCAGTTGCGTGCGACTCTGGAAACCAAGAAAATCTCCGGACTTTTCACTGCTGGTCAGACAAATGGAACATCAGGTTATGAAGAAGCTGCTGGCCAAGGGATTATCGCGGGTATCAATGCGGCTCTGAAAATCAAAGGCAAGCCTGAGTTGATTTTGAAGCGCAGTGATGGTTATATTGGGGTGATGATTGATGACTTGGTGACCAAGGGAACCATTGAACCCTACCGTCTCTTGACCAGTCGTGCTGAATACCGTCTCATCCTCCGTCATGACAATGCTGATATGCGTTTGACAGAGATGGGGCGTGAGATTGGACTTGTGGATGATGAACGCTGGGCTCGCTTTGAAATCAAGAAAAATCAATTTGAAAATGAGATGAAGCGACTAGATAGCATCAAACTTAAGCCAGTCAAAGAAACCAATGCTAAGGTTGAGGAGATGGGCTTCAAGCCGTTGACCGATGCAGTGACAACCAAGGAATTCCTTCGCCGTCCAGAAGTGTCTTACCAAGATGTGGTGGCTTTCATCGGACCAGCAACAGAGGACTTGGATGACAAGATTATCGAATTGATTGAGACAGAAATCAAGTACGAAGGCTATATTTCCAAAGCCATGGATCAGGTTGCCAAGATGAAACGCATGGAAGAAAAGCGCATTCCAGCCAATATCGACTGGGATGACATTGATTCTATTGCAACCGAAGCTCGTCAGAAGTTCAAACTTATCAATCCAGAAACCATCGGCCAAGCCAGCCGTATTTCGGGAGTAAACCCAGCAGATATTTCTATTTTGATGGTGTATCTTGAAGGTAAAAATCGTAGTATTTCTAAAACTCTTCAAAAATCAAAATAATACGTCGTCGGCTTCTTACGAATGAATTCAAAGCTTGGCTTTGATTCATCTACAGTCTCCCATAGTTCCCCGAACTATGGGAGCTAACTCAAGTTATGCTTTCGCCTAGCCTTCTAGTCTGATTTCGATTTTTATTGAGTTTTAATCTAAAAAGAAAGCATAGAAAAAACAGCTCCGAAGACGGGGCTGTTTTCTTGCTTTATTCTTCATCTGGTGTGAGGATCATCGGGATGATGATCGGTTCACGTTCTGTATTTTCATAAAGGAAGGGGCGAATAGCGTTGACAATGGCACCATTGACAGATTGCACGCTAGCGTCCTTGTTTTTCAGTGCGATACGAATGGCATTGAAGAGGATACGCTGGCTTTGGCGAATCAAGTCTCCAGACTCTCTCATGTAGACAAAGCCTCTGCTGAGGATGTCTGGGCCAGATAGAATCATCTGCGATTTGAAGTCAACAGTTGCGACTGCCAGAACGACACCGTCTTCAGATAGATCACGACGATCTTTGAGGACAGCTGCGCCGATTTCACCGATACGATTTCCATCGACATAGATATCTTGGGCGTTGAAATGACCTGCGATACGAGCAGAGTTAGCAGTAAGGGCAAGCACATCACCATTGCTCATGATAAAGATATTGTCCTTCTCAACACCAGTATCTACCGCTAGTCCAGCATGGACTTTTTGCATGCGGTATTCACCGTGGACAGGCATGAAGTATTTTGGCTTAATCAAGCGGAGCATGAGTTTTTGCTCTTGCTGGCCACCGTGTCCAGATGTATGGATATTATTCACTTTACCGTGGATAACTTCGACACCAGCTTCAGAAATGATGTTAATCAGCTTGTTGACGCTAGTCGTATTTCCAGGGATTGGACTAGAAGAGAAGATAACTGTATCACCTGGTTGGAGTTGTACCTGACGGTGGGTTCCGTTGGCGATACGAGAGAGGGCTGCCATCGGCTCACCCTGGCTACCTGTACAGAGGATCAGAATTTCTCCTGCAGGGTAGTCTTTGATTTCATTTGGCTCGATAAAGGTTCCCTTAGGAGCTTTGATGTAGCCAAGATCGATTCCGTTGACAATGGCCTTTTCCATAGAACGACCAAAGACAGCGATCTTGCGCCCAGTCTTAACAGCAGCTTCTGTTGCTTGCTGGAGACGGAAGATATTTGAGGCAAAGGATGCAAAGATGATACGTCCCTCTATGCCTTGGATAATCTTCATGATGGACTGGCCAACGACTTTTTCAGAGTTGGTAAAGGTTGGAATTTCTGCATTTGTCGAGTCAGACAGGAGACAGAGTACACCGTCTTCACCAAGAGCTGCCATACGGTGCAAATCTGCTGGTTCACCAACTGGTGTTAAGTCAAACTTGAAGTCACCCGTACAGACAATTTTCCCTTGAGGAGTATGAATGACAATCCCCAAAGGTTCTGGAATAGAGTGAGTCGTTCTAAAGAAAGTTGCCTTGAGATTTTTAAAGGTCAACTCAGTATTGTGGTTGATTTCGTAAAGTTTGGCGTTGCGCAAGAGGCCGTGTTCTTCGAGTTTCCCACGGATCAAAGCCAAGGCAAGCGGCCCAGCGTAGATAGGGACATTTGCTTGCTTGAGTAGGAATGGAATCCCACCGATGTGGTCCTCGTGTCCGTGTGTGATTAAGACAGCCTTGACGCGGTCGATATTGTCTACGATGTAAGAGTAGTCAGGAATGACATAGTCGATACCCAGCAAGTCATCTTCTGGGAATTTAATCCCAGCATCGACGATGATAATCTCATCTTGGTATTCAATTCCGTAAGTGTTTTTCCCGATTTCTCCCAGACCACCGATGGCAAAAACGCCGACTTCTTCAGGTTTAAGAGTATAGGCCATATTAGAACTCCGTAATTTCGAAGGCGCCAGTTTCTTTTTCGTAATCTAGCAATTTGTCAGACAAGAGTTCGATATATTCGATATTGTACTCTGGGCGATTTTCTTCGACAAGTTGGCGAGCAGCGATGCGGCCCTCAAGTTCTGAGCTGGCATCGATGTCTAGGTAAAGTGCGCGTGTTGTTTCACGACGTGGGCTACGTTCTTTTGTTTCTTGATAAAAAACTTTGTAAATCATATAGTTCCTTTCTATTTTACAGGTCAGCTTATTCCAAACTTTTAGCATAGATTTGCTTGATTTCATTCCATTTTGTGTCTAGATTGACCTTGATTCGTTACAATTATTTCAATTATACCACAAAATGAAAAATTAGTAAAAGACGGAAACGAGAAAGTCACAGGACGATTTGTCGAGTAAACGCTTGCAAAAAAACAAAAATGTGTTATATTGATAATGGAAGTGAAATTTATTGCTTGTCATAATTCCATATAGTTTTTAAGTCAAGGAGGTTGCCCTATGTATAACTTATTTGCTTTTGCTATCGGAGCTCGCTTGGTAGCTTTTATCGTTTTTGTTGCTTGTGTTTATGGAGGGAATCTTCTATTTGCCAAAATGGAACGACGACAAACTAAGTTCTTGTGGAAAATTACCTTTGTGACTCTCTACTCGCTTTTTCTCCTCCTCGTAACCTATGTCGTTTGGTTTGTATTTTACTTTGGATTAAATGCTTAGATGCCCCGCTTATGCTGGGGTTTTTTGTTTGGGGATAAAGAGATAGTAGATTTACTATACGAAAATTCCACCCCATCTATCCAGATGAGGCGGTTTTGCATTTTTTAAAATGACATGACAATGGAATTTTCAGAGCTTATTATTTTTATGGGAGTCATTGTTCTGCTCAAAAATAGAGTTGAAGCATAAAAATAAAACAATACAAACAGATAAATCGAATGGTAAAGGGATAGTAGTAATGTTTAAATCATTGAGAATGCTGAGCAAACTGTAAGAGATGAAGACAATAAAATTTATCCTTCTAAAAATGTGTTTCTTATCTAGCATGACTTACCAAACTTTTTACGAAGGTCTTTTCCAATGGTATAACCTGCCATAAATAAAGCGATACCAACACCTACACCAAAGCCACCCTTTATTTCTTGCAATTCCTTATTAGAAATTTCACAATAGTTGTTCAAATCTTTCATCATATTAATCTCCTCCTAAAAAATAACCAGCTGCCAAACCAGAACCTATAAGTGCTGTTCCACCTGCAATAGCTTTCCAAGATACTGCTACTCCAAAGATAACCAAGGGAGCGAGACCGCCATCAATATCTGATAATTCATTTTCAGATAAGGATAAAAATTGATTGTCAAGAACGTCAAAATTTGTCATTGAACTTTCCTCCTTTTTTCTTGTTCACTTTTATATTCGTAAAAGAAAAGGAAAAGTGAACATTTTTTTAAATTATTTTTAGTTAAGTGAGGGCACTCTTGTTTAGGGATAAAGAAAATTCCCATGTGCCAGCTTTTGTAGTATAATAGTAAGCAGACAAAAAGATAGGAATGTGTTATGAAAGTATTAGCTTTTGATACGTCCAGCAAGGCTCTTTCTCTCGCTATTTTAGAGGACAAGCAGGTTCTTGCCGAGACGACGATTAATATTAAGAAAAATCACAGTATTACCCTCATGCCAGCCATCGATTTTTTGATGGAGAGTTTGGACTGGACGCCCAAGGATTTGGACCGAATCGTGGTGGCAGAAGGGCCAGGTAGCTACACAGGCTTGCGAATTGCGGTGGCAACTGCCAAGACCTTAGCTCATACCCTGAACATCGAGTTGGTTGGTATGTCTAGCCTCTTGGCTCTGGTGCCATACCAACAAGAAGGCTTGTTCGTCCCTTTGATAGATGCGCGTCGCAACAATGTTTACGCAGGATTTTATGAAAATGCGAAACCTGTCATGCCAGAAGCGCACCTGCCTTTTGATCGAGTGATTGAGCTAATCAAGGGTGCTAGTCAGGTAACCTTTGTCGGAGAAGTTGGCCCCTTTGTTGAGCAGATTCAAGAACACTTGCCAAGGACTAATTTCAAAGAAACCTTGCCAAATGCAGCTAATCTAGCTCTCTGGGCCTGGGACAAGGCAGCAGACTCCTTGCACGACTTTGTGCCTAACTACCTCAAGCGTGTCGAGGCTGAGGAAAACTGGCTTAAGAACCACACAGAGTCTGGTGAGTCTTACATTAAACGCCTATGATAGAAATCAAACGAATCCAACAACAGCCTGAACTGGCTCAAGCCATCTACGCTGTCATGGTGGATGTTTACTCAGTCAGTCCTTGGACGCTGGAACAAATCCAAGCAGACCTGGCTCAAGACCAGACTTGGTATGCTCTGGCTTATGATGGGGCAGAAGTGATTGGTTTTCTAGCTGTTCAGGAAAATATCTTTGAAGCAGAAGTCCTGCAAATCGCTGTTAAAGGAGACTATCAGGGTCAGGGAATTGCATCAGCCTTGTTTGCTCAATTGCCGACAGACAAGGAGATTTTCCTAGAAGTCAGAAAGTCAAACCAACGAGCGCAAGCATTTTACAAGAAAGAAAAGATGGCAGTCATCGCTGAGCGAAAGGCCTACTACCATGATCCAGCCGAGGACGCCATCATTATGAAGAGAGAAATAGATGAAGGATAGATATATTTTAGCATTTGAGACATCCTGTGATGAGACTAGTGTTGCCGTCTTGAAAAACGACGATGAGCTCTTGTCCAATGTCATTGCTAGTCAAATTGAGAGTCACAAACGTTTTGGGGGCGTAGTGCCTGAAGTAGCCAGTCGTCACCATGTCGAGGTCATTACAGCCTGTATCGAGGAGGCGCTAGCAGAAGCAGAGATTACAGAAGAGGATGTGACAGCTGTGGCAGTTACCTATGGACCAGGCTTGGTCGGAGCCTTGCTAGTTGGCTTGTCAGCTGCTAAGGCCTTTGCTTGGGCACATGGACTTCCACTTATCCCTGTTAACCACATGGCTGGTCACCTCATGGCAGCTCAAAATGTAGAGCCTTTGGAGTTTCCCTTGCTAGCCCTCTTGGTTAGCGGTGGACACACAGAGTTGGTTTATGTTTCGGAGGCTGGTGACTACAAGATTGTTGGGGAAACGCGAGATGACGCGGTTGGCGAGGCCTATGATAAGGTCGGCCGTGTCATGGGCTTGACCTATCCTGCTGGTCGTGAGATTGACGAGCTAGCTCATCAGGGACAGGATATTTATGATTTCCCTCGTGCCATGATCAAGGAAGATAATCTGGAGTTTTCATTCTCTGGTTTGAAGTCTGCCTTTATCAATCTTCACCACAATGCCGAGCAAAAGGGAGCGAGCTTGTCCACAGAGGATTTGTGTGCTTCCTTCCAAGCAGCTGTCTTGGATATTCTTATGGCAAAAACTAAGAAGGCTTTGGAGAAATACCCTGTTAAAACCCTTGTCGTGGCAGGTGGTGTGGCAGCCAATAAAGGTCTCAGAGAACGCCTGGCGGCTGAAATCACAGATGTCAATGTCATCATCCCACCTCTGCGCCTCTGCGGAGACAATGCAGGAATGATTGCCTATGCCAGCGTCAGTGAGTGGAACAAAGAAAACTTCTCAGGCTTGGACCTCAATGCCAAACCAAGTCTCGCTTTTGATACCATGGAATAAAATGGAGTCAGCTTAAGGCTGGCTTTTTCAATCACCAAAGTGTCAGAATATTTTGACAAAACTATAAAAATAATGATATAATATGCAAAAGCTAGGAGGTGGTAAGATGATCGAGAGAATGGAATTGGGAGAATTTTACAAGGAGTTGCGCTTGGCTAGAAAGCTCAAGCAGTCAGATGTGGCTTGTGCTGGACTAACAGCTTCTCAGCTGTCCAAGTTTGAACTAGGGCAGTCTATGCTATCTGCGGATAAGTTGATTCTAGCCATCCAAGGGATCAATATGAATTTTGATGAGTTTGGGCACAAACTCAACAACTATCAAGAATCTCCACATATGCAGATTGGTAGGAGGGTTGTGGATCGCTTTGCCCACCAAGATATAGCTGGCTTAGAGCAACTGTTGGAGGAAGTCGAGCAAGGACAGATGGCAGAGACCTATCGTTGTTTGAATGCCATTGTGATTAAAAATGCTATTCATTCCTTAAATAAGAGCTATCTGCTAACAGAGGAGGATAGGGAGTTTTTGACTACTTATCTCTATGCTATTGAGTCTTGGACCTGGTTTGAACTCTATCTTTTTTGCAATACCATGCCCTTCCTAAGCAATCAAGATCTGATTTTTTTATCAACCTCTTTGCTTGAAAAATCCAAAGAATTTAAAGAGTTAGTACACAATCGATTGTATATGAAGCAAGGACTATTAAATATCTTATCAGAGCTCATGGAGCGCAAGCTTTTCTCCTATATCCCAATCTTTGAAGCAGAGCTGGAGAGTATGCTCCGTCCATACGATGTTTTTGAGAAATTATCGTGGCAATTTTTAAAGAAAATGAGTATATTTCTTCAAACCAAAGGAAGTAATCAAAAAGAGATTGAACACTTTATCCAATCTCTGCAAGTATTAGAAAATTCACAATTAACAGCCCTCTTCGAATTGCGTTTTCAGCAATACAAAGAACTTATCGATTGATTAGAAACGGGAAGACGATAACCCACTCCGAAATAAGCAGGAGTATCAGTTGGATTTTTCTTTTCTTCATCATTATATCCCTCCTTGTTAGTAATAACTTTATTATACCAGTGAAATAATCAAATCCACTAAAATCGCAAATCAGAAATTTCTATAAGAAAAAATATCAAATATGCGATTTTCTCAAATACGCCAATTTTCGTGTTATAGTGTTCTTGTAAAGTACTTGAAGCAAATCCTAGGTCGCATAAGTGGTTTACAAAGAAAAATAATTGGAGGAGAAACAATGTCTGCTGTACCATATTCATTTCAAGGGCATCGTTTAGGTGGCCGTTAGTTAAATAATAGCAATCTATAGGATAGAAAAGATAAACTTTGGATTAGATATAGTGGATTGAAATCAAGATAAACATATACGACAAAAATTCTAATTAATATATATTTTGCTGCAAATGCAACGGATATTATACAAAAAATCTTAAATCTTAATAATTGTGAAGAATGATGATATTCATAATGTTTAAAAGTTAATATCTGCATGCTATTAAGATTTTAACTGAATTTTAGAAGTCGATAAGTTTTTTGTATTTTAATTTATTATATGGATAGAAATTATAAGTGAGTTGTATTCGTATTTATAATTTTGGAGTTTAGGAAAATATTTTCCAAACTCCTATTTGTTGTTTATCTTTTAATAGTTTTTGATTAGGAGGATCTAAATGAGAATAAAGAGAACTCTTCAACCGTATATATTTAAAGATAAAATAAAATTTGGTTTTGGTAATGCTTCTCTTGTAAGGGAGATTGATTTTAATGAAGAGAACATCAATTTAATAAAAAAATTAGATAATGACATTGATATAAAATTGTTGTCTAATGGAGAAAAACAAGTTGTTGAGTCGATGATATCTATGGGATTAGTGACTAGTAATCAATATGATAATTCCAAATATTCCCGAAATATTAATTTCTTTGAGTGGGTTGATTTGTCAGAAAATTTAGACCCTAGTAAGTATCAGGATAGATTATTAAATTCAACAGTTTTAATTGTTGGTGTAGGGGGTATTGGATCAACAACAGTCGAAATTTTAGCTCGTCTAGGTATAGGTAATTTCATATTAGTAGATTTTGACATTGTGGAAGAGTCAAATCTTACTAGACAAACATCCTTTAAGAAATCTGATATTGGTAAGCTAAAAATAGACATAATAAAACAGCATATTCAAGAGATTTCTGATTCAAATGTGACAACTATTTATAGGAAGTTAGAGTGTCAGAATGACTTAGAAACTATTTTTAAAGATTATAATTTTGACATTGCTTTATGCTGTGCAGATACTCCTAGAATAGAGATAGACTACTGGTTTGATGATTTAGCTCATAAATATACGAGACCTATTATTGTTGGCTCATATGCATCTACGGTAATAAACTACCTACATATTATTCCGGGCAAAACTATTTCATTGAGGGAGTTTTATAGGGACTTTATGATAACAGATGATCATGTTTTGGATAGTAGAATACCGTATAGTGTTATTTCTCCAATATCATATATGGCTGCATCAATCATATCTTATAAAGTATTAGATACTTTAACAGGATTATTGAATTTAACGGATTATATTCAAATCGATTGCATGAATTTTGAGGTTTATAAGCATGATATTAAGAAAATTTAGCCAAAATTTTATAAATTTAATATTAGGTAGATCGTCTAGGAATATTGCAGATAGTTTTTACTTTATTGCTTTATCGATAGGGTTAGTAAGTGTATATCATATTGAGGCAGGACAGTTATCTCTATTTACTCTAATTGGTTTTATCCCAAATTTGCTTGCTGTTTTTTATGGAAGTTTTATAAATAAAATTCAGAGAGATAAAATTTGGCTAGTGATTTTCCAGATTCTCCAGTTTATTATAATTGTGATTACAATTCTGTGTTTAAGGTATCATTTTCGTGTTGTGTATATCTATGTATTGAATTTTTTGTTCGCATTATCAACTAATTTATTAAATACACTGCAGATGAAAATTGTTCCAGAAACTTTAAATAATGATGACATGCTAATAAAGAAATCGATAGATGTTCAATACTTGGCATCAAATGTGTTAGATATTATTAGTAATTTAACTGCATCTCTACTATTAGGGCTTCTATCTTATTTTGTTGTTTTTAATTTAAGTATTCCGTTTTTTGTGGCTGCTATTTATTTTATGATTAAAATCAGATTGCCCGGTTCCAAAAACAATACTAAAAGTGTTCGACCTGAAAAGGTAGATTTGGAAAGTAATTCTTCTTTCCAATTTTTGGAAACTGTTTCTGCTTTTCGAGAATCAAAATTTGCCTCTTTTATAGTAGTTACAGAGTCAATTTTAAGTGGGGGTACAGATCTACTTTTAACTTTAATGCCACTGTATCTTTTATCAGAAGGCATACCTATTCAATATTTGGGATTGGTACTAGGAGCTCAAAGATTTGCCGATTTGATAGGAGCAATTTTGGCTCCTAGAGTGGGAATTCCGTATAAAATGTTTTTCTTTATTGATTATACTGTATCTGGATTAGCACTCATGCTAGTATTTATTACTCCATTTCCGTTAATAAAGTTGTTGTTATTTTTTTTAGCATTTATTTTAATAGGTATATCAGGAAATATGTTTGAAAAAATGATTTACTCAGAGTATAGATACGACACTATGGGATTGATATATTCGACTAATTCAAGTTTATATGCTTTATTTGCCATTCTATTTTTGATTATTCCTCAATTTTATACAGATATAAAAATTTTGGGTATTTTAATAAATGGATTTACACTATCTATAGGAATTTATTTATTAGTTATTTGTAATTTTTTCAAAAAGAATGATACTAATTGTTAAAATTTATTTTATATGAATGTTGCATGATTATTTGAAAAGAACTTCTAAAAATTTTTAGAGGTGTCCATGAAAGAAACGAAATTTCACCTAGCAACTGGAAGTCTGTACAATATATTTCTAATTTGGAACACACTGTAAATGTTATGGTGGATGGTTGGGCTAAATATGGTCCTTGGCGTCCTAGATAAAATGAGGTAAACGATGGAAAAACAGAGTCAGTTACAAATTTTAATTCATTCCCTGTACAATAATAAAGAAATTAGCTTGACGGAAGAATTTAGGAAGCAATTGCTGGAAACAGCAAAACAGTTCTCTAGTACTAGTGAAGATTTGCTAGCTGTACGTCTCTCATTTGCCGTCTCTAAAGAATTATTGGGCTTTAAAGGTGAACCACCGACAGAGTTATTGGATTTGGCAAAATTTGTCCAAAAGAAAGAAGCTAAATATAAGCAGGGAGTAGTGTGGTCTGGTATTTTTAAAATATGATTCATTATAAAATACGGCATGAGCATCGCATAATGGATGAATCTGAATATGAGCAAGACTTGGATTTCAATGCCAAACCAAGTCTTGTTTTTGATACTATAGAATAAAATGGAGTCTGTCTGATTACAATCAGCAGACTTTTTTCTCTTTCCTGAATATGTTATAATAGTCCATGCTGTGGCTGGAGCCTTTTCAGCCCATTTATTAAGACAATATGAGGAGAAAGATGAAAGAAAAAGGATTTTGGGAGGGGGCGCAGGCAGCTATGCCAACGGCACTTGGTTATGTCAGTATCGGCCTGGCCTGTGGGATTATTGGTGCGCCCTATGTGACACCTGTGGAGATGGGCTTGATGAGCCTCTTTGTTTATGCTGGGAGTGCCCAGTTTGCCATGCTGGCACTGATTGCGGTTCAAGCACCTGTAGCAGCTATTGCGATGACGGTCTTTTTGATCAATTTGCGTCTCTTTTTGTTGAGTTTGCATGCGTCGACCTATTTTCGTCATACTAGTCTCTGGCACAATATCGGTATGTCTAGCATCTTGACAGATGAGACTTATGGCGTTTTGATGGGCGAGTTAGCCCATACAGACAAGGTCAATCCTATGTGGATGCACGGAAACAACCTCAATAGCTATGTGGCTTGGTTTGTGGGAACAGTGGTTGGAACGGCTCTGGGTGGTCTGCTGCCAAATCCAGAAATCTTTGGCTTGGATTTTGCCCTGGTTGGGATGTTCATTGGGATTTTTGCTTCGCAATTCCAGATTATGCAAAGACGGATTCCTGTCCGCAATCTGCTTATTATTCTAGCAGTTGTTGCGGTGTCCTTCTTTTTGCTCTTGACAGTGGTGTCTCAGTCACTAGCTGTTCTGTTTGCGACGCTACTTGGTTGTACAATGGGGGTGGTTTTAGATGGTCAGTAAGTATCTTTTATTAGCAGTTCTCTTCTCTGGCTTGGTGACCTGGATTCCCCGTATGATTCCCTTCATCTTGGTCAAGTATAAGGGTTTGCCTGCAATCGTTGAGCGTTTTTTGAAGTTCTTGCCCGTTTCTATTATCTTTGCCTTGATTCTTTCAAGCGTAGTGACAGGCAAGGTTGGGAACCTTCCTCAAATCAAATGGCTGGACTTCTTAGCAGTATTTCCGACGGCTTGGATAGCCTTTCGCTACCGTAATCTAGTCGGAACGGTTCTCTTCGGAGTAGTCTTGATTGCCATCTTGCGTTTGGTCTTTTAAATCAGCCATAAAGAAAACCTATCACAGAGATAGATATCATATAATGGCGTAAATGGTCTTTTTCTGTTAAGATTATAAGGTATTTTATTTTGGAGGAAATGACATGAAAAAAATCGTTAAATACTCATCTCTTGCTGCTCTAGGGCTTATTGCTGCAGGTGTGCTTGCGGCTTGCTCAGGTGGTGCTAAGAAAGAAGGAGCAGCAGCTAGCAAGAAAGAAATCATCGTTGCAACCAATGGCTCGCCAAAACCATTTATCTATGAAGAAAATGGCGAATTGACTGGTTACGAGATTGAAGTCGTTCGCGCTATCTTTAAAGATTCTGACAAATATGATGTCAAGTTTGAAAAGACAGAATGGTCAGGTGTCTTTGCAGGTCTTGACGCTGACCGTTACAATATGGCTGTCAACAATCTTAGCTACACTAAAGAACGTGCGGAGAAATACCTTTATGCCGCACCAATTGCCCAAAACCCTAATGTCCTTGTAGTGAAGAAAGATGACTCTAGTATCAAGTCTCTCGCTGATATCGGTGGAAAATCGACGGAAGTCGTTCAAGCCACTACATCAGCTAAGCAGTTAGAAGCATACAACGCTGAACACCCGGATAACCCAACTATCCTTAACTATACTAAGGCAGACTTCCAACAAATCATGGTACGTTTGAGCGATGGCCAATTTGACTATAAGATTTTTGATAAAATCGGTGTTGAAACAGTGATCAAGAACCAAGGTTTGGACAACTTGAAAGTTATCGAACTTCCAAGCGACCAACAACCTTACGTTTACCCACTTCTTGCTCAAGGTCAAGATGAGTTGAAATCATTTGTAGACAAACGCATCAAAGAACTTTACAAAGACGGAACGCTTGAAAAATTGTCTAAACAATTCTTCGGAGATACTTATCTACCAGCAGAAGCTGATATTAAATAATTTTTTGAAGTCATCCATTCTGAGTAAGATGGGTGATTTCTGAGTCTTTAAGGATATAGTTTTAAACTATATATCTGACTATCTAATAACAATTTGTGAAATAAAACAAATTGTGAGATACTAGTACGGTATTATTTTTAAGGAGAAAGAATCATGAAAATTAAAAAATGGCTTGGCCTAGCAGCCCTTGCTACAGTCGCAGGTTTGGCTCTTGCAGCTTGCGGAAACTCAGAAAAGAAAGCAGACAATGCAACAACTATCAAAATTGCAACTGTTAACCGTAGCGGTTCTGAAGAAGCTCGTTGGGATAAAGTTCAAGAATTGGTTAAAAAAGACGGAATCACTTTGGAATTTACAGAGTTCACAGACTACTCACAACCAAACAAGGCAACTGCTGATGGCGAAGTAGACTTGAACGCTTTCCAACACTATAACTTCTTGAACAACTGGAACAAGGAAAACGGGAAAGACCTTGTAGCGATTGCTGATACTTACATCTCTCCAATCCGCCTTTACTCAGGTTTGAATGGAAGTGACAACAAGTACACTAAAGTAGAAGACATCCCAGCAAACGGAGAAATCGCTGTACCGAACGATGCTACAAACGAAAGCCGTGCGCTTTACTTGCTTCAATCAGCTGGCTTGATTAAATTGGACGTTTCAGGAACTGCTCTTGCAACAGTTGCTAACATCAAAGAAAATCCAAAGAACTTGAAAATCACTGAATTGGACGCTAGCCAAACAGCTCGTTCATTGTCATCAGTTGACGCTGCCGTTGTAAACAATACCTTCGTTACAGAAGCAAAATTGGACTACAAGAAAGCACTTTTCAAAGAACAAGCTGATGAAAACTCAAAACAATGGTACAACATCATCGTTGCGAAAAAAGATTGGGAAACATCACCAAAAGCTGATGCTATCAAGAAAGTGATCGCAGCTTACCATACAGATGAAGTGAAAAAAGTTATCGAAGAAACATCAGACGGTTTGGATCAACCAGTTTGGTAATAAGAAACAGGGAGGTGGGAGAGAGAATTCCACCTCTTGCTTTTGTATAGAGCATGGATTGTCAGGAAGAGTAGTTCATAGAAAGGTAGAGAGAATATGGTTTTTCCTAGTGAACAAGAACAGATTGAAAAATTTGAAAAGGATCATGTAGCCCAGCATTATTTTGAGGTTTTGCGTACCTTGATTTCTAAGAAGTCGGTCTTTGCCCAACAGGTGGGTCTCAAAGAAGTTGCCAACTATCTGGGTGAGATTTTCAAGCGTGTTGGGGCTGAAGTGGAGATTGATGAGTCTTACACGGCGCCTTTTGTCATGGCGCATTTCAAGAGTTCGCGTCCAGATGCCAAAACCTTGATTTTCTATAACCACTATGACACTGTGCCAGCGGACGGGGATCAGGTCTGGACAGAGGATCCTTTTACGCTTTCGGTCCGCAATGGCTTCATGTATGGGCGTGGGGTTGATGACGACAAAGGTCATATCACGGCTCGTTTGAGTGCTTTGAGAAAATATATGCAGCACCATGATGATTTGCCTGTCAATATCAGTTTTATCATGGAGGGCGCGGAGGAATCGGCTTCGACAGACCTAGATAAGTATTTGGAAAAGCATGCGGATAAACTCCGTGGGGCGGATTTGTTGGTCTGGGAACAAGGGACTAAAAATGCCTTGGAACAACTGGAAATTTCTGGAGGGAATAAGGGAATTGTAACCTTTGATGCCAAGGTGAAAAGTGCTGATGTGGATATCCACTCTAGCTATGGTGGGGTTGTGGAGTCAGCTCCCTGGTACCTCCTTCAAGCCCTACAGTCTCTTCGTGCCGCAGATGGTCGTATCTTGGTTGAAGGTTTGTACGAAGAAGTTCAAGGACCAAATGAACGAGAGTTTGCCTTGGTGGACACTTATGCCCAACGAAATCCAGGGGAAATCAGCCAGATTTATGGTTTGGAATTGCCTCTCTTACAAGAGGAGCGTGCAGCCTTTCTAAAACGTTTCTTTTTCGAGCCAGCCCTTAATATCGAAGGGATTCAGTCAGGTTATCAAGGACAAGGAGTCAAAACGATTTTACCTGCAGAAGCCAGTGCCAAGCTAGAGGTTCGTTTGGTTCCTGGTCTAGAACCGCATGATGTTCTGGAAAAAATTCGGAAACAGCTAGACAAAAATGGCTTTGATAAGGTAGAATTATACTATACCTTGGGAGAGATGAGCTATCGAAGCGATATGAGCGCACCAGCCATTCTCAATGTGATCGAGTTGGCCAAGAAATTCTATCCACAGGGCGTTTCAGTCTTGCCGACGACAGCGGGGACAGGGCCTATGCATACGGTCTTTGATGCCCTAGAGGTGCCAATGGTGGCTTTTGGTCTAGGAAATGCCAATAGCCGAGACCACGGTGGAGATGAGAACGTGCGAATCGCCGATTACTACACCCATATTGAATTAGTAGAGGAGCTGATTAGAAGCTATGAGTAGAGATATTATCAAGTTAGATCAGATCGATGTGACTTTTCACCAAAAGAAGAGAACCATCACAGCGGTCAAGGATGTGACTATTCACATCCAAGAAGGGGATATCTACGGAATCGTTGGATATTCTGGAGCAGGGAAATCAACCCTTGTACGGGTAATTAACCTCTTGCAAAAACCATCTGCAGGGAAAATTACCATTGACGACGATGTGATTTTTGATGGTAAGGTGACCTTGACGGCAGAGCAGTTACGTCGTAAACGTCAAGATATTGGAATGATTTTCCAGCATTTTAACCTGATGAGCCAGAAGACGGCAGAGGAGAATGTAGCCTTTGCCCTCAAACACTCTGGACTCAGCAAGGAAGAAAAGAAGGCTAAAGTAGCCAAGTTGTTGGACTTGGTTGGCTTGGCAGACCGTGCTGAAAACTACCCTTCACAACTATCTGGAGGGCAAAAACAGCGTGTGGCCATTGCGCGTGCCTTAGCAAATGATCCAAAAATCTTGATTTCAGACGAGTCAACTTCTGCCCTTGACCCTAAGACAACCAAGCAGATTTTGGCCTTGTTGCAAGATTTGAACCAAAAATTAGGCTTAACTGTTGTCTTAATTACGCATGAAATGCAGATTGTCAAAGATATTGCCAATCGTGTGGCAGTCATGCAGGATGGGCATTTGATTGAAGAGGGCAGCGTCCTTGAAATCTTCTCAGATCCTAAACAGCCTTTGACTCAAGACTTTATCTCAACAGCCACAGGCATTGATGAAGCTATGGTCAAAATTGAGAAGCAAGAAATCATACAACATTTGTCTGAAAACAGTCTTTTAGTGCAACTCAAGTATGCAGGTGCTTCAACAGACGAGCCACTTTTGAATGAATTGTACAAGCACTACCAAGTAACGGCCAATATCCTTTACGGAAATATTGAAATTCTTGATGGTACCCCTGTTGGTGAGCTTGTGGTTGTCTTGTCAGGGGAAAAAGAAGCCTTGGCAAGCGCTCAAGAGGCCATCCGTCAGGCTGGTGTGCAACTAAAAGTATTGAAGGGAGGACAGTAAGATGGCAGAATTGATTAAAGCATACTTACCAAACGTCTATAAGATGGGTTGGTCTGGTCAAGCTGGCTGGGGGACAGCTATCTACTTGACTCTTTATATGACGGTTCTTTCCTTTATCATCGGAGGTTTCTTAGGACTGGTAGCAGGTCTCTTCCTTGTCTTGACAGCGCCAGGTGGTGTCTTGGAAAATAAAGTCGTTTTCTGGATTTTGGATAAAATCACCTCTATTTTCCGTGCAGTTCCATTTATCATTCTCTTGGCAGTCTTGTCACCCTTCTCACACCTAATCGTAGGGACAAGTATCGGGCCAAATGCGGCTATTGTACCCCTATCTTTTGCAGTCTTTGCCTTCTTTGCCCGTCAAGTACAGGTGGTATTGGCTGAGCTAGATGGTGGTGTCATTGAGGCGGCTCAAGCGAGCGGAGCGACTTTCTGGGACATCGTGGGTGTTTACCTATCAGAAGGTCTTCCAGATTTGATCCGTGTGACGACTGTGACCTTGATTTCCCTTGTTGGTGAAACGGCTATGGCTGGTGCGGTTGGAGCTGGTGGTATCGGTAACGTAGCCATCGCTTATGGATTTAATCGCTACAATCACGATGTGACCATCTTGGCAACTATCATTATCATTTTGATTATCTTTGCAATCCAATTCTTGGGAGACTTCTTGACCAAGAAATTGAGCCATAAATAAAAAAGAGCCACCTGGCTCTTTTTTAGTAATCAGATTTTCTGCGCAAATTTTTTACTCAAGGCTTGTCCAATCAAGGCACCCACTAGGGCTCCGATGACAACACTTGCGATAAATAAAAGGATGGTTCCAGGGTTTGGCGCAACCATGATACGGTCGATATATTCTTGCGATTTTCCTCTTGCCAGAAGGGTAGCCATATAGGCTTTGGGAGCAATCCACATGAGTAGAATTGGTCCAGATGTGCTAAAAGCGAAAATAATGAAAGAAAGGAAATTCTTTGTTTGGTCCTTGTATTTTCCTAAATGAGCTATTCCATCTGCTAGGAGGCCGCAGATAATTCCAGGAAGGAAGGCACCAGCACCGTGCTTAGATCCCAAGAAAAAGAGGGCCATGACAAGCCCGATAGTGGTAATGGCTCCAAAGTGCGGAACTTTTGCGACCAGAATCATATAGACGCTACCGCCGACAAGGGCAGTAAAAGCAGGCGCATAAAACATGTTTCCAGTTTGGTCAAAGAGATTGCCCAAAAGGACACCAATCCCCATGCAGAGGAAGTAAAGAACTGCAAAAAGAAGTGTAGTTAAGATAGATTTTTTCATGAATTGTCTCCTGATAATTTTTTCACAATTCTCATTTTACCATGGTTTGATGGGATTGTAAATGGATAGTAGAAGTTTTTGAAAACGCTTGAAATATGATATAATGGTTTCATAGTTATTTTTAGGAGGGTATCATGGGGAGATTTTTAGACTTTGTCTTTAATCGTTTCTTTTTAGGGATGATTGCGACAGCCTTCTTTTGGCTATTAACTTTAGCAGGAGGGATTATCCTTGGTCTAGCGCCGGCTAGTGCCACCTTAATGAGCTTGTATGCAGAACATGGTTATAGCTTTCGGGAATACAGTTTGAAGGAGGCGTGGTCTCTTTATAAGCAAAATTTTGTCTCAAGCAATCTGATTTTCTATAGCTTTCTAGGAGTGGATTTAGTTTTGGTCTATGGCTTGTATCTCTTGGTACAATTGCCTCATCAGACTATTATTCATTTGATTGCGACCTTTTTGAATGTTCTAGTAGTTGCCCTGCTGTTTTTGGCTTATACAGTATCTTTGAAACTACAAGTTTATTTTGACTTGTCTTATCGAAATAGTCTCAAACTATCCTTGATTGGCATCTTTATGAGCCTAGCAGCTGTGGCCAAGGTTCTCCTTGGGACCGTGCTACTTGTGGCAATTGGTTACTATATGCCTGCCCTGCTATTTTTTGTAGGAATTGGGATGTGGCATTTCTTTATCAGTGATATGTTGGAACCGGTCTATGAAAGTATCCATGAAAAATTGGCGACAAAGTAGGATGAAGCAGTTTTGGCTACATACGCTTCTGCGAACCTACAGTTCAGTGATGATCATTATTATTGCGAGTTTTGCAATCTTACTCTCCTATGCTGACTGGGATTCACGGGAAAAGGAAGCCCAGAGAGTAGCCCAGCGTGTAACTGCTAGAACAGTGAGTGAAATTGAATATTACCATAGAGAGTCAACCCAGATAGCTCAGGCTTTAGTTGAAAATCAAGCTCGTATTGAGGGAATCTATAAATACTTTAGCCTTAGCATGCCAGACTATTTTTACTGGCAATTAGAGCGGAAAGCTTCGCCTTATGTATCAGTCTCTCTGCATGAAAATGTTGATGACCTCTATGTTCGAAATGATTTTGTAACTGGAGTGGCCATTGCTTTTCAAGATTACAAGGAAGTCTATGTTTCTACTAAAGACAAACGTAGTGGAGAAAAAATCAGGGCTGAGGATTTCAAACCAGCAGGAAATAGTTTTGCCATTCCGGTGTCAGATCCAGTGTCAGATCAAGACTTAGGAGTGATTTACATCTCCTTGGATCCTGCTGTTTTATACCATGCCATTGATAATACTAGAGGTCATACTCCGATGGCAGTAACAGTGACCTCACCTTTTGATACGGAGATTTTTCATATTGGTGAAACAGTTGATAAGGAGAGTGAAAATTGGCTTGTTGGCTTAACTTCTCATGGTTATCAGGTTCAGGTGGCAGTTCCCAAAAACTTTGTTTTACAAGGAACGGTGACCAGTTCTGCTTTGATTGTGAGCTTGAGCCTTCTCTTTATTGTTATTCTCTATCTGACTTTGAGGCAGACCTTTGCTAATTACCAAAAGCAGGTAGTGGATTTGGTGGATTCTATTCAGGCTATTGCCCAAGGGGAAGAAGGTCTTCGCATCGATACGCTTGAAAAGGACCAGGAATTGCTCCTAATCGCGGAGACGACCAATGATATGTTGGATCGCTTGGAAAAGAATATCCATGATATTTATCAGTTAGAACTTAGTCAAAAAGATGCCAATATGCGGGCCTTGCAGGCGCAAATCAATCCTCATTTTATGTATAATACGCTGGAATTCTTGCGCATGTATGCAGTTATGCAGAGTCAAGATGAGTTGGCGGATATCATTTATGAATTCAGTAGTCTCTTGCGTAACAATATTTCTGACGAAAGAGAAACTCTTCTCAAACAGGAATTAGAATTTTGCCGTAAATATAGCTACCTCTGCATGGTTCGCTATCCCAAGTCCATTGCCTATGGTTTCAAGATAGATCCAGAGTTAGAGAATATGAAAATTCCTAAGTTTACCTTGCAACCGCTGGTAGAAAATTATTTCGCGCATGGTGTTGACCATAGACGGACAGATAATGTGATTAGCATCAAGGCTCTTAAACAGGATGGTTTTGTGGAAATTTTAGTGGTAGATAATGGTCGTGGGATGTCTGCTGAAAAGCTGGCAAATATTCGAGAAAAATTAAGTCAGAGACATTTTGAACACCAAGACAGCTACAGTGATCAAAGGCAGTCTATCGGGATTGTCAATGTCCATGAGCGTTTTGTGCTCTATTTTGGGGATCGCTATGCCATTACTATAGAGTCTGCGGAGCAAGCAGGTGTTCAGTATCGTATTACAATTCAAGATGAGTAGAAAGGGAGAAAATGTATAAAGTATTATTAGTAGATGATGAGTACATGGTGACAGAAGGTCTGAAACGTTTGATTCCCTTTGATAAGTGGGATATGGAGGTCATCGCAACAGCCAGTCATGCCGATGAAGCCCTAGAATATGTTCAGGAAAATCCTGTCGATGTGGTCATTTCCGATGTCAATATGCCCGACAAAACAGGGCTTGATATGATTCGAGAGATGAAAGAAATTTTACCAGATGCAGCCTATATCCTGCTTTCAGGTTATCAGGAGTTTGATTATGTCAAAAGAGCAATGAACCTTAGTGTGGTGGACTATCTGGTTAAGCCTGTTGATAAGGTAGAGTTGGGAAATCTGCTGGAGAAGATTGCAGGTCAGCTCGGCGAGAGAGGAAAGAAAAGTCAGACCCTCAGTCAAGATTTAGACGAGGCTGGATTTGTTAGTTATCTAGGAGGTAAGGAGAATTGGTGGATAGGCCTATCCAAGGAAAAACAAGGCTCTTTCACCATTCCCTACTATGTATTGGGTCAAGACTGGCAGATTTTTATTTCTGATCAATCCCTAGATGGTTTAGTCGTTACTCCCTTTGAAGCTCCTTATCAAGAACACTTTGAACGCTGGAAGCTGAATGCTGAGAAAGCCCTCTTTTACGGTTCTGTAAATCTAAAACAGTCTGAGAGTCTCTTTGCCTATTACGAACCGATTTATAGGGTTATCATTCAGGGGAATCTCAATCAAATCGTGGAAGAGTTGAACCTTTTGGAGAAGGTGGTTCTTGAAAATACGCCGCGTGTTCCGATTACCAAACAGCTTTTTATCCAGTTTGTCATGGATGTCTTCCACTTGTTTGAACACCTCAAAGCTGATGATATGACGGACATTGTCAAAACCATTCATGCTATTCAATCCTTCGATGAATTGGTTTCTTATATCAAGGAAACTCTGACTCGATTCTTTGGGCAATATCGTATGAATGAAAATGTGGTCAGTGTGCTGGAAGTCATTGGGCGTGATTATCAGAAAGAACTTTCTCTCAAGGATATCAGTAAGGATCTTTTTATCAATCCTGTCTATCTAGGGCAGTTGATTAAGCGAGAAACCGATTCGACCTTTGCAGAGTTACTAAACAAACAACGTATTAAGGCTGCCCAGCAGCTCTTGCTTTCAACCAGTGACAGTATCGAAGATATTTGTTATGCTGTTGGTTACAGTAACCTTGGATATTTCTATAAAGTGTTCCGAAAATTGTGCGGAAAATCGCCAAAAGCCTACCGAAAACAGGTAGAAACGATACTATAAGATTTGTATTCCTTTACAAAAAGTGCTATAATATGAATAATATTATTAGGAGGTTCTATCATGAAAAAGAAACCGATTTATCTATGGGTCTTGTTAATCTTGTCTGCCCTTATTTCAGCAATGTCTCTGTTTGGAATGTTGAGTCCCTTACCTAGCAAAGAAGCTCTTCGTGCCGCTCAGAAACAAGTTGCAGGGGTCAGTGCTCAGCAATTAGAAGACCAGCTTAATTACAACTATGGAGTAGCAGAAGCGTATCATTCTATTTTTAATATGGCCTTGATTGTGCTATCTGCTATTTTAGTGGTCGTAGCGATTGTCTTCCTTATTCGTAAGAATTTGCAATATGCAAACTATACTTACGTTGGCTATGTTTTGTTAGCTATTATCGGTTCGATTTATGGCTATGTTGGTTTACAGGACGCTGTGCAGTTGGTTCAAGATGAGACCATGCGTTTGACAATGAGTATTGGTTCAAAAGCTGTCAGCATTTTCTATATCGTCATCAATATTCTCTTCCTAGCTCTTGTCTTCTATAAGATGTGGCGACAACAGAAAGCCTTGGCAGAAGAAGAGGAAGCAGAAAATCTTGCCTAAGTATTGACAAAAAAGAACTATCAAGATACAATCTTGGTAGTTCTTTTTCGATTAAAAATAAAATCATGGAGGTACATATGAAGACAATTTCTTTAGTTTATATTAGTTTGAGTGGCAACACTGAAAGTTTTGTGACGCGCTTGAAAGATTATCTCTTGTCCCAGTACGAGGGAATTGAGGTTCAAAAGATTCATATCAAGGATTTGGTCAAGGAAGGTAAAAATTTCTATGAGATGGACCATCCCTATGTCGCTTTTTTGCCGACCTATCTCGAAGGTGGGAATGGCGTTGATAACGGAGATGTCGAGATCTTGACGACACCCGTTGGGGATTTTATCGCCTATGGTGACAATGCTAGTAAGTGTTTTGGTGTAGTTGGCTCAGGAAATCGTAACTTTAATAACCAATACTGCCTGACAGCTAAGCAATACAGTCAACGCTTTGGTTTCCCTGTATTGGCTGACTTTGAAATGCGAGGCATGCTGGAAGATATCAAACGTGTCGCAGCGATTATCGCAGATTTGTATGAGTTGGAAAAGGAGAATTAAAGTCAATATAAGAGGCGCTTGGGATTTTTCAACTGTTTTTGAGTATAAACAGTCTTTGAGAACGTAAAAAAGCATAAGTTCAGGTCTTCAAAACCTTGTTCTTATGCTTTTTATCATAGAAATATTTGCTGCATTTTCTCTTGAAATGAAACCTTATACTCAATGAAAATCAAAGAGCAAACTAGGAAACTAGCCGCAGGCTGTACTTGAGTACGGCAAGGCGACGTTGACGTGGTTTGAATTTGATTTGCGAAGAGTATTATCTTCATCTCGCGCTTGTCAGTTAACCTGCTTTTCCGATTGCGAGTGCGTAGATAAAGAAGATGGCGAAGCCAAAGAGGAAAATCAATCCTGCAATGGCAAGGTGTTTGAGCCAAGAAGGAAGATTTTTGTTTTCACGCGTTACCAAGGCGTAGTTTAAAAGAGCGAAGAATGGTGTTGTCAGGAAAGAACCAATCATGGCAAAGCGGAGCATGGTTGACACCTGACCAGCGAAGAACTTGATAATGACGATACCGATGATAGCAGTGATGGTCATCCAGATGTTCAAAGATTTACGATTGTCTTCTTTTTGACTGATTAGCAGTCGGAGAGATTCCTGATTGACGCGAGAATAGCCATCGATAACAGTTATAACTGTTCCAAAGATACAGAGGAAGGCAATAAAGGTAATCAAGTAACGGGACCATTCGCCAAGAACAGAGGCATACATGCCCACGAATTGAGAGATGTATTTGGCCGAAGCAGCTTCAACCGCCTGCCCTGTAGGATACTGAATCAGTGCTCCCAGTGCTACAAAGAAGACGGCTAGGATAGCTGTTCCAATATAACCAGTGTTAAAGTCAAACAGAGCGTCTTCTGTGTTAAAGTTGACGGTCTTTCTCTTTTCAGCTGACCAAAGTGAATTGATAGCTGAAATTTCAATAGGAGCCGGCATCCATCCTAGGAGGGAGACGATGAAGGGCAGAGCTGCCATTTGCCAAGGTGTCTTCTCGACAAAATCAGAACTGTATTCTGGATGCTTGACCGCTGCGATGATAACTGCAAGAACAGTCGCAATGGTTAAGGCAGACATAATCCATTTGACCATACCATCTAAGAGTTTGTAGCCTCCAAAGAGTAGCATAGCCCAAATGACTGCAACGAGAATGAGGGACCACTGAGTGATGCTAAGACCGATCATTGGGAAGGCGCTGGCGATGATAGCTGAGCACAGAATGGCGACACCAGCTGTGTTGACCATAGCCGAAAAGACATTGAGGATAAAGAAAATCCAGAGATAGAGTTTTCCTTTTTCGGCATAACCTTCAACCAAAGTCTTTCCAGTATCAGCTGTGTATTCAGCACCAAAACGGAAAAATGGATATTTAAAGACATTGGCTAAGATGACCAAGAGGAGTAGTGACCACCCATAAGAACCACCAGCTTGAGTGGAAGATACAATGTGAGAACCTCCAACAGCAGCAGAAGCCATTAGGATTCCAGGTCCCATTGCTTTTAGTTTACTTGTCCAGGTTGATTGATTTAACGAAATAGCTTGCGACATGATAGATACTCCTTTTTGAATTTTCAGAATAATCTGGATATGTAATCTATATTCTACAAAAAAATTTGGGAAAATGCAAGAATATTTTGAAAAAAGATAGAAAATTACAGAAAATTCACAAAGAAGATCTGAAAATAACTACTATGATAGAACGGTGCAGCAGGATAAAGAAAAACCGAGAAGTTTCTTTCTCGGATTTGCTTATTATGAGTTTCTTACTTTCTATGCTCCAAGAGTTGATTGATATGGTCCACTTTTTTTGATGCTCTTTTATAGGAAATAGCCCAAATGATGAGGTAAACAATCGCAAACTCGATAATGAGCTGGAGATAGAAGAACCAGTGGAAAGGGAACCAACCTGCTAGAGTTGCTAGTGGGACAAAGCCAGCCAGCATAAGGAAGAAATGAGTCAGAGTGGCACGAAGCATGCTCCAGTCACGGCTGAATAATCGCTTGCCAAAGTTGAAGAGAATACCAATGGCTGCCCAGATCAGTGTGCAGTAGAGCAAGACCAAGGCACCGTGAACCTGATGTTGAGTCATCATTTGTCCGATAAGAGAGTCGGGACTTAACGGGGCGTAGGTACTTGGTGAATAAATGAGTGAAAAGATGATAGAGAGGATGAGGCCGATAAGAACACCGGTGGCTGCGTCGTGGAAGATTTGTTTTTTCATAGTTCTAATTTCTCCTTGATGGTTTTTAGGTAACGGCGTGAAGAGTAGGTGAAGCTTTCGTTTTTTAGAAAGATTTCTACCAGACCGTTGGGCGTGAGCTTGAGATGAGAGATGGAGTTGATATTGATGATTTCTGATTGGGAAATTTGGATAAAATTGGTTGGCAGAATTTCAAGGACCTGATAGAGCCGTAAATCAATGTTGTAGGTCTGACTCGCCGTTTCTGCTAGAACCTTCCGATTCTCGATATAGAAGCGTTGTATCTTACCAATCTCAACGAGATAGACCTGATTATCAATCTTTCCTTTGATTTTTTCTCTTTGGTCCAGATTTTCTGCAAATTTGATAACTTTTTGGACTTTTTCGGTCTCTTGAGGTGCTTGGACAATCAATTTTTCCTCCTCGTAAGTTTCACTAATCTGTAGTTCTACTTTCATAAATTTCTCTCCTTTTCAGTTATACAAGGTTGTGATCACTTCCTGTATATCCTTATTAAACACTATTTTACGACACCTGGCAAGGGACTTTGTCTATATGGAGGGATTTGGCTCCTATGTGGCGCTTGTTTTTCTGTCCTTTCTGAAATATGGTATAATAGCACTAATCAATTTCTAGGAAAATAGATACAGAAAGGGGCTGAAAGATGTCTCATATTATTGAATTGCCAGAGGTGCTGGCAAACCAGATTGCAGCTGGAGAGGTTATCGAGCGTCCAGCTAGCGTTGTTAAGGAGCTGGTAGAAAATGCCATTGACGCTGGTTCTAGTCAGATTATCATTGAGATTGAGGAAGCTGGTCTCAAGAAGATTCAAATCACAGATAATGGTCATGGAATTGCCCACGATGAGGTAGAGCTGGCTCTGCGTCGTCATGCGACCAGTAAGATAAAAAATCAGGCAGATCTCTTTCGGATTCGGACGCTTGGTTTTCGTGGTGAAGCTCTGCCTTCTATCGCTTCTGTTAGTGTTCTGACCCTTTTGACGGCGATGGATGGTGCAAGTCATGGAACCAAGCTCGTCGCTCGTGGAGGAGAAGTAGAAGAAATCATTCCAGCGACTAGTCCTGTGGGAACCAAGGTTTGTGTGGAGGATCTCTTCTTCAACACGCCTGCCCGCCTCAAGTATATGAAGAGCCAGCAAGCGGAGCTGTCTCATATTATTGATATTGTCAACCGTCTGGGCTTAGCCCATCCTGAAATTTCTTTTAGTTTGATTAGTGATGGTAAGGAAATGACGCGGACAGCAGGGACTGGTCAACTGCGCCAAGCTATCGCAGGGATTTACGGTTTGGCGAGTGCAAAGAAGATGATTGAAATTGAGAATTCTGACCTTGATTTCGAAATTTCTGGCTTTGTGTCCTTGCCTGAGTTAACTAGAGCCAACCGCAACTATATCAGCCTTTTCATCAATGGTCGTTATATCAAGAACTTTTTACTCAATCGTGCTATTCTTGACGGTTATGGCAGTAAGCTCATGGTGGGGCGTTTTCCACTGGCTGTCATTCATATCCATATTGACCCTTATCTAGCGGATGTCAATGTGCACCCAACCAAGCAAGAGGTGCGGATTTCCAAGGAAAAAGAACTGATGACCCTTGTCTCAGAAGCTATTTCTAATAGTCTCAAGGAGCAAACTTTGATACCTGATGCCTTGGAAAATCTTGCCAAATCGACCGTGCGCAATCGTGAGAAGGTGGAGCAAACTATTCTCCCACTCAAAGAAAATACGCTCTACTATGAGAAAACTGAGCCTACAAGACCTAGTCAAGCTGAGGTGGCTGATTATCAGGTGGAATTGACTGAGGAAAGGCAGGATTTGACTCTGTTTGCCAAAGAAACCTTGGATCAATTGACTAAGCCGGCAAAACTGCATTTTGCAGAGAGAAAACCAGCTAACTATGACCAACTAGACCATCCAGAGCTAGATTTAGCCAGTCTGGATAAGGCCTATGACAAGCTGGAGCGAGAAGAATCATCAAGCTTCCCAGAGTTGGAATTTTTCGGGCAAATGCATGGAACCTATCTCTTTGCCCAAGGGCGAGATGGGCTCTACATCATAGATCAACATGCGGCTCAGGAACGGGTTAAGTACGAGGAGTATCGTGAAAGCATTGGCAATGTTGACCAGAGCCAGCAGCAACTCCTAGTGCCCTATATCTTTGAATTTCCAGCGGATGATGCCCTTCGTCTTAAGGAAAGAATGGCACTTTTGGAGGAAGTTGGAGTCTTTCTAGCAGAGTACGGGGAAAATCAATTTATCCTACGTGAACATCCTATTTGGATGGCAGAAGAAGAGATTGAGTCAGGCATCTATGAAATGTGTGATATGCTACTCTTGACCAAGGAAGTTTCTATCAAGAAATACCGAGCAGAGCTGGCTATTATGATGTCCTGCAAGCGGTCGATTAAGGCCAACCATCGTATTGATGATCATTCAGCTAGACAACTCCTCTATCAGCTCTCTCAATGTGACAATCCCTACAACTGTCCCCACGGACGTCCTGTTTTGGTGCACTTCACCAAGTCGGATATGGAAAAGATGTTCCGACGCATTCAGGAAAATCACACCAGTCTCCGTGAGTTGGGGAAATATTAAACTAAAAGGAAAACTATGTACGAATATTTAAAAGGAATCATTACCAAAATCACTGCCAAATACATTGTTATTGAAATCAATGGTATCGGTTATATCCTGCATGTGGCTAATCCCTATGCTTACTCAGGACAGGTCAACCAAGAAACTCAAATTTATGTGCATCAAGTCGTGCGTGAGGACGCTCATCTGCTTTATGGATTTCGCTCAGAAGACGAGAAAAAGCTCTTTCTCAGTCTGATTTCGGTCTCTGGGATTGGTCCTGTATCAGCTCTTGCTATTATCGCTGCTGATGACAATGCTGGCTTGGTTCAAGCCATCGAAACCAAGAATATTACCTACTTGACCAAGTTCCCTAAAATTGGCAAGAAAACAGCCCAGCAGATGGTGCTGGACTTGGAAGGCAAGGTAGTAGTTGCTGGAGATGACCTTCCTGCTAAGGTCGCAGTGCAAGCAAGCGCTGAAAACCAAGAATTGGAAGAAGCCATGGAAGCCATGTTGGCACTGGGATACAAGGCGACCGAACTCAAGAAAATCAAGAAATTCTTTGAAGGAACGACAGATACAGCTGAGAACTATATCAAGTCGGCCCTTAAAATGTTGGTCAAATAGGAGCAGAGCATGACAAAACGTTGTTCGTGGGTCAAGGTGACCAATCCGCTCTACATTGCCTATCATGATGAGGAGTGGGGTCAACCCCTCCATGATGACCAAGCATTGTTTGAGTTGTTGTGTATGGAAACCTATCAGGCTGTGCTGAGAGCTTTCTTCTATACTAATAGACGAAAGGGTGTGAAAATGATTTTTAAATGATACTGTGGAACGGAACAGTAGCCCTAGTATTGACTACTGTCGTTTCTATTCATATTGGCTATTCTAGGACTGAGATGAAAAAATCTATAAATGCTCAGAATAAAATTGAACCCGCAAATCTCCCCAAAACAATGGTGAGTCATGTACTTGTATTATTCCGAAAAAATACACCTCTGGTGCAGTGAGACAAATTGGTGTATCTTATAGTGGCTTCGTAGATGAAAGCTATACTCTACTATCACTCTTTGATGATGTAGAACAAATTGAAAAAGATAATAGACTTCAGACAGCTATTGATGTTGTCAGAGAACAGTTTGGTTTTTTAGCCATACAAAAAGGAACCGTCCTAACTGAAGGTTCCAGAAATATTGAACGCAGTAAACTTATCGGTGGTCATTCCGCGGGTGGATTGGAGGGATTAAAATGAAACAAGAAAAAAATACAGTACAATTTTCAGAAATCCGTAGCAAAGGATGTAATGATATTGAAATGCTTGAAAGATTTTTACATGGAATCGTTGAAACAGCAACTTCAAAACTTCGTCAGAGAAAACTCAAAACAACTGAAATATCGATACGACTAGTACATGCTAAATCTGAAAACCGATTACCATTGGAATTTACATTTAGCATTAAGCCAACAAGCTCATCTGTGATAATCTATACTGAGGTAATCAATCGCTTTAAAGAATGTTACACAGGTGGGGGAATTCAAGGTTTTACGATTCAATTTGATAAAAATACCCTTGCCTCTGCATAGAAAGGATTTGATATGATTGACCGTTCATATTTACCATTTCAATCAGCAAGAGAGTACCAGGATACAAAGATGCAAAAATGGATGGGCTTTTTCCTATCTGAACATGCATCAGCACTCTCTGATGATACAAACAAAGTAACGTACATGTCTGACTTATCACTAGAGAAGAAATTATTACTCCTCAGTCAAGTATACGCCGGGCAGCTACGCACACGCATTCAAGTGATTGAAAAAAACAAGCGTGTTTCCTACACTGGAACAATACCAAGTCTGACCAAAGATTTCATTTTGATAAAAACTACAACAGGTCACATCAATTTGAAATTAAAAGACATTATTAGTATTGAACTTGTCGAGGAGGTGCTCTATGAATCAGCTTGAGTTTCAGCGTAATCATCTACAAATGGACTATTATAGCGAGAGCTACCAAGATTTTGAACGTGACTTCTACCGCTACTCTAACATGAATATTCCATTGACCTTCCTAACTGATGATATCCTAAAAACAATGGCGACTTCACGTAAGAATTACTTTGTCCTCAATAAGGAAAAGTCCAGAGATAACCGCGATCACTTCTTCATATTTGAAGTAAGTACCGTAGATGAGAATCCGCTAATCTATCATTATACATATAAGAAAACTACAATATATTTAGCAGAAAAATAGGAGCAGTTCAATTGACTGTTCCTATTTTTAATATTCATAAAATCTAAAGTCTTTATACTCTTTAACAATGGAGTCGCCAACCAGAACAGACTATACTGACCAGCGACTACCTTAAATTTAATGTTTCAGATTTATTTTCTTATCTCTAATTTCATAAACTACATCTGCTACATTTTCGAGTAATCGTTTATCGTGGGTGATAAACACGATAGTTCCGGTGTACTCCTTCATTAGTATTTCCAAAGCCTCTAAACTTGGTATGTCAAGGAAGTTACTGGGTTCATCCATTATTAGGATGTTATATCTACCCATGAGCATTTTAGCAAGCAACAATTTTATAATTTCTCCACCGCTTAAAACAGATAAACTTTTTCCAATATCGTTCTGTTTGAACCCCATAGATGCTAGCACTGAACGAATTTCTGATATATTGTAGTCACAATCCTTCTGCATAAACTCCATAACATTCTGATTACTGTTGTACTTGTAACCATTCTGTGCAAAGTAACCTATTTTTGCCTTAGGCGAAATAGAAATTCCTTCTTCATGGTTTAAGATCATTTGGATTAAAGTTGTTTTTCCGATTCCATTACCACCAGTTAACGCCACTTTTGCTCCTAACGGAATTTGAAAAGATGCATTTTCAAACAGAGCCTTATCCCCAAATACTTTATTAATTTCTGCACCGACTATAGGGTATGGATTATGGAGCTCCAATGCTTTACTTTGCCTGAAACGAATTCTGCGAATGCCTTCCGGAGCTTCTACTTTTCCTAAGGCCGCAATCCTGTGCTCTAGGGTTTTAGCAGCATTATACATCTTTTTTTCCTTACTTCCTATTGATTTTTGATGAGCTAAACGCCCTCCGTCTTCAGTACTTTTTTTCTTTGAAGAACCTTTTGCCTTCTGTTCTATTTTACGAGCCTGTTTTCGCTTTTCCTCCGCAGCCCTTTCCAATCGGGCACGTTCCGCAATAAATTGTTCGTATTCTGCAGCTTGGCTCTTACGTTCTTCCTCTTTCTGACGAAGATAATCAGAATAGTTTCCCCAATACTCAGTGATTTTGCCATCTTTCAGTTCCCATATTTTATCTACTATTTCATCAAGAAAATAGCGGTCATGGCTAATAACTAACAGTGCACCTGTAAAATATTTTAGCTGTCCTATTAGAAAATCAATTCCTTCACGGTCTAAATGGCTCGTAGGTTCATCCGCTAAAATACCATGAACCTGTGCCGATAAGGCCTGTGCTATTTTAAGCCTTGTTTCTTCACCACCGCTCATAGTCTGTATATTTAATTGCTCAACACCTAGCTTGCCTACAAGTGCAAAATCTTTTTCCTCCTGCAGAGTTACTTCGTCCAACTGGGGAATATAGGCAAGTTCACCCAGACGATTCATTTTACATCCTGGGGGAGTTAATTCTCCTAAAAGTACCCTGAGTAAAGTGCTTTTTCCAGCACCATTTGCTCCTACTAAACCAATACGGTCATAATCATATACTTCTAATTCATTTATATCTAAAACATCGCGTCCTTTGAATTCCACACGAATGTCTTTTGCTTTTAATATTAATTCCATAACATTTCCTCCTGTCTATAATCATATACTTCTAATTCATTTATATCTAAAACATCGCGTCCTTTGAATTCCACACGAATGTCTTTTGCTTTTAATATTAATTCCATAACATTTCCTCCTGTCTATAATCGCATGCTTTCATTTGCTTGTATGCAGGGAAAACCCTGCGATTTTAGCAGGAAGAGTTACATGAAAATAAGATACATAAATATTCCTCCAATATTGTTTATTTTAAATCTAATTTTCTAACCTCAGTTATCATTTGGCAAACTATAGCAATGCCAATAATTAAAATACCTGATAGTAAAAACCAATGATTTACACCGATTTTATCAGCAAAGAATCCAGAAAGAATTAACCCAATTGGCATAGCAAGTGACATGATACTTCCGATCAAAGAAAATACACGTCCTAAATATTCAGGCTTAATTTTCTCCTGAAAAAGAGCTGTTTGCACACCGCTATAAAATGGCACCGAAAGCCCCATTATTGCACAGCAAACTACGAATATTACAAATCCATTTGGAGGAAGTATTCCCGAAACGGCTAAACTGGTCCCCATTATAAAAAATGAACTTGTTATTAGTAATACATGCTTTTCGAAGCCCCCTAATCTTCCTAATAATAAGCCTCCTGCTAGCATCCCAAATGCAAAGGAAATTTCCGTAATAGAAATATGCACAGGCGTTCCATTAAAGTGTTCCATGCTTATTAAAGGAAATAGTGCATTGATTGGCATATAAACAAAAGTATATAGTGTTCCTAAGAGTAATAAGGCAAACAATCCTTTGTTTTGTCTCAGAACCACAACTCCTTCTTTCATCTCCCTTATGAAATTTGGTTCTAAACTTTGCACTTGATTACCCAGCTTAGGTATACGTACAATTGCTACCGTAATAGATGCAATCACAGCACCCAATACGTCGATGGCAATAATAGCATTTAAATCCCAAACGGAGTATAAGAGTGCTGCAACTGCCGGACTAACAATATAGCTTATAGACTGCAAAGACTGACTATAGCCTGCGCATTTCGTTAGCTGTTCTTCTGGTACTAAAAGTGGTGTAACCGCATTGAGTGCTGGGGTATGAAAAGCTGTTCCAATGCTACGGATAAACAATACTATCATAATCATCCAGACAGGTAGCTCCATACAGAATGCAACAATAGCAAGCACTGCACCAGCTGCTGCGATAATTAAATCGGCACCAATCATTATCTTCTTCCTATCATGACGATCCACTAGCACACCAATGGCAGGTCCCAAAATCGCATAGGGTAAAAAACCTACTAATGAAGCCATAGACAAGACCATCGCAGATCCTGTTTTTTCTGTAAGGTAAAAAATAATCGCCATTTGCAGGATGGCACTAGTGATTAATGATACTGCTTGCCCTGCCCATATTGCATAAAATTTTCGTTTCCAATTGTTGTATTTTTCCATTTATATTATCTCCTGCATATTATTTTGCTTGAATTTCTATTTTGAATAGCATTCTAGGCAATAAAAAATGCAGGCCAAACCCCACAATGTGGCTTTTGGTCTGCATACATACAATTTGGAAACATTCATATTAAAGACATAGTTAAATAAAGGTATAGTTAAATAACCAATATCCTCACCGTAACTAATGAATGCTCAATATCGTATAAATAAGCACAACAAAAAAGCCTATCATCGGGTATAGATTCTGCTTTTTTTATTGCCAGCTTATCTTAAACGCATTGAGGCTGTCATAGTTTCGGTTCCTCCTACATCTTTGTTTATATCAATTTATAGTATAACACAAAAAGATGATATGTTCAATATAAAAGTTATGGAATGAGACTCATACTTCCAATTCGATGCCAGATTTAAAGGATATGACGAAGTTTTCTTCATAGACTGTAACGCTCTGGATTATCTTCCTTAGTAGCAAGCGATTAGCTTTCACAAAATCTTCTGTTTGTAGTTTTAAAAATTCATCAGGATTTTCTAACTCAACCTCAAAATATTTCATTTTACATTCCCTCATTTCATTTATTGATAAATTGAGTTTGCAAAAAAGAGTGGACAATTTTTGTCTACTCTTAACCTTTAAAATAGTTTTTTTTAATCGATTTGAAGTTGCCTAAATTATTACTTATTCGGTAAAATGAAGTATTGCTTTCAACAGATTTCCTTCAACTACACTTCACTTGATTCAAACAAGGTGGGTACATTTCTATTCCCACAAACTCCTTGTCAATGGAAACAAACACGTACCCACAGGGTAAATGGAAATAGAAACTGATAATTTCTAGCTATCACTTCTACTCATTCCAAAAATTTTCTCACTCTGATACTTACCCACCATAAAGCAAAAAGCCTTGCAATCAAGGCTTTCATTATCCCTTTCGTTCAAAGGTTTCTAAGCTTTTACGAGCAGAGCGACACACTCAGCGGTTCGCTATCTCCGTTCTGTCTGCGTGCTAGCACTTGTCAATCACGGACAGCTATCGCATGGGCGGAAGTAAATGCTAATCTTCGTCGTTTTACTCCTTGACTAGCAAACTTACCGCCTCAACATGGTCTGTCTTGGGAAACGGTGCTCAACAAACGTCAAGCTTTCCGAGAAGCATTTTATGGCTATCAAATTCAAGCGGTCGCAGAAATGACCGATACTGAATTGGAAGACTTGCTGGATAATCCAGCCATCATCCGAAATAGAGCCAAGATTTTTGCTACACGCGCTAACGCCCAAGCCTTTCTACGACTACAGGAAGACCATGGCTCTTTTGATGCCTATCTTTGGTCTTTTGTTGAGGGGAAAACGATTGTTAACGATGTTCCCGATTACCGCCAAGCCCCAGCTAAAACACCTTTGTCTGAGAAATTAGCCAAAGATCTCAAAAAACGAGGCTTCAAGTTCACAGGACCAGTCGCTGTCTTGTCTTTTCTACAGGCTGCAGGGCTAGTTGATGACCACGAGAATGATTGTGAATGGAAAAGCAGGAATTAGTGTGTACAGGTAACTAGCATATCTGAGAATATAGAAAAAAGCTGAGAAATTTTTCCCAGCTTTTTATATATACTATTAGATTTGTTAGAGTGAAGTCAAAAAAGTGATTCCACCTAAAATAACACCAGCTGAATTTGGAATGATTAGTATCCAATCCTTCTTAGGTTCCTTTGTCCATCCATAAATAACCCAGATTAAGCAAGATATAGCAGCTGATAAAGGTTGAAATGGTTGAGCTTTATTTCCCTGTAAATTAGCGATAATTTGAGGTATGTAGGCAATAAATACTATAATTCCAATAAAGGCACCAATAGAACCTACGATTCGATTAATTTTTTGTTTTGTCATATACACCTCCTTCAAAAGGATATCATAGAAATTAGCGAAATGCAATAAATTCAGATACAAATTGTAACGAAAACGAATACAAAAGCACAAAAATAGAGAAACTATTTATTTTTTGTTATAGTCAAAGCGAATGATTTGCTCCTTTGCATCTACATAGGCGTGAACTCCGAAGGGGACAATTGCTCTTGGAGTTGCGTGGCCGACATTCAAATTATAGACAATCGGGATATTGCTATCAATGATATCCAATAGTGCCTCTTTATAGTCGTCATAGAAAGTTTCATCCATAGGTTTTCCGACCAAGAGTCCATTGATGACCGCGAATATGCCAGTGTCCTTTAAAGTTCGCAACATCTTTTTGAAGTCTTCCGGCTCAGGCTTTTCTTCACTTGTTTCGAGCAAGAGGATCTTTCCTTCCCAGTCTGACAAGTCAGGGAAAAGTTTGTATTTTTGGCAGAGCTCCGCGCTATCTGTGTATCGAGAGTTGTCAAAGATATCGTAGAGGGATTCGAGGCAACCACCGAGGATTTTTCCCTCGAACTGGGCAGTTCCTTGCAATAATTCAAAACCGGTATTTGCATGACTGACACGAGGTATCCCCAGAGCCTTGGGACTGAAGTCAGTCCTTTCATCATACCAAACGTCACTAGGGCGGATTTCTGAGATTCTTCCCGTCTCAATCAATTCTTTAAAGTAGTGAAGGCTATAGTCTAGCATTTCTTTGTCTAATTCACAAATGTCTGCTAAGAAGGATTGACCGTAAAAAGTCTTGATTCCTAGTTTATGCAACATGAGATGGTTCATGGTTGTATCCGAGAAACCAAGAAAAATTTTTTGTTTGATAACCTTTTGGAGTTTGTCATTTTCAAAAAGATAAGGTAGTAAGCGATAGGTATCGTCTCCACCGATGGCGCATAGGATTATGTCGATGCTATCATCAGAAAAGGCATGAATCAAATCCTCTGCACGAGCTTCAGGATGATCCTTGATAAAGTCTAATCCTTTTTGCGAATGGGGCAAAAAGATAGGATTGAGTCCCAAGTCCTTGAGACGTTGGACACCCAAGTCCACTTCGTGTTTGACAAAGTCTTCTCCGATAATGCCACTAGATAAACTAACAATACCAATAGTAGAAATCATATTTTATCCTCCTAGAAATAGGTTGAGCCTATTTTATCACAAAAGATTAGATAGAGCTATGTGGGATGTCAGAAGAATACTTTTAAATCAAGAAAGTAGTAAAAAAGCAACCGCGCCTGCAGTTGCTTTTATCATTCTTCTTAATAGCGTGTTGGTCCTGCACTTGCGCTGCGGATATTCAAGCGTTTCTTGAGATAGAAGCGAAGGGCTAGGAGGGCTGCTCCGATAATAGCCAGCGGCAATGGAGCAAGTACTGGGTTAAGGCTAGCTGGTAGGAAGCTTGTTGCAAAGAAGACGAGCAACCAAAGGAACATAGAAGCTAGGATAACCAGTACAGATTTCCAGAAAGGTGGGCGTTGACTGCGGTCCATATCTGGTCCATAGTATTGGTAAACAAAGTAGTACATCAAGTAGAAGGCAAATCCACCAACAAGTCCAACTAATAGGAGAGTAATTAAACCATAGCCGAGAGTCTGATCTGCTGAGAAGAAGGTTGTGAGGGCGCTGACGAGGGCAAAGAGGCTAGTGATGAAAAGAGCTGAGTCCATAATCATGAGTTTTGGATCATCATTTTCCTTTGGATGCTCTTTTTCATATTGTTCCTTGACAGTGAAACTATGAGCCCAGTGGGTCGGTGCGCCATAGAGGGAACGAGCAGTCGTACCCTTGGCTTGCTCTTCAAGGATTTTGGGAATAACTTCCTCAAAAATAGCCTTGATTTCAGCGTCTGTTTTCCCATCTTTGATGAATTGTTGGGTAGCGATGTGGACAAACTCTTGGTTTTTCTTAGTTAATTTTTGTAGATCAATCTGAGACATAGGAACTCCTCTTAGAACCATTTTTTATGGATGAGATAGAGAGTGAGCGAGACACTCATAGCAAAGGCGATAAAGACGATTAACCAGAAGGCATTTGGCTCTCCGTTTAGGGGGATTTCATTATCCTTAAAGTTCATCCCGTAGGCAGAAAAGACCATGGTAGGGATGGACATGACGATGGTCACAAGTGCCAAGGTTTTCATGATGTTGTTCTGGTTGTTAGAAATGATAGAGGCAAAGGTCTCTGTCATAGAGTGCAAGACGTTTCCATAAATGTCTGCCATCTCGATGGCCTGTTGGGTTTCAATCAGGGTGTCTTCAAGCAGGTCTTCGTCCTCAAGGTATTTCTTGATATTGCTGGTTGAGCTGGTCAATTTCTTAATCACACGCTCATTTGTTTTGAGGGAAGCCTTGAAATAGACGATAGTTTTTTCCAATTCCATGAGCTCAATCAATTCTTCATTACGAGTTGATTGATGCAGTTGACTTTCGATTTGCTCACTCTTACGGTCGATTGAACGAAGGGCTGTTAGGTAAAGCTCTGCATTGCGATAGAGAATCTGGAAGATGAAACGCGAACGCATGAAGGTGTAGAAATTACGCAATCGACGGTTGATAAAGACATCGAGGACCGGTAGTGGTTCCAAACACGTAGTGATAATGGTTTCCTCGGTGATGATAATACCAAGCGGGATGGTTACGTAGTAGGTGCGGTTATTTCTTTCCTCTGTGACTGGAACGTCTACGATAATCAGGGTGTACTCGTCTTCAATCGTAATACGAGACATTTCTTCCGCATCGAGCGGTGCTCGAAGGTCGGCAATATCAATATCGAAGGCGTTAGCGATTTCGAGTGATTCATTTTGAGTCGGATTGACGAGATTGATCCAAGTACCCGGTTCAAGCGTATCGATCTCTTTAAATTCAGTTGTTGTAGAGAGAAAAACTTGTTTCATATCCCTTATCCTTTCTCATTTTTCAGATTTTTTCACACCGTACTATTATACTACAAATTCAGCCTTTTGGGTAATAGAATCTCACTTTTTTTGGTATAATGGTAAGCAATAATGGACTAGAAAGAACAAAGATGCAAGATAAAATTGTCATTCATGGGGCGCGTGCCCATAATTTAAAAAATATTGATGTGGAGATTCCACGAGATAAGCTGGTTGTAGTGACTGGCTTGTCAGGTTCAGGGAAATCCAGTCTGGCCTTTGATACCCTCTATGCGGAGGGACAACGTCGCTATGTGGAGAGTTTGTCAGCCTACGCTCGTCAGTTCTTAGGAAATATGGAAAAACCAGATGTAGATGCCATTGATGGTCTCAGCCCAGCTATTTCCATCGACCAGAAAACGACTAGCAAAAACCCTCGCTCGACGGTGGGAACCACGACTGAAATCAATGACTATCTGCGTCTCCTCTACGCGCGTGTGGGGACGCCTTACTGTATCAACGGGCATGGAGCTATCAAGGCTTCTTCTGTGGAGCAAATCGTGGATAAGGTTTTAGAATTGCCAGAACGCCAGCGCCTGCAAATCTTAGCCCCAGTCATCCGTAAGAAAAAAGGACAGCACAAGAGCGTTGTTGAAAAGATTCAGAAAGATGGTTATGTCCGTGTCCGTGTGGATGGGGAAGTCTATGATGTGACCGAAGTGCCAGACTTGTCTAAGAGCAAGCAACACAATATTGATGTCGTGGTTGACCGTATCGTTATCAAGGAGGGCATTCGTAGTCGTCTCTTTGATTCCGTTGAGGCTGCCCTTCGTATCGCAGAAGGATATGTCATTATCGACACTATGGACGACTCTGAGTTGCTCTTCTCTGAGCATTATGCCTGTCCAGTTTGTGGCTTTACTGTTCCAGAGTTAGAGCCACGTCTCTTCTCCTTCAATGCTCCTTTTGGTTCTTGTAGTGAGTGTGATGGTTTGGGTATTAAGCTGGAGGTGGATATCGACCTAGTAGTGCCAGATGCCAGCAAAACGCTACGTGAGGGGGCGCTAGCACCTTGGAATCCTATCTCATCCAACTACTATCCAAATATGCTAGAGCAGGCTATGACAGCTTTTGGAGTGGATATGGATAAGCCTTTTGAGAACTTGTCAGAAGAGGATAAGAACTTGATTCTCTATGGGTCAGATGGCAAGGAATTCCATTTCCACTATGAGAATGAATTTGGTGGAGTGCGCGATATTGACATTCCTTTTGAGGGAGTTGTCAATAATATCAAACGTCGCTATCACGAGACAAACAGCGATTACACGCGCACCCAGATGCGCCTCTACATGAATGAGCTGACCTGCGGAACTTGTCACGGCTATCGTCTCAATGATCAGGCCTTGTCTGTCCGTGTAGGTGGCCAGCAAGGGCCACATATCGGAGAAATTTCAGACCTGTCTATCGCGGACCACTTAGACTTGGTGAGTCAGCTAACCTTGTCTGAAAATGAAGCTATTATTGCTCGTCCCATTCTCAAGGAAATCAAGGATCGTTTGACCTTCCTTAATAACGTGGGTCTTAATTATCTGACTCTGTCACGTTCGGCAGGAACCCTTTCAGGTGGGGAAAGTCAGCGTATTCGTTTGGCAACCCAGATTGGTTCTAACCTATCAGGTGTCCTCTATATTTTGGATGAGCCGTCAATCGGTCTCCACCAGAGGGATAATGATCGCCTGATTGCCAGTCTCAAAAAGATGCGTGACTTGGGCAATACTCTCATCGTGGTAGAACATGACGAAGATACCATGCGTGAGGCGGATTATCTGATTGACGTTGGTCCCGGTGCCGGTGTTTTTGGTGGGGAGATTGTTGCCGCAGGTACGCCCAAACAGGTGGCTCGCAACAGCAAATCTATCACAGGCCAGTACTTGTCAGGCAAACGTGCCATTCCAGTACCAGAAGAGCGCCGTCCCGGAAATGGTCGTTTTATCGAAGTGACGGGAGCGCGTGAGAACAACTTGCAAAATGTCACTGCTCGCTTCCCACTAGGAAAATTCATCGCGGTGACAGGTGTATCAGGTTCAGGGAAATCGACCTTGATCAACAGTATCCTCAAAAAAGCCATTGCTCAGAAGCTCAACCGCAATTCAGACAAACCTGGTAAATTCAAGACCATTACAGGAATTGAGCATGTAGACCGCTTGATTGACATTGACCAGAGCCCTATCGGACGAACGCCGAGGTCTAACCCAGCCACCTATACTGGAGTTTTTGACGATATACGTGACCTTTTTGCCCAGACAAATGAGGCCAAGATTCGTGGTTACAAAAAGGGACGTTTCAGTTTCAACGTTAAGGGAGGTCGTTGTGAAGCCTGCTCAGGTGACGGGATCATTAAGATTGAGATGCACTTCTTGCCAGATGTTTATGTGGCTTGTGAAGTCTGCCACGGGACTCGCTACAACAGTGAAACCCTAGAAGTTCACTACAAGGAAAAGAATATCTCGCAGGTCTTGGATATGACCGTCAACGATGCGGTGGAATTCTTCCAACACATTCCAAAGATTCAACGTAAACTTCAGACCATCAAGGATGTAGGGTTGGGCTATGTGACGCTAGGGCAACCAGCTACCACCCTTTCTGGGGGAGAAGCCCAGCGTATGAAGCTGGCTAGCGAACTTCACAAACGATCGACAGGAAAATCTTTCTACATTCTGGATGAGCCGACGACAGGGCTGCATACTGAGGACATTGCTCGCTTGCTTAAAGTCTTGGCTCGCTTTGTCGACGATGGCAATACAGTTCTTGTCATTGAGCACAATCTAGATGTTATTAAGACGGCAGACCATATCATCGACTTGGGACCTGAGGGCGGTGTCGGTGGTGGAACCATCATCGCAACAGGAACTCCAGAAGAAGTAGCTGCTAACCAAGCCAGCTACACAGGACAGTATTTGAAAGGAAAGTTACATCATGAATAAACGTGTACAAGCATTTCTAGCTAAAATGCAAGAAAAAGAACTAGATGGCATCATCATCAATAACCTTAAAAACGTCTATTATTTGACTGGTTTTTGGGGCTCAAACGGAACAGTCTTTATCAGCCGTGATCGTCAGGTCTTGGTGACAGACTCTCGCTATATCATTGCAGCCAAGCAAGAAACCAGTGGTTTTGAAATCGTAGCAGACCGTGATGAATTGGCTGTCATTGCGGGTATTGTTAAGGACATGGGCTTGTCTCGAATCGGTTTTGAGGACGAGATTTCAGTCTCTTATTATCACCGTATGCAGGCAGCCTTTGAAGGAATTGACTTGCTTCCACAAACTCAATTTGTTGAAGGTCTTCGAATGATTAAGGATGAAGTGGAGATTGCAGCTATTCGCAAAGCTTGTTCTATCTCAGACCAAGCTTTCCGCGATGCACTTGACTTTATCAAACCAGGAAAGACTGAAATTGAGATTGCCAACTTCCTTGACTTCCGCATGCGTGAGTTGGGAGCATCTGGCTTGTCTTTTGACACCATTCTAGCTAGCGGTATCAACTCTTCCAAACCCCATGCCCATCCTATGCACAAACCAGTGGAGCTAGGAGAAGCCATTACAATGGACTTCGGTTGCCTTTATGACCACTATGTCAGTGATATGACACGGACTATCTATCTAGGGCATGTTAGCGACGAGCAAGCAGAGATTTACAATACGGTTTTGAAAGCCAACCAAGCCTTGATTGATCAGGCTAAGGCTGGCTTAGGTTTCCGTGACTTTGACAAAATTCCTCGTGATATTATCATCGAGGCAGGCTATGGCGACTACTTTACCCACGGTATTGGACACGGTATTGGACTGGATATCCATGAAGAGCCTTACTTTAGCCAAACTTCTACAGAAACTATTAAGGCAGGTATGGCCTTAACCGATGAACCAGGTATCTATATCGAAGGTAAATATGGCGTTCGTATCGAGGATGATATCCTGATTACGGAGACAGGTTGTGAATTATTGACCCTAGCTCCAAAAGAGTTGATAGTCATTTAGTTATTTGTCAAGAAAAAAGTACGAAAATGACGAAAAAAGTCAAAAAAATTTAAAAATAGGTCGCAAGTCGGATGTTTTTTATGGTATAATAGACTAAACTGATAGTAACATGTAGCGAAAGGGGTAGGTACATGATTAAAATTTATACAGTCTCAAGTTGTACTAGTTGTAAAAAAGCAAAAACCTGGCTCAATGCCCACCAGTTAAGTTATAAAGAACAAAACCTTGGTAAAGAAGGAATTACGCGAGAAGAATTACTGGATATTCTGACCAAAACAGATAACGGAATAGCCAGCATCGTCTCATCTAAAAATCGCTATGCCAAAGCCCTTGGAGTGGATATTGAAGATTTGAGTGTCAATGAAGTCCTCAATCTGATTATGGAAACACCGAGAATTTTAAAGAGCCCAATCCTTGTGGATGAAAAACGCCTGCAAGTTGGCTATAAGGAAGACGATATTCGTGCCTTCCTACCACGCTCTGTCCGTAATGTAGAAAATGCAGAAGCACGTTTGCGTGCAGCTCTATAAACATCAAGGCTGGGAGCAATTCCCAGTCTTATTCTATTTTAATTTCAAAAAGAAAGAAGAAAGAAATGAAAAAAATAGTTCTTGTTAGTCTAGCTTTCCTTTTTGTCCTGGTTGGCTGCGGACAGAAAAAAGAAACTGGACCAGCTACAAAAACAGAAAAGGATACGCTTCAGTCGGCATTGCCAGTTATTGAAAATGCCGAGAAGAATACAGTTGTAACCAAGACTTTGGTCTTGCCCAAGTCAGATGATGGTAGCCAGCAAACTCAAATCATTACATATAAGGACAAGACTTTTTTGAGCTTAACGATTCAACAAAAACGTCCAGTTTCTGATGAGTTGAAGAACTATATCGACCAACATGGAGTTGAAGAAACTCAAAAAGCTCTTCTCGAGGCAGAGGAGAAGGATGAGGCCATCGTAGAAGCTCGTAAATTAGCAGGATTTAAGCTTGAAACAAAACTATTGAGCGCAACAGAACTTCAAACAACGACTAGTTTTGATTTTCAAGTTCTGGATGTCAAGAAGGCTTCTCAGTTAGAATATTTGAAGAACATTGGCTTGGAAAATCTCTTGAAGAATGAACCAAGCAAATATATTTCAGACAGATTGGCAAATGGTGCGACAGAACAGTAGAAAATCCAAATAAATAGACTGCCTGAATTGTAGAACGTAAGGAATTATGCTATAATGGTACTATTCTAAGGAAAGAGGGTGTTAGAATGGGATTTACTGAAGAAACAGTACGTTTTAAATTGGACGATTCCAATAAAAAAGAAATTAGCGAAACTTTGACTGATGTCTATGCTTCGTTGAACGATAAGGGCTACAACCCGATTAACCAAATCGTAGGTTACGTATTGAGTGGAGACCCTGCCTACGTTCCTCGTTATAATAATGCACGAAATCAAATCCGTAAGTATGAGCGTGATGAAATCGTTGAGGAATTGGTCCGCTACTACCTTAAAGGACAAGGAGTCGATCTATAACCTATGAGAATTATGGGATTGGACGTCGGTTCAAAAACGGTAGGGGTGGCGATTAGCGATCCGCTCGGTTTTACAGCTCAAGGGCTTGAAATCATCCAAATCAATGAGGAGCAAGGTCAATTTGGTTTCGACCGCGTTAAGGAATTGGTTGATGCTTACAAGGTGGAACGATTTGTAGTGGGTTTGCCTAAAAACATGAACAATACAAGTGGACCGCGCGTGGAAGCTAGTCAAGCCTACGGAGCAAAGCTAGAAGAGCTTTTTGGTTTACCAGTAGATTATCAGGATGAACGCTTGACAACAGTTGCCGCAGAGCGCATGCTGATTGAACAAGCAGATATTAGCCGTAACAAGCGTAAGAAAGTCATTGATAAGTTAGCAGCTCAGCTGATTTTACAAAATTATTTAGATAGAAAATTTTAATATAAAGGAGAGGCTATGTCACACGATCATAACCACGACCACGAAGAACGTGAACTAATCACACTAGTAGATGAGCAAGGAAATGAAACCTTGTTTGAAATCCTTTTGACGATTGATGGAAAAGAAGAATTTGGTAAAAACTATGTTCTTCTAGTACCAGTTAACGCAGAAGAAGACGAAGACGGACAAGTTGAAATCCAAGCTTACTCATTCATCGAAAACGAAGATGGAACAGAAGGCGAATTGCAACCAATCCCAGAAGACTCAGAAGACGAGTGGAACATGATTGAAGAAGTCTTCAACAGCTTTATGGAGGAGTAAAAACGTCCGGGGGACGTTTTTAGCCCTGTGCTAGAAATTAGAAACGCAGGCAGTTCAGTGAACATTTTTATCCCAGTTCCTTTAAATAAGAGAGCTGGTGAATCTGGGTGGTGTTTTACTCCACGTTAGCATTCATAGTAGCTAGTTATTAGCTAATCAGGTAAGAGGTCGGGACGAAAATCCTGGCCTCGTTTTTTGTTATCTACGGAATTTTGCTAGGTAATTGATTGGACTTTTGTCAAGGAGATGTGTATGTTTGAAGTAGAAGAATGGCTTCACAGTCGGATTGGTTTGAATTTTCGATCAGGTTTGGACCGAATGCAACAAGCGGTGGATTTGTTAGGAAATCCCGAGCAGTCTTACCCTATTATCCACGTAACAGGGACTAATGGGAAAGGATCTACCATTGCTTTTATGAGGGAGTTATTTATGGGGCATGGTAAAAAAGTCGCGACCTTTACCTCCCCTCATATCGTCTCTATCAATGACCGAATCTGCATTAATGGGCAACCGATAGCAGACGCAGACTTTATCCGTTTGGCTGAGCAGGTCAAGGAGATGGAGAAAACGCTTCTGCAAACCCATGATCAGTTGTCCTTTTTTGAATTGCTGACCTTGATTGCTTTTCTCTATTTTAGGGAGCAAGAGGTGGATTTGGTTTTACTAGAAGTGGGAATTGGTGGCTTACTTGACACGACCAATGTGGTAACCGGAGAGCTTGCTGTCATCACCTCCATCGGGCTCGACCATCAGGAGACCTTGGGTGATAGTCTGGAAGCAATCGCAGAGCAGAAGGCTGGTATTTTCAAGGCTGGTAAGAAGGCAGTGATTGCGAAATTGGCTCCAGAAGCTAGGCTTGTCTGTCAGAAAAAAGCAGGATTTTTAACTGTTGACCTTTATCAGGCAGGTCAAGATTTTTCAATGCTGAATGGGGATTTTTCAAGTTCTTTACTAAATATTTCGCAGTTGAAAATAGGCTTAGAAGGAGCTTATCAGCAGGAGAATGCGGCCTTGGCGTTGCAAACGTTTCTTCTTTTTATGAGGGAAGGAAAGGAAGTTGTTAATGAGCAGGTTGTAAGACAGGCTTTGGAGAAGACTCATTGGGCTGGTCGCTTGGAGCATATTCGTCCGCAGATATACTTGGACGGTGCCCATAACCTCCCTGCCTTGACTCGCTTGGTTGAGTTTATCAAAGAAAAAGAGCAGGAAGGTTATCGTCCTCAAATCCTCTTTGGAGCCTTGAAACGGAAGGATTATCAAGGGATGTTGGCTTATCTGACTGAAAAATTGCCTCAGGTGGAACTCAAGGTGACCGGCTTTGACTATCAGGGGGCTTTGGACGAGACAGATGTAATAGGTTACGATGTGATTCCGTCTTACCGAGAATTTATTAGCGATTTTGAAGAAAGAGCCGATACCAAGGACTTGTTGTTTGTTACAGGGTCTCTCTATTTTATCTCAGAAGTACGGAGCAACATACTGGGGTATGAGCAGATAAATTGACCACCTTTTTTGAACTTGTTATACTAGGGGAATTGCTGACTAAGGAAAAATCTTTTTCTCTAGCATGGCAAGAGAAAGGACATTTATTATGACATTCAAAACAGCAGCACTTTCTATTGTTTCTTTAGCGAGTGTATCTTTGCTAGTTGCTTGTTCCCAAAGAACACAACCAGTTCAACAGCCTGTGGCTCAGCAGCAGGTCCAACAACCTGCTCAACAACCTGCTCAACAGAATACCAATACTGCAAATGCAGGAAGTAATCAAAATCAAGCGGCTCCAGTACAGAACCAACCTGTTGCTCAACCGACTGATATTGATGGGACTTATACAGGCCAAGATGACGGAGACCGTATCACTTTAGTGGTCACTGGAACGACTGGTACATGGACTGAGCTCGAATCTGACGGGGATCAGAAGGTCAAACAGGTCACATTTGATGCAGCAAATCAACGCATGATTATTGGCGATGATGTCAAAATTTACACTGTAAACGGTAATCAAATCGTCGTAGACGATATGGATAGAGACCCATCGGACCAAATCGTTTTAACTAAATAAGACTATGCAAGTAGGAAGGGCTGGATTTTTCAGCCTTTTTACTTTTGCTTAGAAAATAATCATAAATACTTGCCTTCTACCGAATACCTGAGTTATACTAGTATCAATTACCTGTTTTTAGTGTTCAAAATATCAAGGAGGGGATATGAAATATAGAAAATTTCAATTATTGATGTCCAAGTATGGCTTTAGTCTTTCGATTATGCTACTTGAACTTTGTCTGGTTTTTGGTCTCTTTCTTTATTTAGGGCGCATGGCCCCCATTTTATGGATTACTGTCCTCATTCTACTGAGTATCATCACAATCATTTCGATAGTCAACCGTAATACGACTCCTGAGAATAAGGTGACCTGGTTATTAGTAGCCTTTGTGCCAGTATTTGGCCCCTTGCTCTATCTGATGTTTGGTGAAAGGCGATTGTCCAAAAAAGAAATCAAACAACTGAAGAAGCTAGGCTCCATGCATTTCCAAGAAGCAAATAGCCAGTTACTAAAAGAGGAATTAAAAGAAAGTGATAAGGCGGCATATGGCGTCATCAAGTCCTTATTGAGTATGGATACCAATGCCGATATCTATGATCAAACTGCCTCTACATTTTTTCCTAACGGAGAAGCTATGTGGAAAAAGATGGTAGAAGATCTCAAAAAGGCTGAGAAATTTATCTTCTTGGAATATTACATTATAGAAGAAGGTTTGATGTGGAATCGTATTCTAGAAATCTTGGAGCAAAAGGTCGCTCAAGGCATTGAAGTTAAACTGCTCTATGATGATATTGGCTGTATGGCTACTTTAACAGGAGATTATGCACATCGACTTCGTCAGCTGGGCATCGAGGCCCATAAATTCAATAAAGTTATTCCTCGTTTGACAGTGGCCTATAATAACAGAGATCATAGAAAAATATTGATTGTTGATGGTCAGATAGCCTATACTGGTGGGGTCAATCTGGCAGATGAGTACATTAACCACGTCGAGAGATTTGGTTATTGGAAGGATAGTGGAATTCGCTTGGACGGACTAGCAGTAAAAGCCCTGACACGCTTGTTTTTAACCACTTGGTACATCAATCGAGGAGAGATTAGTGATTTTGATCAATATCATTTAGAAAATCATTCTATCCCAAGTGACGGTTTAACCATTCCATACGGGAGTGGACCCAAGCCAATTTTTCGAACGCAGGTAGGAAAAAAAGTTTATCAGAGTTTGATCAATCAAGCAACGGAATCGGTCTATATTACGACACCTTATTTGATCATAGACTATGATTTAACAGAGACAATCAAAAATGCTGCTATGAGAGGGGTCGATGTTCGGATTATCACCCCTTACATACCAGATAAGAAGTTCATTCAGTTAGTCACAAGAGGGGCTTATCCAGACCTTCTTTCTGCTGGAGTTCGGATTTATGAGTATAGTCCAGGTTTTATTCATAGTAAGCAGATGTTGGTAGACGAAGATTTTGCGGTGGTGGGGACAATCAATCTCGACTACCGAAGCTTGGTACACCATTATGAAAATGCAGTCTTACTCTATAAAACTCCTTCTATAATGGAAATAGCCCGAGATTTTCAAAATATATTTGCAGATTCTCAGGAAGTCTATCCTCATTCTATCAAAACAAGCTGGTATCAAAAACTTGTAAAAGAAATCGCCCAGTTATTCGCTCCAATCTTATAAGAAATCTAGGACTGAGGACACAAACCAGTCCTATTTTTCTTGCCTTTTACGAATAGAAAGATATAGGAGGAACGATGCTGACCCAGAAAGAATTGAACTATATCATGACATTTAAACAGACGCATTTACACCGCTTTCGGGAAATTGAAATCTTTGTGAAACTATGCAAAAAATCACTCAAACAGCCATCGCAAGCTGACAATCCTAGGACTTTTTGATATACTAAGACAGATAAATTGAATAGGAGAAACGATATGAGTGTGTATGGTAGAGTAGAAGAAGTTCATCAGGAGAATCGTGAACCTCTAGAATACCAAATCGAACAAGAATCGCATCATCGTGAATCAAGTCGTCTTCCTTTGGTGAAAATTTTACTATGGAGTACGCTTGTAACGGGGATAACTCTAGGAGTACCGCTATTACTCGATTTAATGAGTGCACAAGAAGTGCAGGATTTTTATGCAGGTTGGGCGCTTCATCAGGCAGGGAAGATTTACAGCGATTATTATGGAAGTCAAGGTTTGCTTTATTATTTGCTGACTTACGTGACTCAGGGCGGATTTTTCTTTGCCATCTTTGAGTGGTTAGCCTTGGTAGCAGGAGGATTTTTCCTCTTTAGATCAGCGGATACCTTGACAGAGCAAGGAGAGCAAGCTGGACAAGTGGTGACTATTTTTTACATGCTAGTTACAGGTCTTGCTTTTGGTGGAGGCTATGCGACTCTTTTAGCGCTTCCTTTCTTATTCGCGGCCTTTAGTTTAGTTGCGGCTTATCTAAGCAATCCAAGCCATGATAAGGGATTTATACGGATTGGGCTGGCTTTGGCGGGAGGATTTTTCTTTGCCCCCTTGTCATCGCTCCTGTTTATTGCTGTAGTGAGTTTAGGCTTGTTGGTCTTTAACCTTGGGCATAGACGCTTTGCACATGGATTTTATCAGTTTCTTGCAGTGACTTTAGGTTTTTCACTTGTCTTTTATCCAACTGCCTACTATAGTGTTGCAACAGGAAGTTTTGGGGATGCCATTAGTGGTATTCGTTATCCTATTGACAGTATTCGCTTTGATTTCACTTCTAAAATTTTAGAGAATATGGCTTTTTATGGCTTGTTGTCCCTTGGTTTGGGATTTGTGGTTTGTATCTTTTTAGGTTTCTTTCAATCCAAACTCTCTAAACTATACGTCATTTCGGTTCCTGCAAGTCTTGTGACAATTTTAGGTTTGATTTTGCTTTTCTTTTCACAAGAGCCTCTGCACGCTTCTTATTTGATGGTCGTCTTCCCTGTTTTCCTACTTTTATTGGTAACCAATATTAAGAGTCAACAGAGGGGGCGTAGTGTTAGACGAAGACGAAGAGAAACGCCAGTTAGTCTATGGAGTCGTTTTTTCAAAGGAAATCTATATCTGCCAGTTTTAGGGCTTGTCTATCTTTTGTCTGTTCCTTTTTTGATGAAGTTTGTCCTTTATCCGGTACCTTATCAAGAACGTAATCATCTTGCTGATTTGGTGAAAGAGGAGACAAGTACGGAAGATGCTATCTATGCATGGGATGATACTGCGACTCTTTATCGTAAGAGTGAGCGCTTGTCGCCATCGGCGATTTTGTCTCCGATGCACTATACAGCAACTGAGGAAAATCGGAATAAGTTACTTAATGACTTGAAAGAAAAACAACCTAAGGTGATTGTGGTGAATGATAAGGTGCCAGTCTGGTCTGAAGTGGAAACACTCTTAAAAGAAAATTACCAACAAGTAAAGACTGATTACTCAGAGTTTAAAGTCTATAAAATCAAATAACAAAATCAATATCTTGTGTATTTTTAAAAATTTTAGGATTTTTAACACAAGATATTGATTTTTCTTTTTAGAGTGGTATAATACTTTTTAGAAAGAATATTTTAGAAAAGAGCATGCATATGATTGCACTAGAAGAAAAAATTACAATTTTGCCAACTCTCTTCGTCGAGAAACGAGATGGGAGACGTGTTGTATTTGATGTGGATAAGATTGACAAAGCTCTCCACAAGGCGGCAGACAAGGTTATGGATGTGACACCCTTGGTTGAAAAACGCCTCAATGCTCTGACTGAGCGAATTGTCACAGAAATTCATAGTCGCTTTCCACAGGGGGTTAAGATTTACGAAATTCAAAATATCGTAGAACATGAATTGCTTGAAGCCAAAGAATATGCGCTTGCTGAGGAGTATATTACTTATCGGACACAGAGGGATTTTGAACGCTCGAAAGCGACAGATATCAACTTTAGTATCCATAAACTTCTCAACAAAGACCAGGCGGTTGTTAACGAAAATGCCAATAAAGACAGCGATGTCTTCAACACCCAACGTGATTTGACAGCAGGGATTGTTGGAAAGTCAATTGGACTGCAAATGCTTCCTAAGCACGTAGCCAATGCCCACCAAAAGGGGGATATCCACTATCACGATTTGGACTACAGCCCCTATACACCTATGACCAACTGCTGTTTGATTGATTTTAAAGGTATGTTGGAAAATGGTTTTAAGATTGGGAATGCAGAGGTAGAAAGTCCCAAGTCTATCCAGACTGCAACAGCTCAGATTTCGCAAATCATCGCCAACGTTGCTTCTAGCCAGTATGGGGGCTGTTCAGCTGACCGTATCGATGAAGTTTTGGCTCCTTACGCAGAGAAGAACTACCAAAAACACCTCAAAGATGCAGAAGAATGGGTTTTGCCTGAAAAACGAGAAGATTATGCCTGGAAGAAAACGCAAAAGGACATCTATGATGCCATGCAATCTCTCGAGTATGAAATCAACACCCTCTTCACTTCAAATGGACAAACACCTTTTACCTCGCTAGGTTTTGGTCTAGGAACCAATCGTTTTGAGCGTGAAATTCAAACGGCAATTTTAAACATTCGTATCAAGGGACTTGGTTCGGAACACCGCACAGCTATCTTCCCTAAACTCATCTTTACGCTTAAAAGAGGCCTCAATTTAGAGGAAGGTTCGCCTAACTACGACATCAAACAGTTGGCCCTCGAGTGTGCAACTAAACGGATGTATCCGGATGTCTTATCCTATGATAAGATTGTTGACTTGACAGGTTCTTTCAAAGTTCCTATGGGCTGCCGTTCTTTCCTTCAAGGATGGAAAGATGAGAATGGTGTAGAAGTCAATTCGGGTCGGATGAATCTAGGCGTTGTGACAGTTAACCTGCCTCGTATTGCTCTTGAGTCTGAGGGCGACATGAATAAGTTCTGGGAAATCTTCAACGAGCGGATGAATATCGCTGAGGATGCTCTGGTTTACCGTGTCGAACGAACCAAGGAAGCGACACCGGCAAATGCTCCTATTCTTTATCAGTACGGTGCTTTTGGCCATCGTCTAGGTAAAGAAGAGAGTGTTGACCAGCTCTTTAAGAATCGTCGTGCGACAGTTTCGCTGGGCTATATCGGCTTGTATGAAGTAGCGACAGTTTTCTTTGGAAATAGCTGGGAACACAATCCAGAAGCCAAGGAATTCACGCTAGACATCATTCGAGATATGAAACGCCGTGTAGAAGAGTGGTCAGACCAATATGGTTATCATTTCTCTATCTACTCAACACCGTCCGAAAGCTTGACAGACCGTTTCTGTCGATTAGATACAGACAAGTTTGGCTCTATTCCTGATATCACAGACAAGGAATACTACACCAACTCTTTCCACTACGATGTTCGTAAAAATCCAACACCGTTTGAAAAATTGGACTTTGAGAAAGTCTATCCAGAAGCGGGTGCGTCAGGTGGTTTCATCCATTATTGTGAGTATCCAGTCCTCCAGCAAAATCCTAAAGCCTTGGAAGCTGTCTGGGATTATGCTTATGACCGTGTGGGTTATCTTGGAACCAATACTCCAATAGACCGTTGCTACAAGTGTGACTTTGAAGGGGATTTTGAACCAACTGAGAGAGGATTTGCTTGTCCAAACTGTGGCAATAGCGACCCTAAAACAGTAGACGTTGTTAAACGGACTTGTGGCTATCTAGGCAATCCTCAAGCGCGTCCGATGGTTAATGGACGTCACAAGGAAATCGCTGCGCGTGTCAAACATATGAATGGCTCAACGATTAAAATAGCTGGGCATCAAGTAACAAATTAGAAAGAAATGAGATGGGGAAATATCAATTAGACGATAAGGGTCGCGCACAAGTGACCCGTTATCACGAGAAACACTCTAAAGGTGGAGCTGGTAAGAAAGAACGCTTGCTCAACCTCAGAGAACAATTTTTAAACAAGAACAAGAAAAAATAAAAGTGATACTCAATGAAAATCAAAGAGCAAACTAGGAAGCTAGCCGCAGGCTGTACTTGAGTACGGTAAGGCGATGCTGACGTGGTTTGAAGAGATTTTCGAAGAGTATGAGAGTCGGCTCTCGCTTTTCTCTTAGTGGGAGGTAAGGATGGAATTACGCAGACCAAGATTAGCAGATAAAGAAACAGTTTTAGAGATGATGGCAGAGTTTGAAAAGAGCCAATCAGCCCATGATGGCGGATTTTGGGATACAGAGAACTTTGTGTATGAAGAGTGGTTGGAAACAAATATGCAAAAAGAAATGGGAATAAACTTGCCTGAAAATCGTGTTCCTTCTATTCAATTTGTATCATTTGATGATGCAGGTCATGCTCTAGGGTTTTTGAATCTGCGATTGAGACTGAATGAGGGGTTACTGAATTATGCTGGCCACATTGGCTACTCCATTCGTCCATCTGAAAGAGGCAAGGGTTATGCAAAAGAGACTCTCCGTCAGGGCTTGCAAGTTGCTAAGGAAAAGAACATCAAGAAAGCTCTAGTGACCTGTAGCGTGAAGAATCCTGCTAGCAGAGTAGTTATTCTAGCAAATGGAGGTCTCATTGAGGATGTTCGCAATGGTGTGGAGCGTTATTGGATAGAGGTAGCGAATGAATAATCCAAAACCACAAGAATGGAAAAGTGAGGAGCTAAGTCAAGGGCGTATCATTGACTACAAGGCCTTTAACTTTGTAGATGGAGAAGGAGTGCGCAACTCTCTCTATGTATCAGGTTGCATGTTTCACTGCGAGGGATGCTATAATGTAGCTACCTGGTCCTTCAATGCTGGCATTCCCTATACAGCAGAGCTAGAAGAACAGATCATGGCAGACCTTGCCCAGCCCTATGTTCAAGGATTGACCTTGCTGGGAGGGGAGCCCTTTCTCAATACTGGGATTCTCTTACCTCTGGTTAAACGCATCCGAAAGGAATTGCCAGAAAAAGACATCTGGTCCTGGACGGGCTACACTTGGGAAGAAATGATGTTGGAGACACAAGATAAACTGGAACTCTTATCATTGATTGACATTCTGGTTGATGGACGATACGATCGAACTAAGAGAAATCTCATGCTCCAGTTTCGAGGTTCGTCCAATCAACGCATCATAGATGTGCAAAAATCGCTCCAAAGTGGGCAAGTAGTGATTTGGGACAAGCTTAATGACGGAAAAGAAAGCTATGAACAGGTGAAGAGAGAATGAAGAAAAAAGACTTAGTAGACCAACTAGTCTCAGAGATCGAGACGGGGAAAGTCAGGACACTGGGAATATACGGTCATGGAGCTTCAGGCAAGTCAACCTTTGCACAGGAATTGTACCAAACCCTAGATTCTGCAAAGGTAAACTTATTGGAAACCGATCCTTACATTGCTTCAAATCGTCATTTAGTGGTGCCAAACGAGACTCCAGACCAAAAAGTGACCGCTTGTTTACCTGTGGCTCATGAACTGGTAAGTTTAGAAAGAGACATTCTCGCTTTAAAGGCTGGCATGGATATCTTAACAATTGAAGAACCTTGGAAAGCTAGTGAGGTCTTGTCTGGAGCAAAGCCAATTCTGATTGTCGAAGGGATGTCTGTTGGCTTTTTACCCAAAGAACTCTTTGACAAAACCATCTGTTTCTACACGGATGAGGAGACCGAATTAAAAAGGCGTCTAGATCGAGATACGACAGTGAGAAATCGCGATGCATCCTTTATATTGGCTAGCCATCAGATGAGACGGGAGCAGTATCTGCGATACTATAAAGAAACTGAGTCAAGGGCGGACATTCTAGTGAACCAATCAGAAGATAAATTTGATGCCAAGAGGAGTCAGTTTATATAGAAGAAAATCCCTAATTTTAAAAAGAAAAAATAGGAAAACAGTTTCATTGTAAAAAAACGAAAAAATAGCAACAAATCCCTTGCAATCGCAGGGGCTTTGTGTTATTCTATTATGGTGCTGTAAATTACAGCTTTAGCTTTGATGCAAGAGGTTGCGACACGCTCGGTTGCATTGCCACGCAACTCCGCGTCGGTTTTCTTGTGGAGCTAGCCTATTATCTTAAATAGACGAAAAGGAGAAAAAAGATGGCAAACAAAAAAATCCGTATCCGTTTGAAAGCTTACGAACACCGTACGCTTGACACAGCGGCTGCAAAAATCGTAGAATCAGCTACTCGTACAGGTGCACAAGTTGCGGGTCCAATCCCACTTCCAACTGAACGTAGCCTCTACACAATCATTCGTGCGACTCACAAATACAAAGACTCTCGCGAACAATTTGAAATGCGTACACACAAACGTTTGATCGATATCGTTAACCCAACTCAAAAAACAGTTGATGCTTTGATGAAATTGGATCTTCCAAGTGGTGTAAACGTAGAAATCAAACTTTAATCTAAAATATAAAAGAGCAGAGGCTGGTGTTTCAATATAATTGAACACGGGCTAAACTCGGTGTGAAAAAGATAAACTTCCTAGTGTCTACTAGACACTGCGTCAGTTTCCTATTTTCACTTTGAGTTTGACGCCCTTTGTATCTTAGACTTGAGCATAAAAAACGCTCGTTAAAAACTTTTTGAATAAAAATATAGAAAAGGAACTATTTTCTCATGACAAAAGGAATCTTAGGGAAAAAAGTGGGAATGACTCAAATCTTCACTGAAGCTGGCGAATTGATCCCTGTAACAGTTATTGAAGCAACTCCAAACGTTGTTCTTCAAGTTAAAACTGTTGAAACAGACGGATACAACGCTATCCAAGTTGGTTTCGATGACAAACGCGAAGTATTGAGCAACAAACCTGCTAAAGGACATGTAGCGAAAGCTAACACGGCTCCTAAGCGCTTCATTCGTGAATTCAAAAACGTTGAAGGCTTGGAAGTTGGTGCTGAAATCACAGTTGAAACATTCGCAGCTGGAGACGTTGTTGACGTAACTGGTACTTCTAAAGGTAAAGGTTTCCAAGGTGTTATCAAACGCCACGGACAATCACGTGGACCAATGGCTCACGGTTCTCGTTATCACCGTCGTCCAGGTTCTATGGGACCTGTTGCACCTAACCGCGTATTCAAAGGTAAAAACCTTGCAGGACGTATGGGTGGTGACCGCGTAACAATTCAAAACCTTGAGGTTGTACAAGTTGTTCCAGAAAAGAACGTTATCCTTATCAAAGGTAACGTACCAGGTGCTAAGAAATCTCTTATCACTATCAAGTCAGCAGTTAAAGCTGGTAAATAATAAGGAAAGGGGAATACAGTCAAAATGGCAAATGTAACATTATTCGACCAAACTGGTAAACAAGCTGGCGAAGTTGTTCTTAACGATGCAATCTTTGGTATCGAACCAAACCAATCTGTTGTGTTTGATGTGATCATCAGCCAACGTGCTAGCCTTCGTCAAGGAACTCACGCAGTTAAAAACCGCTCAGCTGTTTCAGGTGGTGGACGCAAACCATGGCGTCAAAAAGGAACTGGACGTGCTCGTCAAGGTTCTATCCGCTCTCCACAATGGCGTGGTGGTGGAATCGTCTTCGGACCAACTCCACGTAGCTATGCGTACAAACTTCCTCAAAAAGTTCGTCGCCTTGCGCTTAAATCTGTTTACTCAGAAAAAGTTGCTGAAAATAAATTTGTAGCCGTTGATTCTCTTGAATTTACAGCTCCAAAAACTGCTGAATTTGCAAAAGTTCTTGCAGCTTTGAGCATCGATTCTAAAGTCCTTGTTATTCTTGAAGAAGGAAACGAATTCGCAGCTCTCTCAGCTCGTAACCTTCCAAACGTGAAAGTTGCGACTGCTACAACTGCAAGTGTTCTTGACATCGCAAATAGTGACAAACTTCTTGTTACTCAAGCAGCTATCTCTAAAATCGAGGAGGTTCTTGCATAATGAATTTGTATGATGTTATCAAAAAACCTGTCATCACTGAAAGCTCAATGGCTCAACTTGAAGCAGGAAAATATGTATTTGAAGTTGACACTCGTGCACACAAACTTTTGATCAAGCAAGCTGTTGAAGCTGCTTTCGAAGGTGTTAAAGTTGCCAACGTTAACACAATCAACGTAAAACCAAAAGCTAAACGTGTTGGACGTTACACTGGTTTTACTAACAAAACTAAAAAAGCTATCATCACACTTACAGCTGATTCAAAAGCAATCGAGTTGTTTGCTGCTGAAGCTGAATAATCTAAGGAGGAAATATCGTGGGAATTCGTGTTTATAAACCAACAACAAACGGTCGCCGTAATATGACTTCTTTGGATTTCGCTGAAATCACAACAAGCACTCCTGAAAAATCATTGCTTGTTGCATTGAAGAGCAAGGCTGGTCGTAACAACAACGGTCGTATCACAGTTCGTCACCAAGGTGGTGGACACAAACGTTTCTACCGTTTGGTTGACTTCAAACGTAACAAAGACAACGTTGAAGCAGTTGTTAAAACAATCGAGTACGATCCAAACCGTTCTGCAAATATCGCTCTTGTACACTACACTGACGGTGTGAAAGCGTACATCATCGCTCCAAAAGGTCTTGAAGTTGGTCAACGTATCGTTTCAGGTCCAGAAGCAGATATCAAAGTCGGAAACGCTCTTCCACTTGCTAACATCCCAGTTGGTACTTTGATCCACAACATCGAGTTGAAACCAGGTCGTGGTGGTGAATTGGTACGTGCTGCTGGAGCATCTGCTCAAGTATTGGGTTCTGAAGGTAAATACGTACTTGTTCGTCTTCAATCAGGTGAAGTTCGTATGATTCTTGGAACTTGCCGTGCTACAGTTGGTGTTGTCGGAAACGAACAACATGGACTTGTAAACCTTGGTAAAGCAGGACGTAGCCGTTGGAAAGGTATCCGCCCAACAGTTCGTGGTTCTGTAATGAACCCTAACGATCACCCACACGGTGGTGGTGAAGGTAAAGCACCAGTTGGTCGTAAAGCACCATCTACTCCATGGGGCAAACCTGCTCTTGGTCTTAAAACTCGTAACAAGAAAGCGAAATCTGACAAACTTATCGTTCGTCGTCGCAACGAGAAATAATATTAAACTAGTCGCTTAAGCAACTAGTAAATCCGCCAGCTCGGTAGCGCTCCATAGGAGCGCAAGCCGCTGTGGTACAACATTTAAAGGAGAAAATATAAAAATGGGACGCAGTCTTAAAAAAGGACCTTTCGTCGATGAGCATTTGATGAAAAAAGTTGAAGCTCAAGCTAACGACGAAAAGAAAAAAGTTATTAAAACTTGGTCACGTCGTTCAACGATCTTCCCAAGTTTCATTGGTTACACTATCGCAGTTTATGACGGACGTAAACACGTACCTGTTTACATCCAAGAAGACATGGTAGGTCACAAACTTGGTGAATTTGCACCAACTCGTACTTACAAAGGTCACGCTGCAGACGACAAGAAAACACGTAGAAAATAAGGAGAACATAAATGGCAGAAATTACTTCAGCTAAAGCAATGGCTCGTACAGTACGTGTTTCACCTCGTAAATCACGTCTTGTTCTTGATAACATCCGTGGTAAAAGCGTAGCCGATGCAATCGCAATCTTGACATTCACTCCAAACAAAGCTGCTGAAATCATCTTGAAAGTTTTGAACTCAGCTGTAGCTAACGCTGAAAACAACTTTGGTTTGGATAAAGCTAACTTGGTAGTATCTGAAGCATTCGCAAACGAAGGACCAACTATGAAACGTTTCCGTCCACGTGCGAAAGGTTCAGCTTCACCAATCAACAAACGTACAGCTCACATCACTGTAGCTGTTGCAGAAAAATAAGGAGGTAAAATCGTGGGTCAAAAAGTACATCCAATTGGTATGCGTGTCGGCATCATCCGTGATTGGGATGCCAAATGGTATGCTGAAAAAGAATACGCGGATTACCTTCATGAAGATCTTGCAATCCGTAAATTCGTTCAAAAAGAACTTGCTGACGCAGCAGTTTCAACTATTGAAATCGAACGCGCAGTAAACAAAGTTAACGTTTCACTTCACACTGCTAAACCAGGTATGGTTATCGGTAAAGGTGGTGCTAACGTTGATGCACTCCGTGCAAAACTTAACAAATTGACTGGAAAACAAGTACACATCAACATCATCGAAATCAAACAACCTGATTTGGATGCTCACCTTGTAGGTGAAGGAATTGCTCGTCAATTGGAGCAACGTGTTGCTTTCCGTCGTGCACAAAAACAAGCAATCCAACGTGCAATGCGTGCTGGAGCTAAAGGAATCAAAACTCAAGTATCAGGTCGTTTGAACGGTGCAGATATCGCCCGTGCTGAAGGATACTCTGAAGGAACTGTTCCGCTTCACACACTTCGTGCAGATATCGATTACGCTTGGGAAGAAGCAGATACTACATACGGTAAACTTGGTGTTAAAGTATGGATCTACCGTGGTGAAGTTCTTCCAGCTCGCAAAAACACTAAAGGAGGTAAATAACCAATGTTAGTACCTAAACGTGTTAAACACCGTCGTGAATTCCGTGGAAAAATGCGCGGTGAAGCAAAAGGTGGAAAAGAAGTAGCATTCGGTGAATACGGTCTTCAAGCTACAACTAGCCACTGGATCACTAACCGCCAAATCGAAGCTGCTCGTATCGCCATGACTCGTTACATGAAACGTGGTGGTAAAGTTTGGATTAAAATCTTCCCACACAAATCATACACTGCTAAAGCTATCGGTGTGCGTATGGGATCTGGTAAAGGGGCACCTGAAGGTTGGGTAGCACCAGTTAAACGTGGTAAAGTGATGTTCGAAATCGCTGGTGTATCTGAAGAGATCGCTCGCGAAGCGCTTCGTCTTGCTAGCCACAAATTGCCAGTTAAATGTAAATTCGTAAAACGTGAAGCAGAATAAGGAGAAGGCATGAAACTTAATGAAGTAAAAGAATTTGTTAAAGAACTTCGTGGTCTTTCTCAAGAAGAACTCGCGAAGCGCGAAAACGAATTGAAAAAAGAATTGTTTGAACTTCGTTTCCAAGCTGCTACTGGACAATTGGAACAAACAGCTCGCTTGAAAGAAGTTAAAAAACAAATCGCTCGTATCAAAACAGTTCAATCTGAAGCGAAATAATAGACTAGGGAAGGAGAAATTTCAATGGAACGCAATAATCGTAAAGTTCTTGTTGGACGTGTTGTATCTGACAAAATGGACAAGACAATCACAGTTGTAGTTGAAACAAAACGTAACCACCCAGTCTATGGTAAACGTATTAACTACTCTAAAAAATACAAAGCTCATGATGAAAACAATGTTGCCAAAGAAGGCGATATCGTACGTATCATGGAAACTCGTCCGCTTTCAGCTACAAAACGTTTCCGTCTTGTAGAAGTTGTTGAAGAAGCGGTCATCATCTAATCAAACCTGAAAGGAGAAAACTGAAATGATTCAAACAGAAACTCGTTTGAAAGTCGCAGACAACAGCGGTGCTCGCGAAATCTTGACTATCAAAGTTCTTGGTGGTTCAGGACGTAAATTTGCAAACATCGGTGATGTTATCGTGGCATCTGTAAAACAAGCTACTCCTGGTGGTGCGGTTAAAAAAGGTGACGTTGTTAAAGCAGTTATCGTTCGTACTAAATCAGGTGCTCGTCGTGCTGATGGTTCATACATCAAATTTGACGAAAACGCAGCAGTTATCATCCGTGAAGACAAAACTCCTCGCGGAACACGTATCTTTGGCCCAGTTGCACGTGAATTGCGTGAAGGTGGCTTCATGAAGATTGTGTCACTTGCTCCAGAAGTACTTTAATTTTTAGAAACAAACTAGTCCCCTAGCTTCAAGCTAGGGTGCCCTTATGGGCGTAAGAAAAATCAAGGAGAAACCTAATGTTTGTAAAAAAAGGCGACAAAGTTCGCGTAATCGCTGGTAAAGATAAGGGAACAGAAGCTGTTGTCCTTACTGCCCTTCCAAAAGTAAACAAAGTTATCGTTGAAGGTGTTAACATCGTTAAGAAACACCAACGTCCAACTAACGAGCTTCCTCAAGGTGGGATCATCGAGAAAGAAGCAGCTATCCACGTATCAAACGTTCAAGTTTTGGACAAAAATGGTGTAGCTGGTCGTGTTGGTTACAAATTTGTAGACGGTAAAAAAGTTCGCTACAACAAAAAATCAGGCGAAGTGCTTGATTAATCACGAAGGAAAGGAGAAGTATAATGGCAAATCGTTTAAAAGAAAAATATCTTAATGAAGTAGTTCCTGCTTTGACAGAACAATTCAACTACTCATCAGTGATGGCTGTGCCTAAAGTAGATAAGATCGTTTTGAACATGGGTGTTGGTGAAGCTGTATCAAACGCTAAAAGCCTTGAAAAAGCTGCTGAAGAATTGGCACTTATCTCAGGTCAAAAACCACTTATCACTAAAGCTAAAAAATCAATCGCCGGCTTCCGTCTTCGTGAAGGTGTTGCGATCGGTGCAAAAGTTACCCTTCGTGGTGAACGTATGTACGAATTCTTGGATAAATTGGTTTCAGTTTCACTTCCACGTGTACGTGACTTCCACGGTGTTCCAACAAAATCATTTGATGGACGCGGAAACTACACACTTGGTGTGAAAGAACAATTGATCTTCCCAGAAATCAACTTCGATGACGTTGACAAAACTCGTGGTCTTGACATCGTTATCGTAACAACTGCTAACACTGACGAAGAGTCACGTGCATTGCTTACAGGCCTTGGAATGCCTTTTGCAAAATAATATAGGAGGTAAATCTAATGGCTAAAAAATCAATGATTGCTAAGAACAAACGTCCAGCGAAGTTCTCTACTCAAGCTTATACTCGTTGTGAAAAATGTGGTCGTCCACATTCAGTTTACCGCAAATTTAAACTTTGCCGTGTTTGCTTCCGTGAATTAGCTTACAAAGGACAAATCCCTGGTGTAACAAAAGCATCTTGGTAATATCATGATACAAAGAGCGTAACAACCACAGCAAAAATAGGAAATTTGGTGTAGGAGCGATGCTCCAAAACAAATTTATCTTTTTTGCCCAGGTTGTAGCTCGTGTTCAAATAAGAGTTTTCTCATTTGAATGTATCAATACTATCTGAGCCTAGCTCAATCATTAACTAGCAAGTGCAACTTGCAAACTACTAGTAAGAGGAGAAAAACAAAATGGTTATGACTGACCCAATCGCAGACTTCCTAACTCGTATTCGTAACGCTAACCAAGCTAAACACGAAGTACTTGAAGTACCTGCATCAAACATCAAAAAAGGGATTGCTGAAATCCTTAAACGCGAAGGTTTTGTAAAAAACGTTGAAATCATCGAAGATGACAAACAAGGCATCATCCGTGTATTCCTTAAATACGGACCAAACGGTGAAAAAGTTATCACTAACTTGAAACGTGTTTCTAAACCAGGACTTCGTGTCTACAAAAAACGTGAAGACCTTCCAAAAGTTCTTAACGGACTTGGAATTGCTATCCTTTCAACTTCTGAAGGTTTGCTTACTGATAAAGAAGCACGCCAAAAGAATGTTGGTGGAGAAGTTATCGCTTACGTTTGGTAATATTTAGCTCCCAATTTCTTTGTGACTCTTCGTTATCGTCTCTTGCCTAACCCAAAGTTATGCCTGCGAGACGATGCCTAGATTCACTTTGAAATTGAAACCTAAATGTTCCTTTAAATCGAGAAATCGATTTAGCCCCCGTGAAAACTGGCCGTTCTGGCCTGACAATTTAACAGGAGAAAATAAACATGTCACGTATTGGTAATAAAGTTATCGTGTTGCCTGCTGGTGTTGAACTCACTAACAATGACAACCTTGTAACTGTAAAAGGACCTAAAGGAGAACTTACTCGTGAGTTCTCAAAAGATATTGAAATCCGTGTGGAAGGCACTGAAGTAACTCTTCACCGTCCAAACGATTCAAAAGAAATGAAAACTATCCACGGAACTACTCGTGCCCTTTTGAACAACATGGTTGTTGGTGTATCAGAAGGATTCAAGAAAGAACTTGAAATGCGCGGGGTTGGTTACCGTGCACAACTTCAAGGATCTAAACTTGTTTTGGCTGTTGGTAAATCTCATCCAGACGAAGTTGAAGCTCCAGAAGGAATTACTTTTGAACTTCCAAACCCAACAACAATCGTTGTTAGCGGAATTTCAAAAGAAGTAGTTGGGCAAACAGCTGCTTACGTACGTAGCCTTCGTTCACCAGAACCATATAAAGGTAAAGGTATCCGTTACGTTGGTGAATTCGTTCGCCGTAAAGAAGGTAAAACAGGTAAATAATGTTGAGTGGTTGATTTTCAACCACCAACCTATTTTCCAACTTTGTGCATAGCACACGATTTAAAACTAAAGAGGTGAAAACTGTGATTTCAAAACCAGATAAAAACAAACTCCGCCAAAAACGCCACCGTCGCGTTCGCGGAAAACTCTCTGGAACTGCTGATCGCCCACGTTTGAACGTATTCCGTTCTAATACAGGCATCTACGCTCAAGTGATTGATGACGTAGCGGGTGTAACGCTCGCAAGTGCTTCAACTCTTGACAAAGAAGTTTCAAAAGGAACTAAAACTGAACAAGCCGTTGCTGTCGGTAAACTCGTTGCAGAACGTGCAAACGCTAAAGGTATTTCAGAAGTGGTGTTCGACCGCGGTGGATATCTATATCACGGACGTGTGAAAGCTTTGGCTGATGCAGCTCGTGAAAACGGATTGAAATTCTAATAGGAGGACACTAGAAAATGGCATTTAAAGACAATGCAGTTGAATTAGAAGAACGCGTAGTTGCTGTCAACCGTGTTACAAAAGTTGTTAAAGGTGGACGTCGTCTTCGTTTCGCAGCTCTTGTTGTTGTTGGTGACCACAACGGTCGCGTAGGATTTGGTACTGGTAAAGCTCAAGAAGTTCCAGAAGCAATCCGTAAAGCAGTAGATGATGCTAAGAAAAACTTGATCGAAGTTCCTATGGTTGGAACAACAATCCCACACGAAGTTCTTTCAGAATTCGGTGGAGCTAAAGTATTGTTGAAACCTGCTGTAGAAGGTTCTGGAGTTGCCGCTGGTGGTGCAGTTCGTGCCGTTGTGGAATTGGCAGGTGTGGCAGATATTACATCTAAATCACTTGGTTCTAACACTCCAATCAACATTGTTCGTGCAACTGTTGAAGGTTTGAAACAATTGAAACGCGCTGAAGAAGTTGCTGCCCTTCGTGGTATTTCAGTTTCTGATTTGGCATAAGAAAGGGGATAAAATGGCTCAAATTAAAATTACTTTGACTAAGTCTCCAATCGGACGCATTCCATCACAACGTAAAACTGTTGTAGCACTTGGACTTGGCAAATTGAACAGCTCTGTTATTAAAGAAGATAACGCTGCTATCCGTGGTATGATCACAGCAGTATCTCACTTGGTAACAGTTGAAGAAGTAAACTAATGAATTTTTAGGGGATGTGCACTATACCATCCCCTAAAACTAGATATAGTCATCTATGATGACGTCGTATAGGCGAGTTGATGGGGGAGACAACCTTTTCTCCCTTATCGGCGCTAGCATTTTACAAAAGAGGAGAAAATAAAAATGAAACTTCATGAATTGAAACCTGCAGAAGGTTCTCGTAAAGTACGTAACCGCGTTGGTCGTGGTACTTCATCAGGTAACGGTAAAACATCTGGTCGTGGTCAAAAAGGTCAAAAAGCTCGTAGCGGTGGCGGAGTTCGCCTTGGTTTTGAAGGTGGACAAACTCCATTGTTCCGTCGTCTTCCAAAACGTGGATTCACTAACATCAACGCTAAAGAATACGCAATTGTGAACCTTGACCAATTGAACGTCTTTGAAGATGGTGCTGAAGTAACTCCAGTTGTTCTTATCGAAGCAGGAATTGTTAAAGCTGAAAAATCAGGTATTAAAATTCTTGGTAACGGTGAGTTGACTAAGAAATTGACTGTGAAAGCAGCTAAATTCTCTAAATCAGCTGAAGAAGCTATCACTGCTAAAGGTGGTTCAGTAGAAGTCATCTAAGAGAGGTGACCTATGTTTTTTAAATTATTAAGAGAAGCTCTTAAAGTCAAGCAGGTTCGATCAAAAATTTTATTTACAATTTTTATCGTTTTGGTCTTTCGTATCGGGACTAGCATTACAGTTCCTGGTGTGAATGCCAATAGCTTGAATGCTTTAAGTGGATTATCCTTCTTAAACATGTTGAGCTTGGTCTCAGGGAATGCCCTAAAAAACTTTTCGATTTTTGCCCTAGGAGTTAGTCCTTATATCACCGCTTCTATTGTTGTCCAGCTCTTGCAAATGGATATTTTACCCAAGTTTGTAGAGTGGGGAAAACAAGGGGAAGTAGGCCGAAGAAAATTGAATCAAGCCACTCGTTATATTGCTCTAGTTCTCGCTTTTGTGCAATCTATCGGGATTACAGCTGGTTTTAATACCTTGGCTGGAGCTCAATTGATTAAAACTGCTTTAACTCCACAAGTTTTTCTGACGATTGGTATCATCTTAACAGCTGGTAGTATGATTGTCACTTGGTTGGGTGAGCAAATTACAGATAAGGGATACGGAAACGGTGTTTCCATGATTATCTTTGCCGGGATTGTTGCCTCAATTCCAGAGATGATTCAGGGCATCTATGTGGACTACTTTGTGAACGTCCCAAGTAGCCGTATCACTTCATCTATCATTTTCGTAATCATTTTGATTATTACTGTATTGTTGATTATTTACTTTACAACTTATGTTCAACAAGCAGAATACAAAATTCCAATCCAATATACTAAGGTTGCACAAGGTGCTCCATCTAGCTCTTACCTTCCATTGAAGGTAAACCCTGCTGGAGTTATTCCTGTTATCTTTGCCAGTTCGATTACTGCAGCGCCTGCGGCGATTCTTCAGTTTTTGAGTGCTACAGGTCATGATTGGGCTTGGGTAAGGGTAGCACAAGAGATGTTGGCAACCACTTCTCCAACTGGTATTGCCATGTATGCTTTATTGATTATTCTCTTTACATTCTTCTATACGTTTGTACAGATTAATCCTGAAAAAGCGGCAGAGAACCTACAAAAGAGCGGTGCCTATATCCATGGAGTTCGTCCTGGTAAAGGTACAGAAGAATATATGTCTAAACTTCTTCGTCGTCTTGCAACTGTTGGTTCCCTCTTCCTTGGTGTGATTTCCATTTTGCCGATTGCAGCTAAAGATGTATTTGGTCTTTCTGATGTTGTTGCCTTTGGGGGAACAAGTCTCTTGATCATTATCTCTACAGGTATCGAAGGAATCAAACAATTGGAAGGTTACCTATTGAAACGTAAGTATGTTGGTTTCATGGACAGAACAGAATAAAAGTATTTACTGAGTCAGTAAATGCTGAGGGAGTGGAGGTTTAAACTCTGACATTTGTGAGAGTTTGGTCTCCCCTCTTCTATTTTGTTTTTAAATAGGGGTGAAAAGATTTTTTGCTTCTATTTAAAAATAAAATAAGGAGATCAGATCATGAATCTTTTGATTATGGGCTTACCGGGTGCAGGTAAGGGAACTCAAGCAGCGAAAATCGTAGAACAATTCCATGTTGCACATATCTCAACAGGTGATATGTTCCGCGCTGCAATGGCAAATCAAACTGAAATGGGTGTTCTTGCTAAGTTATATATTGACAAGGGTGAATTGGTTCCTGATGAAGTTACAAATGGGATCGTAAAAGAACGTCTTTCACAAGATGATATTAAAGAAACAGGATTCTTGTTGGATGGTTACCCACGTACAATCGAACAAGCTCATGCCTTGGACAAAACATTGGCTGAACTTGGCATTGAACTAGAAGGTGTCATCAACATTGAAGTGAATCCTGACAGCCTCTTGGAACGTTTGAGTGGCCGTATCATCCACCGCGTAACTGGAGAAACTTTCCATAAGGTCTTTAACCCACCAGTTGACTATAAAGAAGAAGATTACTACCAACGTGAAGATGATAAGCCTGAGACAGTAAAACGTCGTTTGGATGTGAATATTGCTCAAGGGGAACCAATCATTGCTCACTACCGTGCCAAAGGTTTGGTTCATGACATCGAAGGTAATCAAGATATCAATGATGTCTTCTCAGATATCGAAAAAGTATTGACAAATTTGAAATAAAGCGTTTTTCACACTTGCAAAAATTCGCTATAAATGTTATACTGAGATAGTCTGACTTATAATTGTTGTCTCTGTGTCTAGAGGCATCGAATCGAAATTTATGGAGGTGCTTTTGCGTGGCAAAAGACGATGTGATTGAAGTTGAAGGCAAAGTAGTTGATACAATGCCGAATGCAATGTTTACGGTTGAACTTGAAAATGGACATCAGATTTTAGCAACAGTTTCTGGTAAAATTCGTAAAAACTATATTCGTATTTTAGCGGGAGATCGTGTTACTGTCGAAATGAGTCCATATGACTTGACACGTGGACGTATCACTTACCGCTTTAAATAATCGAAAAACTTGGAGGGATAAGAAATGAAAGTAAGACCATCGGTCAAACCAATTTGCGAATACTGTAAAGTTATTCGTCGTAATGGTCGTGTTATGGTAATTTGCCCAGCAAATCCAAAACACAAACAACGTCAAGGATAAGATAGAAAGGAGAAAACATGGCTCGTATTGCTGGAGTTGACATTCCAAATGACAAACGCGTAGTAATCTCATTGACTTATGTTTATGGTATCGGACTTGCAACATCTAAGAAAATTTTGGCTGCTGCTGGAATCTCAGAAGATGTTCGTGTACGTGATCTTACATCAGATCAAGAAGATGCTATCCGTCGTGAAGTGGATGCAATCAAAGTTGAAGGTGACCTTCGTCGTGAAGTAAACTTGAATATTAAACGTTTGATGGAAATCGGTTCATACCGTGGTATCCGTCACCGTCGTGGACTTCCTGTCCGTGGACAAAACACTAAAAACAACGCTCGCACTCGTAAAGGTAAAGCTGTTGCGATTGCTGGTAAGAAAAAATAATATAGGAGGTAAAAGTCTTGGCTAAACCAACACGTAAACGTCGTGTGAAAAAGAATATCGAATCTGGTATTGCTCATATTCACGCTACATTTAATAACACTATTGTTATGATTACTGATGTGCATGGTAATGCAATTGCTTGGTCATCAGCTGGTGCTCTTGGTTTCAAAGGTTCTCGTAAATCTACACCATTCGCTGCTCAAATGGCTTCTGAAGCTGCTGCTAAATCTGCACAAGAACACGGTCTTAAATCAGTTGAAGTTACTGTAAAAGGTCCAGGTTCTGGTCGTGAGTCAGCTATTCGTGCGCTTGCTGCCGCTGGTCTTGAAGTAACAGCAATTCGTGATGTGACTCCAGTGCCACACAATGGTGCTCGTCCTCCAAAACGTCGCCGTGTATAATCATCGCATTACACTGCTTTTCGTTTAAGAGGGAGTAACTAAATGATCGAGTTTGAAAAACCAAATATAACAAAAATTGATGAAAATAAAGATTATGGCAAGTTTGTAATTGAACCACTTGAACGTGGCTACGGTACAACTCTTGGTAACTCTCTTCGTCGTGTACTTCTAGCTTCTCTACCAGGAGCAGCTGTGACATCTATCAATATTGATGGTGTGTTACATGAGTTTGACACAGTTCCAGGTGTTCGTGAAGACGTGATGCAAATCATTCTGAACATTAAAGGAATTGCAGTGAAATCGTACGTTGAAGACGAAAAAATCATCGAACTAGATGTTGAAGGTCCTGCTGAAGTAACAGCTGGTGACATTTTGACAGATAGCGATATTGAAATTGTAAATCCAGATCATTATCTCTTTACAATCGGTGAAGGTTCTTCCCTAAAAGCGACTATGACTGTTAACAGTGGTCGTGGATATGTACCTGCTGATGAAAATAAAAAAGATAATGCACCAGTTGGAACACTTGCTGTAGATTCTATTTATACACCAGTTACAAAAGTCAACTATCAAGTGGAACCTGCTCGTGTAGGTAGCAATGATGGATTTGACAAATTAACCCTTGAAATCTTGACAAATGGAACAATTATTCCAGAAGATGCTTTAGGGCTTTCAGCACGTATTTTGACAGAACATCTTGATTTGTTTACAAATCTTACTGAGATTGCTAAGTCAACTGAAGTGATGAAAGAAGCTGATACTGAATCTGACGACCGTATTTTGGATCGTACGATTGAGGAACTGGACTTGTCTGTGCGTTCATACAACTGTTTAAAACGTGCCGGTATCAATACTGTGCATGATTTGACAGAAAAATCTGAAGCAGAGATGATGAAAGTACGAAATCTTGGACGCAAGAGTTTGGAAGAAGTGAAACTCAAACTCATTGATTTGGGTCTTGGATTAAAAGATAAATAAAGGAGGAATAAATGGCTTACCGTAAACTAGGACGCACTAGCTCACAGCGTAAAGCAATGCTTCGTGATTTGACAACTGACCTTTTGATCAACGAATCAATCGTGACAACTGAAGCTCGTGCTAAAGAAATCCGTAAAACTGTTGAAAAAATGATTACTCTAGGTAAACGTGGTGATTTGCATGCACGTCGTCAAGCAGCTGCTTTCGTACGTAATGAAATCGCATCTGAAAACTATGATGAAGCAACTGATAAGTACACTTCTACTACAGCACTTCAAAAATTGTTCTCAGAAATCGCACCTCGTTATGCTGAACGTAACGGTGGATACACTCGTATCCTTAAAACTGAACCACGTCGTGGTGATGCAGCGCCAATGGCGATTATCGAATTAGTATAAAATCATCAATTTTGTTGAGTGTTATGATGATGGAGTCTTGTGCTCTTAGTCTAGCTCTGGTCTACCGCTAGGATTTCGGTCCTAGCGGGAACACTCATCATAAGTTGGGATAGTAGACGCTTGTTTACGAAATTGTTTTTTGCTTAAGAACAACTTCGTAAGCAGGCGTTTTTGAGTATTTTCGTTAGAATTATGCTATACTATTTGAAAAGAATCCTGTTTAATGTTCAGGTTTCCTATTAAAAGAAGAATTGGAGTTTGCTTATGAAAGCGATTATAACTGTTGTTGGTAAAGATAAATCTGGAATTGTTGCAGGTGTTTCTGGCAAAATTGCAGAATTGGGTTTGAACATAGACGATATTTCTCAAACTGTCTTAGATGAATATTTCACGATGATGGCTGTTGTCTCTAGTGATGAAAAGCAAGATTTTACTTATCTGCGAAATGAGTTTGAAGCTTTTGGACAAACTTTGAATGTAAAAATCAATATTCAGAGTGCAGCGATTTTCGAAGCTATGTATAATATCTAGGAGGTGCACATGGATATTAGACAAGTTACGGAAACTATCGCCATGATTGAGGAGCAAAACTTCGATATTAGAACCATTACCATGGGAATTTCCCTTTTGGACTGTATCGATCCAGATATCAATCGTGCTGCGGAGAAAATTTATCAAAAGATTACGACCAAGGCGGCTAATTTAGTGGCTGTTGGGGATGAAATTGCAGCTGAGTTGGGAATTCCAATCGTTAATAAGCGTGTATCGGTGACTCCTATTTCTCTGATTGGGGCAGCGACAGATGCGACGGACTACGTGGTTCTGGCAAAAGCGCTTGATAAGGCTGCGAAAGAGATTGGTGTGGACTTTATTGGTGGTTTCTCTGCCTTGGTACAAAAAGGTTATCAAAAGGGAGATAAGATTCTCATCAATTCTATTCCTCGTGCTCTGGCTGAAACGGACAAGGTCTGCTCGTCAGTCAATATCGGCTCAACCAAGTCTGGTATCAATATGACGGCTGTGGCGGATATGGGACGAGTTATCAAGGAAACGGCTAATCTATCAGATATGGGAGCGGCCAAGTTGGTTGTGTTCGCTAATGCTGTTGAGGACAATCCATTTATGGCTGGTGCCTTCCATGGTGTTGGGGAAGCAGATGTTATCATCAATGTCGGAGTTTCTGGTCCTGGCGTGGTCAAGCGTGCCTTGGAAAAAGTTCGTGGACAGAGCTTTGATGTAGTAGCAGAAACAGTTAAGAAGACTGCCTTTAAAATCACTCGTATCGGTCAATTGGTTGGTCAGTTGGCCAGTGAGAGACTGGGTGTGGAGTTTGGTATTGTGGACTTGAGTTTGGCACCAACTCCTGCGGTTGGAGATTCTGTGGCACGTGTCCTTGAAGAAATGGGGCTAGAAACAGTTGGTACGCACGGAACGACGGCTGCCTTGGCTCTCTTGAATGACCAAGTTAAGAAGGGTGGAGTGATGGCCTGCAACCAAGTTGGTGGTTTGTCTGGTGCCTTTATCCCTGTTTCTGAGGATGAGGGTATGATTGCGGCAGTGCAAAATGGCTCTCTTAATTTAGAAAAACTGGAGGCCATGACGGCTATCTGTTCTGTTGGTTTGGATATGATTGCCATCCCAGAAGATACACCTGCTGAGACCATTGCGGCTATGATTGCGGATGAGGCTGCAATTGGTGTCATTAACATGAAAACAACAGCTGTACGTATCATTCCCAAAGGAAAAGAAGGCGATATGATTGAGTTTGGTGGTCTTCTTGGTACAGCTCCAGTAATGAAAGTCAATGGAGCTTCGTCTGTTGATTTTATCTCTCGTGGAGGACAAATCCCAGCACCAATTCATAGTTTTAAAAATTAAGAAAATAGGAGAAATTTTAAGTTCTATTTAAGGTTGGATGTGTATACTATAATCATTAAATAAAGACCTCCTAATATTATTTGAAACAGATAACACTGATTTAGTTTGAATTTGATTTTCATCTAATATCTTTATTTAATAGAACTCCTAAACTTTTTCATAATAATCTCCTGCAAAAGTCGCCTGTCTGGGTGGCTTTTGTTTTATCATCCATGATATAATAGAAGCAAATGGAGGACGGAAAATGGTAAAAGTACGATTGTATTTGGTACGTCATGGCAAGACCATGTTTAACACGATTGGTCGCGCGCAAGGTTGGAGCGATACTCCCTTAACAACTGAAGGTGAACGAGGGATTCAAGAGTTAGGAATCGGTTTGCGAGAATCTGGTCTGCAGTTTGAGCGTGCTTATTCCAGTGATTCTGGGCGCACCATTCAGACAATGGGAATTATCCTTGACGAGCTTGGCTTGCAGGGAAAAATTCCTTATCGCATGGACAAGCGGATCAGAGAATGGTGTTTTGGTAGCTTTGATGGAGCTTATGATGGTGATCTTTTCATGGGCATTATTCCTCGTATCTTTAATGTGGACCATGTTCACCAATTATCTTATGCTGAACTGGCTGAGGGCTTGGTAGAGGTCGATACAGCTGGTTGGGCTGAAGGCTGGGAAAAACTCAGTGGCCGAATCAAGGAAGGTTTTGAAGCGATTGCCAAAGAAATGGAAGAACAAGGTGGAGGCAATGCTCTCGTTGTCAGCCATGGAATGACCATTGGAACCATTGTTTATCTGATCAATGGTATGCATCCACATGGTCTCGATAATGGTAGCGTGACGATTCTTGAATATGAGGACGGTCAGTTTAGCGTTGAGGTTGTTGGTGACCGTAGTTACCGAGAACTAGGACGTGAGAAGATGGAGGAAGCCTCTATTTAATACTCTTCGAAAATCTCTTCAAACTGTGTCAACGTCGTCTTGCCGTAGATATGGTTACTGACTTCGTCAGTTCTATCCACAACCTCAAAACAGTGTTTTGAGCTGACTTCGTCAGTCTTATCTACAACCCCAAAGCAGTGCTTTGAGCAACCTGCGGCTAGTATCCTAGTTTGCTCTTTGATTTTCATTGAGTATAATCAGTTTAGACTTGCTTGCTAGGAACTAGGGATTTGATAAGAATATCAAGATAAGAAAAAACAGCCGAGGGTAATCCTTTCGGCTGTTTTTGAGGGGGAAAACTAAAGTGTAATGCTGTTGCTTTTAGAGATTTTCATGAACAAGAGCAAGGAACCTACTGTTAGAACAGTGAGGATAGTTGACAAGGCTGCGGCTACACCGTAATTTCCTCTGAGAACTTCTGTATAAATGGCTACAGTCATTGTTCTTGTTTTGACATTGTAGAGGAGGATAGAAGTAGAGAGTTCTGAAATCATTGTGACCCAAGATAAGATGGCTCCAGAAATAATACCAGATAGCATCATTGGAGTTGTAATCTTGGCAAAGGTATTGAGACGGCTACTTCCTAAGCTTTCAGCGGCTTCTTCAATACTTGGTGCTATTTGTTGCAAGCTAGCAACAGATGAGCGAATAGTATAAGGCAATCTTCTGACAGATAGGGACATAATCAGGATGAAAGCTGTCCCAGTAATCATAAGAAATCCACTTCCAAATAGACCGGTATTGAAGGAAGAAATGAAGGCAATCCCTAGAACGGTTCCTGGTACAATATAAGGAACCATACTGAGGCTGTCAATTAAGTTTGTAAACAAATTCCGTTTTCTAACGGCTAGGTAGGAGATAAATGTTGCAAATAGAACAACTAGAACTAAGGCAATCAAAGGGATACGAATGGTATTGAAAATAGCAGAGCCCATACGATTGAAAGCTACCTTGTAACTGTTTAGAGAATAACCTTTGACAAATACCATACCTGATGTTTTTAGAAAAGAAGTATAAATCAAGTAAATTTGAGGTAAAACAGAGATAAAGATAATTCCGTAGACTGTTGCATAAATGGCAGCCATTTTTCCTTTTGTAGTTTTTTTAGGCTCAATTGGATGGAGCGAATTCATGCTGAAACTGTAGCGATTTGCAATGTGTTTTTGGATAAGGAAAATTGCCAAGGCAATGATAATCGCCATAATTGCTAAAGCAGATGCAAAAGCAGAATTTCCTCCAACCTCGCTAATGAATTGGGTATAAATCAAGACGGGGAAAGTCCGATACCCTTCACCAATCAACATAGGCGTTCCAAAGTCTGAGAATGCTCTCATAAATACAAGTAGGGCAGCAGCTAGTAAGGTTGGAACTAGGAGAGGTAAAATGACCGTTACGATACGCTTAAATCCGAAGGACCCCATACTTTCAGCTGCTTCAAGTAGAGAATTGTCAATACTCTTCATTGTCCCAGCAACGTATAGAAATACCAGTGGGAATAGTTGCAGTGTAAAGACAAGTACAATTCCTTTGAATCCATAAATATCGATAGCTGGAAGATGAAGGGAATTTGTCAGGAATTTAGTAATGACCCCGTTTCGTCCCAGTAAGAGAATCCAGGAGTAGGCTCCCACAAAAGGAGCTGACATGGAAGCAATGATAATCAATATTTGTAGAAATTTCTTCCCCTTGAAGTCATACATAGAGAAGAGATAAGCTAATAGGGTTCCTACGACTAAGGAAGTGACAGTAGCGGTAATGGAAACCTTGAAACTGTTAACAAGTGTCTCAGAGTAGTAGGCTTTACTAAAGAAAGTGACAAAATTAGCTAGTGAGAATTGACCTTCATGTATGAGTGCTTGCTTGAGCACGGTAACGATAGGATAAACGAGAAAGACAAGATAGGTAAGAAAGATGAAGAAAGAGGAGGCTGTCCAAATATTTAGTTTTTTACGTTCCATGGTTGACTCCTTTTATCAGGTTTTGTGAACCATCTGCAGAAAAGACGTTTAATTTTTGAGTATTGATTCGTAGGCGAATACGATCGCCTTTTTGTAGATCTTCTTCAAAAGTTGATTCTTCGCTAACTTGAATTTTTGAGGCAAACCCTGTTTCGATGAAGTATTCAGTATTCAGTCCAAGATAGACGCTATCGCTAATAGTTCCTTCAATATCTCCAGATTCATCTTTGATAAACTCTTCAGGACGAATGCTTACATGAATGGCTTGCTCCTCAGCATGATCAAGGGCTGGCATTCGAAGGGCATAGCCATCTGAAAATACGATATAAGCGCCGTCGCTCCGTTTTTCAAGAGTGGCGGGGATAATATTTGTGCGTCCGATAAAGGTTGCTACAAACTCATTAGCTGGTTTATGATAGAGTTCTTTTGGCCGACCGATTTGTTGGATGACTCCGTCTTTCATAACAGCAATTTGGTCTGAAATAGCCATAGCTTCTTCTTGGTCGTGGGTCACATAAACAGTTGTAATTCCTACTTCGTGTTGGATTTCTCGAATGGCTTGACGCATATCCAAGCGAAGTTTGGCATCCAGATTACTAAGTGGCTCGTCCATGAGGAGAACACTTGGATTAACCGCTAAGGCACGTGCCAAGGCGACACGTTGTTGTTGTCCACCACTGAGTTTATCGGGCTTTCGATCCGCATATTGAGCAATTTGCATGAGTTCAAGATATTTATTGGTCTGTTGAATCAATTCTTCTTTTGGAACCTTCTTTTGCTTAAGACCAAAAGCAACATTATCTCGAACAGTCAAATGTGGGAAAATAGCGTAGTTTTGAAAAACCATCCCGATATTGCGTTTGCTGGGTTCCATATTATTGATTTTTGTATCATCGAAGTAAAATTCTCCGCCTTCGATACTGTTGAAACCTGCAATCATACGAAGAAGAGTCGTTTTCCCACAACCTGAAGGTCCAAGAAGGGTAAAGAGACTTCCTTTTGGAATTGTAATGTTCAAATTCTCAATAACAGGGACATCGTGGTAGATTTTTTTGGCGTTGATAATTTTGATCTCACTCATAGTGAACCTCTTTTACTGTTTAGATTGGATATCTGTAAAGACTTCGTTGTATTTCTTAACGATATCTGATTTATTCTTGATGACATAATCATAATCTTCAGTGAGTGTTTTGATTTTGTCAATTGGTTTCATATTTTCGCTTGTTTTGGCATTTTTACGAACAGGACGGTTAGTAGTGGTTGTACCAAGTGTATCTTGTACTTCTTGAGAGATAATAAAATCGATAAATTTCTTGGCATTTTCCATATTTTTCGCTTTTTTAACGATAGCAGCACTAGCAGGTAGGAAGACGGTTCCTTCTTTTGGATAGACTACCTTAATGTTAGCTCCGTCATTTAAGAGTTTAACTGCTGGATCTTCATAAGAGAGACCAACAGCCATTTCTCCGTCAGCGACTGCTTTATAGACACCAGATGAACTTGAACCGATTTTCCCATCAATAAGTGTGAAGAGATCTTTTACATAAGACCAGGCTTTATCGTCTTTGTAACCACCTTGAGCTTGTAGCATATTTGTTAATTGAGCAAAGGCGCTAGAAGAGTTTGCTGGGTCAGCAGTTGCAATTTTTCCTTTTAGTTCAGGTTTGAGAAGGTCGCTATATCCTTCGATGTTCATGCCTTTTGTTAAATCAGGATTGACGATTAAAACACTACCATCTAGTGTATAAGGAGTAGAGTAGCCAGTTGTGTTTTGATATTCTTTGATAACATTATCATTTTCTTTTGAAGTATAGTTTTCAAAGAGTTCTCCGTGGGTAGCATATTGTGTATAAGAACCACCAAAGATGACATCAGCTACAGGAGCTTCTTTTTCTGACTCTAGTTTTTTGAAAAGTTCTCCAGTACCAGCTTGAATCAGTTCTACTTTGATACCATATTTTTCTTCAAAGGCAGGAATAGTTGCTCCGATTAAGCCCTCTGAGTTTGGTGAATAAACGACTAGCGAACCGCCGTCTCCTTTATCAGATGAACCGCCATCGGCAGATTCATTAGAAGAACAAGCAACAAGACCAAAAAGAGCTAGTCCGCAAGCAGCATAATACATCCATTTCTTTTTCATGATGGATACCTCCGTTGTGTTATTTAAGTTTATTTTAAAACAATGTAAGCGTTTTTAAAACCGATAATTCTATTCTATTAGAGTAAAATTCTCTACAAAAAGAAGAATAGCTTATTTTACTATTCTTCCGAGTGATTTCAATTCCTTTGGGGAAATATGGAGATACTTTTTAAATACTTTGGCAAAATATTTATAGTCTGAAAATCCAACTTGATCAGAGATGTCGCTTAGAGGGGAGTTGGGAGATTCAGCCATCTTATCTATAGCTTGTTTCAGACGATATTGTAAGATATATTCATTTAGAGTCATGGGGAAGTCTTCTTTGATAACTTTATATAGATAGCTTTCGCTATAGTTTAAAGCTTCAGCAATAGTCGCAATCGTAAAATGCTCTGCATAATGCTTGTGGACAAAGGAAATAATTTGTTGAATGATTTGGTTTTGTGTATCAATCTGTTGGATAGAGGTGAGTAAAGTTTGATATTCTTCTAAAAAAGGAGTTTCTTGATAGGTGCTACCTTGTAATCGCAAAACAATGTTTTGAAGACATTCTGTCAATTCCTTGGTATCAATTGGCTTGGATAAGAAATCAACTGCTCCATATTGCATGGCTTTTTTGGCATTTTGAAAATCGTTATAACCTGATAAGATAACTTTTTCATAAGAAAGAGTACGAGTAGCTTCGAACATCATAAAAGCATCCATAATTGGCATTGTGATGTCTGTTAAGACAATATGAGGTTCTTTTTCTTGGATGAGTTTCATTCCCTCTTGACCGTGACTGGCAGTTCCTACGACTTGGATACCTAAGGCAGAGTAGTCTACGGCAATTTCTAGCCATTTTCGGATGAGGTGTTCATCCTCTACGATAATGAGCTTAAACATGAGTTACTCCTTTCGTTACAAATTTGACCCAAGTTTCTCCTTGGGGATTGACTCCTAAATCTAGCTGGACATCAGAAAAGAAATTGGTCAATCGTTTGTAGCTGTTAACGATGCCATGCTGGGTATGAGGGCTTTCTAAAGAGTCTAAAATAGCGAGTCGCTCTTGTTTTGTGAGCCCTCCGGCATTATCCTTGACTAAAAAAGTCAGAGAATCTGCTTCCAAGGTAATTTGGATATTTATATGAAGATCAATACGGTATTGCATCCCATATTTTATAGCATTTTCTACGAGAGGAAGCAAGAAAAGTTTAGGAATAGGCTGATTATCAACAGTTTCTGGGCAGACAATATCATAGGAAAAGTGCTCGAAACGAATCTTATGAATCATAAGGTAATCCTCTATAATCTTTAAATCCTGGCAAATGGTTGTTTCTTTTTCTAAATCGGTGATACTGTAGCGAAGAATGCGCGTGAGATTTTGAATTAGGTCTTGTGTGAGGGCGGCATCCATTAAAGAAGTGATTTTAATCGTCTCAAGTGTATTGTAGAGAAAATGAGGATTGAACTGAGCTTCCAGCATTTTTCTTTCAAAAATCCACTTTTCTTTTTCTATGGTTAGCATTTTTTGATGAAGTTGATCTAATTCGTACAACATATTGTTGATTTTTTCTGCCATAAACTCAAACTCATCACCTGTTTGTAGAGAAAGCCTTTTTTCTGCTTGTTTGGGAATTTCTTGAAGTTGGTAAACTAAGCTTTCAATAGGAACAGCGTTGTGTGTAGCAATCTTATGAGCAATTCGTCTTGCTTGCCAGAAGTAGAGGAAGAATATACATAAGGTGAGGACGGAGGCTAGACCAAGTAAGCTAGGAATGGGAAAAAAGGATTGAAAAGTATAGATTGAAAAAATAGCACCGACTTTTTCTTTTTGAACAATAAGCGGTTCATTCGCATACCAGTGGGTGCGAGAGTGTAGAAGTTTTTCATCCAATTTTTCAAGAGTGGAACGAGTAAACTGATTTGTATTGTTGGAAAACATATTTCCAAAGTTATCGGTAATGATGTATTTGGAATTGATCATTGGGAAACTTGAGATGAAATCATTCTCATTTACGAAAGCAATAGTATAGGCCTTAACTCGTTGGTTTTGAAGTAGTGGTTTGATAAAGAGTGTGTAATGTTGCTTATCTGAAGAGAGTGCAATTTTTTCTGTAACTTTATCTTGAGAAGGATTTTGAATGAGTAGTTTTAGATAGTAGGGAGATAAAATACTTTCTTGATGATTTCGATTGGTACTAAATAGTAATTCACCTGTATCGTTTAGAATAATGAGGTCAGAACTAAGCTTTAATTTAGCTTTTGTCTCGTAAAATAAGCTAAAGACTTCTCTCTCTGTGTGTTTGCCGTCCAAAAATTCAGGAATCATTTTATAGTTCATAGTAGTCAGGAGCTCATTATTTGCTTCTTTCATTTCTTGAACCTGTTTTACAATCTGTCTTGTATCTTTGGAGAGTTGCTGCTTTTGTAAAAAATAGGAAAAACCAAAAAGTAAAATGAGTAGTAAAAGTGAGGTCACAAAGGCTGCGATAGAGCTTCTATGGAGAATTTCTTTTTGGAGAGATTTTTTAAAGGAATGAGACATCCGCTACCTCCTTGGAAGGGTTTTCTGTTATAAGTATAGCAGTTTAAAAATTTTAGAGCAAGGTAAAATAGAAAAGTATAGAATAGAACGAGACCAAATTCCCTCAAAAATGGTATAATAGTAACATCACAAAATTGGAGAGAGACCATGAGTTTTTATAATCATAAAGAAATTGAGCCTAAGTGGCAGGGCTACTGGGCAGAACATCATACCTTTAAGACAGGAACAGATGCATCAAAACCTAAGTTTTATACTCTTGATATGTTCCCTTATCCGTCTGGAGCTGGTCTGCACGTAGGACACCCAGAAGGTTATACCGCAACGGATATCCTCAGCCGATACAAACGTGCGAAAGGCTACAATGTCCTTCACCCAATGGGTTGGGATGCTTTTGGTTTGCCTGCAGAGCAATATGCTATGGATACTGGTAATGACCCAGCAGAATTTACAGCTGAGAACATTGCTAACTTCAAACGCCAAATCAATGCGCTTGGATTTTCTTATGACTGGGATCGTGAGGTCAATACAACAGATCCAAACTACTATAAATGGACGCAGTGGATTTTCACTAAGCTTTACGAAAAAGGCTTGGCCTATGAAGCGGAAGTGCCAGTAAACTGGGTGGAGGAATTGGGAACAGCCATCGCCAACGAAGAGGTCCTTCCTGATGGAACTTCTGAGCGTGGAGGCTATCCAGTTGTCCGCAAACCAATGCGCCAATGGATGCTCAAAATCACGGCCTATGCAGAGCGCTTGCTCAATGACTTAGATGAACTAGATTGGCCAGAGTCTATCAAGGACATGCAACGCAACTGGATTGGGAAATCAACTGGTGCTAATGTAACTTTTAAAGTTAAGGGAACAGATAAGGAATTCACAGTCTTTACAACTCGTCCTGATACTCTTTTCGGTGCAACTTTCACCGTTTTGGCTCCTGAGCATGAACTAGTAGATGCCATCACAAGCACAGAGCAAGCAGAGGCAGTAGCAGACTATAAACGCCAAGCTAGCCTTAAGTCTGACTTGGCTCGTACAGACCTTGCCAAAGAAAAAACTGGTGTTTGGACTGGTGCTTATGCCATCAACCCTGTCAATGGTAAGGAAATTCCAATCTGGATTGCCGACTATGTTCTTGTTAGTTACGGAACAGGTGCCGTTATGGCTGTTCCTGCCCATGACCAACGTGACTGGGAATTTGCCAAACAATTTGCCCTTCCAATCGTAGAAGTACTTGAAGGTGGAAATGTAGCAGAAGCTGCCTACACAGAAGATGGCCTTCATGTCAATTCAGACTTCCTAGATGGATTGAACAAAGAAGATGCTATTGCCAAGATTGTGGCTTGGTTAGAAGAAAAAGGTTGTGGACAAGAGAAAGTTACCTATCGTCTCCGCGACTGGCTCTTTAGCCGTCAACGTTACTGGGGTGAACCAATCCCAATCATCCATTGGGAAGATGGAACTTCAACAGCTGTTCCTGAAAGTGAATTGCCACTTGTCTTGCCTGTAACCAAGGACATCCGCCCTTCAGGTACAGGGGAAAGTCCACTAGCTAACCTGACAGACTGGCTTGAAGTGACTCGTGAAGATGGTGTCAAAGGTCGTCGTGAAACCAACACCATGCCACAATGGGCAGGTTCAAGCTGGTATTACCTCCGTTATATTGATCCACACAATACTGAGAAATTGGCTGATGAGGACCTTCTCAAACAATGGTTGCCAGTGGATATCTACGTGGGTGGAGCAGAGCATGCCGTTCTTCACTTGCTTTATGCTCGTTTCTGGCATAAATTCCTCTATGACCTCGGTGTTGTTCCGACTAAGGAACCATTCCAAAAACTCTTTAACCAAGGAATGATTTTGGGCACAAGTTACCGTGACCACCGTGGTGCTCTTGTAGCGACTGACAAGGTTGAAAAACGTGATGGATCTTTCTTCCATGTAGAAACAGGAGAAGAGTTGGAGCAAGCGCCAGCCAAGATGTCTAAATCCCTCAAGAACGTTGTTAACCCAGACGATGTTGTGGAACAATATGGTGCTGACACCCTTCGTGTCTATGAAATGTTTATGGGACCACTTGATGCTTCGATTGCTTGGTCTGAAGAAGGTCTGGAAGGAAGCCGTAAATTCCTTGACCGTGTTTATCGTTTGATTACAAGTAAAGAAATCCTTGCGGAAAACAATGGCGCTCTTGACAAGGTCTACAACGAAACGGTCAAAGCTGTCACTGAACAAATTGAGTCCCTCAAATTTAACACAGCTATTGCCCAACTTATGGTCTTTGTAAACGCGGCTAACAAGGAAGACAAGCTCTATGTTGACTACGCCAAAGGATTTATCCAATTGATTGCCCCATTTGCACCTCACTTGGCAGAAGAACTTTGGCAAACTGTTGCAGCAACAGGTGAGTCAATCTCTTACGTGGCTTGGCCAACTTGGGATGAAAGCAAATTAGTTGAAGACGAAATCGAAATCGTTGTCCAAATCAAAGGAAAAGTCCGTGCTAAACTCATGGTCGCTAAAGACCTATCACACGAAGAATTGCAAGAAATTGCTCTCGCTGATGAAAAAGTCAAAGCAGAAATTGACGGTAAGGAAATCGTGAAAGTGATTGCGGTACCTAACAAGCTTGTGAATATTGTTGTGAAATAAGATAGGAATCCTTCAGAGTAGAATCTGGAGGATTTTTTGAATCTTCTTATGAAAGTATGGTATACTATGGGCAACTATAAAGTTTGAAAAGCGAAACAAGGAGAATGCTATGCCAGTAAATGAATATGGTCAGATGATTGGTGAGTCAATGGAAGGTTATACACCCGGTGCACTGCCTTCTATTGATTTCTTAGAAGGGCGTTATGCTCGAATAGAAGCTCTTTCAGTGGAAAAGCATGCGGAGGATTTATTAGCTGTTTATGGCTCTGATACGCCTCGGGAGATGTGGACCTATCTTTTTCAGGAGCCAGTAGCAGATATGGAGGAGCTGGTTACCCTTTTAAATCAGATGTTAGCTCGTAAGGACCGTTTTTACTATGCAATCATAGACAAGGCAACTGGTAAGGCTTTGGGAACTTTTTCTCTCATGCGCATTGACCAGAATAACCGAGTAATAGAAGTGGGAGCTGTCACTTTTTCTCCAGAGCTCAGGGGGACACGGATAGGAACCGAAGCCCAGTATCTCTTAGCTTGCTATGTCTTTGAGGAGCTGAACTATCGTCGCTATGAGTGGAAATGCGATGCTCTTAACATGTCATCAAGACGAGCTGCGGAGCGTTTGGGATTTGTCTACGAAGGAACCTTCCGTCAGGCAGTGGTTTATAAGGGGCGTACGAGGGATACGGATTGGTTGTCTATGATTGATAAGGACTGGCCTAAAGTCAAATCTCGTTTAGAAATATGGTTGCGTCCTGAAAATTTTGACAAAAATGGACAGCAGTACAAGAGCTTGAGAGAGCTTTAAGAGGTGTTGAGATGATTACTATTAAAAAGCAAGAAATTGTCAAGCTAGAGGATGTTTTGCATCTCTATCAGGCTGTCGGTTGGACAAATTATACCCATCAACCTCAGATGCTGGAGCAGGCCTTATCTCATTCATTAGCGATTTATGTGGTACTTGATGGCGATGCTGTGGTGGGCTTGATTCGTTTGGTTGGAGATGGATTCTCATCAGTATTGGTTCAGGATTTAATTGTTTTACCAATCTATCAGCGTCAAGGGATTGGTGGTGCCTTGATAAAAGAGGCTTTAGAGGATTATAAAGATGCCTATCAAGTCCAGCTGGTGACAGACCAGACAGAAAGAACCTTGGGATTCTATCGTTCTATGGGCTTTGAAATCTTATCCACCTATAATTGTATAGGAATGACTTGGATGAATCGAGAAAAATCATAAAACTTGTTTTTTTATTAAGCAAAGTTTAAGGATGGTCTAGTATTATATAGTCATTAAATAAAGACCTCCTAACTTTATTTAATGAAATCCTAAAACTTTTTTCATCATAATCTCCTAATGAAGCCACCCAATCAGGTGGCTTTTTCGTGGATAGGTGATGGTGATAGATTTTTTTTGCAAAATAGTAAAATTTGAGAAAAGTTAAGCTAGTTTTAAGCTTTGTCTTGTATCATATAGTTACTAAATAAAGACCTCCTAACTTTATTTAATAAAATCCTAAACTTTTCTTTTTCATAATAATCTCCCTTAACTCCACCCAATCAGGTGGAGTTTTTGGCTCTATTTCAGGCTTTTGGGGACTATTCTAAAAATCATTTTTCGATATTTTTCGGTATTTTTCTGATTTTGGTCGGGGAATTGGAGGGGGACTTTTTTAGCGAATATGACTAAGAAATAGGTCTGTTGTCGCTTCAGTTACTTCAACCTCAATTTGATTGCAAGTGTCTGTGAATTGAAGGGTTAGAACTACTTTAATAATGTTCTTGGTTGTCAAGGAGTGAGTCATCATATTGTTGTATAGCGGTTAAAGTTTGAGAAGCTTAGGGTGTAAACCTTTGACAAAATGTGTGAACTGTGGGATAATAAAAAGGAATTGAGTACTAGTTCTATATCATAGGCTAGAAAAGACCCCAAGCTAACGTCCAAATAAGCTTGGGGTCTTTTTTGACACTATTTGTCCTTATTTAGCCATTTATCGACTAAGCGAAGAACGACACCGACCACAATTGGTCCGATGATAGTTTTGAGTACTAATTCCATCATGGGCTATCTCACCTCCTTTCGTAGGCGGTGTAGCAGTGCCGTATAATATTATACCACATAAATGTTAAACTCGGGAGGCACCCAATCAGGTGGAGTTTTTTGGCTCTATTTCAGGCTTTTCGGGAGTTTTCTAAACATCATTTTCCGATAACTTTCGCTTAATCTTGAACGTCTTGTCGTACAGCGGTTAAAGAGGATGTAAAGTTTTGACAAATTTTGTGAACTATGGGATAATAAAAGAGAATTAAGTATTGTGTCTATATCATAGGCTAGAAAAGACCCCAAGCTCACGTCCAAATAAGCTTGGGGTCTTTTTGACACTATTTGTCCTTGTTTAGCCATTTATCGACTAATCGAAGAACGACACCGACCACAATTGGTCCGATGATAGTTTTAAGTATTGTATCCATCATGGGCTAATTCACCTCCTTTCGCAGGCGGTGTAGCAGTGCCGTAGAATATTATACCACATAAGTGCCAAACTCAGGAGTCACCCAACCGGGTGGCTTTTTTGTTTGTGGCTTGGATTTTTGATATAATAGAGCTATGAGTAGAATTTTAGATAATGAGATAATGGGGGATGAGGAGTTAGTAGAACGCACGCTCCGTCCTCAGTACTTACGTGAATATATTGGGCAGGACAAGGTCAAGGATCAGCTCCAAATCTTTATCGAAGCTGCCAAAATGCGGGATGAAGCGCTGGATCATGTGCTCTTATTTGGCCCTCCAGGCTTGGGAAAAACGACCATGGCTTTTGTTATTGCCAACGAACTAGGTGTCAATCTCAAGCAGACTTCGGGTCCAGTCATTGAAAAAGCCGGTGATTTGGTAGCGATTTTGAATGACTTAGAGCCTGGGGATGTCCTTTTTATTGATGAGATTCATCGCTTGCCCATGTCGGTGGAAGAGGTGCTTTATAGTGCTATGGAGGACTTCTACATTGATATCATGATTGGTGCTGGTGAAGGCAGTCGCAGTGTTCATTTGGAGTTACCACCTTTTACCTTGATTGGTGCGACGACTCGGGCAGGTATGCTCTCAAATCCACTACGGGCACGTTTTGGGATTACAGGTCATATGGAGTATTATGCTCATGCTGACTTGACGGAAATTGTTGAGCGGACGGCAGATATTTTTGAGATGGAAATCACTCATGAGGCAGCATCTGAGTTAGCCCTACGTAGCCGTGGAACCCCTCGTATTGCCAATCGTCTCCTCAAGCGCGTGCGAGATTTTGCCCAGATTATGGGGAATGGGGTGATCGATGATCTTATTACCGATAAGGCTTTGACCATGCTGGATGTTGACCATGAAGGTTTGGACTATGTGGACCAAAAAATCCTTCGGACCATGATTGAGATGTACGGTGGTGGCCCTGTTGGTCTAGGAACTCTTTCTGTTAACATAGCAGAAGAGCGTGAGACGGTTGAGGATATGTACGAACCTTACCTAATCCAGAAAGGTTTTATCATGCGGACACGGTCTGGACGGGTGGCGACTGCTAAGGCATATGAGCATTTGGGGTATGAGTACAATGAAAAATAAGCAAGAAATTCTAGAGGCTTTTAGAAAAAATCCAGATATGATGGCTATTCTGACTATCATCCGAAACCTGGAGTTGACAGATTCCTGGTTGGCAGCGGGTTCTGTCAGAAATTTTATCTGGAATCTCTTGTCAGACAAATCCCCTTTTGACTGTGAAACAGATGTAGATGTTATTTTCTTTGATCCAGATATTTCTTATGAGGAAACCTTGTCCCTAGAGAAAAAGCTGAGAGAGGACTTCCCTCAGTACCAGTGGGAATTGAAAAATCAAGTCTATATGCACCAGCACAGCCCTCATACTGCTCCCTATAGCAGCTCTTGTGATGCTATGAGTAAGTATCCAGAACGATGTACGGCTGTTGGACTACGCTTGAATGAAGAATTAGATTTTGAACTCTATGCACCTTATGGTTTGGAGGATATTTTGAATTTTCAAGTTCGTCCAACTCCTCATTTCTTAGAAAATGAAGACCGAATGGAACTTTATCGAACACGTCTATCCAAGAAAAATTGGCAGGAGAAATGGAAAAATTTGATTTTTAAAAATAATTAAGGAAACTTTAAGCTAGGAAGTGTATACTAAGTCCATAAGTTAAGAAGACCTTAACTTAAACTCCTAAAACTTTTTCATAATAATCTCCCTAATAAAAAATAGAGTCGCCCAATCAGGCGACTTATTTTTTTGAAAAATGGGCTTGGTGCCTGAGAATAATACTCAATGAAAATCAAAGTGCAAACTAGGAAGCTAGCCGCAGGTTGCTCAAAACACTGTTTTGAGGTTGCAGATAGAGCTGACGTGGTTTGAATTTGATTTTCGAAGAGTATAAATAGCTTAGTGATAGAAGAAAATAGGGAAATATGGTATAATGAAACGATAGATTTTTGAATAGGAATAAGATCATGTTTGGATTTTTTAAGAAAGATAAGGCTGTGGAAGTAGAGGTTCCGACACAGGTTCCTGCTCATATCGGCATCATCATGGATGGCAATGGCCGTTGGGCTAAAAAACGTATGCAACCGCGAGTTTTTGGACACAAGGCGGGCATGGAAGCATTGCAAACTGTGACCAAGGCAGCCAACAAACTAGGCGTTAAGGTTATTACAGTCTATGCTTTTTCTACGGAAAATTGGACCCGTCCAGATCAGGAAGTCAAGTTTATCATGAACTTGCCAGTAGAGTTTTATGATAATTATGTCCCGGAATTGCATGCAAATAATGTTAAGATTCAAATGATTGGGGAGACAGACCGCCTGCCTAAGCAAACTTTTGAAGCTCTGACCAAGGCTGAGGAATTGACTAAGAACAACACCGGTTTGATTCTTAATTTTGCCCTCAACTATGGTGGACGTGCTGAGATTACACAGGCTCTTAAGTTGATTTCTCAGGATGTGTTAGATGCCAAAATCAACCCAGGTGACATCACAGAGGAATTGATTGGCAACTATCTCTTCACCCAGCATTTGCCTAAGGAGTTACGAGACCCAGACTTGATTATCCGTACTAGTGGAGAATTGCGTTTGAGCAATTTCCTTCCATGGCAGGGAGCCTATAGTGAGCTCTATTTTACGGACACCTTATGGCCTGATTTTGACGAGGCGGCCTTGCAGGAAGCCATTCTTGCCTATAATCGTCGTCATCGCCGATTTGGAGGAGTTTAGGAGGAAATATGACTCAGGATTTACAAAAAAGAACCTTGTTTGCAGGGATTGCCCTGGCTATTTTCCTACCAATTTTGATGATTGGGGGACTCTTGCTGCAGATAGCAATTGGAATCATAGCCATGCTAGCCATGCATGAACTTTTGAAGATGAGAGGTCTAGAGACCATGACGATAGAGGGCCTCTTGACCCTCTTTGCAACCTTTGCCTTGACCATTCCCTTGGAGAATTACCTGACTTTTTTACCAGTTGATGGGAATGTTGCTGCTTATAGTGTTTTGATTTCAATCATGTTAGGAACGACTGTTTTTAGCAAGTCCTATACGATTGAGGATGCTGTTTTCCCGCTTGCTATGAGTTTCTACGTGGGCTTTGGATTTAATGCTTTACTAGATGCTCGTGTTGCAGGTTTAGACAAGGCGCTTTTGGCCTTGTGTATTGTCTGGGCGACCGACAGTGGTGCCTATCTTGTTGGGATGAACTATGGTAAACGAAAATTAGCTCCGACAGTTTCTCCTAATAAAACCCTTGAGGGTGCCTTGGGTGGTATTTTAGGCGCTATTTTAGTAACCATCATCTTTATGATGTTTGACAGTACAGTTGCTCTTCCGTATGGAATTTACAAGATGTCAGTCTTTGCCATTTTCTTTAGCATTGCTGGACAATTTGGTGATTTACTAGAAAGCTCGATTAAGCGTCACTTTGGTGTTAAGGATTCTGGGAAATTTATCCCTGGACATGGTGGTGTTTTGGATCGTTTCGATAGTATGTTGCTTGTATTTCCAATCATGCACTTGTTTGGACTCTTTTAATCAAAAGACGGAGGAAATACTATGCTCGGAATTTTAACCTTTATTCTGGTTTTCGGGATTATTGTGGTAGTGCACGAGTTCGGACACTTCTACTTTGCCAAGAAATCAGGGATTCTAGTGCGTGAATTTGCCATTGGCATGGGACCTAAAATCTTTGCTCACATTGGCAAGGATGGAACGGCCTACACCATTCGAATCTTACCTCTGGGTGGCTATGTTCGCATGGCCGGTTGGGGTGATGATACAACTGAAATTAAGACAGGAACTCCTGTCAGTTTGACGCTTACTGATGATGGTAAGGTTAAACGCATCAATCTTTCAGGTAAAAAATTGGATCAAACGGCCCTCCCTATGCAGGTGACCCAGTTTGATTTTGAAGACAAGCTCTTTATCAAAGGATTGGTTCTGGAAGAAGAAAAAATATTTGCAGTAGATCACGATGCAACGGTTGTGGAAGCAGATGGTACTGAGGTTCGGATTGCACCTTTAGATGTGCAATATCAAAATGCAACTATCTGGGGGAAACTGATTACCAACTTTGCAGGACCTATGAATAACTTTATCTTAGGTGTCGTTGTTTTTTGGATTTTAATCTTCATGCAGGGTGGTGTCAGAGATGTTGATACCAATCAGTTCCATGTCATGCCCCAAGGGGCCTTGGCTAAGGTAGGAGTGCCAGAAACGGCTCAGATTACCAAGATTGGTTCACATGAGATTAGCAACTGGGAAAGCTTGATCCAGGCTGTGGAAACAGAAACTAAAGATAAGACGGCCCCGACCTTGGATGTGACTATTTCTGAAAATGGTAGTGACAAACAAGTCACTGTTGCACCGGAAGAAAGTCAAGGCTGTTACCTTCTAGGTGTTCAACCGGGGATTAAGTCAGATTTTCTATCCATGTTTGTAGGTGGTTTTACAACTGCTGCTGACTCGGCTCTACGAATTCTCTCAGCTCTGAAAAACCTGATTTTCCAACCGGATTTGAACAAGCTAGGTGGACCTGTTGCCATCTTTAAGGCAAGTAGTGATGCTGCTAAAAATGGAATTGAGAATGTCTTGTACTTCTTGGCAATGATTTCCATCAATATTGGGATTTTTAATCTTATTCCGATTCCAGCCCTGGATGGTGGTAAGATTGTGCTCAATATCCTGGAAGCCATTCGCCGTAAACCATTAAAACAAGAAATTGAAACCTATGTCACCTTGGCCGGAGTGGTCATCATGGTTGTCTTGATGATTGCTGTGACTTGGAATGACATCATGCGACTCTTTTTTAGATAATCGAGGAATATTATGAAACAAAGTAAAATGCCTATCCCAACGCTTCGCGAAATGCCAAGCGATGCTCAAGTTATCAGCCATGCTCTTATGTTACGAGCTGGTTATGTTCGTCAAGTCTCAGCAGGTGTTTATTCTTACCTACCACTTGCTAATCGTGTGATTGAAAAAGCTAAAAATATCATGCGCCAAGAATTCGACAAGATTGGTGCCGTTGAGATGTTGGCTCCTGCCCTTCTTAGTGCAGAATTGTGGCGCGAATCAGGTCGTTACGAAACTTATGGTGAAGACCTTTACAAACTAAAAAACCGTGAAAAATCAGACTTCATTCTAGGTCCAACTCACGAAGAAACCTTTACAGCTATTGTCCGTGATTCTGTTAAGTCTTACAAGCAATTGCCACTTAACCTTTATCAAATCCAGCCTAAGTATCGTGATGAAAAACGCCCACGTAATGGACTTCTCCGTACACGTGAGTTTATCATGAAGGATGCTTACAGTTTCCACGCTAACTATGATAGCTTGGACAGTGTTTATGATGAGTATAAGGCTGCCTATGAGCGTATTTTCACTCGTAGTGGCTTAGACTTCAAGGCTATCATTGGTGACGGTGGAGCCATGGGTGGTAAGGACAGCCAAGAATTTATGGCCATTACACCTGCTCGTACAGACCTTGACCGCTGGGTTGTCTTGGACAAGTCGGTTGCCTCATTTGACGAAATTCCTGCAGAAGTGCAAGAAGAAATCAAGGCAGAATTGCTCAAATGGATGGTTTCTGGTGAAGATACCATTGCTTACTCAAGTGAGTCTAGCTATGCGGCTAACTTGGAAATGGCAACAAACGAGTACAAACCAAGCAACCGTGTTGTCACTGAAGAAGAAGTGACTCGTGTTGCAACGCCAGATGTTAAATCAATTGATGAAGTTGCAGCCTTCCTCAATGTTCCAGAAGAACAAACAATTAAAACCCTCTTCTACATGGCAGATGGTGAGCTTGTTGCAGCCCTTCTAGTTGGAAATGACCAACTCAACGAAGTCAAGTTGAAAAACCACTTGGGAGCAGATTTCTTTGACGTTGCTAGTGAAGAAGAAGTGGCAAATGTTGTTCAAGCAGGATTTGGTTCACTTGGACCAGTTGGTTTGCCAGAGAATGTTAAAATCATTGCAGATCGTAAGGTGCAAGATGTTCGCAATGCAGTTGTCGGTGCTAACGAAGATGGCTACCACTTGACTGGTGTGAACCCAGGCCGTGATTTTACTGCAGAATATGTGGATATCCGTGAAGTTCGTGAGGGTGAAATTTCTCCAGATGGACAAGGTGTCCTTAACTTTGCGCGTGGTATCGAAATTGGTCACATCTTCAAACTCGGCACTCGCTATTCAGCAAGTATGGGAGCAGATGTTTTGGATGAAAATGGCCGTGCTGTGCCAATTATCATGGGATGTTACGGTATCGGTGTCAGCCGTCTCCTTTCAGCAGTGATGGAGCAACACGCTCGCCTCTTTGTTAACAAAACGCCAAAAGGTGAATACCGTTACGCTTGGGGAATCAACTTCCCTAAAGAATTGGCGCCATTTGATGTGCACTTGATCACTGTTAATGTCAAGGATGAAGAAGCACAAGCCCTGACAGAAAAGCTTGAAGCAAGCTTGATGGGAGCTGGTTATGAAGTCTTGACAGATGACCGTAACGAACGTGTTGGTGTTAAATTCAGCGATAGCGACTTGATTGGATTGCCAATCCGTATCACTGTTGGGAAGAAAGCAGCCGATGGCATCGTAGAAGTGAAGATTAAAGCGACTGGTGACACCATCGAGGTTCATGCAGATAACGTGCTTGAAACGCTTGAAATTCTCAGCAAGAAATAAAAACTATAATCAGAAGAAAAACAAGGAAAAAATGTAACTAGTTTTTACCTTGTTTTTTCTGTATAATGGGAAAAATGAGTAGATAAAGAGGTAAATGTATGCTAAGATTTCCAAAGGATTTTGTCTGGGGTTCCTCTACTTCTGGACCACAAACAGAAGGACGTGTAGCTGGTGACGGTAAGGGAGATAATCTCTGGGATTATTGGTACCAAGTGGAGCCAAATCGTTACTATAATGGAATTGGTCCAGATAAGACATCGACCTTTTATGAAAACTGGGAAAAGGATATTGAGCTACTGTTAGAAACTGGTCACACGGCCTTTCGGACTTCTATTCAGTGGTCACGGATTTTTCCACAAGGGCGCGGAAAAGTCAACCCTCAAGGTGTGGATTTTTATCGTAAGGTTTTTGAAGGTATTAAGGCTAAAGGGATTCGTCTTTTAGTCAATCTTTACCATTTTGATCTGCCTTTTGCCCTTCAAGAAGATGGTGATGGTTGGGAAAATAAGGCGACTGTCTCAGCCTATGAAGACTATGCTCGTTTTTGTTTTGAGACTTATGGAGATTTAGTGGATCAATGGATTACCTTTAACGAGCCCATCGTTCCTGTAGAATTTGGCTATTTTTACGATGCCCATTATCCACATAAGGTGGATGCAGAGGCGGCAGTTAAAGTAGCCTATCATACACAATTGGCCAGCAGTCGGGCGGTCAAGGTCTGTCATGAACTCTTGCCTGATGCTAAGATTGGAATTGTCCTCAACTTGACACCGGCTTATCCACGTAGCCAGCATCCTGCTGATGTCAAAGCTGCTCGTATTGCGGACCTTTTTCAGGCCCAATCTTTCTTAGATCCGTCTGTTTTGGGGACTTATCCACAGGAGTTGGTAGAAATCTTACATGAATACGGTCTCTTGCCTGATGCTACAGAGGAGGAGTTGGAGCTCATTCGTGAAAATACGGTGGACTTCCTTGGTGTCAACTACTATCAACCTTTGCGTGTTATGGCGCCTCGATTTGCTAAGCATCCAGAGAGTCCACTCTTGCCAGAACATTTTTATGAGCCTTATGTGATGCCTGGACGTAAAATCAATCCTCATCGTGGCTGGGAGATTTATGAGCAAGGGATTTATGACATTGCCCAAAATATCAAGGAAAATTATGGTAATATCGAGTGGATGTTGACAGAGAATGGTATGGGTGTTGAAGGAGAGGAAAAATTCCGTCAAGATGGGATGATTCAAGATGATTATCGTATTGACTTTGTAAAAGGTCATCTTCGTGAACTGCACCGTGCCATTGAAGACGGAGCCAATTGTAAGGGCTACTTAATTTGGACCTTTATCGATTGCTGGTCATGGCTCAATAGCTATAAAAATCGCTATGGCTTGGTCGAATTAGACTTGGAAACGCAAGAACGTCGTCTGAAGAAATCAGGGCACTGGTTCAAGGAACTAAGCGACAATAATGGATTTTAAAAAAGACTCTGACTGATTGTTCTAATTGGTCAGAGTTTTTTTGATTTCAGGAAGTTGATTTCGACTATACCAATTTTTACTCTTGACAAGTGAAAGAAACAAGTATATACTGTTTTTGCTGATTCTATAAAAGAGGAATTAGACTATACCAATTTTAAGGAGAAAGCACAGCTGGTCTGTGTCGTATATACTATGTGTGGAATTGTTGGTGTTGTTGGAAACACAAATGCAACTGATATTTTGATTCAAGGGCTTGAAAAGCTCGAATACCGTGGCTATGATTCTGCGGGGATTTTTGTCCTAGGTGGTGCTGAGAACCATCTAGTCAAGGCTGTTGGTCGTATAGCAGAATTGTCTGCCAAGACAGCTGGTGTTGAGGGAACAACTGGTATTGGACATACTCGTTGGGCTACTCATGGAAAACCAACTGAAGACAATGCTCACCCACATCGCTCTGAGACAGAACGTTTTGTCTTGGTTCACAATGGAGTGATTGAGAACTACCTTGAAATCAAGGAAGAATACCTTGCAGGTCACCACTTCAAAGGGCAAACAGATACGGAAATAGCCGTTCACTTGATTGGAAAATTTGCGGAAGAAGATGGCTTGTCAGTTCTTGAAGCCTTCAAAAAAGCTCTTCACATTATCCGTGGTTCTTATGCTTTTGCCTTGGTTGACTCACAAGATCCTGAAGTCATCTACGTGGCTAAAAATAAATCACCACTTTTGATTGGTCTTGGGGAAGGCTACAACATGGTTTGTTCAGACGCCATGGCTATGATTCGTGAAACCAACCAATATATGGAAATTCATGACCAAGAGCTGGTAATCGTCAAGGCTGATAGCGTGGAAGTTCAAGACTATGATGGCAACAGTCGTGAGCGTGCTAGTTACACTGCTGAACTTGACTTGTCTGATATCGGTAAGGGAACTTATCCTTACTACATGCTCAAGGAAATTGATGAGCAACCAACGGTTATGCGTAAACTCATCCAAGCCTACACAGATGAGGCTGGTCAAGTTGTCGTAGACCCAGCTATCATCAAGGCTGTTCAAGACGCAGATCGCATCTACATCCTTGCAGCTGGAACATCTTACCATGCAGGATTTGCTTCTAAGAAAATGTTGGAAGAATTGACAGATACACCAGTTGAACTTGGAATCTCATCTGAGTGGGGCTACGGTATGCCACTTCTCAGCAAGAAACCACTTTTCATCTTTATCAGCCAGTCTGGTGAAACAGCGGATAGCCGTCAGGTTTTGGTTAAGGCTAATGAAATGGGAATCCCAAGCTTGACAGTGACAAACGTACCAGGTTCAACTCTTTCTCGTGAAGCCAACCATACCATGCTCCTTCATGCAGGTCCTGAAATTGCCGTGGCATCAACCAAGGCTTATACAGCACAAATTGCAGCCCTTGCCTTCCTTGCAAAAGCAGTTGGAGAAGCGAACGGCAATGCTAAAGCGCAAGACTTTGACTTGGTTCATGAGTTGTCAATCGTAGCTCAGTCTATCGAATCAACTCTTTCAGAGAAAGAAAACATTGAAGCCAAGGTTCGTGATCTTCTTGAAACAACTCGCAATGCCTTTTATATTGGGCGTGGTCAAGATTACTACGTAGCTATGGAAGCAAGCCTTAAACTCAAAGAGATTTCTTACATCCAGTGTGAAGGCTTTGCGGCAGGAGAACTCAAGCACGGAACCATTGCCTTGATTGAAGAAGGAACACCTGTCTTGGCACTCTTGTCAGATCCAGTCCTTGCCAACCATACTCGTGGAAATATCCAAGAGGTGGCAGCTCGTGGTGCCAAGGTTCTCACTATCGCAGAAGAAAATGTTGCCAAAGATACAGACGATATCGTTCTTACGACTGTACACCCATACCTCTCACCAATCTCAATGGTTGTGCCAACGCAATTAGTCGCTTACTTTGCAACACTCCACCGTGGCCTCGATGTGGACAAACCACGTAACCTTGCCAAGTCAGTAACGGTAGAATAAGCTAAAAAAGTCTAGTTATCTAGGCTTTTTCTTGTGAGCAAATGGGTTGCTTGTACTCAAGATTCGTGTTAGAATAATTTTTCAAATTGAAGGACAGAGATAGACAAGGGGAATTACAATGGTAGAATTGGGAATTTCAACATTTGGGGAAACAACGGAGCTTGAAGGGACTAGACAAACTTACAGTCATGCCGAACGTATTCGCCAGTTGGTGGCAGAAATTGAACTGGCTGACAAGGTTGGTTTGGATGTATATGGGATTGGTGAGCACCATCGAGCGGATTTTGCGGTATCTGCGCCAGAGATTGTCCTGGCAGCTGGGGCAGTCAATACCAAGAAAATCCGTTTGACCAGTGCAGTCAGCATTCTCTCGAGCATGGATCCGATTCGTTTGTTCCAACAGTATGCCACTATCGATGCTTTGTCAAATGGACGTGCAGAGATTATGGCTGGAAGGGGTTCTTTCACGGAATCTTTTCCCTTGTTTGGATATGATTTGAAAGACTACGAAGCCCTTTTTGATGAGAAATTAGACTTGCTCCAGTTAGTCAATGAGAAGACCAGGATAGACTGGCAAGGGCGATTGACCCAAACAATCTCTGGCAAGGAAGTTTATCCTCGTCCAGTTCAGGACAAATTACCCTTGTGGATAGCGACAGGTGGCCATGTCGAATCAACAGTGAAGATTGCTCAGGCAGGTCTACCGATTGTCTATGCCATTATTGGTGGGAATCCGCGTTATTTTAAAAAGTTGATTCAGGCTTATCGTGAGATTGGTAGCGAAGCGGGTCATGCCAGTAATGAGTTAAAGGTTGGGGCTCATTCTTGGGGGTGGATTGCTGAAGATGGCGAGCAGGCTGTGAAAGATTATTTCCATCCGACCAAGCAAGTAGTGGATGCTATTTCCAAAGATCGCCCGCACTGGCAGGAATTGCGTTATGAACAATATTTAGAGCAAGTTGGACCAAATGGCGCCATGTTTGTGGGAAATCCAGATCAGGTGGCAGAAAAATTGATTCGTATGATTGAGGATTTAGGATTGGACCGCTTCATGCTCCATCTACCGCTTGGTTCTATGCCTCATGAACAAGTTCTAAGAGCTATTGAACTCTTCGGAACACAAGTAGTATCCAAAGTCAGGGCTTATTTTGCCATGAAAGAGGCTTAATAAAAAATACTAATCAAATGTATTATAACCACAAATATTGTACAAAAATCAATCCCCCTAGACTTAATGCTTGGGGGATTTTTCTATAGGAGGGCTAGTTTAGTTCTCTTTTTTATTTTTTAGCAAGAACCCGAGACCTAGAAGGGCAAGGAGGCTGATTCCTGCCAACAGGAGTTTGTGATCGTTGAGCTTAGTTATATCTAGCTATGCAAAGGTTATACAGTAGCAGTTTTAGCTAATCCATTCACCGTTTTCATTGACCAAATAGCCTTCAACTCTTGTATTAACTGCAAGTTTACCTGATGAATCAACATAGTACCATTTGCCAGAAACTTCAAACCATTGATTTTCTTTCATAGCTCCTGATGGCTCAAGATAGTACCAAGTATCTCCATCCTTAACCCAACCGGTTGACATAGAACCGTTACTATTTAGGAAGTACCAAACATTACCATCTTTCACCCAGCCAGTAACCATAGAGCCATCATCTTTTAGATAATACCAAGTATCTCCATCTTTTATCCAACCAGTAGCTAGAGAACCGTCTGCTTTATGGAAATACCAGATGCCATTTTCTTGTTTCCAACTAGCTTTAGTTGTCTGATTTGGAGTTTCCGATTTCTTATTTGTATAAGCTGGGGTGTAGGAAGTTACAATAGCTTGTGTAGAAGTAGCTGGAAGTGATTGAGTATTACTGTCCTTATGTGGCTTCTCAGCTTGTGAACCAGTTGTAGCTTGGCTAGGTTTATTTTCTGCATCAGCTACTGTTGCAGATGGTTTAGTAGAATCAGGTTTAGCTTGTGGAGCTGGATCTTGATGTGCAGGGTGAGAAGCTTCATTTTGATGTTCAGGCTTGGAAGGGGTTGAGTCTGGTTTCTCTTCTGCGGTTGACCCATGGCTAGTTCCATTTTGAGAGACTCGAAGAACAGTAGCTGTAAGGGCATTCAATTTCAAGCCTTTTTCAGTCCATTTAAGTCCTTGAGGGTTGGCAATTCCGACTGGCCCTGCTTGGTTTTCATCTGCTAAAACTTCAGCATTTCTTAGATGTGCAAAGGCAGTTCCCAAATTAAATTCGCGAGCTTTTTCGTCAGCGTTGACAAAGACTGCATAGATGTCTCCATTTGGAGCAGTGATTTGGTAGCCAATCACTACATCCTCTTTTTCTACACCATTTTGACCTGGGACAGTGATGAGGTGGACACGGTCTTTGATATCTTGGAGACTCTTAAGTCGGAAGGCATCTGTAGATTGACGAAGGGCAATCAACCCTTTCATATAGTCACGGCTCTTGACATTTTCAGGATATGCTTTTCCATCTGTAGCCTTAGTCCAGTCAAACTTGTTAATAGCATCACTCGAATCGTAAGAGTCATGGATGAAGTAAGGGTAGTCAAACGGATTGCCATCCTTATCACGCAACAAGTGAGATTTGTTTGGTTGTTTGTCCTCTGCTACTGGAGTCTTGTAGGCTGGATCACGGAATTGTTTGGTACGTCCGTATTCCTGACCAGAGTGGATAAACGGAGTTCCTTGAGCAGTCAAGACCATGAGATTTCCAAGTCGCAAACGACGGTGGATTTCAGCATAGTTCTCGGCCTTGCTTGGGTCTTTTTTAATAGACTGAGCGATGATGTCAAAGAGGGTCAAGTTATCGTGGGCTGCGATGTATTGGATGACATCTCCAGGACTGTCTGCTTCAAAGTTGGTTGGTTGAGCAATCAGATTTTTAAAGACAGTGTTGATATCACGCTTGCCACCTGTGATAAAGGCAGGTTGACCTTCGTTTGGATAACCAGATTTGAGGTTGTTACGGATGTCATCTGAAAAGACAGCGACAGTATCGGTATGTTTCATCCAATCTTGGTCAGCAGCTTTAGTAGGCATGTTTTCATCACCAGCATAGGTTCTCCAACCTTCACCTAGCATGATGAGGTTTGGATTGAGGGCGCGTGCAGCCTTGTATGCTTCTTCGATAGAAGCTGCATCATGGTCTCCCATCATATCAAAGCGGAATCCATCAACTTTGTAGGTATCAACTAGATATTTGATAGAGTCAACTAGGAGTCGTTTGGTCATATGATGGGTTGTTCCCAAACGTCCACCACCAAAGCTAGTTCGAGGTGTCCCATCAGCATCCATAAAGTGATAGTAGTTTGGCTCTAGGTCTTCAAAGATATCGACTTTGGCTGTATGGTTGTAAACTACGTCCAGGATAGCTCCCATGCCACGTTTGTGGATCTCATTGATGAGGTTTTTAAACTCTGCGATTCGTTTTTCTGGATTTTTAGGATCGCTTGAATACATACCAGTCAAGGAGAAGTAGTTTTGAGGGTCATATCCCCAGTTGTAGTTGCTGTTGCTTGAAGCGTAGTCAGACAAGCGTTCATGGTTTTTCAATTCATTGACAAAGTAGTAAGACAAGACTGGAAGGAGCTGGATATGGGTTACACCCAAGTCCTTGAGATAGTCTAGTTTTTCGATGAAGGCTTCAAAGGTACCAAATGGTTTGGTCAAGTCTTTTGCAATGGCAGGATCTGAAGTGAAGTCACGCACATGAGCTTCGTAGATAACGGCATCTTCACGAGTCTTGAAGTTGTGAATCTTACCATAAGTCAAGTCTTGAGGTCCTAGTTTAGCTGGATCTACAAAGGAGGCTTTAGCCACTTTATGGGAAGCGTCTGTTTTTGCAAGATCGCTGTTCCAAGCAGCAAGAGATTTAGCGTAAGGATCGAGTGCAAGAACAGTTTTCCCCTGACGCTCGATTTGGTATTGATAGTAGTATCCAGTGAAATCTGTGATTCCGAGTTTGTTTGTGCTGTCTAGAGTTTGTTTCCAAGTTCCTCTTTCCCCTTTTTCAAGAGCGACAGTTCCAACTACTTTGTCAGGGTCATTCTTGTCGTAGACAACGACAGAAACCTTATCAGCACTTGGTGACCAAAGGGTCAAATCAACTTGTTTTCCTTCTTCTTTAAGATCAGCTCCAAGTTTACCATCATAGCTGTAAGTCTCATCTTTCAGACGCCAGCTTGTTTTGGTAGTGAATTGGTCAGAGTTGTAGCTAACGGTATAAGGATGTTTTGTGTCAGAGAAATCTCCGCTGTAGGTCACTTTCTTACCAGCTTCATCGATTGTAACATCAGTAATAGCTACTTTGTCTCCCAGGTGATTAGTGATGTTGGAGTGTTTGAGGATATCCTCTTTTTTAGCACCAACAAGTGTTGAAAAACTACTTTCAATGCTAGAAGTGCCTACGTGTTGGGCTCCTGTCATACGGATATCATGGACATAGTATGGATTTGTGTAAATCGATTCGTCATCGTCTTTTAGGAAAATTTGGCTATGATTTTTCAAATCTGTAAACTTATAATCTTCTTTACGGATTTTCACGTCGTCTCCTTGTTTGCTCTCATCTAATAGCAAAAATCCAAATTCTCTCGCAGCTTCATTAAGAGGAATGTCGATATAGCGACCGTATTTACCTGTAGCCGTAAAGTCTGTTCCGTCAGGCCATTGAGCGCTACTTGGATTTTTCACATCTCCCCAGTACCAGAGAGATTTCTTGTCATAGTTGCCATCTGTGCGGTAGTAGTTGACGCGAACAGTTCCTGCAGGTTGTGGTTCGTAAGAGAAAACCTTGTAATCTTGGTCCAACCAAGCCTCATTCATCTTTGGTGCCAGTTTTTCTACAGATTTATCGCCGGTTAGATTTTTCCCAGCTGTATTGTTGATGAGGAAGCTAATTTTCTTAGCTTGTTCTCCCTTTAATTTGACATCTAGGTAGTAGCCGTAGTCGTCTTTTTTAGCATCCTTGAAGGACAAGGCTCCGTTAGGCCAGTTTTCAGAAGGTTTTTCAACATCATCCCAAGTCCAGAGTCCTTGAGCATCCTTGTTTTCTTCAGGAAGTTTTTTGACATGGATACGGAAGTAGTTGTCTTCGATTGGCTCTTCTACCTTAGTTTCAGTCGTTACTGGACTAGTAGAAGTAGTTGGCTCATTTGAACGATCTTGTCCAGTTTGTGGTGCTGAATCGGCTGGGCTTGCAACAGGAGTTGTTGGATCTGTTGCAGGTTTTTCTTCTGCTTTCTCTAGGGAAGCGTTTGCATTTTCGAGTGAAGAAATATCACTTTCCTTCTTACCAGAGCCAGCTGCTGTATCAGTAAGAGGTTGGGCAAGGATGGTTGTATTTCCGTTGCTGGGTTCGTTAGTGGTTGTTGTACTTTCGTCGGCTGAGATAGTTGGCGTAGCCATAGCAAGTAGGACAAGGCTTGCGCCGATAAGGACAGAACCAGTTCCATTCTTGAGGGAACGGATGCTGTAGACCATTTTTTTCTCAGTTTGAGCTGGTGTTTTTCTCATAATGATTCTCCAATCAATAAATTTCTATATCAGTATAGCATGTAGTAAAACAATATGCAAGCGTTTTCTTTGGTTTGTAAAAGAAATTCTTACTTTTGAGAAGTTTTCCGTATTATTTTATATATCAGTATAAATGATGGAGATAAAAATGTCACATAAGACAAGCCGTATTATTAGGAAGATGATGTGTTCCCAGCTATTTTTATTCAGAAATTGCTCTCTAATATTTCTTTAAAAAGTTCATCTAGCGAAACTATAAATAGGAAGAGAAAAAGCTAGCGCTTCTCAAGTTTTATCTAGTTTCCAAACTATAGTATTTACTGGAAATCTAAAGAAAATATCAGAAAAATTCAGCAAACGTTTTCTTCTTATTTTCTTGACTTTTTTGCTGATTTGTGCTTGACTTTTACTTGAAATTTGATAAACTATAGACAAATAGGAAAACGTATTCATTTAAAAACGGAGGAATAAGGAATGAATCAAGAAAAACGTTTGCATCGCTTTGTCAAAAAGTGTGGACTCGGTGTGTGTAGTGCTGTTGTTGCGGCCTTTTTATTGAACGCTCAGGGAGTAGCTTTGGCTACAGAGCAAGGGAATCGTCCAGTTGAGACAGAAAACATCGCTCGTGGAAAACAAGCTAGTCAAAGTTCTACTGCTTATGGAGGAGCTGCTACACGAGCAGTGGATGGTAATGTTGATAGTGACTATGGGCACCATTCTGTAACGCATACAAACTTTGAAGACAATGCTTGGTGGCAAGTTGATCTTGGAAAAACAGAGAATGTTGGAAAAGTTAAACTTTACAATCGTGGAGATGGGAATGTAGCTAATCGTCTTTCCAATTTTGATGTTGTTTTGTTAAATGAAGCAAAACAAGAAGTTGCTCGTCAACACTTTGATAGTTTGAATGGGAAGGCAGAACTTGAAGTTTTCTTCACCGCCAAAGACGCTCGTTATGTAAAAGTGGAGTTGAAAACTAAAAATACTCCATTGAGCTTGGCAGAAGTGGAAGTATTCCGTTCAGCAACAACTCAAGTTGGACAGGATAGAACCGCACCAGTAGTAGATCAAACATCAGCATTGAAAGACTACCTTTTTGGCTTAACTTATAATCCTTTGGATATTTTAACTCGCAAGGGAGAAACATTAGAAAATCGCTACAACACAAGTGCTAAGGAACAAAATGGAGAGTTTGTCGTTGTAGAAAAAATCAAGAAAACCCTCTCTACAGGCACAGCAGATGTTTCCATCAATGGAAATCAAAATGTCTTCCTAGGTGGCTTGTATAAGGCAAACCAAAATCTGCTAGAAAATCAGCCAGAATTGATTAGTCTTGCCCGTGCAAAGGGGACAGTCAGCGTCGATTTACCTGGTATGATTCAGTCTGACAGCCGAATTGAAGCAGATCCTACAACTAGTGGTATGCAGTCTGCGATGAATACCTTGGTTGAAAGATGGACAAAGAATTACTCATCTAGCCATTCCGTTCCTGCCCGTGTTCAGTATGAATCAACTACAGCCTATAGCATGAATCAATTGAAAGCAAAATTTGGTGCAGACTTTGAAAAAGCAGGTGCACCGCTCAAGATTGACTTTGAGGCTGTGCAAAAGGGTGAAAAGCAAATTGAAGTTGTAAACTTTAAACAAATCTACTATACAGCGACATTTGATGCACCGACCAATCCAGCGGCTGTATTTGACAAGAGTGTGACACCTGAAGATTTAAAACAGAGAGGCGTTGATTCACAAACTCCACCTGTATATGTATCAAACGTTTCTTACGGACGTCAAATCTATGTTAAGTTTGAGTCAACAAGTAAGTCTACTGAATTAAAAGCAGCTATCAATGCGGTTATCAAAGGCGCAACAATTGCTCCAAATTCTGAATGGAGCCGTCTATTGAAGAATACTTCTGTAACAGCGGTAATTGTAGGAGGTAATGCTAGCGGTGCCGCCAAAGTTGTCACAGGAACAGTCGAAAACTTGAAGGAACTCATCAGAGAAGGAGCTAACTTTAGCGCTCAAAGTCCAGCTGTGCCAATCTCATATAAGACTGCCTTCCTAAAAGATAATGCCCAAGCAACTTTACAAAATAGTACAGACTATATCGAAACGAAGGTTACTTCTTACAAAAATGGCTTCTTGAAACTTCATCATAAGGGTGCTTATGTTGCGCGTTACTACATCTATTGGGATGAAATTACATATGATGAACAAGGAAATCCAGAAATCCGTTCACGTCAATGGGAAGATAACGGAAAAAACAGAACTTCAGGCTTCCAAACAGAGATTCAATTTAAAGGAAATGTCCGTAATCTTCGCATCAAGGTTCAAGAAAAGACGGGTCTTGTATGGGAACCATGGCGTACAGTTTACAACCGCACAGACTTACCACTAGTACAACAGCGTACAATTACACATTGGGGAACAACTCTAAACCCTAAAGTTGATGAAAAAATTGTGAATGAGTAACGATTTGATTTACTTGATTCGATAGTAAACAGTGAAGAGGAGAAACTTCGATTTCTCCTCTTTTATGATTGACTTTTGAGAGAATGAAAAGGGTAACTTCTATAGCAGATTGAAACTAGAATAGTACGTTGTTGCTATTAAAACATTTCTAGAAATTAAGTTGACTTTCCCAATAGATTTGTTCATGTCTTATTTCAATTCAATATAAAACTAACTTCCAGTTTTCCACAACCTAGCTTTTAGTATGAGAAAAAATGCGTTGTTACAGACATAAGGAGCTTTTTGAGAAGTGGGCAATCCGTGCAATCAGATTTGACGGATGTTGGATGCATGATGCGATTGCGCTTAATTTCCTTTGAAATCGTTGACGGGCCTTTTCCCATATTCTCAACGATGGAACGGAAAGTCTCACACTTAATTCCACCATAAAAATCCGTTTTAGACTAATTTCCACTTTGGTAAGGCAAGTGGAAATTACTTTGAGAACTTACCCGCCCAGCTAAAAATAACAATAAAAAAGAAAAATATCTTGACAACCAAGGGAAAATTTTGTTACAATAATAGACGGTACTTTTTACTTTTGGTCTCTCAAGAGTGTACAGGGACGTGCTGACAAATGTTGCAAAAGTACACACAGATGATAGCTGTCACCAAGTGTATCATCACCAAAAATAAAAAAACACAGGAGAATGTAGATGCCTACAATTAACCAATTGGTTCGCAAACCGCGTAAATCAAAAGTAGAAAAATCTAAATCACCAGCTTTGAACGTTGGTTACAACAGTCATAAAAAAGTTCAAACAAACGTTTCTTCACCACAAAAACGTGGTGTTGCAACTCGTGTTGGAACAATGACACCTAAAAAACCTAACTCAGCCCTTCGTAAATTCGCTCGTGTACGTTTGAGCAACCTTATCGAAGTTACTGCCTACATCCCAGGTATCGGACACAACTTGCAAGAGCACAGCGTGGTGCTTCTTCGTGGTGGACGTGTAAAAGACCTTCCAGGGGTACGTTACCATATCGTCCGTGGTGCACTTGATACTGCAGGTGTTAACGATCGTAAACAAGGCCGTTCTAAATACGGTACTAAACGTCCAAAAGCATAAGGAAAGGGGATAAAGAGAAATGAGTCGTAAAAATAGAGCTCCAAAACGTGACGTATTGCCAGATCCGCTTTACAATTCACAACTAGTTACTCGTCTTATCAACCGCGTTATGCTTGACGGTAAACGTGGTACAGCTGCTTCAATCGTTTACGGTGCTTTTGAGCAAATCAAAGAAGCTACTGGCAACGATGCACTTGAAGTATTTGAAACAGCTATGGAAAACATCATGCCTGTACTTGAAGTACGTGCACGCCGTGTTGGTGGTTCTAACTACCAAGTCCCAGTTGAAGTTCGTCCAGAACGTCGTACAACACTTGGACTTCGTTGGTTGGTAACAATCGCTCGTCTTCGTGGTGAACACACAATGCAAGACCGTCTTGCAAAAGAAATCTTGGATGCTGCTAACAACACTGGTGCAGCTGTTAAGAAACGTGAAGACACTCACCGTATGGCTGAAGCTAACCGTGCATTCGCACACTTCCGTTGGTAAGATTAAGATACTAAGGGCGTTAAAAAAAGCGACTGAAAATTAGGAAGCTTGACGAAGAATCGAAGATTCTAGGAGAGCTTATCTATTTTCCGAGCTTTTAGCCCGGGTTCAAATTAGCTAAATCGATTAGTATTAGCTATAACTCAACTTACCAGCTCGTAAGTTGAAACCAACAATAGCATGAAAACATTGAGAACGGGTAGGTCCTGCCTATCCGTTTTTATTAAAATCGTGTTATAATAGAATAGAAATCAAAAATAAATAGGAGAAACAAACCTCATGGCACGCGAATTTTCACTTGAAAAAACTCGTAATATCGGTATCATGGCTCACGTCGATGCTGGTAAAACAACTACAACTGAGCGTATCCTTTACTACACTGGTAAAATCCACAAAATCGGTGAAACTCACGAAGGTGCGTCACAAATGGACTGGATGGAGCAAGAGCAAGAGCGTGGTATCACTATCACATCTGCTGCGACAACAGCTCAATGGAACAACCACCGCGTAAACATCATCGACACACCAGGACACGTGGACTTCACAATCGAAGTACAACGTTCTCTTCGTGTATTGGATGGTGCGGTTACCGTTCTTGACTCACAATCAGGTGTTGAGCCTCAAACTGAAACAGTTTGGCGTCAAGCAACTGAGTATGGAGTTCCACGTATCGTATTTGCCAACAAAATGGACAAAATCGGTGCTGACTTCCTTTACTCTGTAAGCACACTTCACGATCGTCTTCAAGCAAATGCACACCCAATCCAATTGCCAATCGGTTCTGAAGATGACTTCCGTGGTATCATCGACTTGATTAAGATGAAAGCTGAAATCTATACGAACGACCTTGGTACAGATATCCTTGAAGAAGACATCCCAGCTGAATACCTTGACCAAGCTCAAGAATACCGTGAAAAATTGATTGAAGCAGTTGCTGAAACTGACGAAGAATTGATGATGAAATACCTCGAAGGTGAAGAAATCACTAACGAAGAATTGAAAGCTGGTATCCGTAAAGCAACTATCAACGTTGAATTCTTCCCAGTATTGTGTGGTTCTGCCTTCAAAAACAAAGGTGTTCAATTGATGCTTGATGCGGTTATTGACTACCTTCCAAGCCCACTTGACATCCCAGCGATCAAAGGTATTAACCCAGATACAGACGCTGAAGAAACTCGTCCAGCCTCTGACGAAGAGCCATTTGCAGCTCTTGCCTTCAAGATCATGACTGACCCATTCGTAGGTCGTTTGACATTCTTCCGTGTTTACTCAGGTGTGCTTCAATCAGGTTCTTACGTATTGAACACTTCTAAAGGTAAACGTGAACGTATCGGACGTATCCTTCAAATGCACGCTAACAGCCGTCAAGAAATCGACACTGTTTACTCAGGTGATATTGCTGCTGCCGTTGGTTTGAAAGATACTACAACTGGTGACTCATTGACAGATGAAAAAGCTAAAATCATCCTTGAGTCAATCAACGTTCCAGAACCAGTTATCCAATTGATGGTTGAGCCAAAATCTAAAGCTGACCAAGACAAGATGGGTATCGCCCTTCAAAAATTGGCTGAAGAAGATCCAACATTCCGCGTTGAAACAAACGTTGAAACTGGTGAAACAGTTATCTCTGGTATGGGTGAGCTTCACCTTGACGTCCTTGTTGACCGTATGCGTCGTGAGTTCAAAGTTGAAGCGAACGTAGGTGCTCCTCAAGTATCTTACCGTGAAACATTCCGCGCTTCTACTCAAGCACGTGGATTCTTCAAACGTCAGTCTGGTGGTAAAGGTCAATTTGGTGATGTATGGATTGAATTTACTCCAAACGAAGAAGGTAAAGGATTCGAATTCGAAAACGCAATCGTCGGTGGTGTGGTTCCTCGTGAATTTATCCCAGCGGTTGAAAAAGGTTTGGTAGAATCTATGGCTAACGGTGTTCTTGCAGGTTACCCAATGGTTGACGTTAAAGCTAAGCTTTACGATGGTTCATACCACGATGTCGACTCATCTGAAACTGCCTTCAAGATCGCGGCTTCACTTGCCCTTAAAGAAGCTGCTAAATCAGCACAACCAGCTATCCTTGAACCAATGATGCTTGTAACTATCACTGTTCCAGAAGAAAACCTTGGTGATGTTATGGGTCACGTAACTGCTCGTCGTGGACGTGTAGATGGTATGGAAGCACATGGTAACAGCCAAATCGTTCGTGCTTACGTTCCACTTGCTGAAATGTTCGGTTACGCAACAGTTCTTCGTTCTGCATCTCAAGGACGTGGTACATTCATGATGGTATTTGACCACTACGAAGATGTACCTAAGTCAGTACAAGAAGAAATCATTAAGAAAAACAAAGGTGAAGACTAATCTGTCCTCACTTTAGAAGGAAGTCACTTAGTGGCTTCCTTTTGTCTTTAGAAAATACCTCTAAATATGGTAAAATAGTAGGAGAATAATGTGAGGAAAATGAATGTCAAATAGTTTTGAAATTTTGATGAATCAACTGGGGATGCCTGCTGAAATGAGACAGGCTCCTGTTTTATCACAGGCTGATATTGAGCGAGTTGTGGTTCATAAAATTAGTAAGGTATGGGAGTTTCATTTCGTATTTTCTAATATTTTACCGATTGAAATCTTTTTAGAATTAAAGAAAGGCTTGAGGGAAGAATTTTCTAAGACAGGCAATAAAGCTGTTTTCGAAATCAAGGCTCGGTCTCAAGAATTTTCAAATCAGCTCTTGCAGTCCTACTATAGAGAGGCTTTTTCTGAGGAGCCATGTGCTAGTCAAGGATTTAAATCTCTTTATCAAAATCTGCAAGTTCGTGCTGAAGGCAATCAACTATTTATTGAGGGCTCTGAGGCTATTGATAAGGAATATTTTAAGAAGAATCATCTTCCTAATTTAGCTAAACAACTTGAAAAGTTTGGTTTTCCAACTTTTAATTGTCAAGTCGAGAAGAATGATGTGCTGACCCAAGAGCAGGAAGAGGCCTTTCATGCTAAAAATGAGCAGATTGTTCAAGTGGCCAATGAGGAAGCGCTCCGTGCTATGGAACAACTAGAACAGATGGCACCTCCTCCAGCGGAAGAGAAACCAGCCTTTGATTTTCAAGCGAAAAAAGCTGCAGCTAAACCCAAGCTAGATAAGGCAGAGATTACTCCTATGATAGAAGTGACGACGGAGGAAAATCGTCTGGTCTTTGAAGGGGTTGTTTTTGATGTGGAGCAAAAAGTGACCAGAACAGGGCGTGTTTTGATCAACTTTAAAATGACGGACTACACTTCAAGTTTTTCTATGCAAAAGTGGGTTAAAAATGAGGAAGAGGCTCAGAAATTTGATCTCATCAAGAAAAATTCTTGGCTCCGAGTTCGTGGGAATGTGGAGATGAATAACTTCACACGCGATTTGACTATGAATGTGCAGGATGTGCAGGAAGTTGTTCACTATGAGCGGAAGGATTTGATGCCAGAAGGTGAGCGCCGGGTTGAGTTTCATGCCCATACTAACATGTCGACCATGGATGCTCTACCAGAGGTTGAAGAAATCGTTGCGACAGCTGCTAAGTGGGGACATAAGGCGGTTGCCATCACGGACCACGGGAATGTCCAGTCCTTCCCACATGGCTATAAGGCGGCTAAGAAAGCGGGAATCCAGCTGATCTATGGTATGGAAGCCAATATCGTGGAGGACCGTGTCCCTATCGTCTACAACGAAGTGGAGATGGACTTGTCGGAAGCAACCTATGTGGTCTTTGACGTGGAAACGACAGGACTTTCAGCTATCTATAATGATTTGATTCAGGTTGCGGCTTCTAAGATGTACAAGGGGAATGTCATTGCTGAATTTGATGAATTTATCAATCCTGGTCATCCCTTGTCAGCTTTTACTACTGAGTTGACTGGAATTACAGATGACCATGTCAAAAATGCCAAACCACTAGAACAAGTTTTGCAAGAATTCCAAGAATTTTGCAAGGATACGGTCCTAGTTGCCCACAATGCGACCTTTGACGTTGGCTTTATGAATGCCAATTATGAGCGTCATGGTCTGCCAAAGATTAGTCAGCCAGTGATTGATACGCTTGAGTTTGCTCGAAACCTCTATCCTGAGTACAAACGTCATGGTTTGGGACCTTTGACTAAGCGTTTTGGTGTAGCACTTGAACACCACCACATGGCCAACTACGATGCGGAAGCTACTGGTCGTCTGCTTTTCATCTTTATCAAAGAGGTGGCAGAAAAACATGGTGTGTCCGACTTGGATAGACTAAACATTGATTTGATTAGTCCAGACTCTTATAAAAAAGCTCGGATCAAGCATGCGACCATTTATGTCAAGAATCAGATAGGTCTAAAAAATATCTTTAAGCTGGTTTCTTTATCCAATACCAAGTACTTTGAAGGGGTACCACGGATTCCAAGAACGGTTCTAGATGCCCATCGGGAAGGTTTGATTTTAGGTTCAGCTTGCTCTGAAGGTGAAGTTTTTGATGCAGTCGTTTCCCAGGGTGTGGATGCGGCGATTGAGGTGGCCAAGTATTATGACTTTATCGAGGTCATGCCACCAGCTATCTATGCTCCCTTGATTGCCAAGGAGCAGGTCAAGGATATGGAAGAACTCCAGACCATTATCAAAAGTTTAATAGAGGTGGGAGACCGCCTTGGCAAGCCCGTTCTGGCTACGGGGAATGTCCACTATATCGAACCAGAAGAAGAGATTTACCGTGAAATTATCGTCCGTAGTTTGGGACAGGGTGCGATGATTAACCGAACTATCGGTCATGGGGAACATGCTCAACCAGCACCTCTTCCCAAGGCTCATTTTAGAACGACCAATGAAATGTTAGATGAATTTGCCTTTTTGGGAGAAGAACTAGCTCGTAAACTGGTTATTGAAAACACCAATGCCTTGGCAGATATCTTTGAACCTGTTGAGGTTGTTAAGGGGGACTTGTATACGCCTTTCATCGACAAGGCGGAAGAAACGGTTGCTGAGTTGACCTATAAGAAAGCTTTCGAGATTTATGGAAATCCACTGCCAGATATTGTCGATTTGCGGATTGAAAAAGAATTAACATCCATACTGGGGAATGGATTTGCTGTAATCTATCTAGCTTCCCAGATGTTGGTGCAACGCTCCAATGAACGGGGTTACTTGGTTGGTTCTCGTGGGTCTGTCGGATCTAGTTTCGTTGCGACTATGATTGGGATTACAGAGGTCAATCCTCTCTCTCCTCACTATGTCTGTGGTCAGTGTCAGTACAGTGAGTTTATCACCGATGGATCTTACGGTTCAGGTTTTGATATGCCCAATAAGGACTGTCCAAACTGTGGTCACAAACTCAGTAAAAATGGGCAGGATATTCCATTTGAGACCTTCCTTGGTTTTGATGGAGACAAGGTTCCTGATATTGACTTGAACTTCTCGGGAGAAGATCAACCTAGCGCCCACTTGGATGTACGCGATATTTTTGGTGAGGAATATGCCTTCCGTGCAGGAACGGTTGGTACGGTGGCTGCCAAGACTGCCTATGGATTTGTAAAGGGCTACGAGCGAGATTATGGCAAGTTTTATCGTGATGCAGAGGTGGAACGTCTTGCTCAAGGTGCTGCTGGTGTCAAGCGGACAACAGGACAACACCCGGGGGGAATCGTTGTTATTCCTAACTACATGGATGTCTATGATTTTACGCCTGTCCAGTATCCAGCAGATGACGTGACGGCTGAATGGCAGACCACTCACTTTAACTTCCATGATATTGATGAGAACGTCCTTAAACTTGATGTACTGGGACATGATGATCCTACCATGATTCGAAAACTCCAGGACTTGTCTGGGATTGATCCTAATGAAATTCCTATGGATGACGAAGGCGTGATGGCCCTCTTTTCTGGAACTGATGTGCTAGGGGTAACCCCTGAACAAATCGGAACGCCGACAGGTATGCTGGGGATTCCAGAATTTGGAACCAACTTTGTACGTGGGATGGTAGATGAGACGCATCCGACGACTTTTGCGGAGTTGCTTCAGCTGTCTGGTCTGTCCCACGGTACGGATGTCTGGTTGGGGAATGCTCAGGATCTGATTAAGCAAGGAATAGCGGACCTATCGACTGTTATCGGTTGTCGGGACGACATCATGGTTTACCTCATGCATGCGGGTCTGGAACCTAAGATGGCCTTTACCATTATGGAACGGGTACGTAAGGGTTTGTGGCTAAAGATTTCAGAAGAGGAGAGAAATGACTATATCGAAGCCATGAAGGCCAATAAGGTGCCAGAGTGGTATATCGAATCCTGTGGGAAAATTAAGTACATGTTCCCTAAAGCCCATGCGGCAGCCTACGTTATGATGGCCTTGCGTGTAGCTTACTTCAAGGTTCATCATCCCATTTATTACTACTGTGCTTACTTCTCAATCCGTGCTAAGGCTTTTGATATCAAGACCATGGGTGCGGGCTTGGATGCCATCAAACGCAGAATGGAAGAAATCTCTGAAAAACGGAAGAACAATGAAGCCTCTAATGTAGAAATTGATCTTTATACAACTCTTGAGATTGTCAATGAGATGTGGGAGCGTGGTTTCAAGTTTGGAAAACTCGATCTCTATCGTAGTCAGGCAACAGAGTTCCTTATCGATGGGGATACCCTCATTCCGCCTTTTGTAGCAATGGATGGTCTGGGAGATAACGTTGCTAAGCAGTTGGTGCGAGCGCGTGAAGAGGGAGAATTCCTCTCTAAAACAGAACTACGCAAGCGTGGAGGGCTCTCATCAACCTTGGTTGAAAAGATGGATGAGATGGGGATTCTCGGCAATATGCCAGAGGATAACCAGTTGAGTTTGTTTGATGAGTTGTTTTAAAAGTTTGAAATGTCTTGTGTAGGTTTGAGGTTGTATCATGATGGAAAAGAAAAAAAGAGCAACACCCTGGAAATCAGGGAAAGTTATTTCTATATGTTTACGAAATGGCGTTTATATCTTAGCACAAATGGTGCGTGATCCCTATCTGGTATTTTTCAACCATTTTAATGAGGAAAATAACTGGAAGGGAGTGACCTTGAAAGAGGAAGATATCCTCTTTTGTAAGGCTGTTACTCGCCAGTTTCTACGCTATAGTCCTGTAGCGATTGTCAAAGAAGTTACCCCCCTGTTAGATTATGAACTGCCTAAAGAATGGATTTATAGCCATATTGGAGGGCATCCTATTACTGTTTCGGTAAAGGGAAGAGAGCGCCAACTTGCTGGTTTTGGTAGACGTTGTTCTTTGGTTCTGGCGGATAAAGACAGTGGACTACCAGAAGATAATCCACTTATGGGACTCTTCCAATCCTATATCATATCAGATATCAAAGAACAGGATTGGGATCGGGTAGGTCAGGCTGAACATATGTCTATTGAAGTATTTCCAACACTCAACGAACGTCTCTATCTTTGCTTTCTTTATGGGAAAAATATAAATCCAGAACAAGATATCTCTTTAGGAAAGCCTCTACCTGATGACTATGAAACCTATATAGATATCCTCACAAATAGTCCAGAGGCACGACGCCTCTACCTAGGAGAGCATGAAGAATAAGAAAGGATATTTCATGAAACTAAGAATATTCGCGGAAGATAAGCCAGCTGAGAAAGTATTTGAATATCAATTAGAACTTGCAGATGAAACAATTATCCTATCAACAGCACTCTTGTCAGGTGCTATTGCTTTAGCAGGATTATTCTCTGCTTTGAAAGAAAAATAAAAATAGAAAAGAGAAAATTACATGGTTTTACCAAATTTTAAAGAAAATCTAGAAAAATATGCGAACTTATTGGTTGCGAACGGAATCAATGTGCAACCTGGTCACACTTTGGCTCTCTCTATCGATGTGGAGCAACGCGAGTTGGCTCACTTAATCGTCAAAGAAGCTTATGCTTTGGGTGCACATGAGGTGATCGTTCAGTGGATAGATGATGTCATCAACCGTGAGAAATTCCTCCACGCACCGATGGAGCGTCTGGATAATGTGCCAGAATACAAGATTGCTGAGATGAACTATCTCTTGGAAAATAAGGCTAGCCGTCTTGGGGTTCGTTCTTCTGACCCAGGTGCCTTGAACGGAGTGGACGCTGACAAGCTTTCGGCTTCTGCTAAAGCTATGGGATTTGCTATGAAGCCAATGCGCATCGCAACGCAATCCAACAAGGTTAGCTGGACTGTAGCAGCCGCTGCTGGACTTGAGTGGGCTAAGAAAGTCTTTCCAAATGCTGCGAGCGACGAAGAAGCAGTCGATCTCCTTTGGGACCAAATCTTCAAAACTTGCCGTGTTTACGAAGAAGATCCTGTTAAGGCTTGGGAAGAGCATGCAGCTATCCTTAAGAGTAAAGCTGATATGCTCAATAAAGAACAATTTTCATCCCTTCACTACACAGCGCCAGGAACAGATTTGACACTTGGCTTGCCGAAAAACCATGTTTGGGAATCAGCTGGTGCTATCAATGCGCAAGGAGAAGGATTCTTGCCAAATATGCCGACAGAGGAAGTCTTCACAGCGCCTGACTTCCGTCGCGCAGATGGTTATGTCACTTCTACAAAACCGCTTAGCTATAACGGAAATACCATCGAAGGTATTAAGGTAACCTTTAAGGATGGACAAATCGTTGACATCACTGCTGATAAGGGCGATCAAGTCATGAAAGACCTTGTCTTTGAAAATGCGGGTGCGCGTGCCTTGGGTGAGTGTGCCTTGGTACCAGATCCAAGCCCAATTTCTCAGTCAGGCATTACCTTTTTCAACACGCTTTTTGATGAGAATGCTTCAAACCACTTGGCTATCGGTGCAGCCTATGCAACTAGCGTTGTTGGTGGAGCGGAGATGAGCGAAGAGGAGCTTGAAGCTGCGGGGCTTAACCGTTCAGATGTTCACGTAGACTTTATGATTGGTTCTAACCAAATGGATATCGATGGTATCCGTGAGGACGGGACACGTGTACCACTCTTCCGTAACGGAGATTGGGCAAATTAAGGAGATAATATGTTAGGAAGTATGTTCGTTGGTCTCCTAGTGGGATTTTTAGCAGGTACTCTAACCAATCGTGGAGAGCGAATGGGTTGCTTTGGGAAAATGTTTCTCGGTTGGATTGGTGCCTTTATAGGGCATTTGCTTTTTGGGACTTGGGGACCGATAATAGCAGGAACTGCCATCATTTCGGCAGTACTAGGTTCCATGATTGTCTTAGCGATTTTCTGGAGACGAGGAAGTTAATTTCCTAAATCTGATACTCAATGAAAATCAAAGAGCAAACTAGGAAACTAGCCGCAGGCTGCTCAAAGCACTGCTTTGAGGTTGTAGATGAAACTGACGAAGTCAGCTCAAAACACTGTTTTGAGGTTGCAGATGAAGTTGACGCGGTTTGAAGAGATTTTTGAAGAGTATGAAACGAAAAGGAGGTTGGTCATTGTACCAGCCTCCTTTTGATATGATATAATAGTTCTATGAGATTAGATAAATTTTTAGTTGCCTGCGCTGTGGGAAGTCGGACTGAGGTCAAAAACTTGCTCAAGGCTGGGCGCGTGACTGTAAATGGTAAAAAAGAAAAATCAGCTAAATTGCAGATTGATGAAAAAATAGATGAGATTCGCTTTGATGGGCAAGTGTTGGAGTATGAAGAGTTTGTCTACTACATGATGAACAAGCCCAAAGGAGTTATCTCAGCGACTGAGGATCCCAAGCACAGAACCGTTCTGGACTTGTTGGATGACTTGGCGCGGAGTAAGGAAGTTTTCCCAGTAGGACGCTTGGATATTGACACGCATGGTCTTTTGCTCTTGACCAATGATGGTCAGCTGGCTCATGTTCTTCTTTCGCCCAAGCGTCATGTGGACAAGACTTATCTGGCACAAGTCAAGGGAATCATGACCCAAGAAGATATGGAGACATTTGCTGAGGGTATTCCTCTCAAAGACTTTACCTGTCAACCCGCTATACTGGAGCTTGTATCCATAGATACAGAAAAGAATCAAAGCCAAATCCGTGTGACCATTGCAGAAGGGAAGTTTCATCAGATCAAGCGTATGGTGGGCTACTGTGGCAAGGAAGTGGTGGACTTGCAACGATTGACTATGGGAACTTTAGTATTAGATGAGAACCTAGAACGAGGGGAATGGCGTCGCTTGACCAAGGAAGAATTAGAAATTCTCCGCGCTAATATTATTTAATTTAGTTTAATACTCAATGAAAATCAAAGAGCAAACTAGGAAACTAGCCGCAAGCTGTACTTGAGTACGGCAAGGCGACGTTGACGTGGTTTGAATTTGATTTTCATTGAGTATAAATTCGAAAAAGGTGAGGGACAATGTCCTCGCCTTTTATGTTTTTTAGTTGCTTCCTTTGTGAAAAGAGTTATAATAGACTGTAGAATAAAAGGAGGAATCTATGAACGCGATTCAAGAATCATTTACTGATAAACTATTTGCCAACTATGAAGCAAATGTAAAATACCAAGCGATTGAAAATGCTGCCAGCCACAACGGAATTTTTGCAGCTCTGGAACGTCGCCAAAGCCGTGTAGACAACACACCTGTTTTCTCATTGGATTTAACCAAGGACAAGGTCACTAACCAGAAAGCGTCTGGTCGTTGCTGGATGTTTGCGGCTCTCAACACCTTCCGCCACAAACTCATCTCGCAATACAAATTGGAGAACTTTGAGTTGTCACAAGCCCACACTTTCTTCTGGGATAAGTATGAGAAATCAAACTGGTTCTTGGAGCAAGTCATTGCGACTGCAGACCAAGGCTTGACGAGCCGTAAGGTTAAATTCCTACTCCAAACACCTCAACAAGATGGCGGTCAATGGGATATGGTCGTTTCCCTCTTTGAAAAATACGGTGTCGTGCCTAAGTCAGTTTATCCTGAGTCTGTTTCATCTAGCAGCAGTCGTGAGCTAAATGCGATCCTTAATAAATTGCTTCGTCAAGATGCTCAAATCTTGCGTGATTTGCTTGTTTCTGGTGCAGATCAAGCGACTGTTCAAGCTAAGAAAGAAGACCTCTTGCAAGAAATCTTTAACTTTCTTGCTATGTCATTAGGACTTCCACCACGCAAGTTTGACTTTGCTTATCGCGATAAAGATAACAACTACAAAAGTGAAAAAGGAATCACACCACAAGAGTTTTACAAGAAATATGTCAATCTTCCTTTAGAAGACTACGTTTCTGTTATCAATGCTCCAACTGCTGATAAACCTTACGGAAAATCTTACACAGTTGAGATGTTGGGGAATGTGGTTGGTAGCCGTGCAGTTCGCTACATCAACGTTCCAATGGAGCGCTTGAAAGAATTGGCGATTGCCCAAATGCAAGCAGGTGAGACTGTTTGGTTTGGTTCTGATGTCGGCCAGCTCAGCAACCGTAAGGCTGGCATCCTTGCGACAGATGTTTATGACTTTGAATCAAGCATGGACATTAAACTTACTCAAGACAAGGCTGGACGTTTGGACTATAGTGAAAGCTTGATGACCCACGCCATGGTCTTGACAGGTGTTGACTTGGACGAAAATGGTAAATCAACCAAGTGGAAGGTTGAAAACTCATGGGGAGACAAGGTCGGTACAGATGGTTACTTTGTTGCCTCAGACGCTTGGATGGACGAATACACATACCAAATCGTTGTTCGTAAGGAATTGCTGACAGCAGAAGAACAAGCTGCCTATGGAGCAGAACTAATCGTACTTGCACCATGGGATCCAATGGGAGCCTTGGCTGAATAAAAGCATAGAAAAAAGGAATCAGATTTTAGAACCTGGTTCCTTTTTAGTTGCTTGATTACATGATGTGAAGAACATGTGCCACAATACCCACTGCGAAGAGGGCAAGGATAATAGTGATTGGAGATACTTTTTTCTTAAGTAAGTACATGCAAAGTAAAGTAAGGAGTAGTCCTGATAATCCAGGAATCAACATATCCAAGTTTTGTTGGAAAGTAGTAACTTTTTCAGGAGTTTGAGACAATCCTTGTCCTACTTGTGCGAATGCTTCTTGGATACCTTTAGACCCTTCTGGCAATTTATCCCAATGGATATAAGCCTTTTCATCTAGTTGAACTTTAGAAACATCGAAAGCAAATTTAATATTTACCCAGCGTTGAACAAGGACAGCAAGAATGAACATCCCAAGGATAGAAGCTCCTTTAGTGATATCTTGAAGGATACCACCAGACATATCTTTAGTGATTTCTGATCCAGCCTTGTATCCAATCTCTTGAACATACCACAAGAATGACATACGAATCAAGTTCCATGCAACAAAGAAGAGGAGTGGCCCCAAGATATTGCCAGTAAGGGCAAGTGAAGCACCGAGAGATCCAAGGATTGGGCGTACTGTAAACCAGAATACTGGGTCACCGATACCAGCAAGAGGTCCCATCATACCGATTTTAACCCCTTGGATAGCAGCGTCATCGATTTCCACACCGTTAGCACGTTCTTCTTCAAGCGCAAGAGTAACCCCCATGACTGGAGCAGCTACGTATGGATGAGTGTTGAAGAACTCAAGGTGACGCTCAAGAGCAGCGATTTGATCTTCTTTTTTAGTATAGAGTTTTTTGATAGCTGGAATGAGTGTATAAGCCCAGCCCAAGTTTTGCATCCGTTCAAAGTTCCAAGACCCTTGTAAGAAGGTTGAACGCCACCAAACTTTTTTACGATCTGATTTAGTTAATTGAAGTTTTTCAGTCATGATGTTTTCAGTCCTTTCTTATCTTAGTAGTCTTCTAGGATATCGCCGATTGGGTCGTTAGAAGTTGCGGCTCCTCCGCCACCATTTCCACCAGTTTTAGAAAGGTGAAGGTAGATAAGAGCGATAGCAACACCGATAGCACCGAATCCGATTAGAGTAATATCTGACACAGCAGCGAGAACGAAACCAAGAGCGAAGAATGGCCATACTTCACGAGTTGCCATCATGTTGATAACCATGGCGTAACCAACGGCAACGACCATACCACCACCGATAGCCATACCATCTTTGAGCCAGTCTGGCATGGCACTAAGGATACTTTGTACAGTTTCAGTTGGTACCATAAGGAGAAGAGTTGCAGGAAGCGCGATACGAAGTCCTTGGAAAAGTAGCGCAATAAAATGCGCACGCTCCACAGCGCCGAAGTCACCTTTTTTAGCGGCAGCATCAGCAGTGTGAACCAATCCAACTGAAATTGTACGTACAATCATAGTTAAGAATAGACCAGCAACGGCAAGAGGGATAGCAACCGCTTGGGCAACACCGATACCTGTCTTGGTAAAGTCACCACCAAGAACCATGATAATGGCAGCAGCGACAGAAGCAAGTGCAGCATCAGGAGCGATAGCAGCACCGATATTTGACCAACCAAGGGCAATCATTTGAAGCGATCCACCGAGGATAATCCCTGCTTCCAAGTGACCTGTTACAAGCCCAATAAGGGTACAGGCTACAAGTGGTTGGTGAAATTGGAACTGGTCGAGGATGCCTTCAAGACCTGCAAGGAAGGCTACACCGACTACTAAAACCATAGAAATAATAGACATATTTAAAATCCTTTCATAAATAATGGCTTATTTGACATTGGCTTTGTTAATCAAGTCAAACAAATCTTTTTTAGAATCATTTGGTACTTTACGGACATCAAATTCAACACCCAAGTCACGCATTTTTTCAAATGTAGCAACATCTTCTTTGTCCATAGACAAAACGGTATTGACCAATGTTTTACCTGTTGAGTGAGCCATAGAACCAACGTTAAGAGTCTTGATTGGCACGCCGCCTTCGATGGCACGAAGGGCATCTTGAGGTGTTTCAAACAAGATAAGGGCATGTGTTTCTCCAAAACGTGGGTCTTTTGAAATCTCAATCAGTTTTTGAATTGGAACCACGTTAGCCTTGACATTACCTGGAGCTGCTTGTTTAATCAATTCTTTACGAAGGTCGTCTTTAGCCACGTTATCTGAAGCAACGATGATACGATTTGCTTTTGAATCTGGAGTCCAAGCAGTTGCAACCTGACCGTGAAGTAGACGTGTGTCAAGACGGGCAAGATTGATTTTCAATTTACCGTCTCCGATAACAGTTCCTTCTGGGATAGCAGTTTGGGCAACTGGAGCAGCTGCAGCGCTTGCAACTTCTTCAACTGGATTTAGCTCTTCTGGAAGAGCTTTGATGCCATCTTTGGCTTCTTTAATGATATTAGCAGCGACTTTTTCTACACCTGCAGCAGCGTCCATGAGGCGCTCTGTGTAGGCTTGAATCAACATCGGTAAGTTAAGTCCTGTGATGATGGCAAACTTACGCTCAGGATTTTCTCCCATCACGCGACTAGCTTGGTTAAATGGAGAACCACTCCAAAGGTCAGCCAAAACTAGAACCTCATCTTCTGCGTCAAATGCAGCAACAGCGTTATTAAACTTAGCGTATAGATCATCAGGACCTTCATTTGGCATAAAGGTCACAACTTGAACCTTTTCTTGTTCACCAAAGATCATAGATCCTGACTGATGAATACCCGCAGCAAATTCGCCGTGGCTCGCAATAATGATTCCGATACTCATTATTGTCATTCCTCCTTTTTTGTTTTAGTTTTCGTTTAAGAAAACATTAAGACTTTTTAAGTATAAACCGTTTTCATCTAAAAATCAACTATTTATAATAAAAAATTAAAAAGCTTTTTTTGCAGATGTTGATATATTGAGTTTTTGAGGAGTAATCTTGAATTCTTATTTAAAAATTTAATATAAAAAAGTTGGAAGCGCATTCCAACTTTTAAAATAGGTTTCTATTAGATTAGTGGGTGAAGTCGAGTACCATACGTCCTTGGATTTGACCTTTTTCCATTTCGTCGAAAATGGCTACGGCATCTTCTATTGGACGTTTTTGAACAACTGGAACTACTAAACCTTCTGCACCGAATTGGAAGGCTTCTTCCAAGTCTTTACGAGTTCCTACAAGAGAACCGATGACTTGGATTCCATCGAGGACTGTTTTAACGATGCTGAGTTCCATCATTTCAGAAGGAAGACCGACAGCGACGACGCGACCACCAGCACGAACGGAGTCAACAGCCTGGTTGAAGGCAACTTTAGATACAGCAGTTACGACAGCTGAGTGAGCACCTCCATCAGTTTTTTCCTTGATGAGTCCAGGTACATCTTCAACTTCGAGGCCGTTAATAACAATGTCAGCGCCTACTTCTTTTGCAAGGGCAAGTTTGTCGTTATTGATATCAACTGCGATAACATGAGCATTGAATACTTTTTTAGCGTATTGAACAGCTAGGTTACCAAGGCCACCAGCACCGTAAAGGACAACCCATTGGCCTGGTTCAACTTTGGCCTCTTTAATAGCTTTATAGGTTGTTACACCAGCACATGTGATAGAAGAAGCTTGGGCTGGATCAAGTCCGTCAGGAACTTTGACAGCATAGTCAGCAGTTACGATACACTGTTCAGCCATACCACCGTCTACTGAGTAGCCAGCATTTTTTACTGTACGGCAAAGAGTTTCACGGCCAGTTGTACAGTATTCGCAAGTACCACATCCTTCAAAGAACCAAGCAACGCTGACGCGGTCACCGACTTTAAGGCTTTTCACATCTGGGGCAATTTCTTTAACGATACCAACACCTTCGTGACCTAGGACACGTCCTGGTACCTGACCGAAGTCGCCATGGGCAACGTGGAGGTCAGTGTGGCAAACACCACAGTATTCAATTTCTACAAGTGCTTCCCCAGTTTCAAGTGGACGGAGTACTTTTTCTTCAACAGCAACACCAGTGCTTTCTGGATTTACAACAACAGGTTTCATAGTTATCCTCCTTGATATTAACTGAGAGCAGGAGAAACAGGACTGGATTGATTTTTTGTCAACAGAGTCGAGTGTGACGAGCTCTCTTGTTTTTATATGTGAAGTATATCACAAAAGAAAGCCTTTTCCAAGGTTTTGGGGGTAAAAAATAGAACAATCGATTAACTGGTTGATGAGACTGTGAAAAGAGCACAAAGACCAGCTCGCAAGCTGGTCATACTCTTCGAAAATCTCTTCAAACCACGTCAGCTTCGCCTTGCCGTAGGTATATGTTACTGACTTCGTCAGTTCTATCTGCAACCTCAAAACAGTGTTTTGAGCTGACTTCGTCAGTTTCATCTACAACCTCAAAACAGTGTTTTGAGCAACCTACGGCTAGCTTCCTAGTTTGCTCTTTGATTTTCATTGAGTATCAGTATAGGTTATAAGAATAAGTCTTGCAGGGTTTTGGCAACTCCGTCTTGGTCATTGGTCAAGGAAATTTGCTCATCTGCATAGGGGAGTAGCTCTGAGTTGGCATTTTTCATTGCATAACCTTTCCCGGCAAAAGCAAGCATTTCGGTATCATTGTGCTCATCTCCAAAAGCAATCAAATCTTTTTTGTCACGGTTCATTACCTTGAGCAAGTAGTCCAAAGCAAAGGCTTTGTTGACACCTTTTGGGGTACACTCAAGGATATTGAGCGGACCTCCCCAGGTATTGATAGACAGTTGATGCTGGTAGAAGGCGTTCATTTCTTTTGCCAAGGCATATTTGTCACTGGCTCTGGTCTGCAAGAGGATACAGTTAGGGTCCTTGGTCACCAATTCAGGCTTGAATTGATCTTCAGGCTGGAAAGCTTCTACACCAAATAGTTTGGGATTGGCAATTTCTTCATTAGGATTTGTAATGTAGAATTTTTTACGATATTCTCCAGCGATAAAATCGGCTTGAATGTCCTCTGAACGTTGAACCATATCTAAAAGATATTTTTTGTCTACAGTCAAACACTTTTCAAAATCCCAAACTTGGTCTGGTAAATGAGTGAGGGAGCCGTTGAAGTTAATCATAGGAGTGTCTAAGCCCAGTTCACGGTAAAAATCTTTTGACATACGGTAAGGGCGACCTGTCGTAATAATAACCTGATGGCCTTTTTCAACAACTTTTTTAATGGTTTTTTTGGTAAAGTCAGAAATTTGACTGTCCGAGTTGAGCAGGGTTCCATCCAGGTCAACTGCAATAATTTTTTTAGTCATAGGGACCTTTCTAGTGTCTTTTCAGATAAGATGTCTACTATTATAACAGAAAGCAGGCAGAAAAGCAGATTCGAAACCAAAAAAGAAATTTCATCAAATTCTTAAATAAATCAAACAAATATATTGAAAAAGTGAATGATAAATGATATAATTCTATTATTGTTCGTAAAAATTAAAAGGAGATTGATAATGGACAAATTATTTAAACTAAAAGAGAACGGTACAGACGTTCGTACAGAGGTTCTCGCTGGTTTAACAACTTTCTTTGCAATGAGTTATATTCTCTTTGTAAACCCACAAATTCTTTCGCAAACAGGAATGCCTGCTCAGGGTGTATTCCTAGCGACGATCATTGGTGCAGTAGCGGGTACCTTGATGATGGCCTTCTATGCTAACTTACCTTATGCCCAAGCGCCAGGTATGGGACTTAATGCCTTCTTTACCTTTACAGTTGTATTTGGACTCGGTTATTCTTGGCAAGAAGCCCTAGCTATGGTCTTCATCTGTGGAATTATCTCATTGATTATCACTTTGACAAATGTTCGTAAAATGATCATTGAATCGATTCCAAATGCCCTTCGCTCAGCTATTTCAGCTGGTATCGGTGTCTTCCTTGCCTACGTGGGAATTAAGAATGCTGGACTTTTGAAATTTACGATTGATCCAGGCAACTATACTGTTGTAGGAGAAGGGGCTGACAAGGCTCAAGCAACGATTGCGGCAAACTCTTCAGCAGTTCCAGGCTTGGTCAGCTTTAATAATCCAGCTGTTTTGGTGGCTCTTGCAGGACTTGCCATTACTATCTTCTTTGTTATCAAAGGGATTAAAGGGGGAATTATTCTCTCTATCTTGACAACAACTGTTCTTGCTATCGCAGTTGGTTTGGTAGATTTGTCTAGTATCGATTTTGCTAACAACCATGTTGGTGCAGCCTTTGAAGACTTGAAGAGAGTCTTTGGTGCGGCTCTTGGTTCAGAAGGTTTGGGAGCTTTGATTTCAGATACAGCTCGCTTGCCTGAAACTCTTATGGCTATTCTTGCCTTTTCGTTGACAGATATTTTTGACACGATTGGTACCTTGATTGGTACAGGTGAAAAAGTTGGTATCGTAGCGACAAATGGTGAAAATCACCAATCAGCTAAGTTGGACAAGGCTCTTTACTCTGACTTGATTGGTACTTCAATTGGTGCCATCGCTGGTACTTCGAACGTAACGACTTATGTTGAGTCTGCTGCTGGTATTGGTGCAGGTGGACGTACTGGTTTGACAGCCTTGGTCGTGGCAATCTGTTTTGCGATCTCAAGCTTCTTTAGCCCACTTCTAGCGATTGTACCAACAGCCGCTACAGCTCCAATCTTGATTATCGTTGGGATTATGATGTTGGCTAGCTTGAAAAATATCCATTGGGACGATATGTCTGAAGCGGTTCCTGCTTTCTTCACATCTATCTTTATGGGATTCAGCTACTCTATCACTCAAGGGATTGCAGTTGGTTTCTTGACTTACACCTTGACTAAGCTTGTCAAAGGTCAAGCTAAAGATGTTCATGTCATGATTTGGATTTTGGATGCCTTGTTTATCCTTAACTATATTAGTATGGCCTTATAATAGGATAACCCAGGGGGATTTTCCCCCTTTTTTAATACAAAGGAGATGGGTGATGAAAGAGAAAAATATGTGGAAAGAATTATTGAATCGTGCAGGCTGGCTGTTAATCTTTTTGCTGGCGACAATTTTATATCAGATTCCTATAGGGGTTACTGCTATTTTAACCTTAAGAGAAGTACCGCTATTACAGTCAGGACTGATAGTTGCTGGTGTTTCGATTGTGGTTCTGGTGCTATTTATTATTGGAGCTCGTAAAACGCAATTAGCAAGTTTCAATTTTTCATTTTTTAGAGCTAAGGATTTGGCACGATTGGGCTTGAGTTATTTAGTCATTATCTGTTCAAATATACTTGGTTCTATCTTGTTACAACTGTCAAATGAGACGACAACAAGTAACCAGTCTCAGATTAACGATATGGTTCAGAATAGTTCTCTGATTTCCAGTTTCTTCTTATTGGCCTTGCTTGCTCCGATTTGTGAGGAAATCTTGTGTCGGGGAATTGTTCCTAAAAAGATTTTCCGAGGCAAGGAGAACTTGGGATTTGTAGTCGGTACGATTGTGTTTGCTTTATTGCATCAACCAAGTAATTTACCTTCTTTATTGATTTATGGAGGTATGTCGATCGTTCTGTCTTGGACAGTTTATAAAACCCAACGTTTGGAAATGTCGATCTTACTTCATATGATTGTGAATGGGGTTGCTTTCTGTTTGTTGGCTCTCGTGGTGATTTTGAGTCGGACATTAGGGATTTCTGTTTAAGATTTTTGACAATTGCTTACTTGTTTCTACTGGGAAAAAGATGAATGCAATCGTGTCCATTTTTTTCTTTTTATGGTAAAATAGAGAAATAATATGATGAAAAGCCTTGAGGGAGTGACCGATATGTCAAGTAAAGCCAATCATGCAAAGACAGCTATTTGCGGAATTATCAATGTAACCCCAGACTCCTTTTCGGACGGTGGTCAATTTTTTGCTCTTGAGCAGGCACTCCAGCAGGCTCGTAAATTGATAGCAGAAGGGGCTAGTATGCTAGATATCGGCGGAGAATCGACTCGGCCGCGGCCGGGAAGTAGTTATGTTGAGATAGAAGAGGAAATCCAGCGTGTTGTTCCAGTGATCAAAGCTATTCGCAAGGAAAGTGATGTCCTCATCTCTATTGATACTTGGAAGAGTCAAGTAGCAGAAGCTGCTTTGGCTGCTGGTGCCAATCTAGTCAATGATATCACTGGTCTTATGGGTGATGAGAAAATGGCCCATGAGGTTGCTAAGGCTGGTGCGAAAGTAGTCATTATGTTTAATCCAGTCATGGCACGACCTCAGCACCCTAGCTCGCTCATCTTCCCTCATTTTGGCTTTGGTCAAGCTTTTACAGAAAAAGAGTTAGCTGACTTTGAAAAATTGCCAATCGAAGAGTTGATGGAGACTTTTTTTGAACGAGCACTAGCGAGAGCAGAGGAAGCTGGGATTGCTCAAGAAAACATCCTGCTGGATTCAGGAATTGGCTTTGGTCTGACCAAGAAAGAAAATCTGCTTCTTTTACGGGATCTGGATAAACTACATCAGAAAGGCTATCCAATCTTTCTCGGAGTGTCGCGCAAGCGGTTTGTCATCAATATTCTTGAAGAAAATGGTTTTGAAGTCAATCCTGAGACAGAACTTGGTTTCCGCAATCGAGATACGGCTTCGGCTCATGTAACCAGTATCGCTGCGAGACAGGGTGTGGAAGTGGTGCGCGTGCATGATGTAGTTAGTCACAGGATGGCAGTTGAAATTGCCTCCGCCATTCGTCTGGCTGATGAAGCGGAAGATTTAGATTTAAAACAATATAAATAAGATGAAAGAAATTCAAAACAATCAGTGGATTGCTAATTATCGGACGGATCAACCGCATTTTGGCTTGGAACGAATGGTGGAACTGTTAGCGTTGCGTGGTAATCCCCATCTCAAACTCAAGGTCATCCATATCGGAGGGACCAATGGCAAGGGTTCGACCATTGCTTTTTTGAAAAATATGCTAGAAAAGCTAGGCCTGAGAGTTGGTGTTTTCAGCTCGCCCTATCTCATTCATTATACAGACCAGATTAGCATCAATGGGGAATCCATTCCCAAGGCTAGGCTAGAAGACCTCATGGCAGACTATCAGTCTTTGCTGGAGGGAGAAGCGGCCGCTAATTTACAGGGCACAACCGAGTTTGAGATTATCACAGCCATAGCCTATGACTACTTTGCCTCAGAGCAAGTAGATGTGGCTATCATGGAAGTGGGCATGGGTGGACTTTTGGATAGTACCAATGTCTGCCAGCCTATTCTAACAGGCATCACGACTATTGGACTGGACCATGTAGCCCTACTTGGTGACACCTTGGAGGCCATAGCAGAGCAGAAAGCTGGTATTATCAAACAAGGAGTTCCCTTGGTGACAGGTCGCATTTCTCCAGAAGCTTTGGCTGTGATTGACCGCATTGCGGAAGGGAAAGATGCGCCGAGACTTGCCTACGGGGTAGATTATCAGGTTCGTCATCAAGAAAGTGTGGTGACAGGGGAAGTCTTTAATTATACTAGTTCTCTCAGACAAGGTCGCTTCCAGACTGGCCTGCTTGGCTTGCACCAGATAGAGAATGCTGGGATGACTATAGCTTTACTTGATACATTTTGTCAAGAGGATGGTCGAGAACTAGCAAGTAATGACTTGCTTGCTCAGGCCTTGGAAGAAACAAGTTGGCCGGGGCGCTTGGAAGTTGTGTCTAGAGACCCCTTGCTGATTTTGGATGGGGCCCACAATCCCCATGCTATCAAGGCTTTATTAGCAACCTTGCAAGAACGCTTTGCGGATTATCGTAAGGAAATCCTCTTTACCTGTATCAAAACCAAGGCCTTGGAGGATATGTTGGACTTGCTGGGGACCATGCCAGATACCGAGCTTACTCTGACACATTTTGACGATAGTCGGGCGACTGATGAAAGCGTGCTGGAAGAGGCAGCTAAGTCTAGAAATCTCAGCTACCAAGGTTGGCAGGATTTTCTAGAGCAGAAATTGACAGATAAAAAAGAAGAGAAAAAAACAGTTAGGATTGTCACAGGTTCCTTATATTTCTTGAGCCAAGTGAGAGCCTATCTGATGGAGAGGAAAAACGAGAATGGATACACAAAAGATTGAAGCAGCTGTAAAAATGATTATCGAGGCTGTCGGAGAGGACGCTAACCGCGAGGGCTTGCAGGAAACACCTGCTCGTGTGGCTCGTATGTACCAAGAGATTTTTTCAGGTCTTGGTCAAACAGCGGAGGAACATTTGTCAAAATCCTTTGAGATTATTGATGATAATATGGTGGTAGAAAAGGATATCTTTTTCCATACTATGTGTGAACACCACTTTCTACCATTTTATGGGAGAGCACATATTGCCTACATTCCAGATGGTCGTGTGGCAGGTTTGTCTAAGCTAGCCCGTACGGTTGAAGTTTATTCGAAAAAGCCACAAATCCAAGAACGATTGAATATCGAAGTAGCCGATGCCTTGATGGACTATCTAGGTGCTAAAGGAGCCTTTGTTGTCATTGAGGCGGAACATATGTGTATGAGCATGCGTGGTGTCAGAAAACCAGGCACTGCAACCTTGACGACAGTAGCTCGTGGTCTATTTGAAACAGATAAGGACCTTAGAGATCAGGCTTATCGTTTAATGGGACTATAATACTCTTCGAAAATCAAATTCAAACCACGTCAGCTTCTATCTGCAACCTCAAAACAGTGTTTTGAGCAGCCTGCGGCTAGCTTCTTAGTTTGCACTTTGATTTTCATTGAGTATAAAAAGAATCCGCTTTGGGCGGATTTTTCTAGAAAGGAATCATTATGGATCAACTGCAGATTAAGGATTTGGAAATTTTTGCCTATCATGGTCTTTTTCCTAGTGAGAAGGAATTGGGGCAGAAGTTTGTCGTTTCAGCCATCCTATCCTATGATATGACCAAGGCGGCTACAGACTTGGATTTGACAGCCTCTGTCCATTATGGAGAACTGTGTCAGCAGTGGACGGCTTGGTTTCAGGAAACAACTGAGGACTTGATTGAAACGGTAGCCTACAAACTGGTAGAACGTACTTTTGAGGTCTATCCTCTTGTCCAAGAAATAAAGCTAGAACTCAAAAAACCTTGGGCACCGGTTCATTTGCCATTAGACACTTGCTCAGTGACTATTCATCGCCGCAAGCAACGGGCCTTTATCGCCCTAGGAAGCAATATGGGAGACAAACAAGCGAATTTGGAGCAAGCCATTGAGAACATGCGAAATCGAGGTATCCATATTCTCAAAGAGTCCAGTGTATTGACGACGGAGCCTTGGGGTGGTGTTGAGCAGGATATCTTTGCTAATCAAGTGGTTGAAGTAGAAACCTGGTTGCCTGCCCTAGTGCTATTAGAAACCTTGTTAACCATTGAAGCAGAGATGGGACGGGTGAGAGAAGTGCATTGGGGACCTCGTTTGATTGATTTGGACTTGCTCTTTGTGGAGGACCAGATTCTTTATACAGACGACCTCATCTTGCCTCATCCTTACATAGCGGAACGCTTTTTTGTTCTTGAGTCTCTACAAGAAATTGCGCCTCATTTTATCCATCCGATATTAAAGCAACCTATTCGCAACTTGTATAATGCTTTGAAACAATAGAAAAAACTCTAGTTTTCAGTCACTTACAACTGAAGGCTAGAGTTTTTAAAATAGGTCATTTTCTTCTGGGAGGAGGATAGTCTCTCTACCATCCATATCTAAAACCAGAACTCTCCGGGGGATAAAGAGGGTCGAAAGGGTGGTTAAAATCAAAATCAATGGCTGTAGGGAGGTGTTGACTTGAGAAGTGGAAGGTAATTTTTCCTTGGTTATTGAGCAATTGAAACTCAAGTTCTTCTTCCAATTCAAAGACATTTTTTAAGAAGTGGTCAATAATATACCAAAAAGAGTCAATGACATCATCAGGCAAGCTGGTAACAATGCCAAAACTAGCCGACCGCATCTGGGTATTGGTAAAAGCCATATTTCTGCCCCCTTTCTTTTCCCTTATCATACAGCAAATAGGATTAAAAATCAAGAAAAGGTGATTTTTTGAAAAGGATTTTAGCTACAGGGAGAAATAAGGAAAAAATCCCAAAAATCTCCCGAAGTTAATAGGTAAATTCCCAAATTAACTTGCTTATATAACTTTCAGTTACTTTGAGGGTAAATTCCCAAACTAAGTTCCACCGCTAGTAGAAGTGGAAGTTAATCTGATAAAAATTGTAAAAACCAGTGGAAATCCATGTCAGGGTAAGTTCCACTGGTTTTACTAATGCTTGATTTTATTGCTTTTGTAGCCAAAATGAATCGAAAAAAAGAGCGCACAAAATCCTCTTATCTGAAAGCGTTTCAGATTAAGTTCCGCTATGGTGGAAGTTAGTGTGAGACGTTTGAATAGGGTTTTAGGTTAGTTTTTAGAACTTATGTTGGAGTAATTTAGAAGACTGACAGACGTCTTCTGCAGGTATTTTAGAAATGCCGAGAAGCTTAGGAATTTCTTCTCCATAAGTAAAGGCAAAGAGTTCATAAGCTGACTTTCCATTCAAAGCAGCACGTTTGACGCTGTTGACATGAGAGCAGACGAGATTGATGTCCTCTTGAGTTAAATTGTCAAAAGAAGTTCCTTTAGGTAGAATGTCGCGAATCAGCGTGTGATTTTTCTCAATTCTCCCTTTCTGGTCAGAGCGATTAGGGTCACAAAAGAAGAGTTTACTCTCTCCTCGCACATCCATTTCGATGTCATCAACCCTGGCAAACTCTCCACCATTATCGGTAAGAATGACAGGGAAGAGTTGGAAGAAATCTTTGTCCGCTTGGTGAAGAGTGTTCTTGATGTCATAGAGATGTTTGGTAACCTCAAGGGCAGTTTTATTATCCAGAAGTCTAGCGAAGATAAAGTTACAGAAAGATAGATTGAAGGTGAGTAGGACTTTACCTCCCATTCTCCCCATAACTGTGTCCATTTCCAGCCAAGAGTCTAGTTGATTCAGTGCTAAATAGTTTTGGAAATCCTCATAGGAACGGCCTTTTTTAGCTTCTTTAGGGATGGAAGGTAGCTTACTTTTTCGTCTTTCTTTGAATTTAACGGCTCTGGCAAGATCAATCGGAGCGATAGATAGGTACCCTTTTCGGATGTGTCGATAGACAGTTGAGGAGCTGACATCAAGGTTATGAGTTTTGAGAATATGATAGATGTGTTGTCCTTTTTTAACCCCATCAGAAATGACTTTGTCCATGTCCCAGAAGGTCTTGGAATTGAGGGGAGTTCCTTCACGAGCTTCGCCAAGAGTTTGTTCGTATTGTTTTTGAGCTTGCTTAGCGAGGTAGAAGATCTTCTTATAGCCACAATTCTGTCTTCTTTTAGGGCAGCCGTTACAGACAAAGGGAGCTTTGTCGAGTAGAGGGCAAGGAAGGTTATGGCATGTAGACTCTCGGACTTGTCTGTTTCGTTTGACTTCTTTAGAAACAGTAGTCGGGTCTTTTAGAATGGATTGTCCAATAGCTTTGAAGGTTTCACTGCGCTCTAAACCTAATTGGATATCATTACGGTCTGAAAGGGTAAGGTGTTTATGTTTTGTCATAGTAGACCTCGTTTCTAACTCAAACGTCTCACACTTAATTCCACCATAAAAATCCGTTTTAGACTAATTTCCACTTTGGTCAGGCAAGTGGAAGTTACTTTGAGAAGTTACATTTAGAAAAATATTTTTCATATCTATTGACTTTTAGGGGTGAAATTTGGTATTATAGTAGGCGGTATTGTTTACCCCATTTGAAAGGCCCCGGAACCTTCCAAATACTTTTCGATGGGAAGGAACACCCATCACCGTAAACAAAAATCGAACTATATATAGGAGAAATCATGAACAAAACAACATTTATGGCTAAACCAGGCCAAGTTGAACGTAAATGGTACGTAGTTGACGCAACTGATGTACCACTTGGACGTCTTTCTGCAGTAGTTGCTAGCGTACTTCGCGGAAAAAACAAACCAACATTTACACCACACACTGATACAGGTGACTTTGTGATTGTTATCAATGCTGAAAAAGTTAAATTGACTGGTAAAAAAGCAACTGATAAAATCTACTACACTCACTCAAACCACCCAGGTGGATTGAAACAAATCTCTGCAGGTGAACTTCGTTCTAAAAATGCAGTACGTTTGATCGAGAAATCAGTTAAAGGTATGCTTCCGCACAATACACTTGGACGCGCTCAAGGTATGAAGTTGAAAGTATTTGTTGGAGCTGAGCACACTCACGCTGCACAACAACCAGAAGTTCTTGACATTTCAGGACTTATCTAAGGAAAGGAACAATAAAGTATGTCACAAGCACAATATGCAGGTACTGGACGTCGTAAAAACGCTGTTGCACGCGTTCGCCTTGTTCCAGGAACTGGTAAAATCACTGTTAACAAAAAAGATGTTGAAGAGTACATCCCACACGCTGACCTTCGTCTTGTCATCAACCAACCATTTGCAGTTACTTCAACTGTAGGTTCATACGACGTTTTCGTTAACGTTGTAGGTGGTGGATACGCTGGTCAATCAGGAGCTATCCGTCACGGTATCGCTCGTGCCCTTCTTCAAGTAGACCCAGACTTCCGCGATTCATTGAAACGCGCAGGACTTCTTACACGTGACTCACGTAAAGTTGAACGTAAGAAACCAGGTCTTAAGAAAGCTCGTAAAGCATCACAATTTAGTAAACGTTAATTCGAAAGAATTATTATACTTACAAAGAGCACCTTTCGGGGTGTTCTTTTTTGTACTTTCTTACTAAATTGGTGCAATTGACACAGTTGTTGCGACTTTAGTCGCTTGCAAATGTGGCTGCGACCGGACCAAGGCCAGTTGGCTCAAAACGTTAATCAATACTATACTATCAACGTTTCGGAACACTTCATGGTTCACACCATGGGGTGTTTTTTTAAAAAGTTTACCTCAAAGTTTACCTTATTGTTTTAGGGAAATTATAGTCAATTGAAATAATAACAAGACAAAAGATCCTTAAAAAAAGTATTGCAACGTGGTAATACCTTTTTGAGGTGCTTTTTGATATGAGCCCATGTTCTCTCAATAGGATTGTACTCAGGTGAGTAGGGAGGAAGTGGTAAAAGTTTATGCCCAAATTATTCACATAAGCGCTCTAGCTTACCCATTCTATGGAATCCTGCATTATCCATAATATAGTTGCTTAGTTTTAAAAAAGCATATTATAATAAATATATGGTATATAGTACAGATTTTAAACAAAGTTACCAAATGTTTTATATCTTCACTTCAACCATATAAGGACTTGACTTTTTTTCAAAAACATTTACAATAAAGGTATGAAGTTTAGTGTAGTTTTGACAATCAATCCTCTGGTTGTTAGACACACTGTTTATTTAATTTTTTAAAGATTGTGATTTAGCCTTGAATATAAGGTTATTATTTTTAATCGCTATACAACTAAAAGTTGTTAATTGTATTTAATAACCTATGGTTGTGGATGTCAACATTTTTCTACAAGAATTTAAAATAATTTTTTGAGGTAACATATGGAATTCTCAGAACGCTTGAAAACACTAAGGAAACAAGTAAAACTAACACAAGCTCAAATAGCTGAAATTTCCCAACAGGCATATGTTTCATGGGAACGTGGATTAAAAAAACAACACAGGAAAATTTTGTTAAGATTGCACAAGTATTGGATGTTACAGTTGACTATTTAGTTGGAAACTCAGAAGAAAAATCAAATGAATTAGACAACATTGGATTACTTTTCCGTATGAACTTAAAAGGATTGACTGAAAAGAAAAGGAAGTATTTAAGAAAAAGTTGATTGAGTTTATGGAAGAACGAAAAAAGATTTTGGAAGAAAATAAAAAACTGTAAATGTAATCGTCTAATAGAATATTTAAACTGAAATAACATATTTATTTTATAAAGGAGCTATATTAATGTATACGGCAATAATAGATTTTAATGAGTTCGATGATATATGGGATACATGGGGAACGGCCTTTGATTTACCTAACGGAGCATGCTTCAAATTTTGGAGATGTACTTTAAAGTTCATATATACTAAGGAAAATAAGTATTTGCAAGTCATTTCAGATCAAAAGCAAAACATTGAAGAGTGCTTAACTATTTTGTCATTTTTTACTAATATACCTCTTGTTATAAGAAGTATATCAAAATACAATGAAGTTTTACCAGAGGTAAAACAACAAGATAAGATGTCTCAATGGCTAACAAAATTGCAAATAATTGAAAATAGTTTAAATAGAAAGAAAAATAGAAAAAAACGTCAACTTATATTAGATTTAATGAGAATGTATAGTATTGGTTTGCAACATGAATACAGAGAATATATTGAAGATGAATTTTTGATGTGTTTCAAACCAATTGAGATAATTGCTAAACTAGTGATAGAAAGAGAAAGATTATTCTATAAAACTAAACACCAACAACGTAAAGTTCAAACACAATCATTTTTAAATAATTTATTAACTGATTCACTATCAACAGAATTAGATATAGATTCTATAGATAATTTATCTGGAGATCTTATAAACTCTTTAGATAGGTTTCTTAAAGGTCGAAATTATACAAGGATATTACTAGCATGGAATCAACTAAAAATAAAAATAGCTGAAAATTATGAATTTCTGAATCCGAAGATTAAAACAAAATTTTTTGAAATTAATAGTAGAATAATTCATGAATTAGTCGATATTAGAAATAGTATAGCACACGGGAAAATTTGTGAAATTTCAGAAAATAATATTCGTTATGTTCATTTTTTATCATGTCAGTTTATATCATTGTATGTGTTAGAGAAACCTTATGCTGAATTTTATTTACCTACAAAAAAATTTGGGAGTAAGTTTTAGAAAGAACTATTCTACAGTATTTAAAATCTGACTTTAAGTAAATTTTTATTATGTGACTATTAGTCCGCCTAACTCCGCTATGCGGGTGTGTACTGACCCCGAAAGCGTTTTTATTGTATAAAGAATATCAAATAGTTTGAGGGTTTTACTTGTCGCTGTATTTCTTCACTATTCTTTTTGTAATACTCCTGCTTTGTTCCTGAAATATCTACAGTGAATACGTCATCCTTGAAGGTATAATTCTCTTTTCGGTTTATGATATTAGAGCCAGTCAGTTCGATTGTTGCACTATCTTTATCAATTGTAAAGGTGTCGGCCTCTCCTTTGTTGCTATTTTCTTTGTTACCTGAAATGGTAAAGGCAACTTCATTTCTACTCTCGTTTATTCAACGGTATTCGCCATCTAAAGAATTGCTTGATTGGTTAGAACATGCAATTAATAAAATTGTAGATAGAGACACTAAAAGTAATGTGATAAATCTTTTCATTTACATACTTTTTATTTCTATATTATATTAAAGAAACATTACATAAGTAATACAGTAATTTTTTAGGTTGATCTATTTCTTTCGGGAAAATCATTATCTTTCGGAAATAAGAATGTACGATTAAATAGAAAACTTTATAAACATTAGAAAAGATTTTTTAAAGGTATATTTCCTTTTCTTATGTAGTATATCAGAATATCAAATCTGTTATAACAGACAAGGATTTCAAAATAGTTGTTTTCTTGAACATATTTTTGTTATAATATACATGCAGTGATAGACTGTAGAATATTAAGAAAATAGAATACTAGGAATTTAGAATGTATAAGATAAAAAATAAGATAAATAGTTGGATTAGTAAAATTTTCAAGTCTGATAAGAGAAACAATTTCAAGTCTGATGAGAGAAACAATATATTTCTTACAACGGAAGACTTATATTTTACAATAGATGGCGATGGTTGGAACGGAAAAATTTATCCAAAATACAGCTATAAAGATTTTAATAAGAATGAAGGCTTTCTGTCTTTTCTAAAACTTGGATCTCGATTTCAATTATATTTTAATGGTAAAATTATTTCTGAAGCAAATTTGATGGTTAATTCATTCGAATTAGGAAAAACTACTTTACAATTCGGCCGGATTAGTAGTAATAATGCATTTTGGGGTGAAAAACCTATTGGTGGGATGACATTTTTAGTAGCTTCTATCATATACATTATGCTTAACGATAATGAGTTTATGCATCGAGATATTGAAGTGTCATTAGAAATTCATATGGATGCAAAACGACTACTTGAAGAAAAGAATATTGATGTGTATTATCATATATTTCGAACTCCTAAAATAAATTTTAACCATGAAGACACTTATCGGAGATATATTTTTGAAACAACAAATAGAAACAGTGATATAGATTACTTTAAAGAACTATTGAGTTTAAAAGAAAACTCAATAATGAACGCAATGAGAAGCTAAGCTCTATACTTGAGTATTTCTGATTCAGATGTTTTATGTTATTTGACAAAGAAGGAGTTGAACTCGTTTTTTATAGTTTTTGCATTGTTGACTTATAAACACTGAGCAATTTATTAAATAAATTTCCCTATTTCAATCAAATTTAATCAAACTTTTTTGAAATTAAGGGATATTAGAAAACAATTAGTTATTGATATTAGGCTATTTTAAAATTATCTGAAACAGACCCTTGTCAAACCAGGTCTTAAGAAAGCTCGTAAAGCTAGCCAGTTCTCTAAACGTTAAGAACCAGCTACAATACAGCATTTACAACACTTCATGGTTCACACCATTACTTTTTAAGATTACGATAGGCAATCTCTCCAACAGCCATTGGAATGACATTTGAAGTGTTGACATAAGTCTTAGTTGAAATCGTGTCACTATGGGTTAGAGCTTCAGAAATAGCTTCAATAGACGTTCCAGCCTGTTTTGCTAATGTTGCTCCTGTATGTCGTAATTTATGAGGTGTAGTATGCTTAAGTTCAGGATGACGACGTTTGACAGATTTCATTTTATTATTAAGATAGTCAGAGTGTAGAGGGCTATTAACGTTACCCTTCATATCGATATAAGTAAAGACATATTGTTCATCGGATTGGATAATTCCAAACTTTGATAGTTCAGCCTTTTGATGTTTTTCCTAAGAGGTAAGAAGCTGAAGTAAGTCATTAGAAATAGAGAAAATAGGCTAGCAAAAACCTATTTCAGGAGAAAATGAAGGAAATATTTCCATAATAAAACGCATCCTATCAAGTTTTTCAATACCTGATAGTATGCGTTTTTAGGATTTTAAAGCTTGATTGCTTGGTCTCTTTTTCATTATAGTTCCGTTTGATTTATAGTTTCATTAATTCTATGGAGATTCATCATTTTGAGTAATAATAGTACTTCCAGAAGTTAAAGATTCCATTTTATCTTTCAAGTGTCTGTATTAGATAATGTGTTCTAAATTTACTATATATTATTAGGGTTTGGGTAGAATCATTGATAACAGACTGTTGCAAATTTAGTTAGCTACATGATTTATATTTATCTACTTTTCTAGTAACCAATCTATAATGTTTTTCTTCTCAATACCATTGTAATTGGCTGTTGGCTGAATTGTATCCATTGTTAATAGATATTTGGGGAATTGATCTTTAATGGCTTCTAGTGGTCTAAGTTCTCTGTCTAGTGTTTCTGGAGCAAGTGTTGTTTCACTGACTTGATAATAAGCGTAGTGACCAAGATCAGTTACAACAACAAAATCAACCTCATATTTATCTAAATTACCAACATATACTTGTGAATATCTACGTCTCAATTCCAAATACACCATATTTTCCAAGATATGCCCAATGTCTTCTTTGTGGTCTGGCAATAAGAGGTGTCGTAAACCTAAATCAACGGGATAATATTTTTCTAAGCGTTGCAATAATGCTCTACCTTTGACATCAAAACGTGGAACAGAATAAAAAAGTAAACTATCTGTCAAAGTCGTCAAATAATTTTCTAAAGTATTATGGGATATTGAAACGTTTTGGCTGACTAGGGTATTACGAATCTTATTTGTTGATATTAAGCTACCTGTACTACTGAGAAGGGTTCGGACAATGCGCTCAATAATAGTAGGATTTGGATTTCCCAATCTAGTGACAATATCATTTAACAGTATTGAGTTATATATTCCTCTTAGATAATCAATTTTTTCAGCGTAAGATGATGTTTGCAATAAGTAAGGGAAAGCACTAAAGAGATAATTGTTAAAAATTTCTGTTGTATTCAGATTCTCTGAGAGAGATTGACCTGATAGGTATTCTTCAAATGACAAAGGAAGGACCTCTATCTCAACATACCGACCAGTCAAGTTTGTAGCTAATTGGCTACTCATAAAGTAAGCGTTTGATCCAGTCAAATAGAGGTCAACATTTGGCAAGATGAATAGACTATCTGCTACCAGTTCAAATTTTTCAACATATTGAATTTCATCTAAAAAGATATAGTATGTTTTCTCTTCAACTAACTGCTCTTTTATATAAGTAAATAATGTTTGAAAATGTCGCAGGTCATAATAACTCAGATCCTCAAAATTGATGGATATAATCTGATCCTCGTCTACGCCAGTTGCTAGTAACTCCTCTTTATAGAGTTGAAAAAGCACAGATTTACCAGCTCGTCTAACTCCACTCACAACCTTAATGATTTGTCGGTCACGATGTCTTCTTAAAAAGTCTAAATAATGTGGTCTTTTAATATAGTTCATAATAGATACCTCAAAGATAGTATAATACAAATAAAGATTATTTTCAAATATTTATAAATAATATTTAATTCGTTTGATTATTTCTAAGTATTTAGAAATAGTGTTTTTCTGCAATTAAAAAATAGTCCATTTTGGTATGGCATGATAGTAAATCTTGTGAGGTTTTGTAGCAAGTATTCAAATAAAAAGCGCATACTATCAGGCGTGTAAAAGCTTGATAGTATACGTTTCATCCTAGAAATATTTACGGGCTGTTTTTCTCAAACTGACTTTTTAAGAAGTTACCTTATTAGCAATTTCAAATAAGTTTATGGGGCTATCTTTGGAAAAACTGTAGAATTTCAAAAATTACTACAGACCTTGAATTTTACTTATCATTTCAATGATTTAGATTGCTTACATTTTGTTTTGATAAGTTTTACGGTAATCTCCAGGAGAAAGTCCAGTCCTTTGTTTAAAAATTTTAGTAAAGTAAGAATAATTATCATACCCTACTTGACAGGATACTTGTGATATCGAGATATCTGTTTGAGATAGGAGAGATTTAGCAGCATTAATGCGCTTATCCGTTATATATTTAACAAGAGTTTCTCCAGTTTCTTTTTTAAAAATTCTAGCCAAATGATCTGCGCTGAGATAAACCATATCTGCTAATATAGAACGATTTATATCTTCATAGTAGTGATGATCTATGTATTCGACAATGCATTGAATACTATTTTTCTGGTTTTCAATGTTTGTTGCAAATTTCTTAGCATGCGACCAGTAATAATCAAAGTAATCCTGAAAAGATTCAATTGAATGAAAGCGTCGTTGGAATAAGAAATCATGAGTGCTGTTTTGGAATAATTTATGTGCCGAGATTCCATTTTGATCTAGATATATTCCTATTTGTTGAATCCAATCTAGTAAAATTTGCTGTAGTGTGAAAGTAGGAATTTGAGAATTATAGGCAAGTGAATTAATTTTTTCTCTTAATTCGTATTCACTTAAGCTATCTAAAAAAGTAATTGAAAGAGTTTCTGTTTTAAAGGAAGTTGGAAAACTATGTGGAACACATGTAATAGTATTCCAATAAGAAACATATTGTTCATTATAAGTGTAGAGTTCTTTGGTATGAAATAAAATATCGGATAGTTTGTGGCAGCTTTTATATATAATGTTTGAGTATTTACTAAAATTATTAGAAATTTGAGAATGAATTTCATATGCCAATTTGTCACTACGTTTGGATGAGTCTACTCTAAAGAGACAAACATATTGATCAACCTGGCTTTCCATCTTGAACAAACTTATCAGCTTATAAGAAGGTTGTGAAATTCTTTGAAGTTCTCTTTTTAGTTGAGAAGTCCATGATGGAGTTTCTGCAGAATAATCTTCTTCATTAAGATTGATTGTTAAAACTGCAAGGAAAAAATATTGGTGTTTTTTAAGAATAAAACCTTGTTTGCTTGCTATGTTTTCTAGCTCATCAATGCGAGAAATTTGAGGTTTTCTAAGGTAATCATACCAGAAATTATCTTCTATTTGTAAAAGTGCATCATTTTTCCCGTTTGAGTTATGATTCTCAATTTTACTAATGGCTTTTTGAATAATAAATTCTAATTTTTCAAAGTTAATGGGTTTTAGATAGTATTCGAAGCTTTGTAATTCAATTGCTTTTTGAGCATAGTTGAAGTCGGCGTAATTGGTTAAAAAAATTGTTTTTATATCATATTTTTCATTTCTAATCCACGATAAGAGTTCGAGACCACTACCTTGAGGCATTTCTATATCGCTTATCATGAGATCAATAGGATTCTCTCTAATAATATTTTGAGCTTGAGTGAGGCTATAGGCAACATAAACAGTGTCAATGTGTAGTTTAGCCCAATTTATTTTCTCTCGTAAAGCTTCAATGATAAAACGATCGTCATCAACTAATAAGATGTTCATTATAACCTCCATCTATAATCTTGTATGGAATAAGTAAAAGAATTTTAGCCCCGCCTTCTTCATTATTTTCAAATGCAATACTATAGTCATTAGGATAGAGAAGATTTAAACGTTCGATGGTGTTTGTGATCCCGATATGATGTCCATCTTCTGTTATTAGAGACTGTTTCTGATTTAGTTTTGATAAAATTTCTTCAGAGAAACCTGGACCATTATCCTCGATACAAATATGAATGTAATCTGAGTTCTCAGTTTTTACTTTTTTTATCGATAGCAAAATTGTAAATAAATCCTGAAATGAAAAACCGTGTTTGATTGTGTTTTCAATAAATGTTTGTAACAGTAATGATGGGACAAGAGTATTTTGTAGGTCATCATTGTAGTTTAGTGAAAAGTAGATGCTATTTCCATATCGAATTTGTTGTATTTCTAAATAATCTTTAATATGCTGAACTTCATCTTTAAGTTCTGAAAAATCTTGATTAGCCATAAATAAATGACGGAGATAATTTGAAGTTAGGATAGTTAACTCTTCAATTTCCTTGTAGTTTTTTGTTTGAAGCATACTATGAATCATTGATAACATATTTAAGTAGAAATGCGGACGAATTTGGTTCTTAAGATAATTAAGTTCAATCTTCTTAAGTTCTAGTTGTGAATGGTATTCTCGTATTTTTAATTCTTGCATGTCAAAAATTACTTTATTAAGTTTATCATTTGCCTTATCAATTTCTAGTATACCTTCAGATATAAAAAATTCAGAAGGGGGGATGGAGTCCCCAAGTTGAGAGAGCCGTTCAGTGAGTCTTGTTATTGGTTTAATCATCCATTGACGGATATACAGGATAATGATGATTGATAAAATGGTGATAATGATAGGAACAGCTGATAAAAATACCTCTAAGAGTGTGATATTTCTAAAGACTTCGGCATAATCGACTAAAACATAAATATCGAAAGGTAAATGCGTTTTTTCATTTTGAGCATGAATTAGGTAGTTTTCGGAGGGTATATTGTTAGGCTCTTTTAGAGAAAGTTTACCATTATTTCCAATATTGAGTTTTTTGAGAGGTTTTAGGATATCTTCTGAAGATATGACGGCATAAATGATTTTTTCTTCGTAATGAACAGATTTAACTAAGTATTCGCTGTTTTTAGTAGTTATATTTTTCCATTTACGGTCACTTATATTACTACGTAATGATTTTAGATTCGATTTTAACAGTAGATAATCTTCATATGGAATATAAAGATTGGAGACATTTATAAAATGATCAGTACTATCGGTTTCTAATAAGAATGTCATATGAGTTTCATTTTGATATTCAAACTCTATAAAGCTAGTTTGAACTTTTTTAAGATTTTCTTGATACTCAAGAAACGTTTGTACATGATTTAAGTTCTCTAAAGATTCATTATGTGTTATTGTTGAGTACATAAAGCGTTCTACAGAATGCAATTTCTCATTAACAGAATCAGCATAAATTTCAATTGAACTACGTAGGTGTACTATATTTTGGTTTTTAATAAAATTTCTGGTTATGTTACTCATAGCAATATTGATTAAAATATTTATCAATAGTAGTACAAGTAGGAGTTTAAAGAAAAAATGAATGGAATGTTTTTTTGATAAGTCGTGATTTAATTTCATATACTATTCTCCTCTTAAAATTATAGCACTTTGAAAATACGATATCATGTAACAAAACAGATATGTTTTATCAAGATGTCGGAAAAGTAATAGTTTTTAAAATTAAAAAAACTGAAAAATTGATAAACCTAGTCCAAAAAGTTCTATTAAGGGAATTCTATATGGTGTAAAATAATCGTAGAAAATCAGATGGGAGGAAAAACATGAAAGTAGCATCTCAACTTCATAAAATAAAATTAAAGCATAGTATTCCGTTATATATATTACTTTTTCCTTCAATATTGCTATTAATTTTATTTTCCTATATTCCCATGTTGGGACTAATTATTGCATTTAAAGACTATTCACCAGCCAATGGTATCTTTGCTAGTCAGTGGGTAGGATTTAAGTACTTTACTCAATTTTTCTCATCATTCCAATTCGGGACAACTATGTTCAATACATTAAAAATTTCACTTTATAGTATTGTAGTAGGATTCCCCTTACCTATTATACTAGCTATCATTAGTAATCAGTTAAGGGTTGGGAAATTTAGAAAAATATTTCAAGTGACAACTTACTTACCTCATTTTATCTCTACAATGGTTATGTGTGGGATGATCATCTTATTTTTATCTCCTACTAGTGGTTTGTTAGCGAATGTATTTAAGTCTGTTGGAATCACTATTCCAGATTTTTTATCAAAACCTAGTCATTTTGCAGGTGTTTATGTTTGGAGTGATGTATGGCAACATATTGGTTGGGATAGTATTATCTATCTGGCGGCGCTTTCTGCAATTGATCCTACATATTATGAGGCTGCAACTATGGATGGTGCCTCTAGGTTACAAAAAATTCGGCATATAGAATTACCATTGCTTTTGCCGACTGCTATGATTTTATTAATATTAAGAGCAGGTAGTTTATTAAGTGTAGGTTTTGAGAAAGTGTTACTACTGCAGAATCCACTTAATTTAGCAGGAAGTGAGATAATTTCGACCTATGTTTATAAAGTTGGTATGGTGAACTTTCAGTATAGTTATTCGACAGCTATAGGGTTATTTAACACCGTAGTCAATCTAATAATTTTGTTATCTGTTAACTGGTTCTCGAAAAGATATACTAGAACGGGTCTTTTTTAAAGGAAGGAGTGCTCAAGGTGAAATGGTTTCATAAATCAAGAAAAACAAACTCTGAATTATTATTTGATATAGTTACCTATGGTTTAGCAATTTTCCTTATCCTGTTAATTGTTTATCCGTTATGGTTTGTAGTGATTGCATCTTTTAGTAATCCTTCAGATGTTGCAAATGGGAAGGTATGGTTTATTCCTAGAGAATGGAAATTAGATGGATATTTACGTCTTATTCAACAACCTTTATTTTTGCGTAGCTATTTAAATACCATTTTATATACTGTTGTTGGTACCTTAGTTGCTTTAGTAGTCAATATTCCAGCTGGTTATGCTTTATCTAGAAAAGAATTAGTTGGTAGAAAGTGGATGAGTATTCTATACATAATCCCTATGTTTGTATCAGGTGGCTTGATTCCTACCTACTTAACAGTAAAGAATGTAGGCTTGATTGATACATTTTGGGTAATGGTAATACCTTTTGCAGTTTCATCATACAATATTATTGTTGCTAGAACTTTCTTTAATAATAGTATTCCAGACGGGATGTGGGAGGCTGCGCAAATTGATGGCTGTGGTACAATTCGTTATTTTATTAAAATAGTTGTTCCGTTATCAAAAGCTATTATAGCAGTTATTGGACTTTGGACTGCAGTTGGTATTTGGAATTCGTGGTTTAATGCTTTAATTTATTTAACGAATGAAAATTTACAGCCATTGCAATTAATTTTACGACGTTTACTAATTAGTAATCAAATGTTACAATCGCAAGCAACAGGAGAAGTTGCATCAGATCTTCGTATCAAAGCTGATATGATGAAATATGCAGCAATTGTTATTTCAACCGCTCCGATTATGTTGTTGTATCCCTTTGTTCAAAAATATTTTAATCAAGGCGTAATGATTGGAGCCTTGAAAGAATAGGAGAAAAACATGAAACATAAATCATTTACATATTTGTTCTTAGGAACAGTTACACTTGCTGGCTTAACAGCCTGTGCAAATTCCAATAATGCGAATAAGGACGATAAGTCTGGAGAAGATTCTTATAAAATCACAACTGTTCGTTGGTCTGACTGGGGGGAAGATTATCATAAAGGTTTTCTAACAGATTCGGCCAAGGAAGCAGGTATTGATGTTAAATGGGATACACTTGTAGCCGCAGATTGGGCAGATAAGAAATCTGTGTTGGTTGCTAGTGGAGATTTACCAGATGCATTTTTAGGTTCAAATGCTTTTACAGATTCAGAAATTGCTCAGAACCAATCTTTATTTATTCCATTGGAAGATTTAATCAAAGAAAACATGCCAAATTTAACTAAGGCTATGGAGAAAGAACCTAAGATTAAAGCTATGATTACTTCACCAGATGGTCATATCTACAGTCTACCTAAAAAATTACCGATGCGTCCTACAGTAGCTAATCAGCTATTTATTAATAAAAAGTGGCTGGATAATTTAGGATTAAAGGTTCCAGAAACTTATGATGATTTAGTAAAAGTACTACAAGAATTTAAGGATAAAGATGCGAACGGAAATGGAGATGCTTCTGATGAAATTCCATTCGGAGCAGGAAACTTTGATCCAACATTCTCATATATTCTTCCGTTCAATAATCGTTTAGGTGCAGATAATACATATGAAATGTCTGTAAAAGATGGAAAACCAGTCTACCTTCGTACAGAAGAAAGTTATAAACAAGGGATTGCAGCAATGCATGAAGCTTATAAAAAAGGTTTGATTGATCCGGAAATCTTTACAGAAGATACCTCTATGAGTGTAGCAAAACGTATGGATAAGGGAGTATCTAGAGTAGGTGTTTCTAGTGGTTGGACAGCAGATGCAACGTTTGGCTTACATTCAAGTGAATATATTGCTCTACCTGCTTTAAAAGGTATGGATGGTAAACAATATGTCTTTTCTGATCCAGATCATTACAACTATGGTCGAAATGAAATTTTGATTACAAATAAGAGCAAAAACCCTGCTAAATTATTGAAATGGTTGGATAAATTATATACAGATGAAGCAAGTATTCAGAATTTCTATGGATCATTTGGAATAGCTACTGAAAAGAATGGTGATAAGTTTAAAGTGTTACCTCCTAAAGATGGTAAATCAGCTGATGAATGGGCATGGATTCATTCACTTCGAGATTTTGGTCCTAAATACGTAAGCGATGATATCAATAGTCGCGTAGAAATCGATCAAACACAAGGTGATGGATTGAAATTGAAGATGGACCAAGATTTGAAACAATTTGCGTTGCCAGCTTACCCTAATGTGATTTATTCACAAGAAGAGCTTAACAAATTATCATCAATCTATGTGAGTATTGAATCTTATGTCAAACAACAAGCATCTAAATGGGTAGTTGAAGGCGGCATAGAAAAAGAATGGGACTCATACAAAGAAACTCTTAAGAATATGGGATTGGACGAATTTATGAAGATTCAACAGGAAGCATATAATCGTTACCAAAAAGAAGTAAAAGAGTAATATTTTATATGAACTCTTGGTTGTATGAACAAGGGACTAGCTAATTATAGGAAGCGAGACTGATAACATCAGATTATCTCGCTTCCTTTATTCTAATTTTTAAAGAAATTTGGAAATGTTTTTTAAATAATTTAGGTAATATTTTTGTACAACTGACATTATAAAATATAGAGTTAGGGCAATCGATTTTATGGAGATATCTATTATGCAAAAATTATTTTCATTAGATGGAAAAGTGGTTAGAATTTTAACTTTTTTGACAGATTTAATTATTTTAAATACTCTATTTATTGTTAGTTGTATTCCAATAGTTACAATTGGGGCATCATTAACTTCTCTTACGACAATGTGGTATCGTATTTTAAAAGGTAAAGATACCGATATTGCTTATCATTATTTTCGGATCTTTAGACGAAATTTTAAACAGTCAACTTTTATTTGGTTGTTTATCCTCCTAATAGAATTACTTTTATATGTGAACTATTGTCTTTGGGGCTATTCAAGTTTATTTTCAGAGTATAGTTTATTGTTAGTGTTGCCCTTTTTATTTGTTATAATACTTTTGATGAGTGTTATTTTTTCCTATATTGGTCTATTTAAAGATAATCTAAAAAATAGTATTGTAAATAGCGTATTAATTTGTCTTTTAAATCCAATACAAGCTATCATGTTGGTTTTATTTAATATTTCTGTACTGTATATGAGTTTTAGTAGTCCAGAACGAGTTTTAACAGCTATTTACGTATTTACATTTGGGGGATTTGCTTTTTGCGGATTGATGAATGTAACGATAACAAATAAAATGTTTGATAAGGTAAAGAAATTTACTAAAAGGAGGACAACAAATTGAAAATTTTTAAGGGAGAATTTTATCGAATCTCTGTATTAACAGACAAGTTAGTAAGGCTAGAATACTCTCAAACTGGAAGTTTTGAGGATAGAACGACACAACTTATCTATAATAGAGATTTTGGCCAAGTTTCGTTAGATTATATCGAGACATCAAATGTACTAGATATTATGACGGACTATTTTCATCTGCACTTTAATAAAGGAGAATTTAACGCCGAAAATTTATTTATAGAATTAAAAGGAAATTTTGCCGTATATGGTAGTCGCTGGTATTTTGGTGAATCTATTGAAACGTTAAAAGGAACAGCTCGGACTCTGGATGAGGCAGATGGAGCAATCTCGTTAGAAGATGGAATTATTAGCCGAAATGGTATAGCCTTATTGGATGATTCTCAAGGATTTATTTGGGATGAACAGTCTGGTTATATTGAGAGAGAAAATCAAATTGACCTCTATTTCTTTGCCTATGGGCATGATTATAGAGGAGTAATCAGAGACTTTTACCATTTGACTGGTTCAACACCCTTGTTGCCAAGATATGCTTTAGGCAATTGGTGGAGTAGATATTGGCCTTATACGTCAGATGAATACTTGGATTTAATAGACAGATTTGAAACAGAGAAAATTCCATTATCTATCGGTGTGTTAGATATGGATTGGCATATAACTGAAATTCCAGCCCGTTTTGGAAGTGGGTGGACAGGATATAGTTGGAATAAAAACTTAATACCTAATCCAGAACAGTTATTGCAACAACTTCATGATAGAAAGTTAAAACTCTCCTTAAATGTCCATCCTGCTGATGGTATACGGGCTTATGAAGAAGCTTATCCTCGGGTTGCCAAACGATTGGGGTTAAATGTAGAATTAGAGGAACCTGCTATTTTTGATTTTTTTAATCCCTCTTTTAGGGAATCCTACTTTAAAGATGTTCATTATGAACTAGAAAAGCAGGGAGTAGATTTTTGGTGGATTGACTGGCAACAAGGGACACAAGGCATGTTGGATCCACTATGGCTTTTAAACCATTATCATTATCAGGATAGTTGTAAAAATGCAGAAGGTGGCTTGATTTTATCAAGGTATGCAGGTCCTGGTAGTCACCGCTACCCTGTTGGTTTTTCAGGGGACACTATTATTAGTTGGAATTCCTTAAGATTTCAACCTTATTTTACAGCAACAGCATCTAATATCGGTTATAGTTGGTGGAGTCATGATATCGGTGGACACATGCTAGGGGATTATGACGAGGAGCTACAAACTAGATGGCTACAGTTTGGCGTTTTTAGTCCGATTACTCGCTTACATAGTTCTAGAAGTCCCTTCAATAGTAAAGAACCTTGGTTTTTTTCAGAAACAACATCTAAGATTATGAAGAAATACCTTCGTTTGAGACATCAGATGATTCCATATCTATATACCATGAATGTAAAGACACATGAAGAAGGTGCCCCATTAATCAGCCCAATGTATTATTTCTACCCAGAGAATGATGAGAGCTATAATGTCCCAAATCAATACTTTTTTGGAACAGAACTGATGGTGGCTCCCATTGTAGAAAAGATGGATTTGGCATTCCAATCTGCAAAAGTAGATGTATGGTTCCCTGAAGGTGAATGGTATGACTTCTTTTCAGAGAAAAAGTACACAGGTGGTGTGAAGTTAAGTGTTTATAGAGATATTTCGACTATACCTGTGTTTGCAAAAAGTGGTGCAATCATTCCCTTGGTTGGTTCTGAGATAGATATGGGTGTTGAGTTACCTGAAGTTGTAGATTGGTATGTATTCCCAGGCAAACAACATTCTTTTGAAATGATTGAAGATCAAAATGGTCAAAGATATAAAACAAGATTATCAATCGACTGGGAAATGGGGATGGTAGAGTTAACATTACAAGGAGATACTAGTATCGTTCCAAGTAATAGAAGGCATAGAATTCATTTTAAAGGAACGAATGTGCCTATAATTGAATTGCCAAATAAGAATGATACAGCTAGATTTGAATGGAAAGATCATAAAAGGACATCCCTAAATGATGAAGTTTTTAGACTACTAAAAACGGCTTCTCTGCCATATGAATTAAAAGATAGATTGTTAAATCAATTCATCAATGCGAAAAATTCTCATGAGTTAATGAATATCTTGCATCATCAGGATAAGGAATTGAGAGGGCGTTTGTTGGAAATGATATTTACTAGCCAAAACTAATTGAGATAATTAGAAAGTCATTTGTTTAGTGTATATGAAGCTTCGGTATGGTATTTGTTATCATTGGTCACATTGAAAATGTGAAATAAGCACCTACAACATAGACTTTACAACACTTCATGTTTCATATCATGGAGTGTTTTTCTATTTAAGTCAAAGCCAATCAAAAAATCTCACTATTCAATAGGCTAAAGGAAACCTAATTATAATGAGATTGTAAAATTATAGTAGATTTTGTATCGCCTCTTCAATTTGTTTTGGGTCTGTTTTTGAAGAGAAGCGTTCAAAGACCTGCCCATCACGACCGATGAGGAACTTAGCGAAATTCCATTCGATTCGTTTTCCTAGTGGTCCAGATTTCTGGTCTTTCAACCAAACATAGAGGGGATCTGCCTCCTTACCGTTGACCTTGATCTTGGCAAAACGTGGGAAAGTGGTTTGATAGTGTAGGCTACAGAAGGTGTTGATTTCCTCTGCGCTACCTGGTGCTTGTCCCATAAACTGATTGCAAGGAAAATCTAAGATTTCAAATCCCTGAACTTGATAGCGTTCATAGAGTTCTTGGAGTCCTTGGTACTGGGGAGTTAAACCACATCCAGTAGCAGTGTTGACAATCAAGAGTACCTTACCACGATAGGCATCTAGTGAGATTTCTTGATTGTCTTGGTTCAAGACTGAAAAATCGTATAGTGAAGTCATTACTTGCTTTTCTCCTTCTGTTTGGTATTTTTAGGAGTTTTCTCCTCCTGTAGGGATAGAAAGCCGTAGGTCAGGGTTCCAAAAATGCTACCGATAATCAGGCCATACATCAGGAAAGGAACACTTTTATCGAATTGCATGAGCAATTTCACAAAATCTGAAAGGGACATCTGCTGAACGAAGACTTTATGAAAGATGAGTAGGGTAAAGAGGCCAATCTGAAGACCGATAAACACAACCCAGCTTCGAAATTTGATTTGGGCTTTGCTGTAGGTCTTGAGGATGATTTCTGACTTGTCATCTTTTTCCAGATGGAGTTCTTTGACGGCTCTTTGAGTTTTTAAAGTAATGAAAAAAATGAGTCCAGAGTAAACGTAGGGCATGGCATAGCGAACGGCCTCTATGAAGCGTCCAAATAACAGATAAAACAAGAAGAGGAAGAAGGAAGAATAAACGATTTGAACCATAGAACGGGCACAAGCTTTGTAGATAATCTCTTGTCTGCATTCATCAAAAGGACCCTGAATGTGAAAGAGATTTCGAAGTAAGCGAGTGGTTAAGTCATCTTTTTTCATACTAGTAACCTCCTAAATGAGCGGTTTTTGATTGACTTCTTTAACGAGTTGATAGAGATAATAAAGATAAGTGATAGAAGAAAGGCTAGCGATAGTCAGCAGTAAATAATATTTCCAATCGCTTGAGATGAGCATCAGTTGTGGTAAAGATAGAATCATAAAGCATAGTGCTAAGTTGAGTATGCGTGTTTTTTGGGAGTCAATCTTTAGATAAGTCAGTCCTTTGTTAAGGGCTGGAATAAAGACTAGCACGAGGAATATCTCTCTGATTAAGTTCCCTGAAATGATGATGAAGATAAGCAGAGAACTGAACAAAAGATGATAGGTCAGTAAAGTTAATAGTGATTTCATAGGGGACCTCCTAATCTTGGTCTTTTTTAGCTCTTGCAATACGAAGTGAGTCGACAATATGCATCATCACTCCGAAAAAGAAAGCTCCCAGTATAGTTTTAAAAATATGTTTTGTATTTAGAAGAGAAGTGATAAAATTTGGATTTTCACTTGTTAGGGTATCAATAAGTGGAATTATAAAAAATATCACTGTTCCATAAATCGAACCTGCTTTCAGACCAGGATAACGTAACTGTTTCTTTTCTTTTTTCATGAGTTTCCTCCTAATCCTCATCCGGATTTTTCTTAGTTTTTGCAATGCGACGGGAGATGAGAATCTGTATAACCACTCCAAAGAAGACAGACTGGAGGATGCTTGAAAAAATATTTTTAAAAGCAAGAAGTGACTGAAGATAGTCCTGACTCTCACCTAGCAGTATATGGAGAAGAGGGATTGTAAAAAAACTCATTAATCCATAGACTATTCCAGCTTTCAGACCAGGGTAATGTAGTTGCTTACTTTCTTTCTCACTCAGCATATCTGGATCAATAGCTGTAATCCCTGTTTTTTTGGTTTGGGAGAGCACATAGAGAGCAGAAATCATCGAAATGCCGAATACCACAAGAGGATAGCCGATAGCGACAATTTGCGGGTATTTATAAGCGAGGACGACGGGGATGAGATTCCCAAATGTCATCAGATAAAAGAGGATGATAAAAACTTGATTGCCGATACGATCAGCCTCGCGTCGTTTGTGTTCGTCAAGAGGGCCAGAAATTCCGTAGATGCGTTTGATCAGTTTTTCCGTGAAGGTTTCTTTTTTCATAAGTTTGCTCCTTTTTTAAAAATTATCCTCCCAAAAGAGACTGTTGAGGTCAGTTTGGAGGCTGCGGGCGAGATTGAGACAGAGTTCCAGGGTTGGATTGTACTTGTCGTTTTCAATCATATTGATGGTCTGTCTCGAGACACCGATATCCTTGGCGAGTTCGAGCTGGGAAATGCCCAGTTCCTTGCGAAATTCTTTCACACGATTCATCTGGTCTCCTTTCTGATTTATGTCGTATATATTTGACTATATTATAGTCTTTTAAATATGAAGTGTCAAGTATTTTTGACATATTTTTTGAAGAAATAGTAGTCTCCTTGTCCGATTTGTCTGACTAGTGCAAGCTGGTCGGATTTGTGGTAAAATAGATAAGATATGACAAAAGAATTTCATCATGTAACGGTCTTACTCCACGAAACGATTGATATGCTCGACGTAAAGCCTGACGGTATCTACGTTGATGCGACTTTGGGTGGAGCAGGCCATAGCGAGTATTTATTAAGTAAATTAAGTGAAAAGGGCCATCTCTATGCCTTTGACCAGGACCAGAATGCCATTGACAATGCGCAGGAACGTTTGGCACTCTACATTGAAAAGGGAATGGTGACTTTTATTAAGGATAACTTCCGTCATTTGCAGGCACGTTTGCGCGAAGCTGGTGTTCAGGAAATTGATGGGATTTGTTATGACTTGGGAGTGTCTAGTCCTCAATTGGACCAGCGTGAGCGTGGTTTTTCTTATAAAAAGGATGCGCCACTGGACATGCGGATGAATCAGGATGCTAGCCTGACAGCCTATGAAGTGGTGAACCATTATGACTATCATGACTTGGTTCGTATTTTCTTCAAGTATGGTGAGGATAAATTTTCTAAACAGATTGCCCGCAAGATTGAACAAGCGCGTGAAGTCAAGCCAATCGAGACAACGACTGAGTTAGCAGAGATTATTAAGTCGGCTAAACCTGCCAAGGAACTCAAGAAGAAGGGTCATCCTGCCAAGCAGATTTTCCAGGCTATTCGGATTGAAGTCAATGATGAACTGGGAGCGGCAGATGAGTCCATCCAGCAGGCTATGGATATGTTGGCTCTGGATGGTAGGATTTCAGTGATTACCTTTCATTCCTTGGAAGACCGCTTGACCAAGCAGTTATTCAAGGAAGCTTCAACAGTTGAAGTTCCAAAAGGCTTGCCTTTCATCCCAGATGATCTCAAGCCCAAGATGGAATTGGTATCCCGTAAGCCAATCTTGCCAAGTGCAGAAGAATTAGAAGCCAATAACCGCTCGCACTCAGCCAAGTTGCGCGTGGTCAGAAAAATTCACAAGTAAGAGGGAAAAAGATGGCAGAAAAAATGGAAAAAACAGGTCAAATACTACAGATGCAACTTAAACGGTTTTCGCGTGTGGAAAAAGCTTTTTACTTTTCCATTGCTGTAACCACTCTTATTGTAGCCATTAGTATTATTTTTATGCAGACCAAGCTCTTGCAAGTGCAGAATGATTTGACAAAAATCAATGCGCAGATAGAGGAAAAGAAGACCGAATTGGACGATGCCAAGCAAGAGGTCAATGAACTATTACGTGCAGAACGTTTGAAAGAGATTGCCAATTCACACGATTTGCAATTAAACAATGAAAATATTCGAATAGCGGAGTAAGATATGAAGTGGACAAAAAGAGTAATCCGTTATGCGACGAAAAATCGGAAATCGCCGGCTGAAAACAGACGCAGAGTTGGAAAAAGTCTGAGTTTATTATCTGTCTTTGTTTTTGCCGTTTTTTTAGTCAATTTTGCAGTCATTATTGGGACGGGCACTCGCTTTGGAACAGATTTAGCGAAGGAAGCTAAGAAGGTTCATCAAACCACCCGTATAGTTCCTGCCAAACGTGGGACTATTTATGACCGAAATGGAGTCCCAATTGCTGAGGATGCAACCTCCTATAATGTCTATGCGGTTATTGATGAGAACTATAAGTCAGCAACGGGTAAGATTCTTTACGTAGAAAAAACACAATTTAACAAGGTTGCAGAGGTCTTTCATAAGTATCTGGACATGGAAGAATCTTATGTAAGAGAGCAACTCTCGCAACCTAATCTCAAGCAAGTTTCCTTTGGAGCAAAGGGCAATGGGATTACCTATGCCAATATGATGTCTATCAAAAAAGAGTTGGAAACTGCAGAGGTCAAGGGGATTGATTTTACAACCAGTCCCAATCGTAGTTACCCAAACGGACAATTTGCTTCTAGTTTTATCGGACTAGCTCAGCTCCATGAAAATGAAGATGGCAGCAAGAGCTTGCTGGGAACCTCTGGGATGGAGAGTTCCTTGAACAGTATTCTTGCAGGGAAAGATGGTATTATTACCTATGAAAAGGATCGTCTGGGTAATATTGTACCTGGAACAGAACAAGTTTCCCAACAGACGGTAGATGGCAAGGATGTTTATACGACTATTTCCAGCACCCTCCAGTCCTTTATGGAAACCCAGATGGATGCTTTTCTAGAAAAAGTAAAAGGTAAGTATATGACCGCGACCTTGGTCAGTGCAAAGACCGGTGAAATCCTCGCTACCACCCAACGACCTACCTTTAATGCAGATACTAAAGAAGGAATCACTGAGGACTTTGTTTGGCGTGATATTCTTTATCAAAGTAACTATGAACCAGGATCAGCCATGAAGGTTATGACGTTAGCTTCTTCTATTGATAATAATACCTTCCCAAGTGGAGAATACTTCAATAGCAGTGAATTCAAAATAGCGGATGCGACGACTCGAGATTGGGATGTTAATGAAGGTTTGACTACTGGTGGGATGATGACTTTCTTACAAGGTTTCGCTCACTCCAGTAATGTTGGAATGAGTCTACTTGAACAAAAAATGGGAGATGCTACTTGGTTGGATTATCTAAAACGCTTTAAATTTGGGGTTCCAACTCGCTTTGGCTTGACAGATGAATACGCTGGTCAACTTCCAGCTGATAATATTGTTAGTATTGCTCAAAGCTCATTTGGGCAAGGAATTTCAGTGACACAAACACAAATGCTTCGTGCCTTTACAGCTATTGCTAATGATGGAGTTATGCTGGAGCCAAAATTTATAAGTGCTATTTATGATACTAACAATCAGTCTGTACGTAAGTCACAAAAAGAAATAGTAGGAAATCCTGTTTCCAAAGAGGCAGCAAGCACAACTCGAAATCACATGATCTTAGTTGGGACGGACCCTCTATATGGAACTATGTATAATCACTACACAGGAAAGCCAATTATAACAGTTCCTGGACAAAATGTAGCAGTTAAATCCGGTACGGCTCAAATCGCTGATGAGAAAAATGGAGGATACTTGGTTGGTTCTACCAATTATATTTTCTCAGCTGTGACTATGAATCCTGCTGAAAATCCTGATTTTATCTTGTATGTAACGGTTCAACAGCCTGAGCATTATTCAGGTATCCAGTTGGGAGAATTTGCCACCCCAATCTTGGAGCGGGCTTCAGCTATGAAAGAATCTCTCAATCTTCAATCTCCAGCCAAAAATTTAGATAAAGTTACGACAGAATCTTCTTATGCAATGCCTAGCATCAAGGATATTTCACCTGGTGAGTTGGCGGAGGCCTTACGCCGAAATATTGTGCAACCCATCGTTGTAGGTACTGGAACAAAGATTAAAGAGACTTCTGTAGAAGAAGGAAAAAATCTTGCACCAAACCAACAAGTTCTCCTTTTATCGGATAAGGTGGAAGAAATTCCAGACATGTATGGCTGGAAAAAAGAGACTGCCGAGGCCTTTGCTAAATGGTTGGATATTGAACTGGAATTTGAAGGTTCAGGTTCCATCGTTCAGAAGCAAGATGTTCGGACTAATACAGCTATCAAAAACATTAAAAAAATTAAATTAACTTTAGGAGACTAATATGTTTATTTCCATCAGTGCTGGAATTGTGACATTTTTACTAACTTTAGTAGGAATTCCGGCCTTTATCCAATTTTATAGAAAGGCGCAAATTACAGGCCAGCAGATGCATGAGGATGTCAAACAGCACCAGGCAAAAGCTGGGACTCCTACAATGGGAGGTTTGGTTTTCTTAATTGCTTCTGTTTTGCTTGCTTTCTTTTTCGCCCTATTTAGTAATCAACTCAGCAATAATGTTGGTATGATTTTATTTATCTTGGTTCTTTATGGTTTAATCGGATTTTTAGATGACTTCCTCAAGGTCTTCCGTAAAATCAATGAGGGCCTTAATCCCAAACAGAAATTGGCTCTTCAGCTTCTAGGTGGCGTCATTTTCTACCTTTTCTATGAGCGCGGTGGCGATATGCTTTCTGTCTTTGGTTACCAAGTACATCTAGGAATTTTCTATATTGTCTTCGCTCTTTTCTGGCTAGTTGGTTTTTCAAACGCAGTCAACTTGACAGATGGTATTGACGGTCTAGCTAGTATTTCCGTTGTGATTAGTTTGTCTGCCTATGGAGTTATTGCCTATGTGCAAGGTCAGATGGATATCCTTCTAGTGATTCTTGCCATGATTGGTGGTTTGCTTGGTTTCTTCGTCTTTAACCATAAGCCTGCTAAAGTCTTTATGGGGGATGTGGGAAGTTTGGCCCTAGGTGGAATGTTGGCAGCTATCTCTATGGCCCTCCACCAAGAATGGACTCTCTTGATTATCGGAATTGTTTATGTCTTTGAAACAACTTCGGTCATGATGCAAGTCAGTTATTTTAAACTGACAGGTGGTAAACGTATTTTCCGTATGACGCCTGTGCATCACCATTTTGAGCTTGGAGGATTGTCTGGTAAAGGAAATCCTTGGAGCGAGTGGAAGGTTGACTTCTTCTTTTGGGGAGTGGGACTTCTAGCAAGTCTCCTGACGCTAGCAATTTTGTATTTGATGTAAGAACGGCACCCTGATTTTTCAGGGTGTTTTTGCTTTTTAAAAAACATTGGTCAATTAAAGTCAAAATCCTTGACCTTTTCTGACTAATGTAGTATATTATGAACGTAAGGTAAATGAAAACCTTATGTGAACACTTATACTCAATGAAAATCAAGAACAAACTAGGAAGCTAGCTTTAGGCTGCTCAAAACACGGTTTTGAGGTTGCAGATAGAGCTGACGTGGTTTGAAGAGGTTTTTGAAGAGTATAAAAAATATTGGTCAGTCAAAGTCAAAATCCTTGACCTTTTCTGACTAATGTAGTATATTATGAACGTAAGGTAAATGAAAGCCTTACTAGAACGCTTATTTAAAGTAAAAAAGAAAGAGGTGGGTCTATGTTTCATCTAGAAATCTTTAGAAGTAAAGATAGTCTACTCCTGCTTGAAAAAGAAAAACCAGAAATAGTACGTAGAGTAGCGATTTAGCTAGTCTAAATTTTTTAAAACAAAGGTCAAAGATAGTCAATATCAGTAATAATAAATAACAAAAAGAGGTAAAGAATATGAACAACAACTTTAATAATTTTAACAACATGGATGATTTATTTAACCAATTGATGGGTGGTATGCGCGGATACAGTTCTGAAAATCGTCGTTACTTGATTAATGGACGTGAAGTCACACCTGAGGAATTTGCTCACTATCGTGCAACTGGTCAATTGCCAGGAAATGTAGAAGTTGATGGACAAATGCCACAACATACGTCAGGTATGAAACAAGACGGTGTCCTTGCGAAACTAGGTCGAAACTTGACAGCAGAAGCGCGTGAGGGCAAGCTGGATCCTGTTATCGGACGAAACAAGGAAATTCAAGAGACATCTGAAATTCTTTCACGCCGTACCAAGAACAATCCTGTTTTAGTCGGAGATGCAGGCGTTGGTAAGACAGCAGTTGTCGAAGGTCTAGCACAAGCCATTGTGAATGGTGATGTTCCAGCTGCTATTAAGAATAAGGAAATTATTTCTATTGATATCTCAGGTCTTGAAGCTGGGACTCAATATCGTGGTAGCTTTGAAGAAAATGTCCAAAACCTAGTCAATGAAGTGAAAGAAGCAAGGAATATTATCCTCTTCTTCGATGAAATTCACCAAATCCTTGGTGCTGGTAGCACTGGTGGAGACAGTGGTTCTAAGGGGCTCGCGGATATTCTCAAGCCAGCCCTCTCCCGTGGAGAATTGACAGTGATTGGGGCAACGACTCAAGACGAATACCGTAACACCATCTTGAAGAATGCAGCTCTTGCTCGTCGTTTCAACGAAGTCAAGGTCAATGCTCCTTCAGCAGAGGATACATATAAAATCCTTCAAGGAATTCGTGATCTCTATCAACAACACCACAATGTCATCTTGCCAGACGAAGTCTTGAAAGCAGCAGTAGATTATTCTGTTCAATACATTCCTCAACGTAGCTTGCCAGATAAGGCTATCGATCTTGTCGATGTAACGGCAGCACACTTGGCAGCCCAACATCCTGTAACAGATGTGCATGCTGTTGAACGGGAAATTGAGGCAGAAAAAGACAAGCAAGAAAAAGCTGTTGAGTCAGAAGATTTTGAAGCAGCTCTAAACTATAAAACACGTATCGCAGAACTGGAAAAGAAAATCGAAAACCACACAGAAGATATGAAAGTGACTGCAAGTGTCAACGATGTGGCTGAATCTGTGGAACGAATAACAGGTATCCCAGTATCGCAAATGGGAGCTTCAGATATCGAACGTTTGAAAGATATGGCTCATCGTCTGCAAGATAAGGTAATCGGTCAAGATAAGGCAGTTGAAGCTGTAGCCCGTGCTATCCGTCGTAATCGTGCTGGTTTTGATGAAGGCAATCGCCCAATCGGTAGTTTCCTCTTTGTAGGACCAACTGGGGTTGGTAAGACAGAACTTGCTAAGCAATTGGCGCTGGATATGTTTGGAACCAAGGATGCGATTATCCGTTTGGATATGTCTGAATACAGTGACCGTACAGCTGTTTCTAAGTTAATCGGTACAACAGCTGGTTATGTGGGCTATGATGACAATAGCAATACCTTGACAGAACGTGTTCGTCGCAATCCATACTCTATCATTCTCTTGGACGAGATTGAAAAGGCTGATCCTCAAGTAATCACCCTTCTCCTTCAGGTCTTGGATGATGGTCGTTTGACCGATGGCCAAGGAAATACTGTTAACTTTAAAAACACTGTCATTATTGCAACGTCAAATGCTGGATTTGGCTATGAAGCCAACTTGACAGAAGATGCGGATAAACCAGAGTTGATGGATCGTTTGAAACCATTCTTCCGTCCAGAATTCCTTAACCGTTTCAATGCTGTCATCGAATTCTCACACTTGAGCAAAGAAGATCTTTCTAAGATTGTAGACCTTATGTTGGTTGAAGTTAACAAGACGCTTTCTAAGAAAGACATTGACTTGGCAGTGAGCGAAGCTGCTAAAGAATACATGACTGAGGAAGGCTACGATGAAGTCATGGGTGTTCGTCCACTCCGTCGTGTGGTTGAACAACAAATCCGTGACAAAGTCACAGACTTCCACTTGGATAACCTTGATGCTAAACACCTAGAAGCTGACATGGAAGATGGTGTTTTGGTCATTCGTGAAAAAGCCTAAGACAGAATTTTGAGCATAAAAAAGAAGGAGCCAGCTGAAAAACTGGTTCCTTTTTACGTTTAAATCACATGACGTTCAAAGGCATCGTCTGAAATCCCTTGTTCCAAGATGAGTTTTGCCCATTCTTTAGCAGAGAAGAGACTGTGATCCTTGTAGTTACCGCAAGATTCGATGGTTGTTCCAGGGACATCTTCCCAAGTAGTAGTCTCAGCGATTTCCTTGAGCGAATCCTTGATAACAGCCGCAATTTCAGCGCTGGTATGACGCCCCCACATAATCATGTGGAAGCCTGTGCGGCAACCAAATGGTGAGCAGTCAATCATACCGTCAATGCGGGTACGGATGAGTTTGGCCAAGAGGTGCTCGATAGTGTGAAGGCCAGCAGTAGGGATCGAGTCTTCGTTAGGTTGCACTAAGCGAATATCATAATTGGAGATGATGTCTCCTTTTGGCCCTGTTTCTTCCCCAATCAAGCGGACATAAGGTGCTTTAACAATAGTGTGGTCAAGTTCAAAACTTTCGACAATAACTTCTTTTGACATGGTAAATCCTTTCAGTTTTCTAATTTCATTATAACATAAAGCTGGCTCCTGAGACAGAGAGAAAACCTCTCCGAGAGTGGAGAGGTTGAAATCTTTATTTACGATACAAGCGGTCGTATTGGTAGTAAGGATCAAAGGTTACGTTGATACCTAGTTTACGAAGGACATTCTTGTCTTCATCGGTTAAGATGATGGTTGAGTGGGCTTCGCTTCCTTTGAGGTTGCCAAGTTCTTCCATAGCACGAGCAGCATCAGAATTTTCTGTAGCTGTGATAGCAAGTGCAATCAAAATTTCATTTGAATGCAGGCGTGGATTGCGACTACCCAGATGATCGATTTTAAGACCTTGGATTGGCTTAACAACTTCAGGCTCGATGAGTTTTACTTCCTTGGCAATGTCAGCTGATTTCTTGATGGCGTTGATCAAGGCAGCTGCTGTAGGGCCAAAGAGTTCTGAGTTCTTACCAGTGACAATTTCCCCAGTTGGCAATTCAAGGGCTAGGGCTGGTCCACCAGTTTCTTCTGCTTTTTGACGTGCAACGACAGCAACCTTACGGTCTGCAGGTGTGATGCCGAGATCGTTCATGAGCAACTCAATTTTCTTGACAGCAGATTCACCCACTTTTTCGGCTTTGAAATCAAGAACAGTCTGATAGTAGCGACGGATAATTTCTTGTTTAGAGGCTTCGACAGCAGCCTCATTATCTGTAATAGCGAAACCAACCATGTTGACACCCATATCTGTCGGAGAAGCGTATGGAGATTTACCAAGGATACGTTCTAACATGCGCTTGAGCACTGGGAAAATCTCGATATCACGATTGTAGTTGACAGTGGTTTCTCCGTAGGTTTGGAGATGGAAAGGATCAATCATGTTGACATCATCAAGGTCTGCTGTAGCAGCCTCGTAAGCCAAGTTGACTGGGTGATGAAGGGGAAGATTCCAAACTGGGAAGGTTTCAAATTTAGCGTAACCAGACTTGATACCATTGATTTGGTCGTGGTACATATTGGACATACAGGTTGCCAATTTTCCAGAACCAGGTCCAGGAGCGGTTACGACAATCAAGTTGCGACTGGTTTTGATATAGTCGTTTTTCCCCATACCTTCTGGAGAAATGATGTGATCCATATCCGTCGGATATCCTTTGATTGGATAATGAAGATAAGAATCGATTCCGTTTTTCTCAAGTTGGTTGCGGAAGGCATCTGCAGCGGGTTGGCCAGCGTACTGTGTAATGACCACTGAGCCGACAAAAATTCCCAGCTCATTGAATTTATCAATCAAACGAAGAACTTCTTGGTCATAAGAAATGCCCAAGTCACCACGTGCTTTGGAATGTTCGATGTTGCTAGCGTTAATGGCGATCACAACCTCAACTTGCTCTTTCAACTCTTGTAAGAGCTTGATTTTGTTGTCAGGCTCATAACCAGGAAGGACACGAGCGGCGTGGAAATCTTCTAACATTTTACCGCCAAACTCTAAGTAGAGCTTGCCGTCAAATTGGTTAATGCGCTCCAAGATATGGTCGCGTTGAAGATTCAAATATTGTTCAGAACTAAAAGCTTGTTTTTTCATTTTTTTACCTCTGACCTCTATTATAATAAAAAATTGGAAGTTAGGAAACTATGGAGTTAAAAAAGGAATCAAAAAGATTAGGCAAACGCTTGCACAAAATTTCAAAAAACGCTATCATAGACTGTAGATTATGAAAACAATGAGGTAAGAAGATGCAAGAAAAATGGTGGCATAATGCCGTAGTCTATCAAGTTTATCCTAAGAGCTTTATGGATAGCAACGGAGATGGAATTGGCGACTTGCCAGGTATTACCAGTAAGTTAGACTATCTAGCTAAGTTAGGAATCACAGCGATTTGGCTTTCTCCTGTTTATGACAGCCCTATGGATGATAATGGCTACGATATTGCTGATTATCAAGCGATTGCAGCTATTTTCGGAACTATGGAGGACATGGACCAACTGATTGCGGAAGCTAAAAAGCGTGATATTCGTATCATCATGGACTTGGTGGTCAATCATACCTCAGATGAACATGCTTGGTTTGTCGAGGCCTGTGAAAATCCTGATAGCCCTGAGAGAGATTACTATATTTGGCGTGATGAACCCAATGATTTGGATTCTATCTTTAGTGGTTCTGCTTGGGAATACGATGAAAAGTCAGGTCAATACTATCTTCACTTTTTCAGCAAGAAACAGCCGGATCTCAACTGGGAAAATGAAAAACTTCGCCAGAAAATTTATGAGATGATGAACTTCTGGATTGATAAAGGGATTGGCGGTTTCCGCATGGATGTCATTGACATGATTGGCAAAATTCCTGACGAGAAAGTAGTCAATAATGGTCCTATGCTCCATCCCTATCTCAAGGAGATGAATCAGGCGACCTTTGGAGATAAGAATCTCTTGACAGTAGGGGAGACTTGGGGAGCAACGCCAGCGATTGCCAAGCTCTACTCAGATCCAAAGGGGCAAGAATTGTCTATGGTCTTCCAGTTCGAACACATCGGTCTTCAGTATCAGGAAGGGCAACCTAAATGGCACTATCAAAAAGAGCTGAATATCGCTAAGTTAAAAGAAATCTTCAACAAATGGCAGACAGAGTTAGGAGTTGAGGACGGTTGGAATTCTCTCTTCTGGAACAATCATGACCTCCCTCGTATTGTCTCTATCTGGGGAAATGACCAAGAATATCGCGAAAAATCTGCCAAAGCCTTTGCCATCTTACTTCATCTCATGAGAGGGACTCCTTATATCTACCAAGGTGAGGAAATTGGGATGACCAACTATCCCTTTGAAACGCTGGACCAAGTAGAAGATATTGAATCCCTTAACTATGCGCGTGAGGCTCTTGAAAAAGGTGTTCCGATGGAAGAAATCATGGACAGTATCCGTGTCATTGGACGAGATAATGCCCGTACCCCTATGCAATGGGACGAGAGCAAAAATGCTGGCTTCTCAACAGGTCAACCTTGGTTAGCAGTCAATCCAAACTATCCAACAATCAATGTTCAAGAAGCGCTGGCAAATCCAGATTCTATTTTCTATACCTATCAGAAGTTGGTCCAAATTCGTAAGGAGAACGGCTGGCTGATTCGAGCTGACTTTGAATTGCTTGAAACGACTGATAAGGTTTTTGCCTACATCCGTAAAGATGGCGACCGTCGTTTCCTAGTCGTGGCTAACTTGTCCAATGAAGAGCAAGACTTGGTAGTAGAAGGAAACGTCAAATCTGTCTTGATTGAAAACACCCTAGCTCAAGAAGTCTTTGAAAAACAAATCTTGGCTCCATGGGATGCTTTCTGTGTGGAATTGACTGACTAAAATGAGAGAGATTGGGCAAAAACTCGACTTCAGGAGAAAATGAAGTAAATCTTTCCACAATAAAATGCATAGTACCAAGTTTTTTCAAGACCTGATATTATGCGTTTTTTGTTTTAAAGACTTTTTTCCCAGCCTCTTTTTGCTAAAAGTTGTGTAAAAACTCTTTTAAAAACATTTGTTAGAATTTTCTAACAAATTCTACAAGAAGTCTTGCATTTATAAAAAAATAGGGTATAATAGTGAAAATACTATTTTGAAGGAGATTATTTATGCAATCGAAAAAGTGGCTCTTAGGAGCAGGAGTGACCTTGAGTGTGGCCCTTCTTTTGGCAGCTTGTGGGAAAAGTGAAAAGAATGCAGATGCTCCCAAAACATTTTCTTATGTTTATGCAGTTGATCCATCATCCTTGGATTATAGCCTTACAAGTAAAAGTTCAACTTCTGACGTAATAGGTAATGTCGTCGACGGTCTTTTAGAGAATGATAAATATGGAAATCTCATTCCTTCTCTAGCAGAGGATTGGTCAGTTTCTAAAGATGGTTTGACTTACACTTACAAACTTCGTAAGGGGGTGAAGTGGTATACTTCTGAAGGAGAAGAGTATGCGGAAGTTAAAGCTCAGGATTTTGTTACAGGTTTGAAACATGCAGCAGACGGAAAATCCGATGGTCTTTCTTTGGTCGAGAAATCTATCAAAGGATTGGAGGCTTATGTTAGTGGTGAGACAAACGACTTCTCAACTGTAGGTGTGAAAGCTCTTGATGATTATACGGTAGAATATACCCTTAATAACCCGGAAAGTTTTTGGAACTCTAAAGTAACCACTGCAACCATGCTTCCTGTAAATGAAGAATTTTTGAATGCAACAGGCAAGGATTACGGAGCGCCAACTCCATCAAGTATTCTTTACAATGGCCCATATTTTTTGAAATCTTTGATTTCTAAATCTGTGATTGAATATGAAAAAAATCCTAACTATTGGGATAAGGACAATGTCAAAATTGATAATGTTAAATTGACATTCTATGATGGTTCAGATCAAGAATCCTTAATTCGTAGCTTTACACAAGGTGCCTATACCACTGCACGTCTTTTTCCAGCAAGCTCAAACTTTGAGTCAACTAAGAAAGAGTACGGAGATAAGATTGTCTATAGTCCACAAGAGGCAACAAGCTACTACCTCACTGTGAACGTAAACCGCCAGTCTTACAATAAAACAGCTAAAACAGATGAGTCACAAAAAACATCAACAAAAGAAGCTCTTCTCAATAAGAACTTCCGTCAGGCTCTTAATTTTGCATTTAATCGCCACGCCTATACAGCTCAATTAAACGGTGAAGAGGGTGCGGATAAGATTATTCGTAATAGTCTAGTGCCAGATAATTATGTTCAAGTAGCTGGGAAGACCTTCGGACAGTTGGCTCAGGATGAACTACTGAAATATGGAGAACAGTGGAAAGATGTAACTCTCACAGATGGTAAGGATACAATTTACAATCCAACAAAGGCTAAATCTGCATTTGAAAAAGCGAAGTCAGAATTGCAAGCTAAGGGAGTGAGTTTCCCGATTCATTTGGATGTGCCTGTTGAGCAAACTGATGTAGTTGCGGTTCAACAAACCAATTCGCTAAAACAATCAATTGAAGAAACGCTTGGAACGGAGAATGTAATTATAGATGTTCTTCAAATGACAGATAATGAGAAGGAAAGTATTACTTCTCAAGCTAAAGTTCCAACCCAAAAAGATTATGATTTGAACGGAACAGGTTGGGGACCAGATTACCAAGATCCAGCAACCTATCTCAATATTTTAGATGCTAAGAAGGGTTCTGCCTTGAAACATCTAGGTATAACAAAGGGCAAGGATCCTGAAGTTGTGGCGAAAGTTGGCTTGGATGAATACAAGAAGCTCTTGGATGATGCGGCTTCTGAGACAAGTAATCTTGATAAACGATACGAAAAGTATGCCAAAGCACAGGCTTGGGTTACTGATAGTTCACTTCTTATTCCAGTTGCTTCTTCAGGGGGCTCTCCTATGGTTAGTCGTACTGTTCCATTTACCAAAGCTTATTCACAGGTCGGTATTAAGGGGGATCCATTTATTTTTAAAGGAATGGAACTTCAAAATGATATTGTGACAACTAAAGAGTATGATGCAGCCTTCAAAAAGTGGCAAAAGGAAAAACTGGAATCGAATGCTCAGTATCAAAAGGATTTAGAAAAGCACATAAAATAATGTGAATGAGAATCTTGCTTTCGTTAGGTTATCAGTTAATTCATTGATATTTAAATGATAAATCGCATAAAAACAAGGGAGGACTGTATGAAAGGCAGAAATCCTTTGTTTTTTTATGACTAAAGTTTATAAACTTTCATTCTCAAAATTCAATTAACTTTACAAATTCCCACTATTTTGGTAAAATAAATATATGTTATAAAAACTAACATAAAGGAGAGAGAAGATGAATACAAAAAAGCGTGTCCTTAGTGCAGGCCTGACTGTTGCAGCTGCTTTGCTTTTAGCTGCTTGCGGTCAATCAGGTTCAGATACAAAAACTTACTCATCAACCTTTAGTGGAAATCCAACTACATTTAACTATTTATTAGACTACTACGCCGATAATACATCGATTATAACCAACCTAGTTGATGGTTTGCTTGAAAATGACAATTATGGAAACCTAGTTCCATCTTTGGCAGAAGACTGGTCTGTTTCGAGCGACGGTCTGACTTATACCTATAAATTGAGAAAAGATGCCAAATGGTTCACGGCTGACGGTGAAGAGTACGCCCCAGTCAAGGCGCAAGATTTTGTGACAGGTATCAAGTACGCAGTGGATAATAAATCACAGGCCATTGACCTGATTCAAAACTCGATCAAGGGCTTGAATGATTATATTACAGGAGCGGATTCTGATTTTTCTAAGGTTGGGGTTAAGGCCATTGATGACCAGACTGTTGAGTATACTTTGACACGCCCAGAACCTTACTGGAATTCAAAAACAACCAACAGTATTCTTTTCCCGGTAAACGAAGAGTTTTTAAATTCAAAAGGGAAAGATTTTGGGACCCTATCTCCAGATAGCATTCTCTACAGCGGACCTTATTTGTTAAAAGATTTCACATCAAAATCATCGATCGAGTATGTGAAGAATCCGCATTACTATGATCATGACAAAGTATCGATTGAACACGTGAAATTAGCTTATTTTGATGGCTCAGACCAAGAATTGACCATCCGTAACTTTGAAAGTGGAGCTTATTCAATCGCTGGGGTTTATCCAAATAGTTCTAACTTTGCCAAGACAAAGGAGAAATATAAGAATAATATCATTTATAGTTTGCAGGATAAGACTTCTTGGTACTTCAATTTCAACGTTAACCGTAAGGCTTACAATCACACTGCTAAAACGACAGATGAGCAGAAGAAGTCAACTGAGACAGCTGTCTTGAACAAAAACTTCCGCCAAGCAGTGAACTTTGCCTTGGACCGCACAGCTTATTCTGCCCAGTCAAATGGGGAAGAGGTGGCTAGCAAGACCCTTCGTAACACCTTGGCGCCTCCTACATTTGTCCAAGTTGGAGACAAGACCTTTGGAGAAGTAGTCGCTTCTAAATTGGTCAACTATGGTACAGAATGGTCAGGTATTAACTTGGCAGATGCTCAGGATGCCTATTTCAACAAAGAAAAAGCCCAAGCAAAATTTGCGGAAGCTAAAAAAGAATTGACAAGTCAAGGTGTGGTCTTCCCAATTCACTTGGATGTGGCGGTTGATCAGACAAGCAAAAATGCCGTGACAGGTATGAACTCAGTTAAGCAGACCCTTGAATCAGTTTTAGGTGCTGATAACATTGTCATTGACGTTCAGCAACTTTCAACAGATGATTTTAATAACGTAGCCTTCTTAGCGCCAACAGCAGCTGATCGTGACTACGATTTGAACTTTGATGGTTGGGTAGGTGACTACCAAGATCCGTCAACTTATCTCAATCCTTTCAATGCAGAGGATGGATTCTACCTTAAGATTTTTGGACTAGATGCCAAGGAAGATAAGGAAAAAATCACTAGCCTAGGTCTGGATACCTACACTAAGATGCTCAAAGATGCAGACAGTGAAAACAAAGATGTAGCCAAACGCTATGAAAAATATGCTGAAGCACAGGCTTGGATGATTGACAATTCTCTGATTATGTCAGCTATGTCAAGTGGTGGCACAGCATCTGTAACCAAAGTGACGCCATTTACAAGAGGCTATTCATTGGTTGGCATTAAGGGTGATGGCAATAACTACAAGTACATGAAACTGCAAAAAGATACTGTGACAACCAAACAGTATGAAGAAGCCAAGGCCAAATGGGAGCAAGAAAGCAAAAAAGCAATTGAAAAAGCTCAAAAAGAAGCAGAAAAACATGTTAAATAGTTAGAAATAGCCTTTTCAAGCAAAATCATAAAGACAAACATCAGTTTTGGTGCTTGTCTTTTTAAATCACTCGGCTATTGAAAACTAAGAAATGATTTGTTTTGTGCTAAAATAGATTGAAACTAAGATCCTCTCTTTTACTATAGTTAAGGAGATGTAAAGATAAGTGATAAGGAAGAGACTATGTACGACTATCTAATCGTTGGTGCTGGTTTGTCGGGAGCAATTTTTGCTTATGAAGCAACCAAGCGTGGAAAAAAAGTAAAAGTTATTGATAAACGTGACCACATTGGTGGAAATATCTACTGTGAGAATGTAGAAGGAGTTAATGTTCATAAATACGGTGCCCATATCTTCCATACTTCTAACAAGAAAGTTTGGGATTATGTGAATCAATTTGTTGAGTTTAACAACTATATCAATTCGCCTCTAGCTAATTACAAGGGTAGCCTTTATAATCTACCTTTCAATATGAATACTTTCTATGCTATGTGGGGAACAAAAACTCCTCAAGAAGTCAAAAATAAGATTGCTGAGCAAACGGCTCACATGAAGGACGTTGAACCTAAAAACTTGGAAGAGCAGGCTATCAAGTTGATCGGTCCAGATATTTATGAAAAGTTGATTAAAGGATATACTGAAAAGCAATGGGGACGTTCTGCGACTGACCTTCCACCCTTTATCATCAAACGTCTACCAGTTCGTTTAACCTTTGATAATAATTATTTTAATGACCGTTACCAAGGAATTCCAATTGGTGGTTACAACGTTATCATCGAAAATATGCTGAAAGATGTAGAAGTAGAACTTGGCCTTGACTTTTTTGCCCATCGTCAGGAATTAGAAGCTTCTGCTGAAAAAGTTGTCTTTACGGGGATGATTGACCAATACTTTGATTATAAATATGGTGAGTTAGAATACCGTAGTCTTCGTTTTGAGCATGAAGTTCTTGATGAAGAGAACTATCAAGGAAATGCAGTTGTAAACTATACAGAGCGAGAAATTCCTTATACTCGTATTATTGAGCATAAACATTTTGAGTACGGAGCACAAGCTAAAACGGTCATTACTCGTGAATACCCAGCTGATTGGAAACGTGGAGATGAGCCTTATTATCCAATCAATGATGAGAGAAACAATGCCCTGTTTGCTAAATATCAAGAAGAAGCAGCACGGAATGATAAGGTCATTTTCTGTGGTCGTTTGGCTGATTATAAATACTACGACATGCATGTGGTCATTGAACGGGCTTTGGAAGTAGTCGAGGAAGAGTTGGGACAATAATGCAAGGATTCTGTCATTTTAGAATCTTTGCTACTTATAGATTTTTAGAAGTAAGGTCAACAAGATTCTTTTCTGTTTATCAGAAGAGAACTTCTGTTGGCTTTTTTGGCCTAAATGAACAATTTTATTTTTCAGAATATATCAAATATAACAAATAACTCTTAAAATTCAGAAAATTCTATTGACAGAACTTGAAAAAGAGTCTATAATGAATAAAAAAACAAAGGAGAATGCTATGAAAACGAGAAAAGTATTAGCTCTTGCGGGAGTAACCTTATTAGCAGCTGGTGTTTTGGCTGCTTGTTCTGGGGGTTCAGGCGCTCAAGGTGAAAAAACCTTTGCATTTACCTACGAGACACATCCGGATAATCTCAACTATTTGACAACTGGTAAGGCAGCAACTTCTGAGATTACTAGTAATGTGATCGATGGATTACTTGAAAATGATAAATACGGGAACCTTATTCCCTCATTGGCAGAAGACTGGTCGGTTTCTAAGGATGGCTTGACTTATACTTATAAGATTCGTCAGGATGCCAAGTGGTATACATCTGAGGGAGAAGAGTACGCTCCTGTTAAGGCTCAGGACTTTGTAACAGGACTTAAATATGCAACAGATAAGAAAGCAGAAGCCCTTTACTTGGTACAGGATTCAATCAAAGGTCTGGATGCCTATGCCAAAGGTGAAATCACAGACTTTGCTCAAGTCGGGATTAAAGCCCTTGACGATCAGACAGTCCAATACACCTTGAACAAACCTGAAACTTTTTGGAATTCTAAAACAACCATGGGTGTGCTTGCGCCAGTCAATGAAGAGTTTTTGAATTCAAAAGGGGATGATTTTGCCAAAGCTACGGATCCAAGTAGTCTCTTGTATAACGGCCCTTATTTGTTGAAATCCATTGTAACTAAATCCTCTGTTGAATTTGCGAAAAATCCGAACTACTGGGATAAGGACAATGTGCATATTGACAAGGTCAAATTGTCATTCTGGGATGGGCAAGATACCAGCAAACCAGCAGAAAACTTTAAAGATGGTAGCCTTACAGCAGCTCGTCTCTATCCAACAAGTGCAAGCTTCGCAGAGCTCGAGAAGAGTATGAAAGACAATATTGTCTATACTCAACAAGACTCTACGACTTATCTAGTAGGGACAAATATTGACCGTCAATCTTATAAGCACACATCTAAGACCAGCGAAGAACAAAAGACATCTACTAAAAAGGCTCTCTTAAACAAGGATTTCCGTCAGGCTATTGCCTTTGGTTTTGACCGTACAGCCTATGCCTCTCAGTTGAATGGAGAAACTGGAGCAAGCAAAATCTTGCGTAATCTCTTTGTGCCACCAACATTTGTTCAAGCAGATGGGAAAAACTTTGGCGATATAGTCAAAGAGAAATTAGTGACTTATGGGGATGAATGGAGGGATGTTAATCTGGCCGATTCACAAGATGGTCTCTACAATCCAGAAAAAGCCAAGGCTGAATTTGCTAAAGCTAAATCAGCTTTGCAGGCAGAAGGTGTGACTTTCCCAATTCATTTGGATATGCCAGTTGACCAGACAGCAACTACAAAAGTTCAACGTGTCCAATCTATGAAACAATCCTTGGAAGCAACTTTAGGAACTGATAATGTCGTTATTGATATCCAACAATTGCAAAAAGATGAATTGCTTAATGTAACTCTATTTGCCGAAAATGCTGCTGGCGAAGACTGGGATTTATCAGATAATGTCGGTTGGGGTCCAGACTTTGCCGATCCATCAACCTACCTTGATATTATCAAACCATCTGTAGGAGAAAGCACTAAAACATATTTAGGATTTGACTCAGGGGAAGATAATGTAGCTGCTAAAAAAGTAGGTCTATATGACTACGAAAAATTGGTTACTGAAGCTGGTGATGAGACTACAGATGTTGCTAAACGATATGATAAATACGCAGCAGCCCAAGCTTGGTTGACAGATAGTGCCTTGATCATCCCAACAACTTCTAAAACTGGTCGTCCAATCTTGTCTAAGATGGTACCATTTACAATACCATTTGCATTGTCAGGAAATAAAGGTACAAGTGACCCAGTCTTGTATAAATACCTTGAACTTCAAGACAAGGCAGTTACTGCAGATGAATATCAAAAAGCTCAAGAAAAATGGATGAAAGAAAAAGCAGAATCCAATAAAAAAGCGCAAGAAGAACTCGCAAAACATGTGAAATAAGATAAAAAGAGACTGAGCAAAAAGTCTTTAAAAGCAAAACGCATATTGTCAGGTGATGAAAGCCTTGATCGTATGCGTTTTATTGTGGGAAAATGTACTTGATTTCTGTATTTCATTTTGACAATGAAAAAATCCTGAGTTTTTATTCTCAGGATTTTCTTTCATCTTACTGTTGTGGTTGTTGTTGAACTTGAGGGGTCTGAGGAGTCTGTGGAGCCGGGTTTTGATTGGCTCCTGGTGCATTTGGTGCTTGATTTTGACCATTAGTACTAGCATCAGGACTTGTGGTTGGTGCTAGGCTAGTAGAGCTTTCTGCACTTGTTGATGAGCTTTCGGTTGAAGATGATTGGGATGTTGTTTCAGTCCAAGTAGGTCTTGCTCCATTTTGGAAAAGAAACTGCCCATTTCGATAGATGCCATCCGGCATATTCCAGTCCTCTGGATTGCTTCCTTCAGACAGGTAGGTCATCATTGAGCGATAAACTTTAGCTGCAACTAGGAAACCATCTCCAACGATAGGAGTTAAACGATTCGAATAACCTGTCCATACAGCCATAGAATACTTACGAGTATAACCAACAAACATTTCATCTGGAGCTACATAGCCAGTGTTCTTGATGTGTTTTTCAATTTCATCATCTGTGTAGTTAGAAGTACCTGTCTTACCAGCCTGAGGGAGCCAAGCAAGATAGGCATTTCGTCCAGTTCCATAAGTCAAGACTGTTTTCATCATGTCGGTCATCATATAGGCTGTGGTTTCCTTCATGGCACGAGTTCCGACATTAGAGAACTCTTTTTCACTTCCATCACTGAAGACGACTTTATGGATATACATTGGTTTATAGTAAGTGCCGCCATTTGCAAAGGCAGCGTAAGCAGCAGCCATCTTTTCACTACTTGCTCCATATTTTTTGTCTGATTCGGTTGTGTTACTTGAAATGGCATTTGAGTAGTGAAGACTTGGGTAGTCGATACCGAGACCATTAAGGAAGGTTTTAGCTCTATCTAGACCGACCTTATTCAAAGTCTCAACGGCCGTGACATTTCGTGATTGTTGAAGAGCATACTGGATTGTAATGTTTCCAAAGTAGACATGATCCCAGTTGTAGAGTGGAGTATCAGTACCAGGATAGTTATAAGGAACATCATGTACAATAGAAGCAGTAGAGTCATAGACTCCATATTCTAAAGCGGGAGCATAGTCAGTGATTGGTTTCATAGAAGAACCCCAGTCACGATTGGTTTCTACAGCTTGGTTGGTGCCAAATGAAACGTTACTTGCTTGGTGACGAGCTCCAAGTTGGGCAATGACTTTACCATTTGAAACATCTACGACCGTAGATGCGACTTGCAAATCATCGTCAGGGTAAGAGACGTATTGATCGGAGTTGTAGATATCCCACAGACGTTTTTGAGCCTCTTGGTCTACATTTGTGTAAACATCCATTCCAGTAGTTAGAAGGTTATAGCCAGTTTCTTGTTCTACTTGGTCGATAACCTCTTTGAGATAATTGTCCATATATGCTGGGTAGCTATTGACTGATTTCAAACTTTGGAGTCCATCAGTAATAGGAGTATTGATAGCCTTCTCATACTGTTCGGCAGAAATGTAGCCTTGACCTTTCATCTCTGAAAGTACCAAGTTACGACGGTCTTGGGCTGCTTCTGGATGTGAATAGGGGTCATATTGGTTTGGTGCCTGAGGCATTCCAGCCAGCAAGGCTAACTGAGGTAAACTTAAATTATTGAGGTCTTTACCATAGTAGTTTTGAGCTGCTGTCTGCATTCCATAGTTGCCATTAGACATGTAGACCTTATTTATATAGTAGGTCAAGATTTCTTGCTTGGTTGCTTTTTGTTCTAACTGAATCGCTAACCAAGCTTCCTGAGCCTTACGAGAAATAGTCTGGTCGGAAGTCGAGGTTGAAAAGTAAGTCAACTTAATCAACTGTTGGGTGAGAGTTGATCCACCTTGGAGGGAATTGCTTTGCAGATTGCGCAAGAAAGCTCCCAGGATACGGATGGTATCAATCCCCCTGTGGTCGAAGAAGCGATGGTCTTCGATAGAAACGATTGCCTTAACCAAATCTGTGGGAATATCATTAGCTTGGGCATTGACGCGGCGTTCAGAACCCAAGTCAGCAATGAGTTGATTTTTATTGTCGTAGATTTTACTAGAGGTTGTTGCAACTAGTTTACTCTCGGATAGGCTAGGAGCCTTGCTAACGTAGTAGAAAAAAACTCCTCCGCCTAAGACAATGGCTGCGATAACCAAGCTTAAGAAGCTAATGCTCAGATACTTGATTAGGCGCAGAATCGTTGGTTTGTTCATCTTGTTTTACCACCTAATAAATGTTCTTTGATAACATTGAGATAAGGAATTTGAGGGAAGGCACCAGCCTTGATTTCATATCCATATTCTCGAATATATCCAAGTGGCATTGATTTTTGTCCCTTATCTTGATGATAGAAGCGAATCAAATCGAATGCCGGCAATAAGTAGGTTTCTTGCTGAGAAGAAAAGTGAAGAAGGACAAAGCAGATTCCTTGTTGGGCAAGGACTTGTTCCATATGCTGAATCTGATGTGGATGAAAATTTTTCATCGGAATCGCACGTTTTTGTTTTGTTTCCTTGGCTTCAAAGTCGATGTAATATCCATTATAAACGCCAGAATAGTCCGTCGTTGAAGCTTGTCGAAAATAGGCTTCAACAATCTTGGCACGACTTCGTTGTGGATAGTCCACTCGTACGATTTGAATAGGGGTTGGTTTCTTGTGTATAACAGCCAAGCCCTGAGACAAATAGTAGTCGTTGGTAGCATTGATCATCTTTTCAAAAGACATTCCTCGATTTGCGAAATTTTTGGGTTGAGAAAGAGATGGTTGTCTTTTTTGTGATGAAAGTTTATGTGGATAGTTGACCATAATTCTCCTTATTGGTACAATAACATCACTCTATTATACCATAAATTTGCACAGAAAGGGTTAAAAATGGCTACAGCTTTGGTTTTGGGCTATTCTGCTTTTGATTTGGGTTTGTTTTCTGATAAGGATCCTCGTCTTAAATTGATAAAAAAAGCAATACGTAAAGATTTAGAGGCTATGGCAGCAGATGGGGTGTCTTGGCTTGTGTTTACAGGAAGTTTGGGTTTTGAATATTGGGTTTTAGAGGTTGCTCAGGAGATGAAAACCGAGTACGGTTTCCAGTTGGCCACCATTTTTGCTTTTGAAACCCATGGGGAAAATTGGAATGAAGGCAATCAGATGAAACTGAGTCGTTTTAAGCAGGTAGACTTTGTCAAATATGCCTATCCTTGCTATGAACACAAGGGGCAGTTAAGAGATTACCAGCAGTTTTTGCTGGAAAACACGACTAGTTCCTATCTTTTTTATGATGAAGAAAATGAAACGAAACTAGCTTATTTTTACCAAAAGATGAAAAATCAAGAGGACTATTTTATAAAGAGATTAACATTTGATCAATTAAATGAACTTGCTGAAAATTTTTCCGAAAATTGAAGCTTTGACCTTGATTTTTGTTTGCCTTTTTTTATATAATAATACTAGCAAGCGAGAATGGAGAGAGACATGGCAAGTATTATTTTTTCAGCGAAAGATATTTTTGAACAAGAGTTTGGACGTGAAGTCCGTGGCTATAGCAAGGTAGAAGTTGATGAGTTTTTAGACGATGTCATCAAGGATTATGAAACCTATGCTGCCTTGGTCAAGTCACTTCGTCAGGAGATTGCGGATTTGAAGGAAGAATTAACTCGTAAACCGCAAGTGAGTTCGGCTCCAAGTCCTAGTCACCCAGATCCAATTGATGTGGCTGCTTCATCTTCTATGACGAATTTTGATATTTTGAAACGCTTGAATCGTCTTGAAAAAGAAGTATTCGGTAAACAAATTTTAGACAATACTGATTTGTAATTCAGGTCTTGTTACATGCAATTTTTGGATAATCGCGTGAGGAGAATTGCTTCTCATGAGGAAAGTCCATGCTAGCACAGGCTGTGATGCCTGTAGTGTTTGTGCTAGGCGAAACCATAAGCCTAGGGACGAGAAATCGTTACGGCAGTTGAAATGGCTAAGTCCTTGGATAGGCCAGAGTAGGCTTGAAAGTGCCACAGTGACGGAGTCTTTCTGGAAACAGAGAGAGTGGAACGCGGTAAACCCCTCAAGCTAGCAACCCAAATTTTGGTCGGGGCATGGAGTACGCGGAAACGAACGTAGTATTCTGACTGCTATCAGCTAGAGCTGTTAGTGGTAGACAGATGATTATCGAAGGAAGTGGTCCTAGTCACTTCTGGAACAAAACATGGCTTATAGAAAATTGCATATAGGTTGGGGCTGAGAAATTTTCTCAACCTCATTTTTTAAAGTGGACATATAGAAAGGTCTTGCAAGACTGTAACATGAAAAAAGAATTTAATTTAATTGCAACTGTGGCAGCAGGTCTTGAAGCTGTTGTGGGACGAGAAGTGCGAGAGTTGGGCTACGATTGTCAGGTTGAAAATGGCCGTGTTCGTTTTCAAGGAGACGTGAGAGCTATTATCGAAACCAACCTTTGGCTTCGGGCAGCAGATCGTATCAAAATTATCGTAGGAACGTTCCCAGCTAAGACTTTTGAGGAACTGTTTCAGGGAGTTTTCGCCCTAGATTGGGAAAATTATTTACCACTCGGAGCTCGGTTTCCGATTTCAAAAGCCAAATGTGTTAAGTCCAAACTACACAATGAACCCAGTGTTCAGGCTATTTCTAAGAAAGCTGTTGTCAAGAAATTGCAGAAACACTATGCTCGTCCAGAAGGGGTTCCTCTGATGGAGAATGGCCCAGAGTTTAAGATTGAGGTCTCTATTCTCAAAGATGTGGCAACTGTCATGATTGATACGACCGGGTCTAGTCTCTTTAAACGAGGATATCGTACTGAAAAAGGTGGGGCTCCTATCAAGGAAAACATGGCGGCAGCTATTTTGCAACTTTCTAACTGGTATCCAGACAAGCCTTTGATTGATCCGACCTGTGGTTCAGGAACTTTCTGTATCGAGGCTGTCATGATTGCTCGAAAGATGGCACCAGGACTTCGTCGCTCTTTTGCCTTTGAGGAATGGAACTGGATTAGTGATCGCTTGATTCAAGAAGTGCGTACAGAAGCGGCTAAAAAAGTGGATCGTGAGCTTGAACTGGATATTATGGGCTGTGATATTGATGCACGTATGGTGGAAATTGCTAAGGCCAATGCTCAGGCAGCTGGTGTTGCAGGAGATGTTACCTTTAAGCAGATGCGCGTGCAGGATTTACGTTCTGATAAAATAAATGGAGTGATTATCTCTAACCCACCTTATGGAGAACGTTTATCAGATGATGCAGGGGTGACCAAGCTTTATGCTGAGATGGGGCAAGTATTTGCACCACTGAAAACTTGGAGCAAATTTATTCTAACTAGTGATGAAGCCTTTGAGACCAAGTACGGTAGTCAGGCGGATAAGAAACGTAAGTTATACAACGGAACCTTGAAAGTGGATCTGTATCAATATTTTGGTCAACGTGTTAAACGCCAAGAGTTAAAATAGAAAGGGATACCCATGAGTAAGAAAAGACGGAATCGTCATAAAAAAGAAAACCAAGAACCGCGATTTGATTTTGATGAAGCGAAAGAGCTAACAGTTGGTCAAGCCATTCGTAAAAATGAAGAAGTAGAAGCAGGGGTCTTGCCTGAAGATTCCATTTTGGACAAGTATGTCAAGCAACACAGAGATGAAATTGAGGCGGATAAGTTTGCGACTCGTCAATACAAAAAAGAGGAGTTAGTCGAAACTCAGAGTCTGGATGATTTAATTCAAGAGATGCGTGAGGCTGTAGAAGAGTCAGAAGCTTATTCGGAGGAAGTTCCATCTTCTGAAGACATCTTACCACCCTTGCCTCTGGACGATGAGGAGCAAGGCTTGGATCCTCTATTGCTAGAGGATGAAAATCCAACAGAAATGACTGAAGAAGTGGAAGAGGAGCAAAACCTTTCTCGTCTGGAACAAGAAGACTCAGAAAAGAAAAGCAAAAAAGGCTTTGTTTTAACCGCTTTGGCGCTTGTATCAGTAATTATCTGTGTCAGTGCTTATTATGTCTACCGTCAAGTGAATCGCTCGACCAAGGAAATTGAAACTTCTCAATCAACTACAGCCAATCAATCGGATGTGGATGATTTTAATACACTTTATGACGCCTTCTACACAGACAGTAATAAAACGGCTTTGAAAAATAGCCAGTTTGATAAACTAAGTCAACTCAAGACCTTACTTGATAAGCTGGAAGGTAGTCGTGAACATACGCTTGCCAAATCTAAATATGATAGTCTAGCAACGCAAATCAAGGCCATTCAAGATGTCAATGCACAATTTGAAAAACCAGCTATTGTGGATGGTGTGTTGGATACCAATGCCAAAGCCAAATCGGATGCTAAATTTACAGATATTAAAACTGGAAATACGGAGCTTGATAAAGTGCTAGATAAGGCTATCAGCCTTGGTAAGAGCCAGCAAACAAGTACTTCTAGCTCTAGCTCAAGTTCAAGTCAAACTAGCAGTTCTAGTCAAGCAAGTTCAAATTCTTCTACCGACAATACTACAAGTAACGCCAGTCCATCTTCAAGCGCCTCATCAAATAATTCAGTTTCTGCGCGGGATGATAGCTATGGCGGTTTATCAAGTTCTGGAGTTAACCTTCAGAGAGCTTCAAGTCGTGTACCGTTCAATCAATCAGCTGTAGATGATAGTAATAACTCTGCCTGGGATTTTGCGGATGGTGTCTTGGAACAAATTCTAGCGACTTCACGTTCGCGTGGTTATATCACTGGTAACCAATACATCCTCGAACGTGTCAATATCGTTAATGGCAATGGTTATTACAACCTCTACAAGCCAGACGGAACCTATCTCTTTACCCTTAACTGTAAGACAGGTTACTTTGTTGGAAATGGTTCTGGACATGCGGATGACTTGGACTACTAAGCAGTCGTTACAAAATTCTTTCTTTTCAAAAGTAAAAATGATAAAATAAAACAAATTAAACAAGAGGAGTGTCAAATGACAAAAGCTAACTTTGGTGTTGTTGGTATGGCCGTAATGGGTCGTAACCTTGCCCTTAATATTGAATCTCGTGGTTACACAGTTGCTATTTACAACCGTAGTAAAGAAAAAACTGAAGATGTAATTGCTTGCCATCCTGAAAAGAACTTTGTACCAAGCTATGACGTTGAAAGCTTTGTAAACTCAATCGAAAAACCTCGTCGCATCATGCTCATGGTTCAAGCTGGACCTGGTACAGATGCTACTATCCAAGCCCTTCTTCCACACCTTGATAAGGGTGATATCTTGATCGACGGAGGAAACACTTTCTACAAAGATACAATCCGTCGTAATGAAGAATTGGCAAACTCAGGCATCAACTTTATCGGTACTGGAGTTTCTGGTGGTGAAAAAGGTGCCCTTGAAGGTCCTTCTATCATGCCTGGTGGACAAAAAGAAGCCTACGAATTGGTTGCAGATGTTCTTGAAGAAATCTCAGCTAAAGCACCAGAAGATGGCAAACCATGTGTGACTTACATTGGTCCTGATGGAGCTGGTCACTATGTGAAAATGGTTCACAACGGTATCGAGTATGGTGATATGCAATTGATCGCAGAAAGCTATGACTTGATGCAACACTTGCTAGGTCTTTCAGCAGAAGATATGGCTGAAATCTTTACTGAGTGGAACAAGGGTGAATTGGACAGCTACTTGATTGAAATCACAGCTGATATCTTGAGCCGTAAAGACGATGAAGGCCAAGATGGACCAATCGTAGACTACATCCTTGATGCTGCAGGTAACAAGGGAACTGGTAAATGGACTAGCCAATCATCACTTGACCTTGGTGTGCCATTGTCACTCATCACTGAGTCAGTATTTGCACGTTACATTTCAACTTACAAAGAAGAACGTGTACATGCTAGCAAGGTTCTTCCAAAACCAGCTGACTTCAAATTTGAAGGAGACAAGGCTGAGTTGATTGAAAAAATCCGTCAAGCCCTTTACTTCTCAAAAATCATTTCATACGCACAAGGTTTTGCGCAATTGCGTGTAGCTTCTAAAGAAAACAACTGGAACTTGCCATTTGCAGACATCGCATCTATCTGGCGTGATGGCTGTATCATCCGTTCTCGTTTCTTGCAAAAGATTACAGATGCTTACAACCGTGATGCAGACCTTGCTAACCTTCTTTTGGATGAGTACTTCTTGGATGTTACTGCTAAGTATCAACAAGCAGTGCGTGATATCGTAGCTCTTGCGGTTCAAGCTGGTGTACCAGTGCCAACTTTCTCAGCAGCTATTACTTACTTTGATAGCTACCGTTCAGCTGACCTTCCAGCTAACTTGATTCAAGCGCAACGTGATTACTTTGGTGCCCACACTTACCAACGTAAAGACAAAGAAGGAACATTCCACTACTCTTGGTATGACGAAAAATAAGTAGGTCTGCCATGGGGAAACGGATTTTATTACTTGAGAAAGAACGAAATCTAGCTCATTTTTTAAGTTTGGAACTCCAAAAAGAGCAATACCGAGTTGATCAGGTTGAGGAGGGGCAAAAAGCCCTCTCCATGGCTCTTCAGACAGACTATGACTTGATTTTATTGAATGCTTGTCTGGGGGATATGACAGCCCAGGATTTTGCAGACAAGCTGAGTCGGACTAAGCCAGCTTCAGTCATCATGGTCTTGGACCATCGTGAAGAATTGCAAGATCAGATTGAGACAATCCAACGCTTTGCCGTTTCGTACATCTATAAGCCGGTTATTATTGAGAATCTGGTAGCTCGTATTTCAGCGATTTTCCGAGGTCGGGACTTCATCGACCAACACTGTAGTCAGATGAAGGTTCCAACGTCTTACCGCAATCTGCGTATGGATGTAGAACATCATACCGTTTATCGTGGCGAAGAGATGATTGCCCTGACCCGTCGTGAGTATGACCTTTTGGCTACTCTTATGGGAAGCAAGAAAGTTCTGACTCGTGAGCAGTTATTGGAAAGTGTTTGGAAGTACGAAAGTGCGACAGAGACTAATATCGTGGATGTCTATATCCGCTATCTACGTAGCAAGCTTGATGTAAAAGGTCAAAAAAGCTACATTAAAACCGTTCGTGGTGTTGGTTACACCATGCAAGAATAGAAAGCAGTTGCAGTTATGTAATTGCTTTTTTTGAGGAGTTTTTATATATTGACATGCAGTCAGGTCTTTGCTACAATCAGTTATGGAGGATAGGTCTAATGAAAATAATAAAAAAATTGATGCCAATCGCATTGGCAGTATTTTTCTTTGGTTTGCTAGCGACAAGTACAGTATTGGCGGATACTACAGGTGGACAGTTTGTTGATAAGGATAATAGAAAATATTATATAAAAGATGACCATAAAGCAATCTATTGGCATAAAATAGACGGTAAAACCTACTATTTCGGTGATAGTGGAGAAATGGTAGTCGGTTGGCAATACTTAGAAATCCCTGGGACAGGTTATCGTGATGATTTATTTGATAATCGACCAGTTTTCGAAATTGCCCTTCAACCGAAGTGGTACTACTTTAACCAAGATGGGGTTCTTCAAGAATTTGTTGGATGGAAACAATTAGAAGTTAAGGATTCGTTAAATGTTGGCAAAAAATATGGTGAAGGCTTTGAAGGCTCAGAAGTTCTTAAATTAGCAAATTATTACTTTGATCAAGACCATTCTTTAAAAACAGGTTGGCTTTATGATCAGTCTAACTGGTATTACTTAGCAAAAACAGGTTATTCAGGGAAAGACTACCTTGGTGGCGAAAGACGTGCTGGTTGGATCAATGATGATTCAACTTGGTACTATCTAGATCCAGAAACTGGTATCATGCAAACTGGTTGGCAATATCTTGGTAACAAGTGGTACTATCTCCGTTCATCGGGGGCCATGGCGACGGGTTGGTATCAGGAAGGCTCAACTTGGTACTACTTAGACCAGCAAAATGGTGATATGAAAACAGGTTGGCAAAACCTTGGTAACAAGTGGTACTATCTCCGTTCATCAGGAGCCATGGCGACAGGCTGGTTCCAGGTCAATGGAAAATGGTGCTATGCTTACAGTTCAGGTGCTTTGGCAGTGAATACGACCGTAGATGGCTATTCTGTCAATTATAATGGTGAATGGGTTCGATAAATAATGATAGTATTTTGTAATTTGAGATAAATTTTAAGTAAGAGTGCAGTTTCACGAAGTGATACTGGATAAAAAGTTTTTAAAATCAGAAAACCGCATATTATCAGGTGGCAAAACCTTGATAATATGCGGTTTATTGTGGAAAGATTTACTTATTTACTTATTTTTAACAAAATTGAGTTTTTGCCCAATTTTACATGACATGTTTTAGAAAAAGGTATATAATGTTAGTGTAATATCAAGTGTTTTTTTGAAAGCACCATAACAATTACAATTTTAGGCTTAAAAATCGAACCTTCTTTAAATACTTAAATATTTAAGGGGGGTATAAGTACCCATTTGTAAAAAAGAAATGAGGTTGAAAATGAACTTTAAGTCAAGAAAATGTGAAGAAAACGGGAAAAAAGTTTTACGCTATTCTATTAGAAAGCATCATTTGGGAGTAGCTAGTGTAGCAGTAGCTTCGGTGTTGTTTTTTGCAACTGGTGTGGCGACTGTTCAAGCGGATGGACCAGGAGCAGGCGAACCAGTATCAGGCACACCAGCCCCACCAAGTACACCAGGTTCAGCAAGTACAACAAGCACACTAGGCACTTCTGGTGCTAATACTGGTGACACAGAAATAGAAAATACCAATACAAATACAGCTGCATCAACAGAAAATGGGCCTATTAAGCCAGAAGATAATGTTGAAGCAAGAAATAATAATGAGAAACCTAGAGGGCTTGAAAGAGCAACAGAACCAGCAAATTATGATGGTAAAGTAAGTCTTATTGGTCAATGGACAAGTGAATCACACGAAAAAAAAGATACTGAAAATACATATAAGAATGCTACAGATAAATTAGGGAGTCCCTTATCTAATCCAGGTCTTTTCCGTGGCGCTGCAAAAACTTTTCTTGGTTGGTCTGATATGCCGCCAGTAAATGGGAAAATTGCAGATGGTGCAAGACTGTTCTCGGCAGAAGACACTATAGCTACAGCCTTTCCGAATGGCTTGTCAGCTGATTCTAAGCTATATGGTGTTTATGCCAGTCTAAATGACCAAGATACACCTTTCCCTGCTGATAAATTTTCTATGGGATTTGCGATTATAGGTGGAATGAATAAATTTGCCATTAATGATAATAAGGTTCATATTGATACGAATGTAGAATCAGAAGAAGTATTACCTAATACTAATTTAAATAAAGAAACAAAAGACAAAGAAAAAAATACCCGCCGTATCATTGATGAGTATAAACCGGACAATAATGATACTACAAAAGTGAATGAAGTGGTTTTAAAAGCTGAGTTTGAAATGGATAAAACTACAGCGATGACTGTGTATAGAAATCCTCATGTAGGATATGTTGGTCCGGTTTTATCCAACACATACAAGGATAATAACTTTAAATTAGATGAAAAGAAAAAAACTTACACCTATGTAGACTTAAATGTGAATTTAGACAAAGATTTAGTTGTTCCGGAAAAATTATATGCAGAGTTTAATGGTTACTCATGGAGACCATTGTATGCTCTTGGAATTAAGGAAGATGGAACGAAGGAAATCCTAAATGTGTATTCAAAAGAAGGGACAGCCTTAGGAAATACAAAAGATAGCTTTAATTCAATCGTTAGTAATACGGACCCTAGAGTCACATTTGGTGTTGAAACTAAAGGTAACCATAATATAACATTTAGAATGATTCTTAGATCTTTAAACGGATATGATAGTAATAGACCGGAAAATGAACGAAATGAGCGTATAGCTGAAAGTGTAGTAAAACCGGATGAAGGTAAGTCTATTGCTGAAACAATTATGCGCAATATGATACTTCGATCTCTTACATCAACAGAACTTAAAGCCTTGTTCCCTAATAAGAGTGATGAAGAAATCAATCAGATGGTTGTTCGTATTAATCAAGATAAAGCCAAAGAGTTAGCAGATACAAATGGAAATACAGTACTAAAAGTAACAGGTTCTGTTGAGGGTAATGTTCATCCAAGTGCAGGTAGAATCGGTAGTGGCTGGTTAAGCCTGGATTCAGCTACAAATTTACCTATTAACAAAGTAGAAGCTAACGTTTTAGAACTAGGTTATGTTACATTTTATAATGTATCCTACCGATTCCAAAGTGGAACAGAGGGAAAAGTATTACCAGCAGTAATCGAAAACTATAAGCCAAAAGATACAGCTACTTACGAAAATGAAGCGAATGTAACACCAACACAACCGACAACTACAGAGTATATAGATGCAGAAAACGATGGAAAATGGGTCTTCAAAGGTTATGATGAAGCTAAAAAACAAGTAAACAAAGCAGATGTGGAGTTCATTGGAACATGGGTATTCGAAGCTAATAAGTATGGTGTAACATACAAATTCGTTAGTGGAACAGAAGGTAAAGCATTACCAGCAGTAATAGAAGGCTATAAACCAACAGACCAAAATCGTTATGTAGATAAAGCTAATGTAGGTGCGACTCAACCAACAAGTACAGAGTACGTTGATACAGAAAATGATGGAAAATGGGTATTCAAGAGTTACGATGCTGAAAATAAACAGGTAAATAAAGCAGATGTAGAGTTTCTAGGAACATGGGTATTCGAAGCTAATAAATACGGTGTAACCTACAAATTTGAAAGTGGAACCCCGGGTAAGACATTGCCAGCAGCAATCGAAGGCTATAAACCAACCGACCCAAACCGTTATGTAGATAAATCAAATGTAACAACAATTCAACCAACAAAAACAGAGTATGTTGATACAGAAAATGATGGAAAATGGGTATTCAAGAGCTACGATGCAGAAAGTAAAACAGTAAATAAAGCAGATGTAGAGTTTATAGGAAAATGGGAATTTGAAGCTAACAAATACGGTGTAACCTATAAATTTGAAAGTGGGACTCCAAGTAAGACATTACCAGAAGCAATCGAAGGCTATAAACCAACAGACCAAAACCGTTATGTAGATAAATCAAATGTAACAACAATTCAGCCAACAACTAAAGAGTATGTTGATACAGAAAATGATGGGAAATGGGTATTCAAGAGCTACGATGTTGAAAATAAAGCAGTAAATAAAGCAGATGTAGAGTTTATAGGAACATGGGTATTCGAAGCTAATAAATACGGTGTAACCTACAAATTTGAAAGTGGGACACCAGGTAAGACATTGCCAGAAGCAATAGAAGGCTATAAACCAACAGACCAAAACCGTTATGTAGATAAATCAAATGTAACAACAATTCAACCAACAAAAACAGAGTATGTTGATACAGAAAATGATGGGAAATGGGTATTTAAAAAATACGATGCAGAAAGTAAAGCAGTAAATAAAGCAGATGTAGAATTTGTAGGAACATGGGTGTTCGAAGCTAATAAATACGGTGTAACATATAAATTTGAAAGTGGGACACCAGGTAAGACATTGCCAGCAGCAATAGAAGGCTATAAACCAACAGACCAAAACCGTTATGTAGATAAATCAAATGTAACAACAATTCAACCAACAAAAACAGAGTATGTTGATACAGAAAATGATGGGAAATGGGTATTTAAGAGCTACGATGCTGAAAATAAAGCAGTAAATAAAGCAGATGTAGAGTTTGTAGGAACATGGGTATTCGTGGCTAACGCACCGACTCCTAAGCCAGAGCCTAAGCCAGAACCAAAACCGGAGCCTAAGCCGGAACCAAAACCAGAGCCTAAACCAGAACCAAAACCGGAGCCTAAGCCAGAGCCTAAACCGGAACCAAAGCCAGAGCCTAAGCCAGAACCGAAACCAGAGCCTAAGCCGGAGCCAAAACCAGAGCCTAAGCCAGAACCGCAACCAGAGCCTAAGCCAGAACCGAAACCGGAGCCAAAACCAGAGCCTAAGCCAGAACCGAAACCGGAGCCTAAGCCAGAACCGCAACCGGAACCAAAACCAGAGCCTAAGCCAGAACCAAAACCGGAGCCTAAGCCGGAACCAAAACCGGAGCCTAAGCCAGAACCAAAACCGGAGCCTAAGCCAGAACCAAAACCGGAGCCTAAGCCATCACCGCAACCTAATCCCCAACCAGTACCTCAACCTGAGCCTCAGCCAACACCCCAGCCAACACCCCAGCCATCACCGCAACCAACCCCAAATCCTATTCCAATTCCTTCAGAGAATTGGGATCAAGGAAGTACTGAAGTGCACAAGCGGGATGAACTACCTCAGACAGGTAGTCAACAAGATGAATGGTTGGTAGCTCTAGGTGGCTTATCTCTCCTAGGTGCTTTGACGGTATTTCCTAAAAAACGAGAAGAATAGGATATGCTAGAAATCGTTTAAATAATAAAATGATGGAAATATATCCCTATAATGGGAAAAGCGATTGTGAAGGAAACAATCGCTTTTTTTGTGAAAATATAATAAAATAGATAGGAGAGAAGCAATACTTGTATGAAAAAATGAGACGGCTTTTTCGTCTAGTAAAAGGAAAAAATGACAAAAAAAATTGGTGTCGGTCAGGCACATAGTAAGATTATTTTAATAGGGGAGCATACGGTCGTTTACGGTTATCCTGCTATTTCCCTGCCTCTTTTGGAGGTGGAGGTGACTTGTAAGGTAGTTCCTGCAGCGAGTCCTTGGCGCCTTTATGAGGAGGATACCTTGTCCATGGCAGTTTATGCTTCGCTGGAGTATTTGGAAATCAAAGAAGCCTGCATTCGCTGTGAGATTGACTCGGCTATCCCCGAAAAACGGGGAATGGGTTCATCAGCTGCTATCAGCATAGCGGCCATTCGTGCGGTTTTTGACTACTATCAAGCAGAACTGCCTCATGATGTACTAGAAATCTTGGTTAATCGGGCTGAGATGATTGCCCATATGAATCCAAGTGGTTTGGATGCTAAGACCTGTCTCAGTGACCAGCCTATTCGCTTTATCAAGAGCGTAGGATTTACAGAGCTTGAGATGGCTCTATCCGCCTATTTGGTGATTGCCGATACGGGTGTTTATGGTCAAACTCGTGAAGCCATCCAAGTGGTTCAAAGTAAGGGGAAAGACGCCCTACCATTTTTGCATGCCTTGGGAGAATTGACCCAGCATGCGGAAGAAGCAATTACACGAAAAGATGCTGAAGGACTGGGACAAATCCTCAGTCAAGCGCATTTACATTTAAAAGAAATTGGTGTCAGTAGCCCTGAGGCAGACTCTTTGGTTGAAACGGCTCTTAGTTATGGTGCTCTGGGTGCCAAGATGAGCGGTGGTGGGCTTGGAGGCTGTATCATAGCCTTGGCAACCAATTTGATTCAAGCTCAAGAACTAGCGGAAAGATTAGAAGAGAAAGGAGCTGTTCAGACATGGATAGAGAGCCTGTAACAGTACGTTCCTACGCAAATATTGCTATTATCAAATATTGGGGAAAGAAAAAAGAAAAAGAGATGGTACCTGCTACTAGCAGTATTTCTCTGACTTTGGAGAATATGTATACGGAGACGACTTTGTCATCTTTACCGACGGATGCGATGACTGATGCCTTTTATATCAATGGTCAGTTACAAAATGAGGCAGAGCATGCCAAGATGAGCAAGATTATTGACCGTTACCGTCCAGCTGGGGAGGGCTTTGTTCGTATTGACACTCAAAACAATATGCCTACGGCAGCGGGCCTGTCCTCAAGTTCTAGTGGTTTGTCTGCCTTGGTCAAGGCTTGCAATGCTTATTTCAAGCTTGGATTGACTCGGAACCAGTTGGCACAGGAGGCTAAGTTTGCCTCAGGCTCTTCTTCTCGGAGTTTTTATGGACCACTCGGTGCCTGGGACAAGGATAGTGGAGAAATTTACCCTGTAGAGACAGACTTGAAACTAGCTATGATGATGTTGGTGCTAGAGGATAAGAAAAAACCAATCTCTAGCCGTGACGGGATGAAACTTTGTGTGGAAACCTCGACGACCTTTGAGGACTGGGTGCGTCAGTCTGAGAAGGATTATCAGGATATGCTGGTTTACCTCAAGGAAAATGACTTTGCCAAGGTTGGGGAGTTAACGGAGAAAAATGCCCTGGCTATGCATGCTACGACCAAAACAGCATCACCAGCCTTTTCTTATCTGACCGATGCCTCTTATGAGGCCATAGACTTTGTTCGTCAACTTCGTGAGCAAGGGGAAGCCTGCTACTTTACCATGGATGCTGGTCCCAATGTCAAGGTCCTCTGTCAGGAGAAAGACTTGGAGCATTTATCAGAAATCTTCGGTCAACGTTATCGCCTGATCGTGTCAAAAACAAAGGATTTGAGCCAAGATGATTGCTGTTAAAACTTGCGGGAAGCTCTATTGGGCTGGTGAATATGCTATTTTAGAGCCAGGGCAGTTGGCCTTGATAAAGGATATTCCCATCTATATGAGGGCTGAGATTGCTTTTTCTGATAGTTACCATATCTATTCAGATATGTTTGATTTCGCAGTTGATTTGACGCCAAATCCTGACTACAGCTTGATTCAAGAAACGATTGCTTTAGTGGAAGATTTCCTCGTTCATCGTGGGCAGACCTTGCGAGCTTTTTCTTTGGAGATCCGAGGGAAAATGGAACGAGAAGGGAAAAAGTTTGGTTTAGGTTCTAGCGGTAGTGTCGTTGTTTTGGTAATCAAGTCCTTACTGGCATTATATGATATTTCAGTTAATCAGGAGCTCTTGTTCAAGTTGGCTAGCGCTGTCTTGCTCAAGCGAGGAGACAATGGTTCTATGGGAGACCTTGCCTGTATTGTGGCAGAGGATTTGGTTCTCTACCAGTCATTTGATCGCCAGAAGGTTGCTGCTTGGTTGGAAGAAGAAAACTTGGCGACAGTTTTGGAGCGTGAGTGGGGCTTTTCTATCTCACAAGTGAAACCTACCTTAGAATGTGATTTCCTAGTGGGATGGACCAAGGAAGTGGCTGTATCAAGTCACATGGTCCAGCAAATCAAGCAAAATATAGACCAGAATTTTTTAAGTTTTTCAAAAGCAACGGTGGCTGCTTTAGTAGAAGCCTTGGAGCAGGGGAAATCAGAAAAAATGATCGAGCAAGTAGAAGTAGCCAGCCAGCTTTTAGAAAGCTTGAGTACAGATATTTACACGCCTTCGCTCAGACAGTTGAAAGAAGCTAGTCAAGATTTGCAAGCTATTGCTAAGAGTAGCGGTGCTGGTGGTGGTGATTGTGGTATTGCCTTGAGTTTTGATGAGCAATCAACTGAAACCATAAAAAACCGTTGGACCAATCTGGGGATTGAGCTCTTATACCAAGAAAGGATAGGACATGACGACAAATCGTAAGGATGAGCACATCCGCTATGCCCTTGAGCAGAAAAGTTCCTATAATAGCTTTGATGAGGTGGAGTTGATTCATTCTTCTTTGCCTCTTTACGACCTGGATGAAGTCGATCTGTCGACAGAGTTTGCTGGTCGAAAGTGGGATTTTCCTTTTTATATCAATGCCATGACAGGTGGGAGTGAAAAAGGTAAAGAAATCAATCAAAAACTAGCTCAGGTGGCAGAAGCCTGTGGGATTTTATTTGTGACGGGCTCTTATAGTGCGGCTCTCAAAGATCCATCAGATGCCTCTTTTTCTGTCAAGTCTAGTCATCCAAATCTCCTTCTTGGAACCAATATTGGATTGGACAAGCCTGTTGAGTTGGGACTTCGGACTGTAGAAGAGATGAATCCTGTTCTCTTGCAGGTGCATGTCAATGTCATGCAGGAGTTGCTCATGCCTGAGGGAGAAAGGAAGTTCAGAAGCTGGCAATCGAATCTAGCAGACTATAGTAAACAAATCCCTGTTCCAATCGTTTTAAAGGAAGTGGGCTTTGGAATGGATGCCAAGACCATTGAAAGAGCCTATGAACTGGGTGTTCGAACCTTTGACCTGTCAGGCCGTGGTGGCACCAGCTTTGCCTATATTGAAAACCGTCGCAGTGGTCAGCGTGATTATCTCAATCAATGGGGCCAGTCTACCATGCAAGCCCTTCTCAATGCTCAAGAATGGAAAGACAAGGTTGAACTCTTGGTCAGTGGAGGTGTTCGGAATCCGCTGGATGTGATTAAGTGTTTAGTTTTTGGCGCCAAGGCTGTGGGACTGTCTCGAACAGTTCTGGAATTGATTGAAAACTACACAGTCGAAGAAGTGATTGGTATTGTCCAAGGCTGGAAAGCGGATTTACGCTTAATCATGTGTGCTCTTAATTGTACCACCATAGCAGATCTGCAAAAAGTAGACTATCTTCTATATGGAAAATTAAAAGAAGCAAAAGATCAGATGAAAAAGGCGTAACCACCGCCTTTTTTCCATCCTCAGACTGAGGTGACTTTTTTGAATTGTGATAAAATAAAAGGGAGAGGATGAACCTATGAGAAAATTTAAAATCTTTTTATTTATCGAAGCCTGTCTTTTGACAGGAGCTCTGATTTTGATGGTTTCAGAGCATTTTTCGCGTTTTCTGCTGATTTTATTCCTCTTTTTGCTTTTGATTCGCTATTACACTGGTAAAGAGGGGAATAATCTTCTTTTAGTGGTGGCAACCATTCTCTTCTTTTTCATCGTCATGCTCAATCCTTTTGTGATTCTAGCTATTTTTGTTGCGGTCATCTATAGCCTCTTTCTTCTTTATCCGATGATGAACCAGGAAAAAGAGCAGACCAATTTGGTTTTTGAAGAGGTGGTAACGGTTAAGAAGGAGAAAAATCGTTGGTTTGGAAATCTCCATCATTTTTCAAGCTACCAGACTTGCCAGTTTGATGATATCAATCTCTTTCGCCTCATGGGTAAGGACACCATTCATTTGGAGAGGGTGATTCTAACCAATCATGATAATGTCATTATCCTCAGAAAGATGGTAGGGACGACCAAAATCATTGTGCCTGTAGATGTAGAAGTCAGTCTCAGTGTTAATTCTCTTTATGGGGATTTGACTTTTTTCAACCAGCCTAAGAGAGCACTCCGCAATGAACACTATCATCAAGAAACAAGAGACTATCTCAAGAGTAACAAGAGCGTCAAGATTTTCTTGACTACTATGATTGGGGATGTTGAGGTGGTCAGAGGATGAAAAAACAAGCTTATGTAATCATTGCCATTACCTCCTTCCTGTTTGTCTTATTTTTCTCCCACAGCTTGTTGGAAATCCTTGATTTTGACTGGTCTATTTTCTTGCATGATGTCGAAAAAACAGAAAAATTTGTCTTTTTGTTGTTGGTGTTCAGTATGTCCATGACCTGTTTCTTAGCCTTATTTTGGCGAGGTATTGAAGAACTTTCTCTAAGAAAAATGCAGACTAATCTCAAGCGTTTGTTGGCAGGGCAAGAAGTGGTTCAAGTTTCAGATCCAGATTTGGATGCCAGTTTCAAGTCCTTGTCAGGTAAACTTAACCTTTTAACAGAAGCTCTTCAAAAGGCTGAAAATCAGAGTCTTGCTCAGGAAGAGGAGATTATAGAAAAGGAACGGAAGCGGATTGCTCGGGATTTGCACGATACAGTCAGTCAGGAGTTGTTTGCGGCTCACATGATTTTGTCAGGCGTTAGTCAGCAGGCTTTGAAATTGGATAGAGAAAAGATGCAGACCCAGTTGCAGAGTGTCACAGCTATTTTAGAAACAGCCCAGAAGGATTTGCGGGTCTTGCTCCTGCACTTGCGACCAATTGAACTGGAGCAGAAGAGCTTGATAGAAGGGATTCAAATTCTCCTAAAAGAGCTTGAGGACAAGAGTGATCTCAAGGTTAGTCTCAAGCAGAATATGACGAAATTGCCCAAGAAGATTGAGGAGCATATCTTCCGCATTTTGCAGGAGTTGATTAGCAATACCCTCCGCCATGCCCAGGCCTCTTGTTTGGATGTCTATCTCTATCAGACAGATGTTGAAGTACAGCTGAAGGTGGTGGACAATGGGATTGGTTTCCAGTTGGGGAGCTTAGACGACTTAAGTTATGGACTTCGCAATATCAAGGAGCGGGTTGAAGATATGGCAGGGACAGTTCAGTTATTAACAGCTCCCAAGCAAGGGCTGGCAGTTGATATCCGTATTCCCCTGCTCGATAAGGAATGATAAAGGAGTGAAGATGAAAATTTTACTAGTAGATGACCATGAAATGGTCCGATTGGGCTTGAAAAGCTACTTTGACCTCCAAGATGATGTAGAAGTTGTAGGGGAAGCGTCCAACGGGTTTCAGGGTATTGACTTAGCCTTGAAATTGCGTCCAGATGTTATTGTCATGGATATCGTCATGCCCGAAATGAATGGAATTGACGCGACTTTGGCCATCCTCAAAGAATGGCCTGAAGCCAAGATTTTGATTGTGACTTCTTACTTGGACAATGAAAAAATAATGCCGGTTTTGAATGCTGGTGCCAAAGGCTATATGCTCAAGACTTCTAGTGCAGACGAACTGCTCCATGCCGTCCGTAAGGTGGCTGCTGGCGAGCTGGCTATTGAACAAGAGGTCAGCAAGAAGGTCGAATACCACCGCAATCACATAGAACTACATGAGGACCTGACTGCGCGTGAGCGAGATGTACTCCAACTCATTGCCAAGGGCTATGAAAATCAGCGTATCGCAGACGAACTTTTTATCTCTCTCAAGACGGTCAAGACGCACGTGTCTAACATTCTTGCCAAACTTGAGGTCAGTGATCGCACACAAGCTGCGGTCTATGCCTTTCAGCACCACTTGGTGGGGCATGAGGATTTTTAATACTAGCACATTAATACTTTTCGAAAATCTCTTCAAACCACGTCAGCTTCACCTTGCCGTACTCAAGTACAGCCTGCGGCTAGCTTCCTAGTTTGCTCTTTGATTTTCATTGAGTATAAATTAAAAAAATGATAAAAAGGAAAATCTATGAGATATATTGTAAGCATTTTAGCTATCGGTCTTGTAATAGGAGGAGGAATCTTATTTTGGAAAAGTAGAGAGAATACATCTCCTCGTATTCAAGTTGAAGAAAGTATTTCATCTGCTTCTAGTCAAGAAACAAATCAATCACCTAAAACACAAGAGAGTCATCTAGTTCCGACAGAAGATATTGTTACCGAGGAATATACGGTTACTTATGAAGATAAAAACCTGTATGGTCAAATTACTGCACCTAGAGATTATAAAAATAAAAAATTACCAGTAGTGGTCATCTCACATGGCTTTAACAATACATTTGATATGTATAAAGATTATATCCAATTGTTAGCAAAGCAAGGCTTTTTGGTCTATGGTTTTGATTATTATGGAGGAAGCCGTAATTCTAAAAGTGGTGGTCAAGATATGCTGGGTATGTCAGTTAAAACAGAGTTAACAGACTTAACGAATGTAGTATACAAACTGACATCAGAAAGTTATGTTGATAAGAAACATCTGAGCATAATAGGTGTCAGTCAGGGTGGTGTAGTAGCTAGCCTGTATGCAGCTGCTAATCCGGAACAAATCTACAAGCTGGGCCTGATTTTCCCAGCTTATGTTTTATTTGATGATGTGAAGGAAACTTATCAAAATCTTGGAAGTCCATCATTTTATCAACTCCCTGATAGTCTGACACATCATAATGCTAGGCTGGGTAAAATTTATCTGACAGATGCACTCGATATTGATATTGAAGATGTACAGAGGAAGATCACGGCTCCTACTCTAATTGTACATGGAACCAATGATACAACTGCTCCCTACCAATATTCAGTAGATGCGAGTCAAAGAATTCCAAATGCTAAACTGGTTACAGTAGAAGGTGGAAGTCATCGTATTGATGAGAATTTTAGTAAAATTGCCATACCAGCCATTCAGAACTTTTTGGCAGAGTAAAGAATTTTTAGTAGCTGACCTTAGTATCAAAGAAGCGAGCAAGTATCTCCAGCACAATAAAATATTTTTTTCACAATGTCTTTATGTTATTTGTTGACATTCATTTTATAGGGGAGTAAAATAGAGTTAGAAATAGATAAAATAATATAGTGTTTATAAAATAGTTTCCGAACAAGTTTAGCAAAAATAGGATTTGTATTTCATCTCTTTAAGAGTGCTATAAAAATATGGTTAAACTAACTCTATCTCACAGTTTTAATTCGTGGAGGAAATGGCTATGAAAAAATCTAAACTACTAACACTTGGTTTGCTTGTAGGTGCTGGTCTACTTTTGTCTATCAATCAAGCACAGGCTGCAGATACTTGGGTTAAAAATGGTGCTGACTGGAATCTTTCTCAAGATGGCAGTCTAGCTAAGGATAAATGGGTACAAAATGCTGGCTCATGGTACCACTTCGACGGTTCTGGTAAAATGCAGACAGGCTGGCTCAAAGATGGGGATACCTGGTATTCACTAGCAGATAGTGGTGCTATGCGTACTGGCTGGTACAAGGAAGATGGCACATGGTACTCCCTAGCAGATAGTGGCGCCATACGTACAGGTTGGTACAAAGAAGGGGCTACATGGTATTACCTCAAAGACAGTGGCGCTATGGCAACAGGATGGGCGACTGCAAATGGTCAATGGTCTTACTTTGAAAAATCAGGTGCTATGGTCGCAGACAGAGCTGTTCCAGCCAGTGATGGGAAAAGTTATGTCATTGGTAAGGATGGTTATCTGTTAACCAAACTCCCAAGTCAGGTTGAACAATCTCAAGCGGATGATACAATTATCACAAATATTGTTACTTTGTCTGATGGTTATGATTATCACCTTATTTATACAAAAGATGGAGTCATTGTTGAAAAGAATGCCTGGTATATCAAACCAGAGTTTAAAAAGTTTTCTAATAAATATGGGGATTATGTTTCCAATACGATGTTGGCTTTAATAGATAATAAAGATCAAGGACAGGAAATTGATCCTAAAGCTGTTATAAAGAATTTCCAAAACTTACCAAACAGGTATTACTTTGGGGCAGATGGTCGTCGCGTAACAAATTTACCAGAAATGACCACCTATTCAGAGGTTAAAAAAGTTGGCAATGATGTCTATCTAGAAAATCCAGGTGCACGCCTTCGTCTTGGGGCTACCAGCTTTACAATCAATAACAATAAACTATACTATTTAGATGGAGCTAATGGCAAACTAAAAACAGGCTATCTCGCATTGATTGATGATAGACCAAGTTCTCATCACTATCATATTCTTGTTTATGCAGACCAATCTGGTGAAATTCTTAAAATGAAACGATTGCCAACAGGAATTTCAGATTATCTTAATAAAGAAATTGACGGTTTCTACGGTCAAACTGTTAAAATCGATAGTAAGACAGGAAATGTTTCTGTTGTGAAATAAACTATCAGACAGAGTAAAACGAAAAAAGCGAACAACTTTGTCTACTAGGAAGTCATGTTCGCTTTTATTCATAAAATAATAGTTACTATTTGCCCTCTGTTTCAAAAAAATCTGCTTGATAATAATCACTAACTTCTCTTTTCATTTCCCGCAGTAATCGACTTTCATTTGTTGATTTGAGTAAGGATAATCCTTTATTAATCATAGCATGATTTTCATTAACGATTCCCAGACGTACTTGAGCTACACCTAATAAATCGTATCGTTTCAATATTTTTGCTAAATCAAGACATTCTTGAATTAAGCATAGACAGTCATCTTTCTTCCCTGCTTCAAGGTACATTCGGGTCATATTGGCTAGAATGGAGTAATGAATACTTTGAATTGGGCGATAATCTGTGTATTTATTTAGAGATTTGACAAGTCTTTGACGTAGCATTTCTAGTGAATCAACAGGGAAATGGAAAATGATCATCACTAACAACCGTAAATCTGAGAGAAACCACTGATCTCTTTTTTCCAATTCTTTCCATAACTCTTCAGCTAAGGCTTGGGCTTTATCGGAAAACTGATTTTCAATCACTTCTATAAAAATGGTTAGTTCTTTCACAGCGTGTTCTATTGGGATATCATTCTGCACTTCATCTAGATAAATTTGACATTTTGATAGCAGTGTCTTCATTTCTTCTAGATTAGGTGAAGAAATGACTTGATAATATTCTGAAAATAATTTCTTACGAGAATCCATTTGGTAATGTTGACAAATATAATGAAATTCATCGAAACTCATATCAATTTGTCTCAAAAGTAACTCCATAGTATCATACCTAGGAGTAGAATGATTATTTTCAAACTTAGATAAGTTAGAATGAGTAATGTAGTCACCACAGACCTCATTTTGTGTAATCCCTTTTGACTTACGAATGTATTTATAAACTGAACCAATATCCCACCGCATATTTTTGCCTCCAAAAATGTTCCAAAAGTAGAAGTTTTAAGAAAATATTTATACTTAGTATATCATAAAGGTGTGGGGTGGGCAATGATGATAGAAAGAAGGTGTTGGTTGACTCTTAAGGATTATTAGGAGTTATGTAGAATGTTTATGATGGAAAACTATCTTTTTATAACTATTCAATAAAGGAGGAAATAGCTATGAAAAAATCTAAACTACTTACACTTGGTTTACTTGCAGGTGCTGGTCTACTTTTATCTATCAACCAAGCACAGGCTGCAGATACTTGGGTTAAAAATGGTGCTGACTGGAATCTTTCTCAAGATGGCAGTCTTGCTAAAAATAAATGGGTACAAAATGCTGGTTCTTGGTACCACTTCGATAGCGCTGGTAAAATGCAGACAGGTTGGCTCAAAGACGGCAATACATGGTATTCACTAGCAGATAGTGGCGCTATGCGTACTGGCTGGTATAAGGAAGGAAGCACATGGTACTCATTAGCAGCTAGTGGTGCTATGCGTACTGGTTGGTACAAAGAAGGGTCTACATGGTATTACCTCAAAGGCAGTGGCGCTATGGCAACAGGATGGGCGACTGCAAATGGTGAATGGTCTTACTTTGAAAAATCAGGTGCTATGGTCGCAGACAGAGCTGTTCCAGCCAGCGATGGAGAAAGTTATATCATTGGTAAGGATGGCTATATGTTGACTTTAAAAAATAGCCCTTATAAAAATGATGATATTGTCCGTTTAGGTGATGGATATGAGTATCTGATTACATCAAAATTTGACGGAAATAACTTTACTGATGTTATCGTGGATAAAAACACTTGGTACATCAAACCTGAGTTCAAGAAGTTTTCCGACAAATATGGGGATCAAGTTTCAAATACAATCTTAGCTTTAGTAGATAATAAAGAAGAAGGACAAGAAATTGATCCTAAAGCTGTTATTCGTAATTTCCAAAATCTACCAGGTCGATATTACTTTGGAGCAGATGGTCGTAGAGTATTACCACTTCCAGAGATGACAACTAGATCAGAAATCAAAAAAGTTGGCAATGATCTTTATCTAGAAGACCCAGGTGTACGACTTAGACTTCCATCTACTAACTTCACAATCAATAACAATAAACTATACCATTTAGATAATGGACAAGGTAAGCTTAAAACAGGTTACTTTGTATTGATTGATGACGGTATGTCTACAACCCACTATCATTTCCTTGTATATGCAGACCAATCTGGTGAGGTTCTTAAGATGAAACGCTTGCCATCAAGATTTTCAGATTATTTTGACAAAGAAATCGATGGTTTCTATGGTCAAAAAATTAAGATTACACAGCCAAATAAGTATGAATATTACAAGGTTCTTGTGGTTAAATAATACAAAACGAATCGCCTAATGAGGGATGTGTGGGCGATTCGTTTTTTACTGTAATCAGCCATCATTAAGCATCTTTTATAAGATTATATTCGAAACCTAAAGAAAACCAAGAAGAAACCATACTTCCAGCATCATTGAAAAGCGCAGTCATTACTTGAAAAAATTCGCTCGTTTATGTTATAATAGACTGTATTTAAAAAATTTTAAGGAGAAATGACAGAATGTCTGTATCATTTGAAAACAAAGAAACAAACCGTGGTGTCTTGACTTTCACTATCTCTCAAGACCAAATCAAACCAGAATTGGACCGTGTCTTCAACTCAGTGAAGAAATCTCTTAATGTCCCAGGTTTCCGTAAAGGTCACCTTCCACGCCCTATCTTCGACAAAAAATTTGGTGAAGAATCACTTTACCAAGACGTTATGAACGCTCTTTTGCCAAACGCTTATGAAGCAGCTGTAAAAGAAGCTGATCTTGAAGTGGTTGCACAACCAAAAATTGATGTAACTTCAATGGAAAAAGGTCAAGACTGGGTTATCACTGCTGAAGTCGTTACAAAACCTGAAGTAAAATTGGGTGACTACAAAAACCTTGAAGTATCAGTTGATCTAGAAAAAGGAGTAACTGACGCTGATGTTGAAGAGCGTATCGAACGCGAACGCAACAACTTGGCTGAATTGGTTATCAAAGAAGCTGCTGCTGAAAACGGCGACACTGTTGTCATCGACTTCGTTGGTTCTATCGACGGTGTTGAATTTGACGGCGGAAAAGGTGAAAACTTCTCACTTGGACTTGGTTCAGGTCAATTCATCCCTGGTTTCGAAGACCAATTGGTAGGCCACTCAGCTGGCGAAACTGTTGATGTTATCGTAACATTCCCAGAAGACTACCAAGCAGAAGACCTTGCAGGTAAAGAAGCTAAATTCGTGACAACTATCCACGAAGTAAAAGCTAAAGAAGTTCCAGCTCTTGACGATGAACTTGCAAAAGACATTGATGAAGAAGTTGAAACACTTGCTGACTTGAAAGAAAAATACCGCAAAGAATTGGCTACTGCTAAAGAAGAAGCTTACAAAGATGCAGTTGAAGGTGCAGCAATTGATACAGCTGTAGAAAATGCTGAAATCGTAGAACTTCCAGAAGAAATGATCCACGAAGAAGTTCACCGTTCAGTAAATGAATTCCTTGGGAACTTGCAACGTCAAGGGATCAACCCTGACATGTACTTCCAAATCACTGGAACTACTCAAGAAGACCTTCACAACCAATACCAAGCAGAAGCTGAGTCACGTACTAAGACTAACCTTGTTATCGAAGCAGTTGCCAAAGCTGAAGGATTTGATGCTTCAGAAGAAGAAATACAAAAAGAAGTTGAGCAATTGGCAGCAGACTACAACATGGAAGTTGCACAAGTTCAAAACTTGCTTTCAGCTGACATGTTGAAACATGATATCACTATCAAAAAAGCTGTTGAATTGATCACAAGCACAGCAACAGTAAAATAATCTTAATAAACAGAAAACCCACCTGAATTGGTGGGTTTTCTTATACACTATTTTCCAAAAATCTCTTTGAGGTCTGCGTCTGTAATCCCAATCATGGCTGGGATGCTGTCCCAGTTTTCTTCTGTCAGGATGTAGGATTGTTCAGAGGCGCTTGATGTGGCAGTTTCAGAGATAGCTGGTTGCTTTTCTTCAACATTCTCCAATAAATCACTGAAGCGTTCAATCAGATAGGTTTTTCGGGCAGTTCCGATGTGCTGGGTAGCATAGTCGAAGGCTTGTAATTCGCCTAGTAAGATAAGCTTGCTTTTGGCGCGTGTAATGGCTGTATAGATGAGATTGCGCTCCAGCATACGCCTACTAGCACTAGTGATAGGTAGGATGACAACAGGGAACTCACTTCCCTGTGATTTATGGATACTCATGGCATAGGCCAAGCGAATTTTGTACCATTCGTTACGTGGGTAAGAGACTTCGTTGCCGTCAAAATCAATGACAATCTCATCTTGTTTCGACTCGGTGTATTTACCAGGAATCAGGTCTGTGATAGCTCCCAAATCTCCATTAAAGACATTGATTTCAGCATCGTTGACTAAATGAATGACCTTGTCTCCCTTGCGATAGTGGCACTGGGGAGCTTCAAAACTGAGTTGATCTTTTTGTGGTGGATTCAGGAGGTCTTGCATGAGCTGGTTGATGGCATCAATTCCTGCCGTCCCTCGGTACATGGGGGCCAGAACCTGAATATCACGGGCAGGAATACCACTTCTTAGGGCCGCGCCTAAAATCTTTTCAATGGTAGCAGGAATATGCCCGCTAGCAATTTCAAAGTAGGAACGGTCTGCTTTTTTCTGGGTAAAATCAGATGGCAGGATGCCCTGTCTAATCTGACTAGCTAGGGTGACAATGGTTGATTCTTCGCTTTGCCGGTAAATATTTTCCAAGCGAGTCTGAGGAATCAAGGGAATATGAAGCAGATCCGCTAGAACCTGTCCAGGACTGACAGACGGCAACTGGTCGCTGTCACCCACGATGAGGATCTTGCTGTTAGAAGAGATGTTGGAGAAGAGTTGGTTGGCCAGCCAAGTATCCACCATAGAAAATTCATCCACGATAATAAAGTCGGCATCCAGATAATCTTCCAGATGACTGGTGTCATCGTCACCTGTCATTCCTAAATGACGGTGTATGGTCGCGCTAGGCAAGCCTGTCAATTCATTCATGCGGCGAGCTGCTCGTCCAGTTGGAGCAGCAAGAAGAATCGGTAGATTGCTTTTTTTCCTGAGGTCAAGTCCTTCTAAAAGGGCATAAACAGCGATGATCCCATTGATAACTGTTGTCTTACCAGTACCAGGCCCACCTGTCAGGATAAAGACCTTGTTCTGGATAGCATCGCAGATAGCCTGTTTTTGAATGCTATCATACTCAATCCCCAGTTCTTCCTCGACAGTAGTGATATGTTTTTGAATAGTTTCTAAATCATGACTCTTCTGTTTTCCTTTTTCAAGGATACGAACCAAGTGACTGCGGATGCCTTCCTCAGCGAAAAAGAGGCTGTTGTCAAAAATTTTGGTATCAATCTGCTGAACCTTGTCTTCTTCGATCAGGTAGGAGAGTTCTTGGGCCACTTGGCTGGGATCCAGTTCCACGGGGCGAGAAGATTCAAGGAGATTAAGGGTTTGTTCTAGCAAATCCCGTGCTTCAACATAGGTGTCCCCTGTTTCCATACAGGTCTGAAAAAGAATGTGAACTAGACCGGCGCGGAAGCGTTCAGGAGCCTGACTTTCGATGCCTAGTTCCTCAGCTAGTTGGTCAGCAATGGTAAATCCCAATCCTTTGATATCTTCAACCAGCTGATAGGGATAATTTTCAACCACATCAAGGGTTTCTTCCTTGTAAAAGTCTTGAATTTGAAAGGCTAGTTTATTGGGAATGCCGTAGTTGGCTAGTTTGGCCAAAACCATCTCTGTTCCGTAGTTGAGACGGAGGGTGGAGACGAAAGCCTCACGATTTTTGGCAGAGAGTCCTGCGATGCCTTCTAACTTTTCTGGATGTTGCAAAATTTCGTCAATGGTATTGTCGCCGTAGGTGTCCACGATTTTCTGAGCTGTCTTGAGACCAATTCCCTTGAAATGGCTACTTGAAAAGTACTTAACCAAGCCCTTGCTAGTTGGTTTTGCGCGTTCATAACGACTGATTTGCAGTTGCTCCCCATACTTGGAGTGCTGGACAATTTGTCCCCAAAAAGTATAGTCTTCTCCCTCAATCACATCAGCCATGGTGCCCGTGACAATGATTTCAAAATCATCAAAATCTTCTGCGTCCGTATCTTCGATTTCTAGGAGGAGGATACGATAAAAATTGCTGGGATTTTCAAAAATAATCCGTTCAATGGTTCCTGAAAAATAAACTTCCATAAAATTCCTTTGTATGAATAGGTGAGAGCTGGGGTTGTTTCTATCCTAGTTAGACTGGGTAGTGAATAATCATCTTCTCACGATAGAAGAAGAGGCTGAGATTCTTGATTCTCGGCCTCTTAGGTTTCTTAAAATGTTCCGATACGGGTGATTGGCCAGAAGCGGAATTTAGCTTCCCCTGTGATATCTTTTGCTTTAAAAGTACCTACATGGCGGCTGTCGCTCGAAACCAGGCGGTCATCTCCGAGGAGAAGGTATTCTCCTTCTGGAACAGTAAAGCTAAAGTTGGTGTTATAGTTGACATCAACTGTGAAGGCTTGCGCTTTTTGAGCGATACTTCTAAAGAAAGTGCCTTTATTTCCTTCAAAGCCCTTGCCTGAGTATGTGCTTTGGAGTTTGTCATCCTTGAAGCGTTTGATATAGTCAGCTAGATAAGGTTCATCTGTCTCTTTGTCATTGATGTAAAGTTTATCGTTTTCGTAACGGATAGTGTCGCCAGGCATTCCAATCACGCGCTTGACAATGTCCTTATTACCGTCTTCCTCATGGGCTACCACGATATCAAAACGGTCAATAGGGAGGTGTTTGACAACAAAGAGAATTTCGCCATCCGCTAGGGTAGGATCCATGGAGTGTCCTTCTACGCGGACATTACTCCAAAAAAAGATACGGCTTAAAGCTAGTAATGACAGAATCAGGAGGAACAATCCCCACTCTTTTAAGAAATTTTTAAATGAATTCATAATTTACCTTTCTAAGCGTTTTTTCGCTTTTTCAGTATTTTTAAAGTGCAGTTTGGCGCAGAAGTTGAGTCCCTGCATACCATAGGCTTGTAAAATCTGGCTAGCTACCTTATCAGAAGCCGTTCCAGCTCCACTTGGAAGTTGATAACCCAGTTCTCGTCCTAGATTTTCAAGATTTTCTAGAAAGAGATCACGCGCAATGATGGAAGAAACTGCGACAGCCAAGTATTTGCCCTCAGCCTTTTCTTCTAAGCTGATAGGATTGCTGAAACGATTGGCCTCTTGTGCTAAGTACTTGTCATAATTTTTAGCACTGGTAAAGGCATCAATCACAATTTTCTCAGGCTGAACACCTTTTTGAAGGAGGAGATAGATAGCCTGATTATGGAGGGCAACCTTAACCGAAACAGCGTTGTAGCGGTCTCCGATGACTTCGTTGTACTTGCTTGGTGAGAGAAGCAGTGCCTGATGCTGGATTTTTTCCTTGAGGATAGGGGCAATCTGACGAATCTTTTGGTCGGTCAGAGTTTTAGAATCTCCCACACCGAGTTTTCGCAAGAAGTCATGCTGGTCGGGTGTGACAAAGGAAGCCACAACTGCAAGCCCACCAAAGTAGGAACCATTTCCAACCTCATCTGTCCCAATCAAAGGGAAATTTTGTCCCCTGTTTTCCTCTACAACTTGATAGCCAAAGAAACTAGCATATTTCTCAGCCCCTTCACCCTGAAGCAAGACCTTTCCAGAAGTATAGATAGAAACCGTTGCTTGAGGTAGTCGCAAAAAGTAGCGAATATAGGGATTCTTGCTGGGAGCCAGACTGCTTTGATAGTGTTCAAGAAAAGTCTGAATCTCCTTTTCGCTTGGTGTGAGTGTTATACTTGCCATAGTTTCTATTGTACCATAAAAGCAGGTAAATTTGTAAAAACTGACAAAATTAGCGAATTTTGGTATAATATCGTGAGGTGAATTTTATGGCAAATCTAAATCGATTCAAATTTACATTCGGGAAAAAATCATTAACCTTGACAAGCGAACATGACAATCTCTTTATGGAGGAAATCGCCAAGGTTGCGACAGAAAAATACCAAGCAATTAAAGAACAAATGCCTAGCGCAGATGATGAAACAATCGCTCTTTTGTTGGCAGTCAACTGTTTGTCAACTCAACTCAGCCGTGAGATTGAATTTGATGATAAGGAGCAAGAATTAGAAGAACTCCGTCACAAGCTGGTGACTTGCAAGCAAGAACAGAGCAAGATTGAGGATTCCTTATGATTTCACTCCTTCTTCTATTGGTCTTGGCTTGGGGATTTTATATCGGCTATCGGAGAGGCCTGCTCTTACAGGTTTATTACCTGATTTCAGCCATGGCATCGGCTTTTATGGCTGGCCAGTTTTATAAGGGGCTGGGAGAACAATTCCATTTATTGCTCCCTTATGCAAATCCGCAGGAAGGTCAGGGAACTTTCTTTTTCCCATCGGATCAACTCTTTCAGTTGGATAAGGTCTTTTACGCGGGTATCGGCTACTTGTTGGTTTTCGGGGTTGTCTATAGCATCGGTCGTTTGCTTGGTCTCCTCTTACACTTACTTCCTAGTAAAAAACTGGGTGGTAAGTTGTTCCAAGTTTCAGCAGGTATCTTGTCCATGTTGGTGACCTTATTTGTCTTGCAAATGGCCTTGACCATCTTGGCGACTATCCCCATGGCAGTTATACAAAATCCTCTTGAAAAGAGTATCGTCGCAAAACATATCATCCAGAGCATACCAGTAACAACTAGTTGGCTTAAACAAATCTGGGTGACAAATTTAATCGGATAAAAAGGGCAGGAGTTTTCCTAGCCCTTTGTTTACAGATTTGACTCGAATCTATCAGAATGTAAAAATCTAATACTCTTCGAAAATCTCTTCAAACCACGTCAGCTTCCATCTGCAACCTCAAAACACTGTTTTGAGCAACCTGCGGCTAGCTTCCTAGTTTGCTCTTTGATTTTCATTGAGTATACCACACCTAGACATTCAAAGACAAGGAAATAAAGATGAACAAGAAAATATTAGAAACATTAGAGTTCAATAAGGTCAAGGCCTTGTTTGAATCCCATTTGTTGACCGAGCAGGGCTTGGAGCAATTGAGACAGCTGGCTCCGATTGCCAAAGCAGATAAAATCAAACAGGCTTTTGCTGAGATGAAGGAAATGCAGGCTCTTTTTGTTGAGCAACCGCATTTTACCATTCTCGCAACCAAGGAAATTGCAGGAGTCTGTAAGCGGTTGGAGATGGGAGCGGACCTCAATATCGAGGAGTTCCTACTTTTGAAGCGCGTGCTTCTGTCTAGCCGAGAGCTGCAAAGTTTTTATGCTAATCTGGAAAATGTTAGCTTGGAAGAATTAGCCCTTTGGTTTGAGAAATTACATGATTTTCCGCAATTACAAGGAAATCTCCAAGCCTTTAATGATGCAGGTTTCATTGAAAATTTTGCCAGTGAAGAATTGGCGCGCATCCGTCGAAAAATCCATGATAGCGAGAGTCAGGTCCGCGATGTTTTACAGGACCTGCTCAAGCAAAAAGCGCAGATGTTGACAGAAGTAATTGTTGCCAGCAGAAATGGCCGTCAGGTTCTACCTGTCAAAAACACCTACCGCAATAAGATTGCAGGTGTCGTTCATGATATTTCTGCTAGTGGAAATACCGTCTATATCGAACCACGTGAGGTGGTCAAACTGAGCGAAGAAATTGCTAGTTTGCGAGCAGATGAGCGCTATGAAATGTTTCGCATTCTCCAAGAAATTTCTGAGCGTGTCCGCCCTCATGCGACTGAGATTGCCAATGACGCTTGGATTATCGGTCATCTGGACTTGATTCGTGCCAAGGTCCGCTTTATGCAAGAAAGGCAAGCAGTCGTTCCTGAGCTGTCAGAAAATCAAGAGATTCAACTGCTCCATGTCTGCCATCCTCTGGTCAAAAATGCCGTCGCAAATGATGTCCATTTTGGTCAAGATTTAACAGCGATTGTCATTACAGGTCCCAATACAGGTGGGAAGACCATCATGCTTAAAACTCTGGGATTGACGCAGGTTATGGCTCAGTCTGGTTTGCCGATTTTAGCAGATAAGGGAAGTCGTGTTGGTATTTTTGAAGAAATCTTTGCTGATATTGGAGATGAGCAATCTATTGAACAGAGCTTGTCTACCTTCTCTAGCCACATGACCAATATTGTGGATATTCTTGGCAAGGTCAATCAAAATTCACTCTTACTCTTGGATGAGTTGGGGGCTGGTACAGACCCTCAAGAAGGAGCAGCCCTTGCTATGGCTATTCTGGAAGACCTTCGCCTGCGTCAAGTCAAGACCATGGCGACCACCCACTATCCAGAACTCAAGGCCTACGGTATTGAGACAGCCTTTGTGCAAAATGCCAGCATGGAGTTTGATACTGCAACTCTACGCCCGACCTATCGCTTTATGCAGGGTGTTCCTGGCCGAAGCAATGCCTTTGAAATTGCCAAACGTCTAGGCCTATCTGAGGTTATAGTGGGGGATGCCAGCCAGCAGGTCGATCAGGACAATGATGTCAACCGGATTATTGAGCAACTGGAAGAGCAGACGCTGGAAAGCCGCAAACGCTTGGACAATATCCGTGAGGTGGAGCAAGAAAATCTCAAGATGAACCGCGCTCTCAAAAAGCTCTACAATGAGCTCAATCGTGAAAAAGAAACGGAGCTCAATAAAGCGCGTGAACAGGCTGCTGAGATTGTGGACATGGCCCTAAGTGAAAGTGACCAGATTCTCAAAAATCTCCACAGTAAATCTCAACTCAAGCCCCACGAAATCATTGAAGCCAAGGCTAAGCTGAAGAAATTGGCTCCTGAAAAAGTAGATTTGTCAAAAAATAAGGTGCTTCAAAAGGCAAAGAAAAAACGGGCTCCAAAGGTGGGAGATGATATCGTGGTGCTCAGTTACGGACAGCGTGGTACCTTGACCAGTCAACTCAAAGATGGCCGCTGGGAAGCCCAAGTAGGCTTGATTAAGATGACTTTAGAAGAGAAAGAATTTGACCTCGTTCAATCCCAGCAAGAAAAGCAAGTCAAGAAGAAACAGGTCAATGTCGTGAAACGAACTTCTGGTCGTGGCCCACAAGCCAGACTGGACCTTCGAGGCAAACGCTATGAAGAAGCAATGAATGAGCTAGATGCTTTTATCGACCAAGCCTTGCTTAATAATATGGCTCAAGTAGATATCATTCATGGTATCGGTACAGGTGTCATCCGTGAAGGAGTCACCAAATACCTACAAAGAAACAAACATGTCAAGAGTTTTGGTTATGCTCCACAAAATGCTGGAGGTAGTGGTGCAACTATTGTGACTTTTAAAGGATAGCAGTATTCTGGACTTTATAAAGTAAAAACTGTTGAACTAATTTTTACTAATAAACACATTGACAAAAGCCAACATTTTTTGTAAAATAAGAATCAATTAAATACCAACACCGAATGAAGTTTAATAGAAGTGGGGAATCGTTTGATTTTCCATGACTGTAAATGGACGGAACTCTGGAGAGACCGTAAAGGCACCGAAGGGGCAAGGCAGGCAACTGCTCAAACTCTCAGGTAAAAGGACAGAGCTAGGATAGACCGCTTTTTAGCATTTATCTAAGCATTCCAGAGTACATGTATCTTGCATGTGCTCTTTCTTTTGGGGTTGAAACGATAGGAGAAGGAAATGTTAGAATTGCTTAAATCAATCGATGCTTTTGCTTGGGGACCGCCCCTCTTGATTTTATTAGTCGGAACAGGGATTTACCTAACTATTCGGCTAGGACTCTTGCAGGTTTTGCGTCTGCCCAAGGCCTTTCAGCTTATTTTTATCCAGGATAAGGGACATGGTGATGTATCTAGTTTTGCAGCTCTGTGTACAGCTTTGGCATCAACCGTTGGGACAGGGAATATCATAGGGGTTGCGACGGCTATCAAGGTTGGGGGACCAGGAGCCCTCTTTTGGATGTGGATGGCGGCTTTCTTTGGAATGGCTACAAAGTATGCGGAGGGACTCTTGGCCATCAAATACCGCACCAAGGACGACCATGGTGCAGTAGCGGGAGGTCCCATGCACTATATCCTTCTAGGGATGGGAGAAAAGTGGCGTCCCCTTGCTGTTTTGTTTGCAGTAGCAGGAGTACTGGTTGCTCTCTTGGGAATCGGAACCTTCACCCAAGTCAACTCGATTACAGAATCTATCCAAAATACAACGGCTATTTCGCCAGCCATCACAGCTCTCGTCTTGTCTGTCTTTGTAGCGATTGCAGTCTTTGGTGGACTCAAGTCCATTTCAAAGGTTTCAACTACTGTTGTTCCTTTTATGGCTATCATTTATATTTTGGGAACTCTTACAGTTATTTTCTTTAATATTGGGAAAATCCCTGCCACAATCGCTTTAGTCTTTACCTCAGCTTTTAGTCCCCTTGCTGCGGTAGGTGGATTTGCTGGTGCTAGCGTTCGGATGGCTATTCAAAATGGTGTGGCGCGTGGTGTGTTCTCAAATGAATCTGGTCTGGGTTCTGCTCCCATTGCAGCTGCTGCGGCTAAGACAAATGAACCAGTAGAGCAAGGTTTGATTTCTATGACAGGAACCTTTATTGATACTCTCATTATCTGTACTCTGACTGGTTTGACCATCTTGGTGACTGGTGTTTGGAGTGGTGACTTAAATGGGGTTGCCTTGACTCAGTCAGCTTTCTCAACAGTCTTTTCACACTTTGGGCCTGCCCTTTTGACCATCTTCCTTGTACTTTTTGCCTTCACAACGATTCTAGGTTGGAACTATTACGGAGAACGCTGTTTCGAGTTCCTCTTTGGTGTTCGTTTTATCTGGCTCTACCGTGTGGTCTTTGTGCTCATGGTCTTGTTGGGAGGATTTATCGAGTTGGATATGGTTTGGATTATCGCAGATATTGTCAATGCCTTGATGGCTCTGCCAAACTTGATTGCCCTATTAGTCTTGTCGCCAGTCGTTATTGCTGAAACTAAAAAGTATTTTGATAAATAATGAAATCACACAGCTCGTGTGATTTTTTTGCCTATAAATGATTTTTATCAAGCTGATATATAATATATATTATGCAAGTGATTGGAAGTGTGATAAACTAATATACAACGAAAATCTTATGAGAGAATAAAGCTTTATCTTAAATAAACTTAGGAATCAGGATTTTATAAGATTTTCCAATAATACTAGTGTCAATAACAAGAAAAGAGGTATCTTATGACAACATTTACAATCCATACAGTAGAATCAGCACCAGCAGAAGTGAAAGAAGTTCTTGAGACAGTAGAAAAAGACAACAATGGCTATATTCCCAACCTAATCGGTCTTTTGGCCAATGCCCCGACTGCTTTAGAAGCCTACCGAACTGTCGCATCTATCAACCGTCGCAACAGCCTGACACCCGTTGAGCGTGAAGTGGTGCAAATCACGGCAGCCGTGACCAATGGTTGTGCCTTCTGTGTCGCAGGTCACACAGCCTTTTCCATCAAACAAATCCAGATGAATGATGACTTGATTCAAGCTCTTCGCAATCGTACTCCAATTGAAACAGATCCTAAATTGGATACCCTAGCTAAGTTTACTTTGGCAGTTATCAATACCAAGGGTCGTGTAGGAGATGAAGCCTTGGCTGAGTTTTTAGAAGCTGGCTACACGCAACAAAATGCCTTGGATGTAGTCCTTGGTGTCAGCCTAGCAAGCCTCTGTAATTATGCCAACAACCTAGCCAATACCCCAATTAACCCAGAATTGCAACCTTATGCTTAATTCATATCTGAGTAAAAAATGAAGTCTGAAATCAACGGACTTCGTTTTTTATCCCCTCATTTAAGCGCTTTTATGCTATACTGAAACTAACATGATTATTGGAGGTTAGGATGAAAAAACTCCCCTTAGTATTTTCAGGTTGTTTGCTAGGTTTGGCAGGAGCTGGAAATCTCGTTTTAGATACGTTGCCGGTTCTGTCCCATCTATTGAGTCTGACAGGTTTGATTTTGTGGATTTACTTTCTGCTTCTGCATCTTTTTAATTGGAAAGAAACCAAGCAAGAGTTGACCAAGCCCCCTCTTTTATCAGGGATGGCAACCTTTCCCATGGCTGGGATGATTTTATCGACCTATGTCTTTCGCGTATTCCCTCATCTTCCTTTGGTTGCGCAAGGACTCTGGTGGTGTTCATTTCTCTTGGATTTGGCCTTGATTGCTGGTTTCACCATCAAGTTTGCTTGTCCAGGTAAGAGAGTCAATGCGACTCCAAGTTGGACTGTTCTCTATGTAGGGATAGCAGTGGCTGCTTTAACCTATCCTCTTGTAGGTATCATCGAAATTGCCTATGCGACCTTGAGTTTTGGTTTTCTCCTAACCTTCTATCTCTATCCGCTTATTTATAGCGATTTAAAGAAAAATCCACTCCCATTAGCCTTGCTTGGGCAAGAAGGTATCTACTGTGCTCCTTTCTCTCTACTCTTGGCTTCCCTAGTTCGAGTTGGAGGAGCCAGCCTACCGACTTGGCTCTTGATTGCCATGATTTTGGCTTCCCAGTTCTTCTTTTTCTTTGTTTTGACTCGCCTGCCCAATATTTTAAAACAAGGCTTTCAACCAGCCTTCTCAGCCCTCACCTTCCCAACCATTATCACAGCTACTTCGCTCAAGATGGCTCAGGGAATTTTGAAACTTCCATTTCTGGATTACCTAGTATTGGCTGAAACCATTATATGCCTAACTATTTTATTCTTTGTACTAGGTGCTTATCTGATTTGGTTACGAAAAAAGGTCTAGCTAGAAATAGCTAAACCTTATTTTTTATGGTTTGATGACCTCAGCTCCACCCATGTATGGACGAAGTGCTTCTGGGATGGTCACAGAACCATCTTCATTTTGGTAGTTTTCAAGAATAGCAGCCACTGTACGTCCAACTGCAAGTCCAGAACCGTTCAAGGTATGGAGCAATTTCACCTTGCCATCTGCTTCATCACGGTAACGGATTTGGGCACGACGGGCTTGGAAATCTTCTGTGTTTGAACAGCTTGAGATTTCACGGTAGGTATTTTGGGCTGGAATCCACACTTCCAAGTCGTAAGTCTTCGCAGCTGAGAAGCCCATATCTCCAGTAGAGAGAGCAAGGACACGGTATGGAAGGTTGAGTTTTTGAAGAATGTTTTCAGCGTTGGCCGTCATTTTTTCCAATTCTTCGTAAGATTCTTCTGGTTTGGCAAATTTAACCATTTCAACCTTATGGAATTGGTGCAGACGAATCAAACCACGAGTATCACGGCCAGCTGAACCAGCCTCAGAACGGAATGATGGACTCATAGCAGTGAAGTAGATTGGCAGGTCTTTACCGTCAAGGATTTCATCACGGTAGTAGTTTGTCAGAGGAACTTCAGCAGTTGGAATCAAGACAAAGTTGGTATCGCTGAGTTCAAAAGTGTCTTCCTTGAATTTTGGATATTGACCAGTCCCAAACATAGAATCATGGTTAACCATGTAAGGCGTGATGACTTCTGTATAGCCTTCTTTTCCATGTTCATCCAACATAAAGTTGTAGATAGCACGTTCCAAACGAGCACCGAGACCTTTATAGAAGAGGAAACGAGCGCCTGTTACCTTACCACCGCGTTCCCAGTCAAGGATACCAAGGTCTTCACCAAGATCCCAGTGAGCTTTTGGCTCGAAGTCGAACTCGCGTGGAGTCCCCCAACGGCGAACTTCCACATTGTCATCTTCGTCAGCCCCAACAGGAACACTGTCAGCTGGAATGTTTGGAAGAGTAGTGGTAAATTCTGTCAATTTAGCATCGATGTCTGCCAATTCAGCATCCAAGGCTTTGACCTCAGCAGATAGAGTTTGCATGGCAGCAATCTTGTCATCTGCATTTTCTTTGTTGCGCTTAGCTTGGGCAATCTCAGCTGAAACTGTGTTACGTTCAGCCTTGAGAGTTTCAACCTTGACCAAGATGTCACGACGTTTAGCATCGATTTCTTTCATCTCATTCAAGACAGCAGCATCTACGCCACGTGTAGCCAATTTTTCTGCGACAGCATCAAAGTCTGTACGAATACGTTTGATATCTAACATAAGAACTCCTTTATGAAAAAAGCACACCTGACAAAGCGTTGGAGTGGCAGGGCCACGGTTCCATCCAACTTCACAGGTGTGCACTTGATTGTGTATGTAATTGTTACTAACGGTAGAATTTCACCTATCCCTCCTATCTGCTCGCAGCACCCGCAGACTTTCTGAAAGAAGAAGATAACCTACTTATCCGTTGCTATGATTATACTAAAGTTTCTACTTTTTTGCAAATAGATTTTTAAATTTTTGGCTAATTGTCTGAATTAGGGTCGGAAGTTTGACGACCTTGTCATTGCCCAGTTTTTCACGAGCAATTTTGAGAATGGCGCCTGAGTCTTTTGAAGCAAAGAGGAATTTTCCTTTGTCTGTAAAGACTTCGAAGTGGCGACTGATTTTCCGCCCAGTGACATTGGCTCCAATTTGGTTGATATGGCTCCAAGGAATCTGGATAAATTGTTCAACATTGACATCTGGGTAAAATTCCAAGGCCTGATCTCCGACAAGGAATTTCCCAACTTTCCCAGCTATAGAGAGGTAGGAAGTGCCTGTCGTGCTGAGAAGCACTGTTTTGTTAAGAGATTGGGCCATGGTTAGTCTTCCTTACTTTCACCGAAAAAGGCATTGTAGAGGGCTTTGATTGCTGCTTTCTCTTGGTCTTTATTGACAACGAACATGATAGAAACTTCACTAGAACCTTGAGACATCATCTGGATGTTGATCTTGTTTTCAGATAAAGCGCGTGTCGCAGTAGCAGTCACTCCGATATGACTCTTCATTTTTTCTCCAACAATCATAATGATTGAAAGGTCGTGTTCGATTTCTGCATGGTCTACTTCAGTCTTTTGAACCAACTGACGAAGGATTTCTTCTTCCTTGATAGGAGTTAGTTCGCGAGAACGGAGGATGATTGAAAGATCGTCGATACCTGTTGGCATATGTTCCCAACCGATGTTAAGATCTTCAAGGATTTGCAGAACCTTACGACCAAATCCAACCTCGCGGTTCATGAGGTATTTCGACATGTTAATGCTAACAAAGCCTGAGTCACCAGCAATTCCCACAACTGGAAATTCATCACTACTATGTTTTAGAACGATACGAGTACCTGGATGGTCAGGATTATTGGTATTCTTGATAACGAGAGGGATTTTTCCACGGTAGGCAGGAAGAAGAGCTTCGTCATGAAGGACTGAGAAGCCTGCATAGGCCAACTCACGCATTTCACGGTAGGTTAACTCAGGAATCGAGTGTGGTTGGTGGATAATACCTGGGTGAGCCGCAAAGATACCATCAACGTCCGTAAAGTTTTCATAAAGGTCAGCTTTGACACCAGCAGCAATGATAGAACCTGTAATGTCTGAGCCTCCACGTGAGAAGGTACAGATTTGATTGTCCTTGGTAACTCCAAAGAAACCAGGAATGACAAGGACTTCATTTGTATTTGTCAATTCTTCAATCTTGTCATAACTTGATGGAATGATGCGAGCGTGACCAGGTTCACTTGTTACCACAATCCCAGCTTCTCTAGGGTGAACATAGCGTGCATCGATACCGTTTTGGTTAAAGTAGGCTGCAATCAATTTAGCATTGTTGTTTTCACCGGCTGCTAGGAAGGTATCATAGAGAAATTCATTTTCTTCAATAGGAAGAGTAGCCAAGGCACGAATGCTTTTAGAAATTTTTTCTAGCACAGCTGGTTTAAGACCTAGTTCACTAACCATAGCAGCATAGCGGTCGATAATCCAGTTTTGGCTCTTGCTAATATCGTTACCAGCAACATAGTCGCGGTAGTATTTAATCAAGGCATCCGTAACCTTAGTATCCTCAGCATTGCGTTTACCAGGTGCAGAAACAACTACAAAACGACGCTCTGGATCGCTTTTTACGATGTTTAAAACTTTTTCTAATTGACTAGCAGAGGCAAGAGAGCTACCTCCAAATTTAACAACCTTCATAAGAACTCCTAAAGTAAGTATTTTATACGATTATAGCAGAAAGAAAGGCTTTTTTCAATGAAGAAAATGCTATCTTGTTTGGGTGTTTAAACTGCTCGGAATTAGTGTCTATACATCATTATTTTAATCTACTATATTATTTTAGTGTGTAATGTATCGAGGAGATTGAGTCTGTAATACTACCATATAATTTCTCAAATATTGTCATAAACTAGTTTAAATTCCCTAATTACTTTGTTCACATTTACCTTCGATATATTATATCCCATAGTTATAGTGGAAAATACTATTGTTCCGATAAGTGATAGATGTTGTTCCGACTTCCTTGCTATTGTTCCGACAAGGTGATATAATGTGACAGAACGGAGGGATAAAAGATGTATATTACAGTGAAAGAAACCGCTGAAAAGTGGGGAATATCTGACAGAAGAGTAAGAATTTTGTGCTCAGAAGGGAAGATTCACGGTGCATATCAAGAGGGAAGAACTTGGAAAATCCCATGTGACGCAGTAAAGCCGACAGATGGGAGATATAAGACTAAAGAATCACTCACTCTAGTCTTGGAAGATAAATTAGAAAGTCTAAAAAAACGACGTCCTTTAACTGAAGGGGAAGTAGAAAGATTAAATGAAGAATTTTTAGTAGAATATACATACAATTCTAATGCTATTGAAGGGAATACACTGACTTTACGCGAAACAGATATGGTTCTTAGAGGACTTACAATTGACCGGAAATCCTTAAAAGAGCATTTGGAGGTCATTGGGCATAAAGATGCTTTTGATTATGTAAGGCAACTTGTTAGTGAAGATGCTCCAATTTCTGAAAAGATTATAAAAGATATTCACTATTTGGTTTTGGCAGACAAGAAAGAAGATAGGGGTGTGTATCGAAGAGTTCCGGTTCGAATCATGGGGGCAGCTCATGAACCTGTGCAACCCTATTTAATTGTTCCTAAGATGGAAGAGTTACTGGAACGATACGAAAATAGCAAAGAAGATATGGTTACTAAACTTGCCCGTTTTCATATTGAGTTTGAATCTATTCATCCCTTCATTGATGGAAATGGAAGAACAGGGAGGTTATTGGTTAATTTGGAACTGATGAAAGCAGGTTATCCACCTATTGATATAAAATTTACTGATAGATTAAAATATTATGAAGCTTTTGACCACTATCATTTAAGGGATGATTTATCAGCCATGGCAGATATGTTTGCTCTATATTTGAATCAGAAACTAGATTTATATTTATCTATTTTAGATAAATGAGAATAAAAGAATTCCGTAGAACTTCAAATTTTTGTCAATAGAGCTCTTTTAAGATAATCTGATCTATAGACTAGACTTGCTCGGTATCTTTCTGAAAAAAATCCTTAACAAACGCCAGCAAAAAGTTAGCATTTTGCTGTTCAAATTTGCGAAAATAGTATATAATAATACTGTCTCAAAACTTGTCTTTTGACAAGCCTGGGAACAAAAAGAAAAAAACATATCCTTTCCTTAAATACTAAAATATTTAAGGGGGGGGTATTTTTTAGTACCTCCAGAAAGGAAAAAACGAGAGGTAATTCAATCATGAAAAAATCATATCGTGATGATAACGGGGAAAAGGTCTTCCGTTATTCCATTCGTAAGTACCACTTTGGTGCTGCCAGTGTTGCGGTAGCGGCTCTGATGTTTTTTGCCAACGGAGCTGTGGCAGCGAGTGAGACAATTACTCCAGTTACGGCAAGTGATGTCGTTACGGCAGGTTCTGATGGCAATGCAGATGGGGTTCCAGGAACCTCGGATGAGGAAGACTCCAAGCAAGCTCTGACTGACCAGCCAGCTGAACTTAAACCAGCTGATGAGCTAAAAGCACAAGAGGCGCCGGCTGAAGAAGCTGAACAAGGGAAAGCTGTGTCTAAGCCTGCTGAGGTAGACTCTAACTCTAGCCAGCCAGAGTCTGCTCAAGAGAAGCCTCAAGCAGAGGGAGAAAAAGAGCAAGAACAGCCAGCTGCTGTTGCTAATACAGAGGCAGCCAAATCGACTCAAGGGAATCTGCAAGCTTTGTTGGCAAACCTAACCCTAGACTCTATGAAGGCTCTCCACGATGAAGTGGAAGCGGGTCTAGCAGCAGCTAATGCAGTTTTGAGCGACCCTAAAGCGACACAAGCGCAGGTTGATGAGCAAGCAAGACTGATGGCTGAGCTTATGAGCCGTGTTAATCAAGCCTTGACACCTAGCCTAGAAACTCCAACAATCTTGGAAAATGCGGGTCTCACATCTACAGGTTTGGCATCTACTGGACTTGCTAGTCCAGAGGGAGCTACGACTAATCAAGCAAGTGGAGGGAAAGGTCGTAGAAGAGCTTTGAGCGCGCCTACGTCAGATGAAAATCAAGCCAATCCATCTGCTGGAGGAAACACAACAGCTGCTGGGACGAACTCTCAAACGACTCCGCAGGCACTCCCAACCTACACCAATACAGAAGGTGAAAATGGTGTTTATGGACTAAAAGATGAATTAGAGTTCATCACTGAGCAACTCCGAGCTAACGGAGCGTCAGCAGATAAAATCCAAGCAGCCAAGGCAGCTGTTGATAAGTTCAATGAAGCCTTCTCTAAAGGCTACACCATCAGTCAAGAAGATTTTAATGCTGCCCTAGCAGATCTGAAAAAATCACGTGAACTGATTGAAGGAGTCCTCTCTGAAAAAGAGGCTAATGGAGCGGTTGTTTCAAATCCCCTTGAACCACGAGCTTCGAATGGTGGTTCATCTGACTATGAAGCTATTCCAATTGAGGATGAATCAGCAATAGCTGACAATGTAACTATCCAACCACGAACCAACACTACAGGATGGTCAGGTTTCCGCAATGTGTCAGCAGGCGCACTAACTCGTACGACACGTTCTGCTGATCAAAATAGAGCAGGAACAGGAATTTATAAAAATAAATATAGATATTATTTTGAAAGGGGTCAAGACCCTGACAGTCCTTATAGTCGTTATACTCTTGCCTTCTTTAACTTAAAAAGACCTCAAGGTACAGGGATACCTGAGTTAGTAAAAGGCTTAGAAAGCTATTTAACAGCAAAAGTTACTCCAACAGGGAATGGACTTCATTGGGATATTGAAATTAACAAGGGTAGACAATCTGTAGATGGACTTAGCTTTATTTTTACTGTACCTAGTGGACAAATTATAAAACCAGATACAGTAACTGTAACTAAAACGGATGACCAAGGTACTACTTCGCACTCTGCTAGTGCTAGTGGAAGTGATGATGAGCTGAGCGCATCTTTAAAAAGGGCTAATGCACAAAATGTAGCTAAAGGAACGCCAGCTAATACGAATGCACAGAATATTGGGAGACATTCGTCACAATCAAATTATTATAGTGTTAGGACGCTTCAGGATTTTGTAACTGGAGAAGCTGGAAAGTTTGGAGATGCTTACTACTCTAGGGGAGATGGAAGCAGGCGCGGCGGGTATGAAGAACTTCATGACTCTTCGGAACTTACTTTAGGGGATAATAAACTAAAACAAGTTATAGATTCTAGGGGAACGACTTATTATGGTCGTGTAGCTGGAAATAACAAATACCGAATTGCTTTCCAAACTACAGGAAATGATGATTTAGATAAGTTATCATATCTAGCTGCTATAAAAGGATTTATAAATGGTAGAGCTAACTATGGTTTAGTTTTACATGCCAGAACGGATGCTGAAAAAGGTTTCGCAGATAAAAAGAAATTCCGCCTTAAAGGGAATGGATACTACGAAGTTGATAAAAATACCGCTTACTTCACAAATAGTGGTTTATATGGAGAAGGTAGTGTCGTTAAAACAGATGGTAACAATAAAGCTTACTCTTATGCTAAATATGATGATAGACCTCTGGACTCTGGAGTTAAGGGAGTGTTAACTGCTAGTAAGAATAGAGGTTCAGACGGAGCATTCGAGCTTGATGTGAAATCGTATAGCGAATATGTAGATGAAGCTGATAGGGTACTAAATAAAGAAACAGCTATACACGATGCAGAAGCTGCAGGTCAAAATATTACTTGGTACAAAGGTGTAGGTGAAATCAGCAAAGAAGACCTAACAAAAGATGCTATCTCTACACCTGGTGTTCATACTTATAAATATAAAGTTTCATATACAGATGGTTCTTATAATGAAGGTACAATTAATTTTGTAACAAAACCGAAGAAACCAACTATTGATACAAACTTGAGCACAGCGGCTGGGACAACTACGAATATTAGAGTATCCAATGTGGATAGCAATACGACTGTTGAACTCTATAAAAAAGTCGGTGAGGGACAAAACGACACCCTGGTATCTAGTATCTCTTCAGGGGACCAAGGAGGAACCGTTACTTTTAACAATATCACTGTTGACTATGCAAATTATTACGTCAAGCAAAAGGTTAACGGCACTTGGTATGGACAGGATGGTACAAAACGTGAGGGTGTCTATTCAGACCAATCGTCAGAAAAAGATGCATCAGCGATTGTTATAGAGCGTATCGCTGCTATTGGTGGACGAAGCGATACAAATTGGAAGGATAAACCTGCTTTAAATAACATTACGGACTTTAACCTACCAGCTGGAAGTGACGTTTTGATAGGATTTCGAGCTAAGAGTCCAAAAGGGCTTAAGAGCTTGAATGTCACTGTTTTGGGTGGGCTAAAAGGAGAGGCTAAAGAATCTTATGGACAAAAAGGCGAAACGACACTAGGGGTCAACTTAAGAGCTCCAGGAGGAAACTCAGGTGGCTATTCTGTCGTCGTCGCTGCTACTGATAGTTTAGGGAATGTAAAAGAATACCGAATGAATATAAGTTTTCCGCCAAACTCAGGTAGCTTTGACAAAAATCCACCAGAAGACTATGTCAGCACTCCAGAAAAGCTCAAGGGTAAGGCTCTGGTTCCTCTTGCAACAGAACAGCCACCAATTGTTATTAAAGCTAAAGGAATCAATGTTAGTAACGCTCATGGCATTGACGGTAAACATAAATGGAAGGCTTTCTTAGTAGATGGTGGTAGAAATGTTGACGATTCAGATTCTGGTAGTAAAAAAGCAGTTGACTTTAAAGATCATATTGTAGCAGAGACAATAGTTAAAGAAGATGGAACTGCTGAATTTATATCTGCTCGAAAAGGGGATTTCAAGCGGGAACAATTGAAAAGGGAACCCTTGCATCTGGTTGTGGCTATGGTCAATACTGACACAAATCAAATTGTCGATAAGTACGTCTCTGCTTTGAGTGATGATACTCTGGAAGCTACTTACCCTCAGTTTACCAAGAGTCCAGAACTAGACAAGGGAACGAATGAAATTACAGCTTCTATCGGTCACTTACAAGCGGATAAGGCGCAAGTTCGCTATAAAGATGAAGCTGGAATTGACAAGACTGTTGGTTTTAGCAAGGTCAATAGTCGTTGGGAAAAAGACAATCCGAATCAAGATACCACTATCGTCGTAACAGAAGATGCTGGAAATACAGGAACAGCAACGGTTCATATTCCTTCTGGTACAGCTAAGGGTGGCACAAAAATCTATGCTCGCCAAAAAGTAGATGCTAGTACAGAGTACAGCGAAGAGAGTAGTATAGATGTACCTACGGGACCAACAGCCCGACATCCAAACAAACCAGAGATTAACCAAAGTCCAGAAGACTTGGATGTAACCATAAAAGTAGGACGAGGAAACGCGAATAGAGCAACTGTATTATTTAGTGATCCAAGGGGCTCTTTCCAAACTGTAATGCTTTCTAAAACAGGAAACAGTTGGGAAAAGGATCAAGCGCAAGCGGTCCCATATGTCTCTGTTACAAATAGTAACGATGGAACAGCCCTAGTTCGTATCCCATATGGAGAAGCTAGAATTGGTTCGCAAGTTGTAACCAACCAGAGAGAAGAAGGACAAACCCTTGTATCTGAGAATGCCGTTCATAAAGTTTTAGGACGCTTGGAAGGCTTGACGAATGTAGCCCAAGCAGATGGTTCTGTGGAAATCCGTGTTCCGGAAGATGCGACGCGTATGAGTTTGACCTATACGCCACAGGGTCAAGCAGCACCTAAGACATTGGAATATACCAAAACGGGAACAACCTGGACAAGACACGATGGAACAAACACTTATTCTGAAGATCGTAAGATTATTATTCCGAAAGCTAATGTTGCGGATGGCTCAACAGTTTCGGTCATCGCATCAAATGACAATAGTACAACTACTACTGTAGAAAGCAAAGCCAAGTTTGAACAACCGAGCGGAACAACTAGTACTACACGTCAAAACGGAGATGTAGAAGTTACATTACCGACAGATGCAGAAAAAGTAACCTTAACTTATAAGAATAAACAAAATACCAATGCCACAGTAACCTTGGCTAAAGAAGGAACTAATTGGACATCTTCAACAAACTTACCAGATGGTGTCAGTCTAGCAAATGGTAAGGTTACGCTTGACTATACAAAAGTAAATAGGGATACAAATATCACAACGGCCTCTACTAGAGGAAAGGGTGATGTTGAATCTCAAGCAAATAACCAAAGTTATGCTATCCCAGAACACACAGCTCCAACAACCCAAAACGTTGTTATCGCTGCCGGTGCGACACCTACAAATGAGCAGCTAGCTACAGGTGTAACAGTCGCAACCAAACAATCCGTTGTAGCTAAAGACCCACAAACCGCTATTGCTGCAGGAACGACGAAAGTTGTTGCAACTACCTTGACTTACCAAGATGGGTCAACGGAAGATGTAGATATAACGGTTAAATCAAGACCAAATACTCCAACAGTAACTAAGAGTCGAGAAAATCTTGTTGATGAAGCTTTGGAATCTACAGCGCGTAGCATTTCAGGAACAGCAGCTCCAAGGGCAACTGTAACAATCACCTTGCAAGATGGAACACAACGTACTGCGCAAGCGGATGAAAACGGTGCATGGAGTTATGCTCTAAAAGATAGAGAAGTGTTATCATATACACCTAATGGTTTTAATAACAATAGAACGGATACTCTAGGGGTTAATGCAACTCGTGTTAAAGTTTCGCAAACGGTAGACAATATTTCTTCTGCTGAAAAAGAGATAGATGTTTATCTAGGAAATGCCAATGTAGTAGGAGCGGTAGCGGCTGGTCGTGATATTGATTTGAGCATTCCGCACGATGCGTACACAGTGGCAGTAAAAGTAGCAGGTAGGGGAAGTGATATCGGAATTACTCGAGATGCTACAGGAAACTGGAGAATTGTGGATGCTAGAGATCGTGATGCTATAGAGATTGTTCAAGGTAGTGCGAATCAGGATCCGAGTCGCATAAATCTAACACTTAGGTTGAAAAATACCGATCCAGCAAGTACACCTAGCTTTAGGCTTCAAAAAGGTGATAACAAGATAGAGACACGTGTTCATGTACCGATAGGTAACGATATTTGGGGTAGACCTGCGAGCGGATGGGTTGGAAGCTCGGTAACCAATACACTTCCAACAGTAGAATGGCGGTCTGGAAAAGAAGTTCAGGAAGGTCAAACCATTCCATCGCCAACAGTCGATGAGTTGAAAGATTACTTTGCGGGTCATGACGTTGAGGATGATGCAGGTAAGACAGTAGGATACGGAGCTTCTTCACAAAGGAACTTACGTGTTCGTGTATTCACTGGTCGAGATACTGCTCGCAATATCGAGGGAACTTCTGTCAGTGCTCAAGCAAATGGTCGCATCGCTCCAGGTAACTATACTCTTGTCTTATCAACACGAGATGCTGCAGGAGAAGAGTCTAATCTTCTTGAAAGAAATGTCGTGATTAAGAGCCATGCTAATTATTATCGTGACACTGTTAAGTACCCAACAGATGCTGAAAAAGTCACCTATAATGATACGGCCATCACGAATGGTAACTTTACACCAGCAGCCAAAACAAACTTTAAAGATAAGATCCAAGAGCTAAATCGTACGGTACTTCCAGCTACAACAACCTATACAGCTGGTAATATAGAAGATAAGACCAAGGTAGCTGTGCTTGGTTTCCCAGATGGTTCTACTATTGCTATTTCTCATACTCAAGTAGCCAAACCAACAGAGCCGACATTTACTAGGACCGCTGGTGATGAACATGATCCTAAGTTACAAGATATAGACCGTGTAGTTAGAGGTAGGGCGCTTCAAAGTGCTACGAAGGTTGTATTGACCTTACAAACAGGTAAAACTGTTGGAATTGACGCTAATAACGGAAAAGACCCAGCTAATCTTCAACCAGGCGAAGGTGCACTGAAAAATGGTGTCTGGACATATAAACTAGAGAATAATATGTACTTACGTCAAACAGAGCACACAGCTGAAATTGGCTCGTCAGACCAACCTGTTAAAGTAAAACAAATTGTCTTTACTGCCGAAAGCGATGAAAGCAAGATTTATGTAGCTAAAAAGCGTAATTTCGAAGGTAAAACCATTACAGCAGCTAAGGGAAGTCAAACTCTGACTGCCTTGAAAGCAGATGCTCGAAAAGGCATTAAATATACTGAAAACGATGTAGAAAAAGACTTCCCAGGTGACTTTACAGCTATATGGAAAGACGGACAGCCTGATATTGAAAGGGTTGGAACAAGAACATATAAGGTTCGATTATCAGAGACTGGTTCAAGTAGGGTCGACGAACGCGATGTAAAGATTACAGTTACCAATCCAGCACCAGCAGAGTTGGCTCATGAGAACAAGCAAAATGGTACAACTCGTATTAAGTTACCAGATGATGCGGATAGAGTTGAATTTACAATCCCTGGTGATAATCAGTTAAATGATGTGATTGTCACACACTCAGAAAGGGATGGATGGACAGTACCAGCTAACTCTGTACTTACAAAAGATGGTGACTACTTAGTTGTTAACTCGAAAGATGTTGGAAGAACTCGCAAGATTACAGCTGTTGCTACTAAAGGTGAAGGAAATCTTAAGAGCGCAGAAACAGAAACATCAATTACGGTGCCTGAACATGATATTACGGTTAGTGATATTACTAAACCGTCTACAGGAACTCCAACAGAAACAGATTTATCAAACGCTGTAACAGTTGATAATAAGAAGTCTGTGGTATTGAAACAAGGACAAAGTTACTCAGAAACATTTGGTACCCATAAGATTATTCTTCACGTAATTTATAAGGATGAGAGCCAAGAAGAAGTTTCAGTTAATTATGTTGTTCCAGATACAAGACCAGCAGCGAACACCGCGATTGATCAGGCAGCCACAGCGAAGAAAAACGCTATCGACGGCAACAACCAGTTAACGGATGAAGAGAAGAAAGCGGCGAAAGCAGCAGTTGATACAGAAGTTACAAAAGCGAAGAAAGCTGTAACGGATGCGACAACGAATGATACAGTATCTACAGCGAAAACGGATGGAATCCAAGCCATCAACGATGTAGACACAACGCCGCATTCAAAACCAAACGCTAAGCAAGAAATCGCAACGAAAGCTCAAGAGGCAAACACCGCGATTGACAATACTGCGGACATGACGGAAGACGAACGTAGAGAAGCCAAGCAAGCAGTAGCGGATGCGAAGCAAGATGCGGAATCTAAGATTGATGCGGCAACGACTGATGCCGGAGTAACGGACGCGAAGAATAAGGGAATTGAAGCCCTTAACGAAGCTCATTCAGGCAAGGTTAAACCAGCAGCGAACACCGCGATTGATCAGGCAGCCACAGCGAAGAAAAACGCTATCGACGGCAACAACCAGTTAACGGATGAAGAGAAGAAAGCGGCGAAAGCAGCAGTTGATACAGAAGTTACAAAAGCGAAGAAAGCTGTAACGGATGCGACAACGAATGATACAGTATCTACAGCGAAAACGGATGGAATCCAAGCCATCAACGATGTAGACACAACGCCGCATTCAAAACCAAACGCTAAGCAAGAAATCGCAACGAAAGCTCAAGAGGCAAACACCGCGATTGACAATACTGCGGACATGACGGAAGACGAACGTAGAGAAGCCAAGCAAGCAGTAGCGGATGCGAAGCAAGATGCGGAATCTAAGATTGATGCGGCAACGACTGATGCCGGAGTAACGGACGCGAAGAATAAGGGAATTGAAGCCCTTAACGAAGCTCATTCAGGCAAGGTTAAACCAGCAGCGAACACCGCGATTGATCAGGCAGCCACAGCGAAGAAAAACGCTATCGACGGCAACAACCAGTTAACGGATGAAGAGAAGAAAGCGGCGAAAGCAGCAGTTGATACAGAAGTTACAAAAGCGAAGAAAGCTGTAACGGATGCGACAACGAATGATACAGTATCTACAGCGAAAACGGATGGAATCCAAGCCATCAACGATGTAGACACAACGCCGCATTCAAAACCAAACGCTAAGCAAGAAATCGCAACGAAAGCTCAAGAGGCAAACACCGCGATTGACAATACTGCGGACATGACGGAAGACGAACGTAGAGAAGCCAAGCAAGCAGTAGCGGATGCGAAGCAAGATGCGGAATCTAAGATTGATGCGGCAACGACTGATGCCGGAGTAACGGACGCGAAGAATAAGGGAATTGAAGCCCTTAACGAAGCTCATTCAGGCAAGGTTAAACCAGCAGCGAACACCGCGATTGATCAGGCAGCCACAGCGAAGAAAAACGCTATCGACGGCAACAACCAGTTAACGGATGAAGAGAAGAAAGCGGCGAAAGCAGCAGTTGATACAGAAGTTACAAAAGCGAAGAAAGCTGTAACGGATGCGACAACGAATGATACAGTATCTACAGCGAAAACGGATGGAATCCAAGCCATCAACGATGTAGACACAACGCCGCATTCAAAACCAAACGCTAAGCAAGAAATCGCAACGAAAGCTCAAGAGGCAAACACCGCGATTGACAATACTGCGGACATGACGGAAGACGAACGTAGAGAAGCCAAGCAAGCAGTAGCGGATGCGAAGCAAGATGCGGAATCTAAGATTGATGCGGCAACGACTGATGCCGGAGTAACGGACGCGAAGAATAAGGGAATTGAAGCCCTTAACGAAGCTCATTCAGGCAAGGTTAAACCAGCAGCGAACACCGCGATTGATCAGGCAGCCACAGCGAAGAAAAACGCTATCGACGGCAACAACCAGTTAACGGATGAAGAGAAGAAAGCGGCGAAAGCAGCAGTTGATACAGAAGTTACAAAAGCGAAGAAAGCTGTAACGGATGCGACAACGAATGATACAGTATCTACAGCGAAAACGGATGGAATCCAAGCCATCAACGATGTAGACACAACGCCGCATTCAAAACCAAACGCTAAGCAAGAAATCGCAACGAAAGCTCAAGAGGCAAACACCGCGATTGACAATACTGCGGACATGACGGAAGACGAACGTAGAGAAGCCAAGCAAGCAGTAGCGGATGCGAAGCAAGATGCGGAATCTAAGATTGATGCGGCAACGACTGATGCCGGAGTAACGGACGCGAAGAATAAGGGAATTGAAGCCCTTAACGAAGCTCATTCAGGCAAGGTTAAACCAGCAGCGAACACCGCGATTGATCAGGCAGCCACAGCGAAGAAAAACGCTATCGACGGCAACAACCAGTTAACGGATGAAGAGAAGAAAGCGGCGAAAGCAGCAGTTGATACAGAAGTTACAAAAGCGAAGAAAGCTGTAACGGATGCGACAACGAATGATACAGTATCTACAGCGAAAACGGATGGAATCCAAGCCATCAACGATGTAGACACAACGCCGCATTCAAAACCAAACGCTAAGCAAGAAATCGCAACGAAAGCTCAAGAGGCAAACACCGCGATTGACAATACTGCGGACATGACGGAAGACGAACGTAGAGAAGCCAAGCAAGCAGTAGCGGATGCGAAGCAAGATGCGGAATCTAAGATTGATGCGGCAACGACTGATGCCGGAGTAACGGACGCGAAGAATAAGGGAATTGAAGCCCTTAACGAAGCTCATTCAGGCAAGGTTAAACCAGCAGCGAACACCGCGATTGATCAGGCAGCCACAGCGAAGAAAAACGCTATCGACGGCAACAACCAGTTAACGGATGAAGAGAAGAAAGCGGCGAAAGCAGCAGTTGATACAGAAGTTACAAAAGCGAAGAAAGCTGTAACGGATGCGACAACGAATGATACAGTATCTACAGCGAAAACGGATGGAATCCAAGCCATCAACGATGTAGACACAACGCCGCATTCAAAACCAAACGCTAAGCAAGAAATCGCAACGAAAGCTCAAGAGGCAAACACCGCGATTGACAATACTGCGGACATGACGGAAGACGAACGTAGAGAAGCCAAGCAAGCAGTAGCGGATGCGAAGCAAGATGCGGAATCTAAGATTGATGCGGCAACGACTGATGCCGGAGTAACGGACGCGAAGAATAAGGGAATTGAAGCCCTTAACGAAGCTCATTCAGGCAAGGTTAAACCAGCAGCGAACACCGCGATTGATCAGGCAGCCACAGCGAAGAAAAACGCTATCGACGGCAACAACCAGTTAACGGATGAAGAGAAGAAAGCGGCGAAAGCAGCAGTTGATACAGAAGTTACAAAAGCGAAGAAAGCTGTAACGGATGCGACAACGAATGATACAGTATCTACAGCGAAAACGGATGGAATCCAAGCCATCAACGATGTAGACACAACGCCGCATTCAAAACCAAACGCTAAGCAAGAAATCGCAACGAAAGCTCAAGAGGCAAACACCGCGATTGACAATACTGCGGACATGACGGAAGACGAACGTAGAGAAGCCAAGCAAGCAGTAGCGGATGCGAAGCAAGATGCGGAATCTAAGATTGATGCGGCAACGACTGATGCCGGAGTAACGGACGCGAAGAATAAGGGAATTGAAGCCCTTAACGAAGCTCATTCAGGCAAGGTTAAACCAGCAGCGAACACCGCGATTGATCAGGCAGCCACAGCGAAGAAAAACGCTATCGACGGCAACAACCAGTTAACGGATGAAGAGAAGAAAGCGGCGAAAGCAGCAGTTGATACAGAAGTTACAAAAGCGAAGAAAGCTGTAACGGATGCGACAACGAATGATACAGTATCTACAGCGAAAACGGATGGAATCCAAGCCATCAACGATGTAGACACAACGCCGCATTCAAAACCAAACGCTAAGCAAGAAATCGCAACGAAAGCTCAAGAGGCAAACACCGCGATTGACAATACTGCGGACATGACGGAAGACGAACGTAGAGAAGCCAAGCAAGCAGTAGCGGATGCGAAGCAAGATGCGGAATCTAAGATTGATGCGGCAACGACTGATGCCGGAGTAACGGACGCGAAGAATAAGGGAATTGAAGCCCTTAACGAAGCTCATTCAGGCAAGGTTAAACCAGCAGCGAACACCGCGATTGATCAGGCAGCCACAGCGAAGAAAAACGCTATCGACGGCAACAACCAGTTAACGGATGAAGAGAAGAAAGCGGCGAAAGCAGCAGTTGATACAGAAGTTACAAAAGCGAAGAAAGCTGTAACGGATGCGACAACGAATGATACAGTATCTACAGCGAAAACGGATGGAATCCAAGCCATCAACGATGTAGACACAACGCCGCATTCAAAACCAAACGCTAAGCAAGAAATCGCAACGAAAGCTCAAGAGGCAAACACCGCGATTGACAATACTGCGGACATGACGGAAGACGAACGTAGAGAAGCCAAGCAAGCAGTAGCGGATGCGAAGCAAGATGCGGAATCTAAGATTGATGCGGCAACGACTGATGCCGGAGTAACGGACGCGAAGAATAAGGGAATTGAAGCCCTTAACGAAGCTCATTCAGGCAAGGTTAAACCAGCAGCGAACACCGCGATTGATCAGGCAGCCACAGCGAAGAAAAACGCTATCGACGGCAACAACCAGTTAACGGATGAAGAGAAGAAAGCGGCGAAAGCAGCAGTTGATACAGAAGTTACAAAAGCGAAGAAAGCTGTAACGGATGCGACAACGAATGATACAGTATCTACAGCGAAAACGGATGGAATCCAAGCCATCAACGATGTAGACACAACGCCGCATTCAAAACCAAACGCTAAGCAAGAAATCGCAACGAAAGCTCAAGAGGCAAACACCGCGATTGACAATACTGCGGACATGACGGAAGACGAACGTAGAGAAGCCAAGCAAGCAGTAGCGGATGCGAAGCAAGATGCGGAATCTAAGATTGATGCGGCAACGACTGATGCCGGAGTAACGGACGCGAAGAATAAGGGAATTGAAGCCCTTAACGAAGCTCATTCAGGCAAGGTTAAACCAGCAGCGAACACCGCGATTGATCAGGCAGCCACAGCGAAGAAAAACGCTATCGACGGCAACAACCAGTTAACGGATGAAGAGAAGAAAGCGGCGAAAGCAGCAGTTGATACAGAAGTTACAAAAGCGAAGAAAGCTGTAACGGATGCGACAACGAATGATACAGTATCTACAGCGAAAACGGATGGAATCCAAGCCATCAACGATGTAGACACAACGCCGCATTCAAAACCAAACGCTAAGCAAGAAATCGCAACGAAAGCTCAAGAGGCAAACACCGCGATTGACAATACTGCGGACATGACGGAAGACGAACGTAGAGAAGCCAAGCAAGCAGTAGCGGATGCGAAGCAAGATGCGGAATCTAAGATTGATGCGGCAACGACTGATGCCGGAGTAACGGACGCGAAGAATAAGGGAATTGAAGCCCTTAACGAAGCTCATTCAGGCAAGGTTAAACCAGCAGCGAACACCGCGATTGATCAGGCAGCCACAGCGAAGAAAAACGCTATCGACGGCAACAACCAGTTAACGGATGAAGAGAAGAAAGCGGCGAAAGCAGCAGTTGATACAGAAGTTACAAAAGCGAAGAAAGCTGTAACGGATGCGACAACGAATGATACAGTATCTACAGCGAAAACGGATGGAATCCAAGCCATCAACGATGTAGACACAACGCCGCATTCAAAACCAAACGCTAAGCAAGAAATCGCAACGAAAGCTCAAGAGGCAAACACCGCGATTGACAATACTGCGGACATGACGGAAGACGAACGTAGAGAAGCCAAGCAAGCAGTAGCGGATGCGAAGCAAGATGCGGAATCTAAGATTGATGCGGCAACGACTGATGCCGGAGTAACGGACGCGAAGAATAAGGGAATTGAAGCCCTTAACGAAGCTCATTCAGGCAAGGTTAAACCAGCAGCGAACACCGCGATTGATCAGGCAGCCACAGCGAAGAAAAACGCTATCGACGGCAACAACCAGTTAACGGATGAAGAGAAGAAAGCGGCGAAAGCAGCAGTTGATACAGAAGTTACAAAAGCGAAGAAAGCTGTAACGGATGCGACAACGAATGATACAGTATCTACAGCGAAAACGGATGGAATCCAAGCCATCAACGATGTAGACACAACGCCGCATTCAAAACCAAACGCTAAGCAAGAAATCGCAACGAAAGCTCAAGAGGCAAACACCGCGATTGACAATACTGCGGACATGACGGAAGACGAACGTAGAGAAGCCAAGCAAGCAGTAGCGGATGCGAAGCAAGATGCGGAATCTAAGATTGATGCGGCAACGACTGATGCCGGAGTAACGGACGCGAAGAATAAGGGAATTGAAGCCCTTAACGAAGCTCATTCAGGCAAGGTTAAACCAGCAGCGAACACCGCGATTGATCAGGCAGCCACAGCGAAGAAAAACGCTATCGACGGCAACAACCAGTTAACGGATGAAGAGAAGAAAGCGGCGAAAGCAGCAGTTGATACAGAAGTTACAAAAGCGAAGAAAGCTGTAACGGATGCGACAACGAATGATACAGTATCTACAGCGAAAACGGATGGAATCCAAGCCATCAACGATGTAGACACAACGCCGCATTCAAAACCAAACGCTAAGCAAGAAATCGCAACGAAAGCTCAAGAGGCAAACACCGCGATTGACAATACTGCGGACATGACGGAAGACGAACGTAGAGAAGCCAAGCAAGCAGTAGCGGATGCGAAGCAAGATGCGGAATCTAAGATTGATGCGGCAACGACTGATGCCGGAGTAACGGACGCGAAGAATAAGGGAATTGAAGCCCTTAACGAAGCTCATTCAGGCAAGGTTAAACCAGCAGCGAACACCGCGATTGATCAGGCAGCCACAGCGAAGAAAAACGCTATCGACGGCAACAACCAGTTAACGGATGAAGAGAAGAAAGCGGCGAAAGCAGCAGTTGATACAGAAGTTACAAAAGCGAAGAAAGCTGTAACGGATGCGACAACGAATGATACAGTATCTACAGCGAAAACGGATGGAATCCAAGCCATCAACGATGTAGACACAACGCCGCATTCAAAACCAAACGCTAAGCAAGAAATCGCAACGAAAGCTCAAGAGGCAAACACCGCGATTGACAATACTGCGGACATGACGGAAGACGAACGTAGAGAAGCCAAGCAAGCAGTAGCGGATGCGAAGCAAGATGCGGAATCTAAGATTGATGCGGCAACGACTGATGCCGGAGTAACGGACGCGAAGAATAAGGGAATTGAAGCCCTTAACGAAGCTCATTCAGGCAAGGTTAAACCAGCAGCGAACACCGCGATTGATCAGGCAGCCACAGCGAAGAAAAACGCTATCGACGGCAACAACCAGTTAACGGATGAAGAGAAGAAAGCGGCGAAAGCAGCAGTTGATACAGAAGTTACAAAAGCGAAGAAAGCTGTAACGGATGCGACAACGAATGATACAGTATCTACAGCGAAAACGGATGGAATCCAAGCCATCAACGATGTAGACACAACGCCGCATTCAAAACCAAACGCTAAGCAAGAAATCGCAACGAAAGCTCAAGAGGCAAACACCGCGATTGACAATACTGCGGACATGACGGAAGACGAACGTAGAGAAGCCAAGCAAGCAGTAGCGGATGCGAAGCAAGATGCGGAATCTAAGATTGATGCGGCAACGACTGATGCCGGAGTAACGGACGCGAAGAATAAGGGAATTGAAGCCCTTAACGAAGCTCATTCAGGCAAGGTTAAACCAGCAGCGAACACCGCGATTGATCAGGCAGCCACAGCGAAGAAAAACGCTATCGACGGCAACAACCAGTTAACGGATGAAGAGAAGAAAGCGGCGAAAGCAGCAGTTGATACAGAAGTTACAAAAGCGAAGAAAGCTGTAACGGATGCGACAACGAATGATACAGTATCTACAGCGAAAACGGATGGAATCCAAGCCATCAACGATGTAGACACAACGCCGCATTCAAAACCAAACGCTAAGCAAGAAATCGCAACGAAAGCTCAAGAGGCAAACACCGCGATTGACAATACTGCGGACATGACGGAAGACGAACGTAGAGAAGCCAAGCAAGCAGTAGCGGATGCGAAGCAAGATGCGGAATCTAAGATTGATGCGGCAACGACTGATGCCGGAGTAACGGACGCGAAGAATAAGGGAATTGAAGCCCTTAACGAAGCTCATTCAGGCAAGGTTAAACCAGCAGCGAACACCGCGATTGATCAGGCAGCCACAGCGAAGAAAAACGCTATCGACGGCAACAACCAGTTAACGGATGAAGAGAAGAAAGCGGCGAAAGCAGCAGTTGATACAGAAGTTACAAAAGCGAAGAAAGCTGTAACGGATGCGACAACGAATGATACAGTATCTACAGCGAAAACGGATGGAATCCAAGCCATCAACGATGTAGACACAACGCCGCATTCAAAACCAAACGCTAAGCAAGAAATCGCAACGAAAGCTCAAGAGGCAAACACCGCGATTGACAATACTGCGGACATGACGGAAGACGAACGTAGAGAAGCCAAGCAAGCAGTAGCGGATGCGAAGCAAGATGCGGAATCTAAGATTGATGCGGCAACGACTGATGCCGGAGTAACGGACGCGAAGAATAAGGGAATTGAAGCCCTTAACGAAGCTCATTCAGGCAAGGTTAAACCAGCAGCGAACACCGCGATTGATCAGGCAGCCACAGCGAAGAAAAACGCTATCGACGGCAACAACCAGTTAACGGATGAAGAGAAGAAAGCGGCGAAAGCAGCAGTTGATACAGAAGTTACAAAAGCGAAGAAAGCTGTAACGGATGCGACAACGAATGATACAGTATCTACAGCGAAAACGGATGGAATCCAAGCCATCAACGATGTAGACACAACGCCGCATTCAAAACCAAACGCTAAGCAAGAAATCGCAACGAAAGCTCAAGAGGCAAACACCGCGATTGACAATACTGCGGACATGACGGAAGACGAACGTAGAGAAGCCAAGCAAGCAGTAGCGGATGCGAAGCAAGATGCGGAATCTAAGATTGATGCGGCAACGACTGATGCCGGAGTAACGGACGCGAAGAATAAGGGAATTGAAGCCCTTAACGAAGCTCATTCAGGCAAGGTTAAACCAGCAGCGAACACCGCGATTGATCAGGCAGCCACAGCGAAGAAAAACGCTATCGACGGCAACAACCAGTTAACGGATGAAGAGAAGAAAGCGGCGAAAGCAGCAGTTGATACAGAAGTTACAAAAGCGAAGAAAGCTGTAACGGATGCGACAACGAATGATACAGTATCTACAGCGAAAACGGATGGAATCCAAGCCATCAACGATGTAGACACAACGCCGCATTCAAAACCAAACGCTAAGCAAGAAATCGCAACGAAAGCTCAAGAGGCAAACACCGCGATTGACAATACTGCGGACATGACGGAAGACGAACGTAGAGAAGCCAAGCAAGCAGTAGCGGATGCGAAGCAAGATGCGGAATCTAAGATTGATGCGGCAACGACTGATGCCGGAGTAACGGACGCGAAGAATAAGGGAATTGAAGCCCTTAACGAAGCTCATTCAGGCAAGGTTAAACCAGCAGCGAACACCGCGATTGATCAGGCAGCCACAGCGAAGAAAAACGCTATCGACGGCAACAACCAGTTAACGGATGAAGAGAAGAAAGCGGCGAAAGCAGCAGTTGATACAGAAGTTACAAAAGCGAAGAAAGCTGTAACGGATGCGACAACGAATGATACAGTATCTACAGCGAAAACGGATGGAATCCAAGCCATCAACGATGTAGACACAACGCCGCATTCAAAACCAAACGCTAAGCAAGAAATCGCAACGAAAGCTCAAGAGGCAAACACCGCGATTGACAATACTGCGGACATGACGGAAGACGAACGTAGAGAAGCCAAGCAAGCAGTAGCGGATGCGAAGCAAGATGCGGAATCTAAGATTGATGCGGCAACGACTGATGCCGGAGTAACGGACGCGAAGAATAAGGGAATTGAAGCCCTTAACGAAGCTCATTCAGGCAAGGTTAAACCAGCAGCGAACACCGCGATTGATCAGGCAGCCACAGCGAAGAAAAACGCTATCGACGGCAACAACCAGTTAACGGATGAAGAGAAGAAAGCGGCGAAAGCAGCAGTTGATACAGAAGTTACAAAAGCGAAGAAAGCTGTAACGGATGCGACAACGAATGATACAGTATCTACAGCGAAAACGGATGGAATCCAAGCCATCAACGATGTAGACACAACGCCGCATTCAAAACCAAACGCTAAGCAAGAAATCGCAACGAAAGCTCAAGAGGCAAACACCGCGATTGACAATACTGCGGACATGACGGAAGACGAACGTAGAGAAGCCAAGCAAGCAGTAGCGGATGCGAAGCAAGATGCGGAATCTAAGATTGATGCGGCAACGACTGATGCCGGAGTAACGGACGCGAAGAATAAGGGAATTGAAGCCCTTAACGAAGCTCATTCAGGCAAGGTTAAACCAGCAGCGAACACCGCGATTGATCAGGCAGCCACAGCGAAGAAAAACGCTATCGACGGCAACAACCAGTTAACGGATGAAGAGAAGAAAGCGGCGAAAGCAGCAGTTGATACAGAAGTTACAAAAGCGAAGAAAGCTGTAACGGATGCGACAACGAATGATACAGTATCTACAGCGAAAACGGATGGAATCCAAGCCATCAACGATGTAGACACAACGCCGCATTCAAAACCAAACGCTAAGCAAGAAATCGCAACGAAAGCTCAAGAGGCAAACACCGCGATTGACAATACTGCGGACATGACGGAAGACGAACGTAGAGAAGCCAAGCAAGCAGTAGCGGATGCGAAGCAAGATGCGGAATCTAAGATTGATGCGGCAACGACTGATGCCGGAGTAACGGACGCGAAGAATAAGGGAATTGAAGCCCTTAACGAAGCTCATTCAGGCAAGGTTAAACCAGCAGCGAACACCGCGATTGATCAGGCAGCCACAGCGAAGAAAAACGCTATCGACGGCAACAACCAGTTAACGGATGAAGAGAAGAAAGCGGCGAAAGCAGCAGTTGATACAGAAGTTACAAAAGCGAAGAAAGCTGTAACGGATGCGACAACGAATGATACAGTATCTACAGCGAAAACGGATGGAATCCAAGCCATCAACGATGTAGACACAACGCCGCATTCAAAACCAAACGCTAAGCAAGAAATCGCAACGAAAGCTCAAGAGGCAAACACCGCGATTGACAATACTGCGGACATGACGGAAGACGAACGTAGAGAAGCCAAGCAAGCAGTAGCGGATGCGAAGCAAGATGCGGAATCTAAGATTGATGCGGCAACGACTGATGCCGGAGTAACGGACGCGAAGAATAAGGGAATTGAAGCCCTTAACGAAGCTCATTCAGGCAAGGTTAAACCAGCAGCGAACACCGCGATTGATCAGGCAGCCACAGCGAAGAAAAACGCTATCGACGGCAACAACCAGTTAACGGATGAAGAGAAGAAAGCGGCGAAAGCAGCAGTTGATACAGAAGTTACAAAAGCGAAGAAAGCTGTAACGGATGCGACAACGAATGATACAGTATCTACAGCGAAAACGGATGGAATCCAAGCCATCAACGATGTAGACACAACGCCGCATTCAAAACCAAACGCTAAGCAAGAAATCGCAACGAAAGCTCAAGAGGCAAACACCGCGATTGACAATACTGCGGACATGACGGAAGACGAACGTAGAGAAGCCAAGCAAGCAGTAGCGGATGCGAAGCAAGATGCGGAATCTAAGATTGATGCGGCAACGACTGATGCCGGAGTAACGGACGCGAAGAATAAGGGAATTGAAGCCCTTAACGAAGCTCATTCAGGCAAGGTTAAACCAGCAGCGAACACCGCGATTGATCAGGCAGCCACAGCGAAGAAAAACGCTATCGACGGCAACAACCAGTTAACGGATGAAGAGAAGAAAGCGGCGAAAGCAGCAGTTGATACAGAAGTTACAAAAGCGAAGAAAGCTGTAACGGATGCGACAACGAATGATACAGTATCTACAGCGAAAACGGATGGAATCCAAGCCATCAACGATGTAGACACAACGCCGCATTCAAAACCAAACGCTAAGCAAGAAATCGCAACGAAAGCTCAAGAGGCAAACACCGCGATTGACAATACTGCGGACATGACGGAAGACGAACGTAGAGAAGCCAAGCAAGCAGTAGCGGATGCGAAGCAAGATGCGGAATCTAAGATTGATGCGGCAACGACTGATGCCGGAGTAACGGACGCGAAGAATAAGGGAATTGAAGCCCTTAACGAAGCTCATTCAGGCAAGGTTAAACCAGCAGCGAACACCGCGATTGATCAGGCAGCCACAGCGAAGAAAAACGCTATCGACGGCAACAACCAGTTAACGGATGAAGAGAAGAAAGCGGCGAAAGCAGCAGTTGATACAGAAGTTACAAAAGCGAAGAAAGCTGTAACGGATGCGACAACGAATGATACAGTATCTACAGCGAAAACGGATGGAATCCAAGCCATCAACGATGTAGACACAACGCCGCATTCAAAACCAAACGCTAAGCAAGAAATCGCAACGAAAGCTCAAGAGGCAAACACCGCGATTGACAATACTGCGGACATGACGGAAGACGAACGTAGAGAAGCCAAGCAAGCAGTAGCGGATGCGAAGCAAGATGCGGAATCTAAGATTGATGCGGCAACGACTGATGCCGGAGTAACGGACGCGAAGAATAAGGGAATTGAAGCCCTTAACGAAGCTCATTCAGGCAAGGTTAAACCAGCAGCGAACACCGCGATTGATCAGGCAGCCACAGCGAAGAAAAACGCTATCGACGGCAACAACCAGTTAACGGATGAAGAGAAGAAAGCGGCGAAAGCAGCAGTTGATACAGAAGTTACAAAAGCGAAGAAAGCTGTAACGGATGCGACAACGAATGATACAGTATCTACAGCGAAAACGGATGGAATCCAAGCCATCAACGATGTAGACACAACGCCGCATTCAAAACCAAACGCTAAGCAAGAAATCGCAACGAAAGCTCAAGAGGCAAACACCGCGATTGACAATACTGCGGACATGACGGAAGACGAACGTAGAGAAGCCAAGCAAGCAGTAGCGGATGCGAAGCAAGATGCGGAATCTAAGATTGATGCGGCAACGACTGATGCCGGAGTAACGGACGCGAAGAATAAGGGAATTGAAGCCCTTAACGAAGCTCATTCAGGCAAGGTTAAACCAGCAGCGAACACCGCGATTGATCAGGCAGCCACAGCGAAGAAAAACGCTATCGACGGCAACAACCAGTTAACGGATGAAGAGAAGAAAGCGGCGAAAGCAGCAGTTGATACAGAAGTTACAAAAGCGAAGAAAGCTGTAACGGATGCGACAACGAATGATACAGTATCTACAGCGAAAACGGATGGAATCCAAGCCATCAACGATGTAGACACAACGCCGCATTCAAAACCAAACGCTAAGCAAGAAATCGCAACGAAAGCTCAAGAGGCAAACACCGCGATTGACAATACTGCGGACATGACGGAAGACGAACGTAGAGAAGCCAAGCAAGCAGTAGCGGATGCGAAGCAAGATGCGGAATCTAAGATTGATGCGGCAACGACTGATGCCGGAGTAACGGACGCGAAGAATAAGGGAATTGAAGCCCTTAACGAAGCTCATTCAGGCAAGGTTAAACCAGCAGCGAACACCGCGATTGATCAGGCAGCCACAGCGAAGAAAAACGCTATCGACGGCAACAACCAGTTAACGGATGAAGAGAAGAAAGCGGCGAAAGCAGCAGTTGATACAGAAGTTACAAAAGCGAAGAAAGCTGTAACGGATGCGACAACGAATGATACAGTATCTACAGCGAAAACGGATGGAATCCAAGCCATCAACGATGTAGACACAACGCCGCATTCAAAACCAAACGCTAAGCAAGAAATCGCAACGAAAGCTCAAGAGGCAAACACCGCGATTGACAATACTGCGGACATGACGGAAGACGAACGTAGAGAAGCCAAGCAAGCAGTAGCGGATGCGAAGCAAGATGCGGAATCTAAGATTGATGCGGCAACGACTGATGCCGGAGTAACGGACGCGAAGAATAAGGGAATTGAAGCCCTTAACGAAGCTCATTCAGGCAAGGTTAAACCAGCAGCGAACACCGCGATTGATCAGGCAGCCACAGCGAAGAAAAACGCTATCGACGGCAACAACCAGTTAACGGATGAAGAGAAGAAAGCGGCGAAAGCAGCAGTTGATACAGAAGTTACAAAAGCGAAGAAAGCTGTAACGGATGCGACAACGAATGATACAGTATCTACAGCGAAAACGGATGGAATCCAAGCCATCAACGATGTAGACACAACGCCGCATTCAAAACCAAACGCTAAGCAAGAAATCGCAACGAAAGCTCAAGAGGCAAACACCGCGATTGACAATACTGCGGACATGACGGAAGACGAACGTAGAGAAGCCAAGCAAGCAGTAGCGGATGCGAAGCAAGATGCGGAATCTAAGATTGATGCGGCAACGACTGATGCCGGAGTAACGGACGCGAAGAATAAGGGAATTGAAGCCCTTAACGAAGCTCATTCAGGCAAGGTTAAACCAGCAGCGAACACCGCGATTGATCAGGCAGCCACAGCGAAGAAAAACGCTATCGACGGCAACAACCAGTTAACGGATGAAGAGAAGAAAGCGGCGAAAGCAGCAGTTGATACAGAAGTTACAAAAGCGAAGAAAGCTGTAACGGATGCGACAACGAATGATACAGTATCTACAGCGAAAACGGATGGAATCCAAGCCATCAACGATGTAGACACAACGCCGCATTCAAAACCAAACGCTAAGCAAGAAATCGCAACGAAAGCTCAAGAGGCAAACACCGCGATTGACAATACTGCGGACATGACGGAAGACGAACGTAGAGAAGCCAAGCAAGCAGTAGCGGATGCGAAGCAAGATGCGGAATCTAAGATTGATGCGGCAACGACTGATGCCGGAGTAACGGACGCGAAGAATAAGGGAATTGAAGCCCTTAACGAAGCTCATTCAGGCAAGGTTAAACCAGCAGCGAACACCGCGATTGATCAGGCAGCCACAGCGAAGAAAAACGCTATCGACGGCAACAACCAGTTAACGGATGAAGAGAAGAAAGCGGCGAAAGCAGCAGTTGATACAGAAGTTACAAAAGCGAAGAAAGCTGTAACGGATGCGACAACGAATGATACAGTATCTACAGCGAAAACGGATGGAATCCAAGCCATCAACGATGTAGACACAACGCCGCATTCAAAACCAAACGCTAAGCAAGAAATCGCAACGAAAGCTCAAGAGGCAAACACCGCGATTGACAATACTGCGGACATGACGGAAGACGAACGTAGAGAAGCCAAGCAAGCAGTAGCGGATGCGAAGCAAGATGCGGAATCTAAGATTGATGCGGCAACGACTGATGCCGGAGTAACGGACGCGAAGAATAAGGGAATTGAAGCCCTTAACGAAGCTCATTCAGGCAAGGTTAAACCAGCAGCGAACACCGCGATTGATCAGGCAGCCACAGCGAAGAAAAACGCTATCGACGGCAACAACCAGTTAACGGATGAAGAGAAGAAAGCGGCGAAAGCAGCAGTTGATACAGAAGTTACAAAAGCGAAGAAAGCTGTAACGGATGCGACAACGAATGATACAGTATCTACAGCGAAAACGGATGGAATCCAAGCCATCAACGATGTAGACACAACGCCGCATTCAAAACCAAACGCTAAGCAAGAAATCGCAACGAAAGCTCAAGAGGCAAACACCGCGATTGACAATACTGCGGACATGACGGAAGACGAACGTAGAGAAGCCAAGCAAGCAGTAGCGGATGCGAAGCAAGATGCGGAATCTAAGATTGATGCGGCAACGACTGATGCCGGAGTAACGGACGCGAAGAATAAGGGAATTGAAGCCCTTAACGAAGCTCATTCAGGCAAGGTTAAACCAGCAGCGAACACCGCGATTGATCAGGCAGCCACAGCGAAGAAAAACGCTATCGACGGCAACAACCAGTTAACGGATGAAGAGAAGAAAGCGGCGAAAGCAGCAGTTGATACAGAAGTTACAAAAGCGAAGAAAGCTGTAACGGATGCGACAACGAATGATACAGTATCTACAGCGAAAACGGATGGAATCCAAGCCATCAACGATGTAGACACAACGCCGCATTCAAAACCAAACGCTAAGCAAGAAATCGCAACGAAAGCTCAAGAGGCAAACACCGCGATTGACAATACTGCGGACATGACGGAAGACGAACGTAGAGAAGCCAAGCAAGCAGTAGCGGATGCGAAGCAAGATGCGGAATCTAAGATTGATGCGGCAACGACTGATGCCGGAGTAACGGACGCGAAGAATAAGGGAATTGAAGCCCTTAACGAAGCTCATTCAGGCAAGGTTAAACCAGCAGCGAACACCGCGATTGATCAGGCAGCCACAGCGAAGAAAAACGCTATCGACGGCAACAACCAGTTAACGGATGAAGAGAAGAAAGCGGCGAAAGCAGCAGTTGATACAGAAGTTACAAAAGCGAAGAAAGCTGTAACGGATGCGACAACGAATGATACAGTATCTACAGCGAAAACGGATGGAATCCAAGCCATCAACGATGTAGACACAACGCCGCATTCAAAACCAAACGCTAAGCAAGAAATCGCAACGAAAGCTCAAGAGGCAAACACCGCGATTGACAATACTGCGGACATGACGGAAGACGAACGTAGAGAAGCCAAGCAAGCAGTAGCGGATGCGAAGCAAGATGCGGAATCTAAGATTGATGCGGCAACGACTGATGCCGGAGTAACGGACGCGAAGAATAAGGGAATTGAAGCCCTTAACGAAGCTCATTCAGGCAAGGTTAAACCAGCAGCGAACACCGCGATTGATCAGGCAGCCACAGCGAAGAAAAACGCTATCGACGGCAACAACCAGTTAACGGATGAAGAGAAGAAAGCGGCGAAAGCAGCAGTTGATACAGAAGTTACAAAAGCGAAGAAAGCTGTAACGGATGCGACAACGAATGATACAGTATCTACAGCGAAAACGGATGGAATCCAAGCCATCAACGATGTAGACACAACGCCGCATTCAAAACCAAACGCTAAGCAAGAAATCGACCAAGCAGCTAAGGCTAAGAAAGATGAGATTGATAAGCGTACCGACTTGACGAAAGAAGAGAAGGACAAAGCGAAAACTGATGTTGATACAGCAGTAACTGTCGCTAAGAAAGCTATTGACGACGCGACAACTAACGATAAGGTAGATGAAGCGAAGAATAATGGCAAACAAGCTATCGATAACATCAATCCTCAGCCTGCTCCTCGTCCAAATCCAACTCCACGTCCTGACGACAGTGCTAACACCAACAGCGGTACTAATGCCGATAACGGTGCTAACACCAACAACGGCGGTACTACTACCCCTGCTGACAGCAATAGCAACAGTACGACACCGGGTAACAGTGGTAATACTCCAGCCCCTGGTGTGACGACAGACGATAGTAGTAATAGCAATCCTGCTACTCCATCGTCTACTGTTGGACAGGCTCAAGCAAGTACTCCAGCTCAAGAAACACCAGTTTCTACATCTACTTCAAACAATTCAGGCACTACAGTGACTCCTAGCGAGACTCGTCCTGTTGACAAGTCTGAACTTGCTCGATTGGTTGAAGAACTAGAAACTCGTTTGAAAGACTTGGATGGTATTGATCAATCTGTCATCGACGCTGCGAAGATCATTCTCGGAGAGGGTCAAGAAGCCCTTAGAAATGCTGACTTGACAGAGGCAGGCTTGAAAGAGATGACTGCCAAGGTCAAAGAAGCACTCGAATCCTTGAAAGGCAAGCAAGCGACTAAGGATGAAGAAGAAATGAAAGAAACAAGGAAAGAGCAAGGTCATCTTCCATATGGTACGATGATTGGCAGTCTACTTGCCCTTCTTGGTCTCCTTCTCTTCCTCATCGCTCGTCGCAAGAAAGAGTCAGAACTCAAGAAATTGACCAAGGAATTGACTAAGGTTCTGCAAGAAAACGACCTTACAAGTGTAGATGCGAAAGTTCTCGACCAAGCACGAGAAGCACTCGCTCAAGCAGTTGCTTTCCTAGCCAATGAGAAAGAGTCTGACCACACAGAAGATGAGTTGATTGAGAAACTCAAAGCTATTCTTGCTCAGTTAAGATAAGCGACATGTGAAATATCGCAGGCGACCATAGAAGTTACTATATTGCTGGATAAAAACTATAGGAAAAATTAGTCGCAAACCTGTAGTGGGAATATGTCAGCTTCTAGCGGGGAAGTGGTTCTGGAAACAGGACACCATCTTTTGGATGGGAATCCTTCCTCCTCTAGTACAAGTAGAAGGCTTTGATGGTAGAGTAAGATAAAGAAGAAACACGAGACAAGTAAGATAGTTCATGAAATGGAACTGAAAATTGCTGGTGTGGACTCTTGAAGGAAGTAATGGATAGAAAGAAGTTGAAAAGCGTCTTTCTATCCATCTTTCTTTGGGAGTCTATGTAAGCGTTTTCTATTCTAAAGCGAGCCTTTCCAATCGGCTGAGACACTTTTAGTCGATTTTTTCTTGCTTTCTGCTCCTAAAAAAGATATACTTTGAAAACAAAATAATTTACACTGCTTATAAAATAAAAAGGAGTCCTGATGGAACATATTATTTATCAGCTTGAAGAGGACTTGGCAATCCTTACCTTGAACCGTCCTGAGGTTGCAAATGGCTTTCATATTCCTATGTGTGAAGAAATTTTAGAAGCCTTGACTCTGGCAGAAGAAAATCCAGCTGTGCATTTTATCTTAATCAATGCCAATGGCAAAGTCTTTTCAGTTGGAGGAGATTTGGTAGAGATGAAGCGGGCAGTGGATGAGGATGATATTCCATCATTGACGAGAATCGCAGAACTGGTCAATACGATTTCGTATAAAATCAAACAAATAGCCAAACCTGTTTTAATGGAAGTTGACGGTGCTGTTGCAGGTGCCGCAGCGAATATGGCTGTTGCGGCAGATTTCTGTCTTGCAACGGATAAGGCTAAGTTTATCCAAGCCTTTGTTGGCGTTGGCTTGGCTCCAGATGCAGGGGGAATTCATCTCTTGAGTCGCAGTATCGGTGTGACGCGTGCAACTCAATTAGCCATGACAGGTGAGGCTTTGACCGCAGAAAAAGCCCTAGAATGGGGATTGGTTTACCGCGTTTCTGAAGCTGATAAACTTGAAAAGACGAGAGAACAGCTTCTTAAAAAATTAAGACGTGGTTCAAGTAATTCCTATGTAGCCATTAAGAAGTTGGTTTGGGAGAGCCAATTTAAAGACTGGCAGGATTACGCTACTTTAGAACTGAACCTACAGGAATCCTTAGCTCAAACAGAGGATTTCAAAGAGGGAGTGCGAGCTCATTCGGAGAGAAGAAGACCTAAATTTACAGGAAAATAAAAAAATACTTGCATCATTCTTTGAACTTTGATATAATTCTCTTGTCAAATGTTTTGATTGTAAAAGTTTTTTGAGAAGGAGGGAAAGAAAGATTGGACTACCAACGAATTAATGAATATTTAACATCTATATTTAACAATGTCCTTGTCATTGAGGAAGTGAGCTTGAGAGGTAGTCGTTTCAAGGATATCTCCATCAAAGAAATGCATACGATTGATGTGATTGGGAAATTCCCAGACGTGACACCAAGTCAAGTGTCAAAAGAGTTGATGGTGACTCTTGGGACCGTTACGACTAGTTTGAATAATCTCGAACGCAAGGGTTACATTGAACGCATTCGCTCAGAGCAGGATCGTCGTGTGGTGCATTTACATTTGACAAAGAAGGGTCGCTTGGTTCATAGGTTACATAAACGCTTCCACAAGGCCATGGTTGAAAAAATCATTGATGGTATGAGTAAGGAAGAAATTGATGTTATGAGCAAAGGGTTGACCAATCTTTACCAATTTTTGGAGGATTTGAAATAATGGCTTTTGCAAAAATAAGCCAGGTTGCTCATTATGTGCCAGAGCAAGTGGTTACAAATCACGACTTGGCTCAGATTATGGATACCAATGATGAGTGGATTTCAAGTCGGACGGGAATACGACAAAGGCATATTTCAAGAACAGAATCTACCAGTGATTTGGCTACAGAGGTTGCTAAGAAACTGATGACAAAAGCAGGAATCACAGGGGAGGAGTTGGATTTTATCATCCTAGCTACCATTACTCCAGATTCGATGATGCCCTCTACAGCTGCTCGTGTTCAAGCTAATATTGGTGCAAAAAAAGCTTTTGCTTTTGACCTAACAGCTGCTTGCAGTGGATTTGTATTTGCTCTTTCAACTGCTGAAAAGTTTATCGCTTCCGGTCGCTTTCAAAAAGGCTTGGTGATTGGTAGTGAAACCCTCTCTAAGGCAGTCGATTGGTCGGACCGATCAACAGCTGTTTTGTTTGGAGATGGTGCTGGTGGCGTCTTGTTAGAAGCTAGCGAGCAAGAGCATTTCTTGGCTGAGAGTCTCAATAGCGATGGAAGTCGCAGCGAGTGTCTGACCTATGGACATTCAGGTCTACATTCTCCATTTTCAGATCAAGAAAATGCAGATTCATTTTTGAAGATGGATGGGCGCGCGGTCTTTGATTTTGCTATTCGGGATGTAGCCAAGTCTATCAAGCAGACTATTGAAGAATCTCCTATAGAGGCGACAGACTTGGATTATCTGCTATTGCATCAGGCTAATATCCGTATTTTGGATAAGATGGCTAGAAAAATTGGTGTTGACCGAGCCAAACTTCCAGCCAATATGATGGAATATGGCAATACCAGTGCAGCCAGTATCCCGATTTTACTTTCAGAGTGTGTAGAACAAGGCCTCATCCGTTTAGATGGTAGTCAGACTGTTCTGCTATCAGGCTTCGGTGGAGGCTTGACCTGGGGCACGCTCATTCTTACAATTTAGGTAATCATGTGGTGAACACATTGTTATAAAAAACTATTTATTTTAAAGGAGTCCTATCATGGCAGTATTTGAAAAAGTACAAGAAATTATCGTTGAAGAACTTGGAAAAGATGCATCAGAAGTAACACTTGAATCAACTTTTGATGATTTGGACGCTGATTCATTGGACTTGTTCCAAGTAATCTCAGAAATCGAAGATGCTTTTGATATCCAAATCGAAGCAGAAGATGACTTGAAAACAGTTGGTGACTTGGTTGCCTACGTTGAAGAGCAAACAAAATAATACTCAATGAAAATCAAAGAGCAAACTAGGAAGCTAGCCGCAGGCTGTACTTGAGTACGGCAAGGTGACGCTGACGTGGTTTGAATTTGATTTTCGAAGAGTATAAGCAGAATATAGATAGAAGGAGTAGGGAAACCCGCTCCCTCTTGTTTAGGCAATAGTTTGATTGTCAAATTATGACAGTATCGAACTATTACGTAAGCAAGAAACGATGGAGGCACTATGAAAACGCGTATTACAGAATTATTGAATATTGAGTATCCTATTTTCCAAGGAGGAATGGCCTGGGTTGCTGATGGTGATTTGGCAGGGGCTGTTTCCAAGGCTGGGGGACTAGGCATTATCGGTGGGGGGAATGCCCCTAAAGAAGTTGTCAAGGCCAATATTGATAAAATCAAATCATTGACTGATAAACCTTTTGGTGTCAACATCATGCTCTTGTCTCCCTTTGTGGAAGATATTGTAGACCTTGTTATCGAGGAAGGTGTTAAGGTAGTGACAACAGGGGCAGGAAATCCTGGCAAATACATGGAACGCTTCCATGAAGCAGGGATAATCGTTATTCCTGTCGTTCCTAGTGTTGCTTTAGCTAAACGCATGGAAAAAATCGGTGCAGACGCTGTTATTGCAGAAGGAATGGAAGCTGGGGGACATATCGGTAAATTAACAACCATGACCTTGGTGCGTCAAGTGGCGGCAGCTGTATCTATTCCTGTTATTGCTGCAGGAGGAATTGCGGATGGTGAAGGTGCTGCGGCTGGCTTTATGCTAGGTGCAGAGGCTGTACAGGTGGGGACACGGTTTGTAGTTGCAAAAGAGTCGAATGCCCATCCAAACTACAAGGAGAAAATTTTAAAAGCAAGGGATATTGATACTACGATTTCAGCTCAGCACTTTGGTCATGCTGTTCGTGCTATTAAAAATCAGTTGACTAGAGATTTTGAACTGGCTGAAAAAGATGCCTTTAAGCAGGAAGATCCTGATTTAGAAATCTTTGAACAAATGGGAGCAGGCGCCCTAGCCAAAGCAGTTGTTCACGGTGATGTGGATGGTGGCTCTGTCATGGCAGGTCAAATCGCAGGGCTTGTTTCTAAAGAAGAAACAGCTGAAGAAATCCTAAAAGATTTGTATTACGGAGCAGCTAAGAAAATTCAAGAAGAAGCCTCTCGCTGGGCAGGAGTTGTAAGAAATGACTAAAACAGCCTTTTTATTTGCTGGTCAAGGTGCCCAGTATCTAGGGGTGGGACGGGATCTCTATGATCACTACCCTATTGTCAAAGAAACGATTGATCGAGCGAGTCAGGTGCTCGGTTATGATTTGCGTTATCTCATCGATAGGGAAGAAGACAAACTCAATCAGACCCGCTATACGCAACCAGCCATTCTAGCGACTTCGGTTGCTATCTACCGTTTATTGCAAGAAAAGGGCTATCAGCCTGATATGGTTGCTGGTTTATCTCTTGGAGAATACTCTGCCTTGGTGGCAAGCGGCGCCTTGGATTTTGAAGATGCGGTTGCCTTGGTAGCTAAGCGTGGAGCCTATATGGAAGAAGCGGCTCCTGCTGACTCTGGCAAGATGGTAGCAGTTCTCAATACGCCAGTAGAGGTCATTGAAGAAGCCTGTCAAAAAGCTTCTGAACTTGGAGTGGTTACTCCAGCCAACTATAACACACCTGCACAAATCGTCATTGCTGGAGAAGTGGTTGCAGTTGATCGAGCGGTTGAACTTTTGCAAGAAGCAGGTGCCAAACGCTTGATTCCTCTCAAGGTGTCAGGTCCCTTTCACACCGCTCTCCTTGAACCTGCTAGCCAGAAACTAGCTGAAACTCTAGCTCAGGTAAGTTTTTCAGATTTTACTTGTCCCCTAGTCGGCAATACAGAAGCTGCTGTGATGCAAAAAGAGGACATTGCTCAGCTCTTGACGCGTCAGGTCAAGGAACCCGTTCGTTTCTATGAAAGTATTGGGGTCATGCAAGAAGCAGGCATAAGCAACTTTATCGAGATTGGACCGGGGAAAGTCTTGTCAGGTTTTGTTAAAAAAATTGATCAAACTGCTCACTTAGCTCATGTGGAAGATCAAGCGAGTTTAGTAGCACTTTTAGAAAAATAGACTAAAATAAGTAGAAGTTTTGAAAGGAAAAAAATGAAACTAGAACATAAAAATATCTTTATTACAGGTTCGAGTCGTGGAATTGGTCTTGCCATCGCCCACAAGTTTGCTCAAGCAGGAGCCAACATTGTCTTAAACAGTCGTGGGGCAATCTCAGAAGAATTGCTCGCTGAGTTTTCAAACTATGGTATCAAGGTGGTTCCCATTTCAGGAGATGTATCAGATTTTGCAGACGCTAAGCGTATGATTGATCAAGCTATTGCAGAACTGGGTTCAGTAGATGTTTTGGTCAACAATGCAGGGATCACCCAAGATACTCTTATGCTCAAGATGACAGAAGCAGATTTTGAAAAAGTGCTCAAGGTCAATCTGACTGGTGCCTTTAATATGACACAATCAGTCTTGAAACCGATGATGAAAGCCAGAGAAGGTGCTATCATTAATATGTCTAGTGTTGTTGGTTTGATGGGGAATATTGGTCAAGCTAACTATGCTGCTTCTAAGGCTGGCTTGATTGGCTTTACCAAGTCTGTGGCACGCGAAGTCGCTAGTCGGAATATACGAGTCAATGTGATTGCTCCAGGAATGATTGAGTCTGATATGACCGCTATCTTATCAGATAAGATTAAGGAAGCTACACTAGCTCAGATTCCGATGAAAGAATTTGGGCAGGCAGAGCAGGTTGCAGATTTGACAGTATTTTTAGCAGGCCAAGATTATCTAACTGGTCAAGTGGTTGCCATTGATGGCGGCCTCAGTATGTAGCAGAAGCTAGAGGTAAAAAAGATGAAACTAAATCGCGTAGTAGTAACAGGTTATGGAGTGACATCTCCAATCGGAAATACACCAGAAGAATTTTGGAATAGTTTGACAACTGGAAAAATCGGAATTGGTCAAATAACAAAATTTGATCACAGTGACTTTGATGTGCATAATGCGGCAGAAATCCAAGATTTTCCTTTTGATAAATACTTTGTAAAGAAAGATAGCAACCGTTTTGATAACTATTCTTTATATGCCTTGTATGCAGCTCAAGAGGCTGTTAATCATGCAGGTCTTGATGTAGAGACTCTTGACAAGGATCGTTTTGGTGTTATTGTGGCCTCTGGTATTGGTGGAATCAAGGAAATTGAAGATCAAGTGCTTCGTCTCAACGAAAAAGGACCAAAACGTGTGAAACCATTGACCCTTCCAAAAGCCTTGCCAAATATGGCTTCAGGAAATGTTGCCATGCGTTTTGGAGCAAACGGTGTTTGTAAATCCATTAACACTGCCTGCGCTTCATCAAATGATGCGATTGGGGATGCCTTCCGCTCGATTAAGTTTGGTTTCCAAGACGTTATGTTGGTAGGCGGTTCAGAAGCCTCTATCACACCTTTTGCTATTGCTGGTTTCCAAGCCTTGACAGCTCTCTCTACTACAGAGGATCCAACTCGTGCTTCTATCCCATTTGATAAGGACAGAAATGGGTTTGTTATGGGGGAAGGTTCAGGGATGTTGGTTCTTGAAAGTCTTGAACACGCCGAAAAACGTGGCGCTACTATCCTGGCTGAAGTGGTTGGTTACGGAAATACTTGTGATGCCTACCACATGACTTCACCACATCCAGAAGGTCAGGGAGCCATCAAGGCCATCAAACTAGCCTTGGAAGAAGCAGAGATTTCTCCAGAGCAAGTAGCCTATGTCAATGCTCACGGAACATCAACTCCTGCTAATGAAAAAGGAGAAAGTGGTGCAATCGTAGATGTTCTTGGTAAGGAAGTACCTGTATCATCAACCAAGTCTTTCACAGGACATTTGCTGGGTGCTGCGGGTGCAGTAGAAGCTATCGTTACAATCGAAGCCATGCGTCATAACTTTGTACCAATGACAGCTGGAACAAGTGAAGTATCAGATTATATCGAAGCCAATGTCGTTTATGGACAAGGCTTGGAGCAAGAAATTCCATACGCTATTTCAAATACTTTTGGTTTTGGCGGCCACAATGCCGTTCTTGCTTTCAAACGTTGGGAGAATAAATAAGTATGAATTTAAACGATATTAAAGACTTGATGGCCCAATTTGACCAGTCAAGTTTGAGAGAATTTTCTTATAAGAATGGGACGAATGAGTTGCAGTTTAGCAAGAATGAAGCGAGACTTGTATCTGAAGTTGCATCTCAAGTCGCTCCAGCGCCCGTTCTAACAACACCGAGTCCAGTGGCTACTACATCTACTCCAGCAGAGACTGTAACAGAAGAGGTTCCAGCACCAGCTGAAGCAAGTGTGGCTGCTGAGGGAGATGTTGTAGAGAGCCCACTTGTTGGGGTGGCTTACTTGGCTGCTGGTCCAGATAAACCTGCCTTTGTAACAGTTGGCGATAGTGTCAAAAAAGGTCAAACATTGGTGATCATCGAAGCCATGAAAGTCATGAATGAAATTCCTGCACCTAAGGATGGTGTGGTAACTGAAATTCTCGTCTCTAACGAAGAAATGGTTGAGTTTGGTAAAGGATTGGTACGCATCAAATGATCGATATTCAAGGAATCAAAGAAGCCCTTCCCCACCGTTATCCTATGCTCCTAGTGGACCGTGTCTTGGAAGTGAGCGAGGATACCATCGTTGCCATCAAAAATGTGACCATCAATGAGCCTTTCTTTAACGGCCATTTTCCTCAATACCCAGTTATGCCAGGTGTTCTGATTATGGAAGCCTTGGCGCAAACTGCTGGTGTCTTGGAGTTATCAAAACCTGAAAATAAAGGAAAACTGGTCTTTTACGCTGGTATGGACAAGGTTAAGTTCAAGAAGCAAGTTGTACCAGGCGACCAATTGCTTATGACAGCGACTTTTGTAAAACGTCGTGGCACCATAGCTGTGGTTGAAGCAAAGGCTGAAGTGGATGGCAAGCTTGCAGCTAGTGGTACTCTTACCTTTGCAATAGGGAACTAAGGAGGTTCTCCATGTTTCGAAAAATTTTAATTGCCAATCGTGGTGAAATTGCGGTTCGTATTATCCGTGCGGCGCGTGAACTGGGGATTGCGACGGTGGCGGTTTATTCAACTGCTGATAAGGAAGCCCTTCATACGCTTTTGGCAGATGAGGCTGTTTGCATCGGTCCTGGTAAGGCAACTGAGTCTTATCTCAATATCAATGCGGTTCTATCAGCTGCAGTCTTGACTGAGGCAGAAGCCATTCACCCAGGCTTTGGATTTCTCAGTGAAAATTCCAAATTTGCGACCATGTGTGAAGAGGTGGGGATTAAGTTTATCGGCCCATCTGGTCATGTCATGGATATGATGGGAGACAAAATCAATGCGCGTGCTCAGATGATCAAAGCTGGTGTTCCAGTCATTCCAGGTTCAGATGGAGAAGTGCATAACTCTGAGGAAGCCTTGATTGTTGCTGAAAAAATTGGCTACCCTGTTATGCTCAAGGCTTCAGCAGGTGGAGGTGGTAAAGGGATTCGTAAGGTTGAAAAGCCAGAAGACCTCGTTTCAGCCTTTGAAACTGCCTCTAGTGAAGCCAAGGCCAATTATGGCAATGGTGCCATGTACATAGAACGGGTTATCTATCCAGCTCGTCACATCGAGGTTCAAATCCTAGGAGATGAACACGGGAATGTGATTCACTTGGGGGAACGGGATTGTTCTCTACAACGGAACAACCAAAAGGTTTTGGAAGAAAGTCCTTCGATTGCAATCGGGAAAACGCTACGCCATGAAATTGGTTCTGCTGCTGTTCGAGCGGCAGAGTCTGTTGGCTATGAAAATGCAGGGACCATTGAGTTTCTTCTTGATGAAGTCAGTGGCAATTTCTATTTCATGGAAATGAATACTCGTGTACAAGTAGAACATCCAGTAACAGAATTTGTTTCAGGTGTGGATATCGTTAAGGAACAGATTCGCATTGCGGCAGGTCATCCTTTGTCTGTTAAGCAAGAAGATATTGTCCTACGCGGTCATGCCATCGAGTGTCGTATCAATGCAGAAAACCCAGCCTTTAACTTTGCTCCAAGTCCAGGTAAGATTACTAATCTCTATCTGCCAAGTGGTGGAGTTGGCTTGCGCGTGGATTCAGCAGTTTATCCAGGTTATACCATTCCGCCTTATTATGATAGTATGATTGCTAAAATCATCGTTCATGGAGAAAATCGTTTTGATGCCTTGATGAAAATGCAACGTGCCCTCTATGAACTAGAGATTGAAGGGGTGCAGACCAATGCAGATTTCCAGCTTGACCTCATTTCAGATCGCAATGTCATTGCTGGAGATTACGATACTTCCTTCTTGATGGAAACTTTCTTACCTAAATATCAAGAAAAAGAATAAAATGACTTCAAGAGTTTAAACCGAAAAGGGGAATCAATGGCTCTATTTAGTAAAAAAGATAAGTATATTCGAATCAATCCCAATCGTTCGGTTAGGGAAAAACCTCAAGCTAAGCCAGAGGTTCCAGATGAATTATTTTCCCAGTGTCCGGGTTGTAAGCATACCATCTACCAGAAGGATCTGGGAAGTGAGCGTATCTGTCCACATTGTAGCTATACCTTTCGTATTTCTGCCCAAGAACGCTTGGCTTTGACGATTGATATGGGAACCTTCAAGGAATTGTTTACGGGGATTGAAAGTAAGGATCCCTTGCATTTCCCTGGTTATCAAAAGAAACTGGCATCTATGCGTGAAAAAACAGGTCTGGATGAAGCTGTTGTGACAGGAACTGCTCTTATTAAAGATCAGACTGTGGCTCTTGGTATTATGGATTCCAACTTTATCATGGCTTCTATGGGTACGGTTGTAGGGGAAAAAATCACTCGCTTATTTGAGTATGCAACTGTCGAACAATTGCCAGTTGTTCTCTTCACAGCCTCTGGTGGAGCCCGTATGCAGGAAGGAATCATGAGTCTCATGCAGATGGCCAAAATTTCTGCAGCAGTTAAACGCCATTCAAATGCTGGTCTCTTTTACCTGACCATTTTGACAGATCCAACGACTGGTGGTGTGACAGCTTCTTTCGCTATGGAAGGCGATATTATTCTGGCTGAACCACAGAGCTTGGTCGGTTTTGCTGGGCGTCGTGTCATTGAAAATACGGTTCGTGAAAGCTTGCCTGAGGATTTCCAAAAGGCAGAATTCCTATTGGAACATGGCTTTGTGGATGCGATTGTCAAAAGAAGAGATTTGCCAGACACCATTGCTAGCCTAGTCAGATTGCACGGAGGGGGTCCTAGATGAATATTGCAAAAATAGTCAGAGAAGCGCGTGAGCAGAGTCGCTTGACAAGCTTGGACTTTGCGACAGGCATTTTTGATGAATTTATCCAATTACACGGTGATCGTTCTTTTCGAGATGATGGTGCAGTTGTTGGTGGTATCGGATGGCTTGGAGACCAAGCTGTAACAGTGGTTGGTATCCAAAAAGGCAAGAGTTTGCAAGACAACCTCAAACGGAATTTTGGACAACCGCATCCAGAAGGCTACCGCAAGGCTCTACGGTTGATGAAACAGGCTGAAAAATTTGGCCGTCCAGTTGTGACCTTTATCAATACAGCAGGTGCCTATCCTGGTGTCGGAGCGGAAGAACGCGGTCAAGGGGAAGCTATCGCTCGCAATCTCATGGAAATGAGTGACCTGAAAGTTCCTATTATCGCCATTATTATCGGTGAAGGTGGTTCAGGTGGAGCTCTGGCTCTAGCCGTTGCAGACCGTGTTTGGATGCTGGAAAATTCTATTTATGCTATTCTCAGTCCAGAAGGTTTTGCTTCCATTCTATGGAAGGACGGCAGTCGTGCCATGGAAGCGGCAGAACTGATGAAAATCACTTCGCATGAACTGTTAGAAATGGACGTGGTGGATAAGGTGATTTCTGAAGCAGGACTTTCTAGCAAAGAACTGATTAAGAGTGTCAAAAAAGAACTCCAAGCTGAGCTAGCTCTACTTTCACAAAAACCGCTAGAAGAGTTGTTGGAAGAACGCTATCAAAGATTTAGAAAATACTAATACCTCAGAATACATAAAAACTAGAACTGGCAGTCAGTTCTAGTTTTTATGTGCTTCTTATACTCAATGAAAATCAAAGAGCAAACTAGAAAGCTAGCCGCAGGCTGCTCAAAACACCGTTTTGAGGTTGTAGATAAGACTGACGAAGTCAGCTCAAAACACTGTTTTGAGGTTGCAGATAGAACTGACGAAGTCAGTAACATCTATACGACAAGCCGACGCTGACGTGGTTTGAAGAGATTTTTGAAGAGTATTACTCTGTGCAGAGGGGAAAGCCAAAAGGTGCTTGGAAGACCAAACACCTTTTCGATTATTCATTTTCTTCAGTTACAAATTGACTAAGCAGTCCGTTGATAAAGCGGGCTGATTTTTGATCTGAAAAATTCTTGGCAAGTTCAATAGCTTCATTGACTGCTACCAGCTGAGGTGTATCAAATGATGTGATTTCAAAGATACCCAAGCGTAGTAAGTTTTTTTCGACCAAGGTCAATCGTTCAACTGTCCAGCCTGACTTGAGGTGCTGGTTGATTTGTTTATCCAACTCGTCTTTTTGTGCTTGAACACCAGAAACCAAGTTCAGAAGAAAGGCAGGGATCTGCACATCAGCATCTTCACGGTCATGTGTGTAGGCAAAGTGACAAGCTGTTTCCATATCTGTGCCGAATTCAAGGCTCATAAGAGCTTGAAAAGCGCATTTACGAAGTTCACGTCTAGATTCTAATAATGGACTAGTCATTGAGGAAGTCCTCGTTAAATAGATCTTTCAACTCTGGTTTCGGAGTTTTATCCGGAACGATTCCCGCAACGTGAATATTGACAACAGAAAGTTCCACATCAGCCATATTACGAACAGCGTCCTTAACAGCTTTTTGGATAGCCATAGCGACTTTAGGTACTTTCACACCGTACTCAAGATAGAGATAGATGTCAGCAGTTAGCTCTTCGTTGCTTTCTTTTAAGTAGACGCCACGACCAAGAGAGAGTTTTGATAGGGTATCAGATACGGATTTATTTGAAAATGAGTGGACACCATCAACTTTAGCAGTTGCGATGGCAATGATTTTTTCAAGTACACGTGGAGCGATAACGATTTCGCCAAATTGTTCTTCAATTCCCATAGAATGACCTCTTTCTAGAGATTAGGCACGAGAAACGTAAGTTCCTTCTGCAGTGTTGATGATCAATTTTTGTCCAGCTTCGATGAAGTCAGGAACGTTGACAACAAGTCCAGTTTCCATAGTTGCTGGTTTACCAGAACCTGTAACAGTAGCACCTTTGATAGATGGTTGTGTTTCAGCGACTGTTAATTCAACAGTAGTTGGTACAGTGACACCGATTACTTCAGTTCCGTAGAATTGGATTTTCACATCAGAGTTTTCAAGGATGTAAAGCAATTCATTTTCAACGTTTACGACTGGGATTTCGTATTGGTCGTAAGTTTCAGTATTCATGAAGTAGGCAGTTTCATCCATTTTGTACAAGTATTGAGCTGGAACAGTCTCGATAATAGCTTGTTCGAATTTTTCTTCTGGACGGTAGCTTGTGTCAAATGTAGAACCAGTACGGACATCACGCAATTTCATACGCATGATCGTGTTCCCTTTACCTGGTTTGTGGTGGCTAGCTTCCAAAACGCGGATCAATTTTCCGTCTGCAGTTTCAAATGTCATACCAGCTTTCAATTTGCTTGCTTCAATCATGTTTTTACCTCTTTAATAAATATTATTACTCTTCATTCTACCATAAAATCTTCTGGAAATAAAGCCAAAATAGTTATTGGGAGATGGTAGGAGCGAAAAAGAATATTGCCTAGTCAGGTGGAGTGGTTAATGTTAAAGAGTATCCACTATATTTCTTCTCATGCTCAATGGAAATCAAAGAGCAAACTAGGAAGAAAGCCGCAGGCTGCTCAAAACACTGTTTTGAGGTTGTGGATAGAACTGACGAAGTCAGTAACCATATATACGGTAATGTGACGCTGATGTGGTTTGAAGAGATTTTCGAAGAGTATTATATTTCAAAAGGCCGAAGTAAGCTTACTCCGACCTGTTAGTATTGTCTTAAAAAGATTGATTTTTATTCTGGTTCTACCAAAATTTTAATTTGTGACTTATCTTGAGTTAATTCGATAAAGCCTTCTTCGACGATATTTTCCAATTTAATTTTCTTAGTAACTAATTTTTCAGCAGAGAAGTAGCCTTGTTCCATCAATTCTAATACTTTAGGGAAGATATGTCGATAAGCAATGATTCCTTTTAGTGTCTTTTCTTGGATTGCAAATTCATTCGGATTAATATTTGCTTCTCGTTCCCAGATAGAGACCACCATGCACTCACCTGCTTTATGCACGGCAGCTAAGGCTTGTCCTAAAACTACTGGCACACCCGTTACTTCATAGGAAACATCTACACCACCGTTTGTTAAACGATGAATAGCTTCAACAGCTGTTTCACCTTCTTCCGGACGGACAACGATAGCTCCTAACTCTTCAGCTTTTGCTTGACGTTCAGGTGATAGTTCAACAGCATAAATCTTAGAAGCACCCGCTGCACGAAGGGCTTCTACAATTAAGAGACCAATCGGACCTAAGCCAAAGACAGCAGCAGTATCACCAGCTTTTAGTGCTGATTGACGAACTGCATAAACTGCAACAGCAGCTGGCTCAGTGAGAGCAGCTTGCTCATAGCTTAAGCTATCTGGAATGACATGTACTAAGTCACCGTCTAAAACACAATATTTGGCAAATCCACCGTCTGCAGCCAAACCGACAAAATTAAGGTTTGGATCCAAATTATAATTACCAACTAAGTTATTCTTAGCTAGAATTGGTTCTACAGCAACACGATCACCAACTTTAACACGAGTAACATCGCTTCCGACTTCTACAATTTCACCAGAAAATTCATGTCCAAGTGTTACCGGGGCTTTTTGACCAGAATAGACATGTTCTTCTGTTGGGATGAAGATAGGGCCATCTAAAAATTCGTGGAGGTCAGTACCACAAATCCCTGTGAATTTAACTGCAACTTTTACTTGGTGCGGAAGTACTTCAGGAATTTCTACTTCTTGAATACGAACATCTTTTGCTGCATGCCAGCGAGCTGCTTTCATAGTAGCCATATGAATAACTCCTTATTGTTGAGATTTTTAGTTTTCCTTTTAGGAAACTTTACACGTAACATTGTAAACGCTTTCTATATATTTGTCAAGAAAAAACCAACCTCAGGGCTGGTTTCTTTTACATATTAATCTTCTTTCAACTTCGCTAATTCTTGTGCAAGAAGTTTAAGGGCGACTTGTGGGTTAGCTTGGCCTTTGGTTGCTTTCATAAGGAATCCTGTAAAGGCCTTATCTGCGTTACGTTTGCCTGACTTGAAGTCGGCAACTGCGGCTTCATTATCCGCAAAGACTTGGTGGATAATTGGAATCAAGACAGCTGGATCTGAGATTTGAACCATGCCAGCTTTTTCCACGTATTCACGCGCGCCACCGCCATTTTTAGCCAGGTGGACAAAGACTTGCTTGGCAATCTTAGAAGAGATAGTACCGTCTTCGATGATGGCAATCATTTCAACCAAGTTTTCTGGTGTCAATTCGATTTGTTCCAGTGTCTTGCCTTCTGCGTTCAAGAACTGAGCGACTTCCCCTTGGAGCCAGTTAGAGACTTGCTTGGCATCACCACCAAGAGCAACAGCTTTCTCAAAGAAGTCAGATGTAACTTTGTTTGCAGTCAACTGGCTAGCATCGTAGTCTGACAAACCAAGGTCAGATACGTAGTGTGCACGGCGTTCCTTTGGAAACTCTGGTAATTCAGTACGCATTTCCTCAATCCACTCGTCTGAGATTTCAAAGAGAGGTAGGTCTGGTTCTGGGAAGTAGCGGTAGTCAGCAGCGCCTTCCTTGACACGCATGAGGATGGTTGCCTTGTTAGCTTCATCGTAACGGCGTGTTTCTTGGCGGATTTGACCACCTGAGCGAAGGATTTCAGCTTGACGTTGAACCTCGTATTCAAGACCTTTGCGAACGTTTGAGAAGGAGTTGAGGTTCTTCAACTCAGTCTTGGTACCGAATTTTTCTTGACCATAAGGACGAAGAGAAATATTGGCATCCACACGCATAGAACCTTCTTCCATCTTAACGTCAGAAATGCCAGCGTACTGGATAACTTCCTTGAGGGCGGTTAGGTAAGCATAGGCTTCTTCTGGCGAACGCATATCGGCTTCAGATACAATCTCAATCAAAGGTACCCCTTGGCGGTTAAGGTCAACGTAAGAGTAGCCGTCTGTACCGTGGGTGTTTTTACCAGCGTCTTCTTCTAGGTGGGCACGTTCGATACCGATTTTCTTAGTCGTACCGTCTTCTAGCTCGACTTCAATCCAACCATTATAACCGATTGGCTCATCAAACTGAGAAATTTGGTAGGCTTTTGGATTATCAGGGTAGAAGTAGTTCTTGCGGTCAAAGTGCATCTTTTTGTGGATGTCCATATTGAGGGCAAGAGCAGCCTTGATACCGGCATCAACAACACCTTTATTGAGGACTGGCAGAACTCCTGGGAAAGACCAGTCAATCACGTTAGTGTTGGCATTTTGGTCATTTCCAAAGTGGGCAGAAGTCGGTGAGAAGATTTTTGAATTGGTGTTTAGCTCTACGTGGACTTCAAGTCCAATGACTGTTTCAAAGTTCATTAGTTGTCACCTCCAAAAATCACGGGTTGTTGTTTGTGGTAGTCTGTTGTCGCCTCAAAAGCAGCAGCAGCTTGGTAAATGGTTTCCTCAGAGTACTTAGGACCAATCAATTGCAGACCGACTGGTAGACCTTGAGAGAATCCAGCTGGAATCGAAATTCCTGGGAGACCAGCTAAGTTGACTGGGATGGTCAAGAGATCAGCCAAGTACATAGCAACTGGATCGTGGTTGAGAGAATCCAAGTCATAAGCAACACTTGGAGCAGTTGGACCCAAAATCAAGTCGTAATCCGCGAAGACTTTTTCGAAATCTTGAATGATGAGGGTGCGAACTTGACCAGCCTTCTTGTAGTAAGCATCGTAGTAACCTGATGAAAGGCTGAAAGTACCTAGCATGATACGGCGCTTCACTTCTTCACCAAAACCTTGGCTACGGCTGTTTACATAGATTTCATCAAGGTTGGTTGCATCTTCTGCGCGGTAGCCATAACGGATACCGTCAAAACGTTGCAAGTTTGATGAAGCTTCTGATGAAGCGATGATGTAGTAAACGGCAACACCGTATTTAGAGTGAGGCAGGCTGACTTCTTCGACGATAGCGCCAAGTTTTTCAAAGTGTTTAGCTGCATTTAGAATGGCTTCCTTAACTTCTGGGTCAATCCCTTCGCCAAGATATTCCTTAGGCAAAGCGATTCTCATGCCCTTGATGTCTTGGCCGATTTTTGAAGTAAAGTCGGCAATGCGGACAGGGGCAGAGGTAGAGTCTTTAGCATCTTCGCTGGCAATAGCGTTGAGCAAGAGGGCGTTTTCCTTAACAGTTGGTGCGAAAGGTCCGATTTGATCTAATGAGCTACCGAAGGCAATGAGACCGAAACGAGAAACTGTTCCGTAGGTTGGTTTGAGACCAACAATCCCGTTGAAGGCAGCAGGTTGGCGGATGGAACCACCAGTATCAGAACCAAGTGACAAGCGGACTTGTCCTGAGGCTACAGCTGCGGCTGAACCACTTGATGAGCCACCAGGAACTTTGCTGTGGTCCCATGCATTTTTAGTAGCGCCATAGTGAGAAGTTTCACCTGATCCACCCATGGCAAATTCGTCCATGTTAGTTTTCCCTACGACAATCATGCCTTTAGCTTTTGCATTAGCAACCGCAGTCGCATCAAAGATTGGCTCATAGTTGTAGAGCATTTTTGAGGCAGCAGTTGTGAGAATGCCGTCTGTAGAGATATTATCTTTAACTGCAAGTGGAATTCCTGAAAGGACATTGTCAGTGTCAATTCCAGCTTCATCAATAGCTTTAGCTTGAGCAAGGGCTTGCTCCTCAGCGATGGTAACAAAAGCGTTAATAGCTGTCTCGCGAGATTGGATATCTTCAAGCGTAGCTTGTGTCAATTCTGTTGCTGAAATTTCCTTAGAAACAAGGAGATTGTGCAAGTCTTCAATGGTTTTATTGTTAAAAGTCATTAGGCATCTCCTCCATCGTCTAGGATAGCTGGTACCTTGATATAGTAGTTGTCTTTTTCAGGTACGTTTTTAAACAAGCGATCACGATCTGTCCCTTCTTCGGCCACATCAGGTCGGAGAACGGTTTTACGGTCAGCCATGGTTGTAGTAGGTGCGACACCGGTTGTGTCGACTTCGCCTAGCAACTCAACCATGTCAACAATCTTAGACAAGGTAGTCGCAAAGGCAGCGGTTTCTTCTTCAGAGAATCTTAATTTTGAAAGATTGGCAACGTGTGTTACCTCTTCTTGCGTAATTTTCATCTTGCATCCTTTCGTGAAATGATGATTTTTAGTCTGTTCTATTTTACCATATTTTCCTATAAATAAGGGAGGGGGAACTGAAAAGAAATAGAAATTGAAAAAAATGCTAAAATCCGATATAATGGAGTGTTGAAAGGAATGGTACAATCCAATGTAGAAATCATTCTTAGCTATATGAAACAAGAAAAATAGAGAATCAAAGAAAGAGAACTTATGAATATTCAAGAAGAAATTAAGAAACGTCGTACCTTTGCCATCATCTCTCACCCGGACGCGGGGAAAACAACCATCACTGAGCAACTGCTCTACTTTGGGGGCGAGATTCGTGAGGCTGGTACGGTAAAAGGGAAGAAAACAGGGACTTTTGCCAAGTCTGACTGGATGGATATCGAGAAGCAACGTGGGATTTCGGTGACCTCATCTGTGATGCAGTTTGACTACGATGGTAAGCGCGTGAATATCCTCGACACCCCAGGGCATGAGGACTTCTCAGAAGATACCTATCGTACCTTGATGGCGGTGGATGCTGCGGTCATGGTGGTGGATTCTGCCAAGGGTATCGAGGCGCAAACCAAGAAATTGTTTGAGGTTGTGAAACATCGTGGCATTCCAGTCTTTACCTTTATGAACAAGCTGGACCGTGACGGTCGTGAGCCTTTGGATCTCTTGCAAGAATTGGAAGAAATCTTGGGCATTGCTAGCTACCCTATGAACTGGCCTATCGGGATGGGGAAAGCCTTTGAGGGCTTGTATGACCTCTATAACCAACGTTTAGAACTTTATAAAGGGGATGAGCGTTTTGCTAGCCTAGACGATGGGGACAAACTTTTTGGTAGCAATCCTTTCTACGAGCAAGTCAAGGATGATATTGAGCTTTTAAATGAAGCTGGGAATGAGTTTTCAGAGGAAGCTATTCTGGCTGGAGAATTGACACCTGTCTTCTTCGGTTCAGCCCTTACTAACTTTGGTGTGCAGACCTTCCTTGAAACCTTCCTCAAGTTTGCTCCAGAACCACATGGTCATAAGAAAACAGACGGCGAAATTGTGGATCCTTACGACAAGGATTTCTCAGGATTTGTCTTTAAAATCCAAGCCAACATGGACCCTCGTCACCGTGACCGTATTGCCTTTGTCCGTATCGTATCAGGTGAATTTGAGCGTGGCATGAGTGTCAATCTTCCTCGTACTGGTAAGGGCGCCAAGCTGTCTAATGTTACTCAGTTTATGGCTGAAAGTCGTGAGAATGTGACCAATGCCGTGGCAGGTGATATTATCGGGGTTTACGATACAGGCACTTATCAGGTTGGGGATACCTTGACAGTTGGGAAAAACAAATTTGAATTTGAACCACTGCCAACCTTTACCCCTGAAATTTTCATGAAAGTTTCTGCGAAGAATGTCATGAAGCAAAAATCCTTCCACAAGGGTATTGAGCAATTGGTGCAAGAGGGGGCGATTCAGCTCTATAAGAATTACCAAACAGGCGAGTACATGCTAGGGGCTGTCGGTCAGCTCCAGTTTGAAGTCTTTAAGCACCGTATGGAAGGAGAGTACAATGCAGAAGTGGTCATGAGCCCAATGGGTAAAAAGACCGTTCGTTGGATTAAGCCTGAGGACTTGGATGAACGGATGTCATCAAGTCGCAATATCTTGGCCAAAGACCGCTTTGATCAACCAGTCTTCCTCTTTGAAAATGACTTTGCTCTCCGTTGGTTTGCGGACAAGTATCCAGATGTAGAGTTGGAAGAAAAAATGTGACTCAGTACCAACAATTGGAACTAAAGTTCCTAATTGTTGGACGCTAGTCGCTATTTGGCGAACTAGCTACCTGCCTCACTAACTGAGTTTTACAAATGGAATCGATTTGTAAAACTCCGTGTCGTAGTTCAGTAAATTTATTTGATTGTGTAACAATCTAAGTAACTAACGCCAAGTTTCTATGGAACTTGGCTAGGCGCTCCACTAGTAAAGTTTTTCGAATAATATCGATTCGTAAAACTTTACGTCGTAACTGGTAGTGAGCGGTCTAGCTACCTGCCTCACTAACTACGTTTGGCAAATAGAATTGATTTGCAAAACTCCGTGTCGTAATGTGAAAATCGTAAACCGTAATGGGACTTCATCTAAAATCTCCACTGGTATAGTTTTACGAACGAATGGGCGAAAATAATGCTTACGTAGAAACATATGATGGGAATAAAAAGAAATGAGATAAAGAGTGAAAGAAGAGAAAAAAGCGATTGTCTTAGGCGCAGGTAATGCTCAGTATGAATAAAGTTGAAACAACAATAAAATCCCTGTGTGTTCATTATGATAATCGGAAGTTTTATATTTTTAATGATGATCTTCCGATTGACAGTAGTATTCTGAAAGATTATCGTTTACCCTTTGAGGGACTTTCTTACGCTACCTTATTTAGGTATTTTATCCCTAAGTATGTAAGTGAGGTTTGTGTACTGTATTTAGACTTGGATATTATCGTAAGAAAACCGATAGATGAGCTGTGGTACTTAGACTTAACAGGTATCTCTTGAGTAGTAGTTAGAGATGATTTTTATACACCTATTTTCAATGTTGTTTTTTGTTAATCAACAATGACATGTGAGGAGCAGAAAATGTCACGTAAAATCTGATTTAAGACACAAATAAAAAATCTTCCAATTCTCTGTTTCCGTGTCTGAAGGCTTCTTTTCCTTTCTGTTGATAGGCTAGTAGCAGACGATTGAGTTGTCTTTCAGAAAGATTAAGTTCGACACAGGCTAGTTTCTTTGTTTTTTCTTTGGGCTATAGCTTTTATCACAAGATATTTTTTCATTTCATTCATATTTAGCTGGATCCTTTTCATATGACTATTCTACCAAATGGGACATTTTCACGTTCGATTTACTAAAGACATGATCACATTCGAATCACAAATAAATAAAAAAATCTTCCAATTCCCTTGCAAAAATGAAGAAAGTGTGATAACATAGTACGGTATGTGGTGCTAGCACATCCGCTATATTAGATCTAATAGGAGGAAAACACAAATGGCTAAAGTATGTTACTTTACAGGTCGTAAGACTGTATCAGGAAACAACCGTTCACACGCGATGAACCAAACAAAACGTGCCGTAAAACCAAACCTTCAAAAAGTTACTGTTCTTATCGATGGTAAACCTAAAAAAGTTTGGGCTTCAGCTCGTGCTTTGAAATCAGGTAAAGTTGAACGCGTTTAATAATAGAAGTAAGGAGACCTTAGGGTCTTTTTTCTTTTACTGTAGATATAAAATCATTTGAAAAATAGAGTAAATATCCGCTGATACAGTATTCTGCTTTTACACTTGGGCTGAAATATGATAAAATAGAGTATCAACTAGTTGAGGTAAAAAGGATGACTGTAAAAATTAATACAAAAGATGGTCAAATCGAACTAACAGATGAAGTGATTGCAACCGTCGTAGGTGGAGCAGCAACTGAGATTTTTGGTGTGGTCGGTATGGCTAGTAAAAATGCCCTCAAAGATAATTTCCAAGCCCTTCTAGGTAAGGAAAATTATTCCAAAGGTGTCGTCGTAAAGGCGGCCGAAGATGGCAGTATTGCAGTTGATGTATATACCGTGTTGAGCTACGGAACAAAGATTAGCGAAGTGTCAAAAAACATTCAAGAGCGTGTTCGTTTTAGTTTGGAAAACCAACTTGGAATTACTGCTCAGACTGTAAATGTCTACATTCAAAATATCAAAGTTGTAGGAGAATAACCGTGTCAAAAATTACTACTAGCTTATTTCAAGAAATGGTGCAGGCTGCATCAACTCGCTTGAATAAGCAAGCTGAATATGTCAATTCATTAAACGTCTTCCCAGTTCCAGATGGAGATACTGGTACAAATATGGGAATGACCATTGAAAATGGAGCTAAAGAAGTTGCAGACAAGCCAGCTTCTACTGTTGGAGAGGTAGCGAGTATTCTTGCTAAAGGTCTTTTGATGGGCGCGCGTGGGAACTCAGGAGTTATTACGTCTCAGCTTTTCCGTGGATTTTCACAAGCCATCAAGGATAAGGATGAGTTAACAGGTCAAGACTTGGCTCTTGCCTTCCAATCAGGTGTGGAAGTTGCCTACAAGGCAGTGATGAAGCCAGTTGAAGGAACGATTTTGACAGTTTCTCGTGGGGCTGCTATCGGTGCTAAGAAAAAGGCTGAGCAAACAGATGACGCTGTTGAAGTCATGCGCGCAGCCTTGGAAGGTGCTAAAACAGCTCTAGCTAAAACACCGGACATGCTTCCAGTCTTGAAGGAAGTTGGTGTTGTGGACTCAGGTGGTCAAGGATTGGTCTTTATCTACGAAGGTTTCCTTTCAGCCCTTACTGGCGAATATATTGCATCTGAGGACTTTGTAGCCACTCCTGCTAATATGAGTGAAATGATCAATGCGGAGCACCACAAGTCTGTAGCTGGTCATGTAGCGACTGAGGACATTACCTTTGGTTATTGTACTGAAATCATGGTAGCTCTTAAGCAAGGTCCAACCTATGCTAAAGATTTTGACTACGAAGAATTCCGTAACTACTTGAACGAGCTTGGAGACTCTCTCCTCGTTGTCAACGATGATGAAATTGTCAAAGTCCACGTCCATACAGAAGATCCAGGACTTGTTATGCAAGAAGGTCTCAAATATGGTAGCTTGGTCAAGGTAAAAGTTGACAATATGCGTAACCAACACGAAGCACAGGTTGAGAAAGAAGCTACTAAAGTTAGCAAGCCTGCTGAAGAAAAAGAGTATGCTTTGATTGCTGTAGTAGCTGGTAAAGGTCTAGCAGATATCTTCCGTTCTCAAGGTGTGGATTATGTTATCGAAGGTGGTCAAACCATGAACCCTTCAACAGAAGACTTTATCAAGGCTGTTGAACAGGTCAACGCTCGTAATATTATCTTCCTGCCAAACAACAAAAATATCTTCATGGCAGCTCAATCTGCAGCAGAAGTTTTGGAACAACCAGCAGTAGTGGTGGAAGCTCGTACTTTGCCACAAGGTTTGACAAGTCTTCTTGCCTTTGATCCAAGCAAGTCTATCGAAGAAAACCAAGAGCGTATGACTGCTGCTCTTAGCGATGTCGTTAGCGGAAGCGTCACAACAGCTGTTCGTGATACAACCATTGATGGTTTAGAAATCCATGAAAACGATAATCTTGGTATGGTTGATGGGAAAATCCTCGTGTCAAACCCTGATATGCACCAAACCTTGACTGAAACCTTGAAACATATGTTGGATGAAGATAGTGAAATCGTAACCTTCTATGTCGGTGAAGACGGAAGCGAAGAACTTGCCAATGAAATTGCTCAAGAAATCGCAGAAGAATTCGAAGACGTTGAAGTTGAGATTCACCAAGGCCAACAACCTGTTTACCCATACCTATTTAGTGTAGAATAAGATTAATAAAGGACTGAGAAATCAGTTCTTTTTTCTTTTTTAGTAAATGAAATCGGTATCTTTTTAATAAAAACAAAAATAACATTCATAAATAAACGTTAAAATAGAAAATTCAGAAAATTTCTTCTTTTGTCTTGAAAAATTTTGAAAAAGTGGTATGATAGTAACAAGTTATTTTTAAGAGGAAAGAAAGGGGAACAATGGAGAAAATCAGTTTAGAATCTCCTAAGACGGGGTCGGACCTAGTTTTGGAAACACTTCGTGATTTAGGAATTGATACCATCTTTGGCTATCCTGGTGGTGCAGTCTTGCCTTTTTATGATGCGATATATAATTTTAAAGGCATTCGCCACATTCTAGGACGCCATGAGCAAGGTTGTCTGCATGAAGCTGAAGGTTATGCCAAATCAACTGGAAAGTTGGGTGTTGCCGTCGTCACTAGCGGACCGGGAGCAACAAATGCCATTACAGGGATTGCAGATGCCATGAGCGATAGCGTTCCCCTTTTGGTCTTTACAGGTCAGGTGGCGCGAGCAGGTATTGGGAAGGATGCCTTTCAGGAGGCAGACATCGTGGGAATTACCATGCCAATCACTAAGTACAATTACCAAGTTCGTGAGACAGCTGATATTCCGCGTATCATTACGGAAGCTGTCCATATCGCAACTACAGGTCGACCAGGCCCAGTGGTCATTGACCTACCTAAAGACGTATCTGCTTTAGAAACAGACTTCATCTATTCACCAGAAGTGAACCTACCAAGCTATCAGCCGACTCTTGAGCCAAATGATATGCAAATCAAGAAAATCTTGAAGCAATTGTCCAAGGCTAAAAAGCCAGTCTTGCTAGCTGGTGGTGGAATTAGTTATGCTGAAGCGGCTGCAGAATTAAATGAATTTGCAGAACGCTATCAAATTCCAGTGGTAACCAGCCTTTTGGGTCAAGGAACAATTGCAACGAGTCATCCACTCTTCCTTGGAATGGGGGGGATGCACGGTTCTTTCGCAGCGAATATTGCCATGACAGAGACGGACTTTATGATTAGTATTGGCTCTCGTTTTGATGACCGTTTAACAGGAAATCCAAAGACTTTTGCTAAGAATGCTAAGGTTGCCCACATTGATATTGACCCAGCTGAGATCGGCAAGATTATCAGTGCAGATATTCCTGTAGTTGGAGATGCTAAGAAGGCCTTGCAAATGTTGTTGGCTGAACCGACAGTTCATAACAATACTGAAAAATGGATTGAGAAAGTTACTAAAGACAAGAACCGTGTTCGTTCTTATGATAAGAAAGAGCGTGTGGTTCAACCGCAAGCTGTTATTGAACGAATTGGTGAATTGACAAATGGAGATGCCATTGTGGTAACAGACGTTGGTCAACACCAAATGTGGACAGCCCAGTATTATCCCTACCAAAACGAACGTCAGTTAGTGACTTCAGGTGGTTTGGGAACGATGGGATTTGGAATTCCAGCAGCAATCGGTGCTAAAATTGCTAACCCAGATAAGGAAGTAGTCTTGTTTGTTGGGGATGGTGGTTTCCAAATGACCAACCAGGAATTGGCTATTTTGAACATTTATAAGGTGCCAATCAAGGTGGTTATGCTGAACAACCACTCACTTGGAATGGTTCGCCAATGGCAGGAATCCTTCTATGAAGGTAGAACATCTGAGTCAGTCTTTGATACTCTTCCCGATTTCCAATTGATGGCACAAGCTTACGGTATTAAAAACTATAAATTTGACAATCCTGAGACCTTAGCTCAAGATCTTGAAGTGATCACTGAGGATATTCCTATGCTAATCGAGGTAGATATTTCTCGTAAGGAACAGGTGTTACCAATGGTACCAGCTGGTAAGAGTAATCATGAGATGTTGGGGGTGAAGTTCCATGCGTAGAATGTTAACAGCAAAACTACAAAATCGATCAGGAGTCCTCAATCGCTTTACCGGTGTCCTGTCTCGTCGTCAGGTTAATATCGAAAGTATCTCTGTTGGAGCAACAGAAGATCCGAATGTATCGCGCATCACCATTATTATTGATGTAGCTTCACATGATGAGGTGGAGCAAATCATTAAGCAACTCAATCGTCAGATTGATGTGATTCGCATTCGAGATATTACAGACAAGCCTCACTTGGAGCGCGAGGTGATTTTGGTTAAGATGTCAGCGCCAGCTGAGAAGCGAGCTGAGATTTTAGCGATTATTCAACCTTTCCGTGCAACGGTGGTAGACGTAGCGCCAAGCTCGATTACCATTCAGATGACAGGAAATGCTGAAAAGAGTGAAGCTCTATTGCGAGTCATTCGACCATACGGTATTCGCAATATTGCTCGAACCGGAGCAACTGGATTTACCCGCGATTAATACTCTTCGAAAATCAAATTCAAACCACGTCAGCTTCGCCTTGCCGTACTCAAGTACAGCCTGCGGCTAGCTTCCTAGTTTGCTCTTTGATTTTCATTGAGTATAAAAAAACTTAATTTTGTTAAACCAGCCTAAAAGGCAATAAATAATAGAAAAGAGAGAAAAAACTATGGCAGTTCAAATGGAATACGAAAAAGATGTTAAAGTAGCAGCACTTGACGGTAAAAAAATCGCCGTTATCGGTTATGGTTCACAAGGACATGCGCATGCTCAAAACTTGCGTGATTCAGGTCGTGACGTTATTATCGGTGTACGTCCAGGTAAATCTTTTGATAAAGCAAAAGAAGATGGATTTGACACTTACACAGTAGCAGAAGCTACTAAATTGGCTGACGTTATCATGATTTTGGCACCAGACGAAATCCAACAAGAACTTTACGAAGCAGAAATCGCTCCAAACTTGGAAGCTGGAAATGCAGTTGGATTTGCTCATGGTTTCAACATTCACTTCGAATTTATCAAAGTTCCTGCGGATGTGGATGTCTTTATGTGTGCTCCTAAAGGACCAGGACACTTGGTACGTCGTACTTATGAAGAAGGATTTGGTGTTCCAGCTCTTTACGCAGTATACCAAGATGCAACAGGAAATGCGAAAAACATTGCTATGGACTGGTGTAAAGGTGTTGGGGCAGCTCGTGTAGGTCTTCTTGAAACAACTTATAAAGAAGAAACTGAAGAAGATTTGTTTGGTGAACAAGCTGTACTTTGTGGTGGTTTGACTGCCCTTATCGAAGCAGGTTTTGAAGTCTTGACAGAAGCAGGTTACGCTCCAGAATTGGCTTACTTTGAAGTTCTTCACGAAATGAAATTGATCGTTGACTTGATCTACGAAGGTGGATTCAAGAAAATGCGTCAATCTATTTCAAACACTGCAGAATACGGTGACTATGTATCAGGTCCACGTGTAATCACTGAACAAGTTAAAGAAAATATGAAAGCTGTCTTGGCAGACATCCAAAATGGTAAATTTGCAAATGACTTTGTCAATGACTACAAAGCTGGACGTCCAAAATTGACTGCTTACCGTGAACAAGCAGCTAACCTTGAAATTGAAAAAGTTGGTGCAGAATTGCGTAAAGCAATGCCTTTCGTTGGTAAAAACGACGATGATGCATTCAAAATCTATAACTAATTAGAAAGCAAAGAATTTTGCTAAAATAGTAGCTTCAGCTATTCGTGGGATATTAGATGTACTTATTTAGGAGTTGAAATCATATGAACATTACCAATTTGTTTTCTATCAAGACAGGATGTGATGAGACTGATAGGCAACTGCAAAAATTATTTTTTCAGTTGGATTTACAATTGGGAGAATTGACAGATCAACTAAGAAAATTAGATTCTAATTTTGTTCCTCGTAGTCAATTTGTAGACACGCTGGATTTGAATGATGTAGAATATAAAGAAATTTTAAACTATTTTATCTTCCATCGTAATGATAGTGAAGAAAGTTTGGCAGAATGGTTATATGATTGGATTTCTACAAATCGTTATGAACTTCCTAAAGAGTTTTCAATTCGTATGGCTCATAAATATCATGAAAGTGTTGCTGAAGTTTTTGGAGATGAATAACTAAAAAAACAGTCATTAGTGACTGTTTTTTATAGAAAAAGAGGTTTTATATGTTAAGTTCAAAAGATATTATCAAGGCTCATAAGGTCTTGAATGGTGTGGTTGTGAATACCCCACTGGATTACGACCATTATTTATCGGAGAAGTATGGTGCTAAGATTTATTTGAAAAAAGAAAATGCCCAGCGTGTTCGTTCCTTTAAAATTCGTGGTGCCTATTATGCTATTTCTCAGCTCAGCAAGGAAGAACGTGAGCGTGGGGTAGTCTGTGCTTCTGCGGGAAATCATGCGCAGGGAGTTGCCTATACTTGTAATGAGATGAAAATTCCTGCTACTATTTTTATGCCCATTACCACTCCGCAACAAAAGATTGGTCAGGTTCGCTTTTTTGGTGGGGATTTTGTAACCATTAAACTAGTTGGAGATACCTTTGATGCCTCAGCCAAAGCAGCTCAAGAATTTACAGTCTCTGAAAATCGTACCTTTATTGCTCCCTTTGATGATACTCATGTCCAAGCGGGTCAAGGAACAGTTGCTTATGAGATTTTAGAAGAAGCTCGAAAAGAATCGATTGACTTTGATGCTGTCTTGGTCCCTGTTGGTGGTGGCGGTCTCATTGCCGGGGTTTCTACCTATATCAAGGAAACAAGTCCAGAAATTGAAGTCATTGGGGTAGAGGCTAATGGAGCGCGTTCCATGAAAGCTGCTTTTGAAGCTGGTGGACCTGTTAAACTCAAAGAAATTGACAAATTTGCGGATGGGATTGCTGTGCAAAAGGTAGGACAGTTGACCTATGAAGCAACGCGTCAACATGTTCAAACTTTGGTAGGTGTCGATGAGGGATTGATTTCTGAAACTTTGATTGACCTCTACTCTAAGCAAGGGATTGTTGCAGAACCTGCTGGAGCAGCTAGTATCGCCTCTTTAGAGGTTTTAGCTGAATATATCAAGGGGAAAACCATTTGTTGTATCATTTCTGGAGGGAATAATGATATCAACCGTATGCCAGAAATGGAAGAGCGTGCCTTGATTTATGATGGGATCAAACATTACTTTGTGGTCAATTTCCCACAGCGTCCAGGAGCTTTGCGTGAGTTTGTAAATGATATCTTGGGGCCAAATGATGATATCACCCGTTTTGAGTATATCAAGCGAGCTAGTAAGGGAACAGGTCCAGTATTGATTGGGATCGCTTTGGCAGATAAGCATGATTATGCAGGCTTAATTCGTCGAATGGAAGGTTTTGATCCAGCTTATATTAACTTAAATGGGAATGAAACGCTCTATAATATGCTTGTCTGAGGACTAATAAAAAAATATCATATTATTTGCACAACTAATGTATAGGTGTTATAATGATAGTGAAGAAAGGGGGCGATTCCTATGGTTTTAGGAAGCTTATCGTGCTATTTCTACTACAACTCACTATAACACCTATTATTTTCGATTCTGTTTATATTAAGGCGGCAGAATTACTTACTATATATAAGGAAATTTTTTGAAATCCCCAATTGTATATATCCCTAATTTGAGATTTCTCTAAATATAATAGGAATCAAAAAAAATAATCAATGTTTGTGAGATGACTGCTAGGTGAGTTGGTCGAAAAACTCGTGAGATAGACAATAGTGCTAGACATGCAATAGCTAGTGATACTGATTTTAAATGACTAGCTGGAAAGTGGGTATGTAATCAGAAGATGCAAGATTGTACAAAGTAAGTAGTACCGGTTGTGAAATGGATAAGATATAGATAAGGACAGGAAAGGAACCAAAGAAGGAGAAAGAAAACGGAATGATTTAGAGATAGTGAGGAGTGAAAGACTATCTTTAGTGGGCTTGTTGATTTAAAAGGAATAGATAGAATGAAATAGTAAATCCTGTCTATCCTATTAAGAAACTGGTATTCAGCATACGTGAATATTTTTACAAATTTAAAGTTTAATAATGCAATTGTTTTTTAGGAGCATACTGATGGGTTATAGTAAGCGGAAAACTATATATTATCGGCTTTAAAAAGGAAGTAAGAAGATTCTGGGTCATTTATTTTATTGAATATATGTTTTTTTATTGACAAAAGTAGTAAAAACGTATACAATTAAGTATTGTAAAGAAGAAAATAGGAGAAAAACATGGCTAAGTCAAACTTTGAAAAAGTAGAATCAGTTGTTGGCTGGGTTCGTGATAAGAAAATCACAGGCTACCGTATCTCTAAGGAAACGAATGCGCGTGAAATGTCTATCATTGCTCTGGCGCAGGGTCGTGCAAAAGTAAAAAATATTTCATTTGAAACAGCCCTAGGCCTAATTGATTTCTATGAAAAAAATCATGAAAAATTTGAAGATTAATCTTTGGATAACGGCGGATTCTTGACCCTCAAGTAGTAGAGATAGAGAATCTGCCTTTTCATTTTGAGGACAGCAAAAAGACTGCACGGTTGAGGCAGCCTTTTCTTTTTATTTGAGATAGCGTTGAAGGAATTCTTTTGTACGGTCTTCTTTAGGATTGGTGAAGAGATCTTCTGGTTTGCCTTCTTCAGCAATCACACCCTTATCCATAAAGATAACACGGTGAGAGACATCACGGGCGAATTCCATTTCGTGGGTTACGACAATCATGGTCAAGCCTTCCTGAGCTAGGTCCTGCATGATTTTGAGGACTTTTCCAACCATTTCTGGATCGAGAGCTGATGTTGGTTCATCAAAGAGAATAGCGTCAGGATTCATTGAAAGGGCGCGAGCGATGGCCACACGTTGTTTTTGACCACCTGAGAGTTGTTTTGGTTTCGCTTGCCAGTAGCGTTCTCCCATGCCGACTTTTTCTAGGTTTTCTTTGGCAATTTTTTCAGCTTCTGTGCGTTCGCGTTTAAGGACTGTTGTCTGAGCGACGATTGTGTTTTCGAGAACGTTAAGATTTTCAAAGAGGTTAAAGGATTGGAACACCATCCCTAGTTTTTCACGGTATTGCGTGAGGTCATAGCCTTTTTCGAGGACGTTTTGTCCATGATAAAGGATTTGTCCATCAGTTGGCGTTTCAAGTAGGTTAATGGAGCGTAGGAAGGTTGATTTTCCGCTTCCAGAGCTTCCGATGATAGAGATGACTTCACCCTTGTGGACAGTCAGAGAAATGTCTTTTAGCACTTCGTTTTGTCCATAGGATTTTTTGAGGTGTTTAATTTCAAGGATTGCTTGTGTCATTATTTCAAATCCTCCGTTTGCATTTGGTTAGCACCTGTAGTATAGGTATCCATGTCCATGCGGCGTTCGATGAAGCGTAGGATACGTGTTACGGTGAAGGTGAGGACAAAGTAAATCACGGCGATGATTGTAAATGTTTGGAAGTATTGATAGGTTTGTGTTGCCACGGTATTTCCTGAGAAATAAAGTTCGACAACAGAGATAACGTTCAATACAGATGTATCTTTGATATTGATGACAAATTCATTACCAGTTGCTGGTAGGATGTTGCGGACAACCTGAGGTAGGACAATCTTACGCATGGTCTGGTTATGGGTCATACCAAGAGTAGTCGCAGCTTCAAATTGTCCCTTGTCAACCGCTAGGATACCACCACGGACGATTTCAGTCATGTAGGCACCGGTATTGATTGAAACGATGAAGATAGCAGCTAGTGTACGGTCAAGGTTGATCCCGAAAGCTTGGGCAGTTCCATAGTAGATAACCATCGATTGAACGATCATTGGGGTACCACGGAAAATTTCAATGTAGACATTGAGAATCCAGCCGACTAGTTTTTGTAGGCCGTAAATGACTTTGTTTTCAGAGAGAGGAGCAGTACGGAAAACACCAATGGCAAGACCGATAATGAGACCTATGATGGTTCCGACGATAGAGATTAAAAGAGTGATACCAGCACCACGCAAGAGTTGTTGCCAGTTTTCAGAAAGAATTTTAGTGACTTGGCTAAAGAAACTACTGCTAGTCTCTTCAGTTGTTGTAGCTTCGGCAGGTTGTTCCTTGATCATACGATCCATCAAGGCAACTTGGTCGTCTTTTGAAATGGTTTCAATGCTGGCATTGATTTGGCTAATACGATTGTCATCTTTACGAAGTCCAATAGCGATAGCTGTATCTTCTTCCCCAGTTTTAAAACCTGGCTCTACTTGAACCATCTTAAACTTAGAGTTAGCGGCTTCGGCAGTCAGTGCTTCAGGGCGTTCAGAAACATAGGCATCGATGACACCAGCCTCAAGAGCTTGGCGCATTTGAGCGAAGTCTCCCATGGCTGTTTCTTTTTTAGCGCCTGGGATTTGTGCAATCAAATCGTAAAGGTAGACACCTTGTTGAGAAGTGATTTTTGCACCATTAAAGTCATCCAAAGATTTTGCATTTGCGTAGGCAGAATCTTTTTTGACTAGTAGAACTGGTTCGCTAGTGTAGTAACTGCTTGAAAAGGCAATTTCTTGTTTGCGCTCAGCAGTAGGACTCATACCTGCGATAATCATGTCAATCTTACCAGAAGTAAGGGCAGGGACTAGACCTTCCCACTTGGTTTTAACAACCAAAGGTTCTTTCCCTAAGTCCTTAGCGATTTTCTTGGCGATTTGAACATCGTATCCATTGGCGTACTGGTTGGTTCCATCGATTTTGACAGCTCCATTGCTATCATCGTCCTGAGTCCAGTTAAAGGGAGCATATGCTGCTTCCATCCCGATGCGTAAATATTCATCGGCTTGAGCAACATTGACAAGTCCTAGCATCAGCAAGAGACTTGTGAAAATAGATAAGTATATTTTTCTCATGATTTCTCCTATTTCTAATCTATTAAAAAATAACTGTCTCCTATTTTATCGAAAAAAACTCTATTTTTCAATATAGGTAAGCCTTTACTTGAGAAAAAATGATATAATGATAGCAAAGATAAAAAGGGGGCTTAGTTGATGAAAAAAACTTTTTTCTTACTGATGTTTGGCTTGTTTTGCCTTCTGCCACTTTCTGTTTTCGCCATTGATTTCAAGATAAACTCTTATCAAGGTGATTTGTATATTCATGCAGACAATACGGCAGAATTTAGACAGAAGATAGTTTACCAGTTTGAGGAGGACTTTAAGGGGCAAATCGTGGGACTTGGACGTGCTGGCAAGATGCCTAGCGGATTTGACATTGATCCTCATCCAAAGGTTCAGGCTGCGAAAAATGGTGCTGAACTAGCAGACGTTACTAGCGAAGTGATAGAAGGAGCAGATGGTTATACTGTTAAAGTCTATAATCCAGGCCAGGAAGGCGACACAGTTGAAGTTGACCTTATCTGGAACTTAAAGAATTTGCTTTTCCTTTATGATGATATCGCTGAATTAAATTGGCAACCTCTGACAGATAGTTCAGGGGCTATTGGCAAGTTTGAATTTCATGTAAGGGGAGACAAGGGGGCTGAAAAACTCTTTTTCCATACAGGGAAACTTTTTAGAGAGGGAACGATTGAAAAGAGTAACCTTGATTATACTATCCGTTTAGACAATCTTTCGGCTAAGCGTGGAGTTGAGTTGCATGCCTATTGGCCTCGGACCGATTTTGCTAGCGCTAGGGATCAGGGATTGAAAGGGAATCGTTTAGATGAGTTTAATAAGATAGAAGACTCGATTGTTAAAGAAAAAGAGCAAAGTAAACAACTCCTTACTTGGGTCTTCCCTGCCATACTTTCCATCTCCTTGTTATTGAGTGTCTGCTTTTATTTTATTTATAGAAGAAAGACCACTCCTTCGGTCAAATATGCCAAAAATCATCGTCTCTATGAACCACCAATGGAATTAGAGCCTATGGTTTTATCAGAAGCAGTCTACTCGACCTCCTTGGAGGAAGTGAGTCCTCTAACAAAAGGAGCAGGTAAATTTACCTTTGATCAACTTATTCAAGCTACCTTGCTAGATGTGATAGACCGTGGAAATGTCTCTATCATTTCAGAAGGAGATGCAGTTGGTTTGAGGCTAGTAAAAGAAGATGGTTTGTCAAGCTTTGAGAAAGACTGTCTAAATCTGGCTTTTTCAGGCAAAAAAGAAGAAACTCTTTCCAATTTGTTTGCGGATTACAAGGTATCTGATAGTCTTTATCGTAGAGCAAAAGTCTCTGATGAAAAACGGATTCAAGCAAAGGGGCGTCAGCTCAAATCTTCTTTTGAGGAAGTATTGAACCAGATGCAAGAAGGAGTGAGAAATCGAGTTACCTTCTGGGGGCTTCCAGATTACTATCGTCCTTTAACTGGTGGGGAAAAGGCTTTGCAAGTGGGTATGGGGGTCTTGACTATCCTGCCCCTATTTATCGGATTTGGTTTGTTCTTGTACAGTTTGGATGTTTATGGCTATCTTTACTTCCTCTTGCCAATACTTGGTTTTCTAGGTTTGGTTTTGGCTGTTTTCTATTATTGGAAACTTCGACTAGATAATCGTGATGGTGTCCTAAATGAAGCAGGAGCAGAAGTCTACTATCTCTGGACCAGTTTTGAAAATATGTTGCGTGAGATTGCACGATTGGATCAGGCAGAGTTGGAAAGTATTGTGGTCTGGAATCGCCTCTTGGTCTATGCAACCTTATTTGGCTATGCGGACAAGGTCAGCCATTTGATGAAGGTTCACCATATTCAAGTGGAAAATCCAGATATCAACCTCTATGTAGCTTATGGTTGGCATAGTATGTTTTATCATTCAAGCGCGCAAATGAGCCATTATGCTAGTGTCGCAAATACAGCAAGTACCTACTCCGTATCTTCTGGAAGTGGAAGTTCTGACGGTGGCTTCTCTGGAGGCGGAGGTGGCGGCAGTATCGGCGCCTTTTAAAGAGAGCTATCACTGGCTGAAAAAATATGCTATAATGGAAGATAGAAAAAAGGAGTAATCTATGTATCTTATTGAAATTTTAAAATCTATCTTCTTCGGGATTGTTGAAGGAATTACGGAATGGTTACCGATTTCCAGTACAGGTCACTTGATTTTAGCAGAGGAATTTATCCAATACCAAAATCAGAATGAAGCCTTTATGTCCATGTTTAATGTCGTGATTCAGCTTGGAGCGATTTTAGCGGTTATGGTGATTTACTTTAACAAACTCAATCCTTTCAAACCGACTAAGGATAAGCAGGAAGTTCGTAAGACTTGGAGATTGTGGTTGAAGGTCTTGGTTGCTACTTTACCTTTACTTGGTGTCTTTAAATTTGATGATTGGTTTGATACCCACTTCCATAACATGGTTTCTGTTGCCCTCATGTTGATTATCTACGGGATTGCCTTTATCTATTTGGAAAAGCGCAATAAAGCTCGTGCTATTGAACCAAGTGTAACAGAGTTGGACAAACTTCCTTATACGACAGCTTTCTATATCGGGCTCTTCCAAGTTCTTGCCCTTTTGCCAGGGACAAGCCGTTCTGGAGCAACGATTGTCGGTGGTTTGTTGAATGGAACTAGTCGTTCTGTTGTGACAGAATTTACCTTCTATCTAGGGATTCCTGTTATGTTTGGCGCTAGCGCCTTAAAGATTTTCAAATTTGTAAAAGCAGGACAACTCTTGAGCTTTGGGCAATTGTTCTTGCTCTTGGTTGCGATGGGAGTCGCCTTTGCAGTCAGCATGGTCGCTATTCGCTTCTTGACCAGCTATGTGAAAAAACACGACTTTACCCTTTTCGGTAAATACCGCATCGTGCTTGGTAGTGTTTTGCTACTTTACAGTTTTGTCCGTTTATTTGTATAAGAAAAACCTTGAAGGGGCAACTCTTCAAGGTTTTAAAATCCAGTCACGGTAATCCCCAGCAGGCGGACACCTCTTTCTTTCTCACTTAACTCTTCATAGAGTTGCAGGGCGATTTGGCTTATATGACTAGCATCCTGTATTTTTTGAGCTAGACTTTTTCGTTTAGTAAGAGTTGAAAAGTCCTCGTAGCGGATTTTCAAAATGACAATTTTTCCAGCTTTTTCTTGTTGATGTAGATTGAGAGCGACTCTTTCTGATAGAAGAGTCAGCTCTTTTTTAATGTCTTCCTCGGCACGGAGAATCTTCCCGTAAGTTTTTTCCTTGCCGATTGATTTACGGATACGATTGGACTTGACTGGGGAATTGTGAATGCCACGAGCCTTTCGATAAAGGTCATAGCCCAGTCTGCCAAAGCGGTCTATTAGTGTTACCTCAGGGACTTCAAGTAGGTCAGCGCCAGTAAAAACTCCCATTTGATGAAGACGTTCGACTGTCTTTTTTCCTACTCCATGAAACTTGGAAATATCCATTTGTTTGAGAAAATCCTCAGCCTGGTCAGGTAGAATCACTGTCAGACCATGTGGCTTTTGATAATCACTGGCCATTTTAGCTAAGAATTTATTGTAAGAAACGCCAGCAGAAGCAGTTAGATGAAGTTCTTTCCAGATATCCTCTTGAATGAGGCGAGCGATTTTGACCGCTGACTTGATACCGAGTTTATTTTCTGTTACATCCAAATAGGCTTCGTCAATGCTCATGGGTTCAATCAAATCTGTATAACGCTTAAAGATAGCTCGAATCTGGAGTCCCACAGTCTTGTATTTTTCATAATTCCCTGAGATGAAGACGGCCTGGGGACAACGTTCATAGGCTGCTTTAGAACTCATGGCTGAATGGACACCAAAAACTCGAGCCTCATAGCTACAAGTGGAAACGACACCACGTCCACCTGTTTGCCGAGGGTCGCTTCCGATAATGACAGGTTTTCCTCTGAGTTTAGGATTATCCCTGATTTCTACCGCAGCAAAAAAGGCATCCATGTCAATATGGATGATTTTTCTTGACAAATCATTTAATAAGGGGAAAATCAACATGCCTAGCACCTTTTTACAGCTTATTTTCTTTTATTATACCCTTTTTTCTGAAAAAAGGAAAAAAGGGTATAATTTTTTCAAAAATATAATACAGTTTGGAGTAAAATATAGACTGTTTTAGAAAAGAAAGTGTAAAAATAGGGAATTTTCACTTGTTGAAATCGGTTACTGTATGGTATACTTGACTCATGAATGTAACAGATGGTTGTTACTAGAAAGAAAAAAGAGGACATTAACATGGTTGTTAAGACAGTTGTTGAAGCACAAGATATTTTTGACAAAGCTTGGGAAGGCTTCAAAGGCGTAGATTGGAAAGAAAAAGCAAGTGTATCACGCTTTGTACAAGCTAACTACACACCTTATGATGGAGACGAAAGCTTCCTCGCAGGACCAACAGAACGTTCACTTCACATCAAAAAAATTGTAGAAGAAACTAAGGCTCACTACGAAGAAACTCGTTTCCCAATGGACACTCGTCCAACATCTATCGCTGATATCCCAGCAGGATTTATCGATAAAGAAAATGAAGTTATCTTCGGTATCCAAAACGATGAACTCTTCAAATTGAACTTCATGCCAAAAGGTGGTATCCGTATGGCTGAAACTACTTTGAAAGAAAATGGATACGAACCAGACCCAGCTGTTCACGAAATCTTCACTAAATACGTAACAACAGTTAACGACGGTATCTTCCGTGCTTACACTTCAAACATTCGTCGCGCTCGTCACGCTCACACTGTAACTGGTCTTCCAGATGCATACTCACGCGGACGTATCATCGGTGTTTACGCACGTCTTGCTCTTTACGGTGCAGACTACTTGATGCAAGAAAAAGTAAACGATTGGAATGCAATCGAAGAAATCGATGAAGAAACAATCCGTCTTCGTGAAGAAATCAACCTTCAATACCAAGCATTGCAACAAGTTGTTCGCTTGGGTGACCTTTACGGAGTTGACGTTCGCAAACCAGCGATGAACGTTAAAGAAGCTATCCAATGGGTTAACATCGCCTTCATGTCTGTCTGCCGTGTTATCAACGGTGCTGCTACATCTCTAGGACGTGTACCAATCGTATTGGACATCTTTGCAGAACGTGACCTTGCTCGTGGTACATTTACTGAATCAGAAATCCAAGAATTCGTTGATGATTTCGTTATGAAACTTCGTACAGTTAAATTTGCTCGTACAAAAGCTTACGACCAATTGTACTCAGGTGACCCAACTTTCATCACAACTTCTATGGCTGGTATGGGTAACGACGGTCGTCACCGTGTTACTAAGATGGACTACCGTTTCTTGAACACTCTTGACAACATCGGTAACTCACCAGAACCAAACTTGACAGTTCTTTGGACTGACAAATTGCCATACAACTTCCGTCGCTACTGTATGCACATGAGCCACAAACACTCTTCTATCCAATACGAAGGTGTAACAACAATGGCTAAAGACGGATATGGTGAAATGAGCTGTATCTCATGCTGTGTGTCTCCACTTGACCCAGAAAATGAAGAACAACGCCACAACATCCAGTACTTCGGTGCTCGTGTAAACGTATTGAAAGCCCTTCTTACTGGTTTGAACGGTGGTTACGACGATGTTCACAAAGACTACAAAGTATTTGACATCGAACCAATCCGTGACGAAGTTCTTGAATTTGAATCAGTTAAAGCTAACTTTGAAAAATCTCTTGACTGGTTGACTGACACTTACGTAGACGCTTTGAACATCATCCACTACATGACTGATAAGTACAACTACGAAGCTGTTCAAATGGCCTTCTTGCCAACTAAACAACGTGCAAACATGGGATTCGGTATCTGTGGATTTGCTAACACTGTTGATACATTGTCAGCTATCAAATATGCTACAGTTAAACCAATCCGTGATGAAAATGGCTACATCTACGATTACGAAACAATCGGTGAATACCCACGTTGGGGTGAAGATGACCCACGTTCAAACGAATTGGCAGAATGGTTGATCGAAGCTTACACAACTCGTCTACGTAGCCACAAACTTTACAAAGACGCAGAAGCTACAGTTTCACTTTTGACTATCACATCTAACGTTGCTTACTCTAAACAAACTGGTAACTCACCAGTCCACAAAGGTGTATACCTCAACGAAGATGGTTCTGTGAACTTGTCTAAACTTGAATTCTTCTCACCAGGTGCTAACCCATCTAACAAAGCTAAAGGTGGATGGTTGCAAAACTTGAACTCACTTTCTAGCCTTGACTTTAGTTATGCAGCTGATGGTATCTCATTGACTACTCAAGTTTCACCTCGCGCTCTTGGTAAGACTCGTGACGAACAAGTTGATAACTTGGTAACAATCCTTGATGGTTACTTCGAAAACGGTGGACAACACGTTAACTTGAACGTTATGGACTTGAACGATGTTTACGAAAAAATCATGTCAGGTGAAGACGTTATCGTACGTATCTCTGGATACTGTGTAAACACTAAATACCTCACTCCAGAACAAAAAACTGAATTGACACAACGTGTCTTCCATGAAGTGCTTTCAATGGATGATGCCTTGGACGCATTGAGCTAATCAAGTTCTTGAATAATGAAATAAGGAACCCTCGGTCAATCGACTGAGGGTTGTTTTTTGGGCTCTTCAATTCCTTGAGTCAGGTACTGAAATGTCTGACCGAGATTCAAAGATACTTGTTGAGTTGCGGGAGGTACTTGAAAATAAAAATACCACACTTTGTAAGGAACAAGGTGTGGTTGTATTTTATCTCTTGGACCAAGTTCTCTTCATAAAGAGAAGTAGGATTGGGTAAATCTCCAATCGACCTGCAATCATTGCAAAGGAGAGGAGAATTTTTGAGATAGGACTAAAGATTGAGAAGCTAGAAGTGGTTCCTAGAATAGGCCCGATATTATTGAAACAGCTAAAGACAGCGCTGGTCACAACTAGAAAATCATTGCTATCTAGGCTGACAATAAAGATAAGTGCTAGCAAAATCATAGAATAGATGACAAAGTACTTGAGAATCTTATGCTGGGTATCTTTGTCAATTACCGTTTTATTAACATGGAGGGTCAAAACACGGTGGGGTGATAGGATTGACAAAATCTGATTTTTAGCAATTTTTGAAAGGATGAGGCCTCGAATAATCTTGAGTCCACCTGCAGTTGATCCAGCAGAGCCACCGATTGCCATGAGGAAGAGGAGGATAAACTGGGAGAAGAGGGGCCAGTTGGTAATATCTCCGTAACCAAAACCAGTTGTTGTAATGATGTTGGAAACCTGGAAGAAGGCCATTTCAAAGCTCTTTGAAAACTCTGGGTAGAGGTAGAGGGTGTTGAGGCTAATCAAGCCTGTAGAAAGCAGTACAATGACCAAGTAAGCTCGAAGTTCTTCATCTCCAAAGAAGGCCTTGACACGACGGAGCATAAGGTAGTAGTAGAGATTGAAATTTACCCCAAAAACCAAAACTCCGATACTAACCAGATAGGTAATCAGTGAGCTACCATAGTGGGCAATTCCGTCGTTATAGACGGTAAAGCCTCCTGTACCTGCTGTTCCCATGGCAATGACAAAACTATCAAATAGGGGCATACCAGCTAGATAATAGATGATGACAAAGAGGGAAAAGAGAGCTAGATAAAGAAGATAGAGAATCTGGGCAGTATTTTTGAGTTTGGATACAACCTTGCCAAAAACAGGGCCAGGAACCTCAGCCTTCATCACTTCTAGGTGGCTATTTTTGGCATTGTCCATAATAGCAAGTGCAAAAACAAGCACTCCCATCCCTCCAATCAAGTGGGTAAAACTTCGCCAGAAGAGGAGGGAACGGCTGAGAACCGAAATGTCGTTCAAGATACTTGCTCCAGTAGTTGTAAAGCCAGAACTGATTTCAAAAAAGGCATCTATAACGCTAGGGATTTGTCCAGAAAAGACAAAGGGGAGACCACCAAAGAAAGACCAAAGGATCCAACAGAGGGCCACAATCAAGATTCCCTCCTTGGCATAAATCCGTTGATTTTTTGGTTTTTGTAAAATTCCTGAACCGCCTAGTAATACGAGAATCCCAATCGTTGTAAAGAGGGCTGTAAAGACTTGGCTCGATTCACGGTAATAGACAGCGACAGACACAGGAACCAAAAGAAGAACGGCTTCAATCAAAAGTAACTTTGAAAGGAGGTAGCGAATCATACTTTTATTCATTTCTTACCTCGCGATCAAGTCATAAATCTTGGTGATGTTTGGTAACAAGGTTGTTACTAGGAGCTTGTCTCCAACTTCCAGCATATCCTCCCCAGTTGGGAAAATAGTCTTGCCCTTTCGAATGATGGCTGCTATGAGAACCCCTTTTTTCAGTTTGAGTTGAGAAAGAGGTTTGGCAGTCATTTTATTGGCTTCCTTGATATGGAATTGCAGGGTTTCGATTTGGCCATTGGCTAGATGGTGCATGGCTTGAAGGTCTGAATACTGGGCATTAACACGACCACGAATAAAGTGCATAATCGTATCTACAGCGATACTTTTAGGTGTGATGATACTTGAAAAATCAGGCGCATTGATAATTTCGAGGAGACTGGTACGATTGACCTTGGTAATATTTTTCTGTACACCTACCCTGTCAAGGAACATCGAAGTAATCAGATTTTCCTCATCGACTCCTGTTAGAGTCGCAACGGCATCATAGTGTTGAGCACTTTCTTCTAGCAGGATATCTTTTGCAGTACCATCTCCTTGGACGATATGAAGATTTGGAAATTTCTCGCTAAAGAAGCTAGCGATTTCGGGATTGATTTCAATGACCTTGGTATCGATACGACTGTCTTTGAGAATACCAAGTAGATAATAGGCAATTCTACCTGCACCGATGATGAGAAGGCTCTTCACGGCACGAGACTTGAAATAATTATGGAAGAGCATCATGTCAACACGGTTACCAGTGACAAAGATTCTATCCTTATCCTGTACAGTCATGTCACCGCTTGGAATGATAATTTGATGATCCCTCTCTATCGCACAGACAATGACATTGCCAAATTTTTTCCGAAAATCAGAAATGGGCATTTGGCAAAGACCACTGGAGGATTTAACAGTGAATTCCATCAAGCTGACCCGTCCACCAAAGAAACGTTCGACAGAGAGGGCATTGGGGAAGTCAATGATATTCGCGATAGCGCGGGCAGCCAAGAGCTCAGGGTTAACGATAAGAGAAAAACCGAGAATATTCTTTTCCTTGAAATAAGAGTTAGAATATTCAGGGTTCCGCACCCGAACGATGGTCTCTTTAGCTCCCATTTTTTTGGCTAGAACGGCTGCAATCATGTTCACTTCATCATATTCAGTCAGGGCGATAAAGATATCACAATCCTGGACACTGGCTTGCTCAAGGATGGTAAAATCAGCCCCGTTACCAAGGATACCCATGATATCAAAGCGATTAACAATATGATTGAGAACAGCTTCGTCTTGCTCAATCAGCAAAACATCATGCTTTTCTGCAACCAAGGAGCGACAGAGGGCAAAACCAACTTTTCCCCCTCCGACAAGGATAATTTTCATAATAAAACCTACTTTTTCATGATGTAACTATCATACCTTTTTTCAAGAAAAAATGCACCTACTAGCTAATAACAAGAGCTTTTAGTAGGAAATTTGCTATAAGGTAAAACTATACCCTAATCAATTGAAATAGCTATTAGCACCTTTCTCTGAAATATGGTATGATAAAGGATATACAAGGAGATAAAATGAATAATAATTTACTGGTATTACAATCAGACTTTGGTCTGGTTGATGGTGCGGTATCGGCTATGATTGGAGTGGCTTTAGAAGAATCTCCAACCTTAAAAATTCATCACTTGACGCACGATATCACGCCTTATAATATTTTTGAGGGGAGTTACCGTCTCTTTCAGACGGTGGATTACTGGCCTGAGGGAACGACATTTGTATCGGTGGTCGATCCAGGTGTCGGCTCGAAACGTAAGAGTGTAGTTGCCAAGACTGCAAAAAATCAATACATTGTCACGCCAGACAATGGAACGCTTTCTTTTATCAAGAAACACGTTGGCATTGTAGCCATTCGTGAGATTTCTGAGGTGGCCAATAGACGTCAAAATACAGAGCATTCTTATACCTTCCACGGTCGTGATGTTTATGCTTATACTGGTGCTAAACTAGCCAGCGGTCACATTACTTTTGAGGAAGTGGGGCCAGAGCTCAGTGTGGATCAGATTGTGGAGCTTCCAGTCGTAGAGACAATCATTGAAGATCATCTGGTAAGGGGAGCTATTGATATTCTGGATGTGCGTTTCGGCTCGCTTTGGACCTCTATCACACGAGAAGAATTTTACAAGTTGGAACCAGAATTTGGTGACCGTTTTGAAGTGACCATCTATCATGCTGATATGCTGGTCTATCAAAATCAGGTTGTTTATGGCAAATCATTTGCAGATGTGAGAATTGGGCAACCCATCCTTTACATCAATTCTCTCTATCGTTTAGGTCTGGCTATCAACCAAGGTTCCTTTGCCAAGGCCTATAATGTGGGTGTCGGTTCATCTTGGACCATTGAAATAAAGAAAATAGAATCATAAAATAGGAGAATATAGATGAAAAATCAATCAATTAAACAAGTTGTTGCTATCGGTGTTGGAGCTGCGCTCTTTGTTGTCATCGGAATGATCAGCATTCCGACACCTGTTCCAAATACAAGCATCCAGCTTCAGTATGCGGTACAGAGCCTCTTGTCTATCATTTTTGGCCCTCTAGTGGGATTACTTGTTGGTTTAATTGGTCATGCAGTGAAGGACTCTCTCGCTGGCTACGGCCTTTGGTGGACTTGGATTATTGCTAGTGGTCTCTTTGGTCTAGCTGTGGGGCTATTTAGAAAGTATGTTCGCGTGATCAATGGTGTCTTTGACTGGAAAGATATTCTTATTTTTAACCTCATTCAACTACTTGCAAATGCTCTTGTTTGGGGTGTCTTGGCACCACTTGGAGATGTTGTGATTTATCAAGAAGCCGCAGAAAAAGTATTTGCCCAAGGGATTGTTGCGGGAATTGCTAATGGTGTATCTGTAGCTATTGCAGGAACTCTTCTCTTACTTGCCTATGCAGGAACTCAAACTCGTGCAGGAAGTTTGAAAAAGGACTAAAATGATGGAGAAGGCTGGGCAACCAGTCTTTTTCGATGTTTATAGATTAGTTAGGCAAGTAAGCTAGGATAGGACTCTTTTTGGTGCTAAGATTTTAAGAGAAGAGACTGCAAGAAGGGTTCGATTTATGATAAAATAGAAGTCTAAGAAGCGAATGAAGAGAGTAAGATGAAAGAAGCTATAATTGAGTGGAAGGATTTCTCTTTCCGGTATGAAACACAACAAGAACCGACCTTGCAAGGGATGAATTTGACCATTTACAAGGGAGAGAAAGTCTTAATTGTTGGCCCATCTGGATCAGGTAAATCTACCTTGGGTCAGTGTTTAAATGGAATCATTCCAAATATTTACAAGGGTCAGATGTCTGGAGAATTTTTGATTAAGGGGCAAGCGGCCTTTGATATGAGCATCTACGATAAATCTCATTTAGTCAGTACAGTTTTGCAGGATACAGATGGGCAGTTTATCGGCCTGTCTGTGGCAGAGGACTTGGCTTTTGCTCTGGAAAATGATGTAACAGGACTAGAAGAGATGAAAAGCCGTGTTCATAAATGGGCTGAAAAGCTGGACCTTCTTCCTTTACTGAATCAGCGTCCCCAGGATTTGTCAGGTGGACAAAAGCAGCGGGTCAGTCTGGCTGGTGTCTTGATTGATGAAAGTCCGATTCTTTTGTTTGATGAGCCGCTCGCCAATCTGGATCCCAAGTCAGGTCAGGATATTATCGAATTGATTGACCAGATTCATAAGGAGGAGGGGACGACGACCCTTATTATTGAGCACCGTTTGGAGGATGTTCTGCATCGCCCTGTCGATCGGATTGTCTTGATAAACGATGGTCGTATCCTCTTTAATGGGAGCCCTGACCAGCTACTGGCGACTGATTTATTGACACAAAATGGAATTCGAGAACCTCTTTATCTAACGACTCTCCGTCAATTGGGTGTGGATTTAAAGAAGGAAGAACAATTAGCAGATCTGGATAACTTGTCCATCTCAAAAGGTCAGGTTCAGTTACAGACGGAATTGGCAAAAGAAACCCCAGATTTACAGTCGCTCTTTAGATTAGAGGACGTGTCTTTTTCTTATGATGATAGACCGATTTTAAAATCTCTTCATCTGAACATCAAAAAAGGCGAAAAGATTGCCATTGTCGGGAAAAATGGGGCTGGGAAATCAACCCTTGCCAAGGCCTTAAGTAGCTTTATCCAGACGGAAGGCCGCTATCTTTGGGAAGAGCAGGATATAAAAGGAGATTCTGTTACAGAGCGGGCGGAACGAGTAGGCTATGTGCTGCAAAATCCTAATCAAATGATTTCAACCAATATGATTTTTGACGAGGTGGCTCTGGGACTTCGTTTGCGAGGTGTGGACGAGCAGGAAATTGAAACGAAAGTCTATGAAACCTTGAAAATATGTGGTCTATATGAATTCCGTAATTGGCCCATTTCTGCTCTGTCATTTGGTCAGAAAAAACGTGTCACCATTGCTTCAATTTTGGTCTTAGGAGCTGAAATTATCCTCTTAGATGAACCGACTGCTGGTCAAGACCAGAAGAACTATACTGAGATTATGGAATTTCTTGAAGAACTGCATCAAAAAGGTCATACCATTGTCATGATTACGCATGATATGCAATTGATGCTGGATTATTCAGATCGGGCCCTTGTCATGGTGGATGGGGAATTGATTGCCGATACCGATCCAGCTAGTCTCTTGAGCAATCCTGAGCTGTTAGTAAAAGCCAATCTAAAAGAAACCTCTATCTTTAACTTGGCCAAGAAACTAGACGTGGATCCACTTGCTTTAACGGCATTTTACAAAGAAAGGAGAGAAGGATGCAAGCTAAATTAATTGGTTACCAGCATAGAGATACTGTGATTCATCGCTTGTCAGGAGCTGCTAAACTCCTTTTTTTCATCCTCGTGTCATTGGCGGCCATGATTAGCTATGATACCAGACTGCTTGTTCTGATTGCCATCTTTTCGGTCTTTCTCCTCTATTTGTCAGAGATCCGCTTCAAAGATGTTTCTTTTGTGGCAGTTTTTGCGACGGTATTTGCCGTTTTAAACGTCTTGATGGTCTATCTCTTTTCTCCCGAGTATGGGGTTGGACTTTACGGAGAGAGAAGTGTGATTTGGCAGGGAATCGGTGCCTACACTCTGACCAGCCAAGAGCTCTTTTATCTGCTAAATTTGGCTATTAAGTACCTTTGTACCATTCCTCTGGCTATTATTTTTTTGATGACAACCCACCCTAGTCAGTTTGCTTCCAGTTTAAATTAAATCGGTGTGTCCTATAAGATTGCCTATTCTGTCAGCCTGACCTTGCGCTATATTCCAGATTTGCAGGAAGAATTCTTTACTATCAAGATGTCTCAGGAAGCGCGTGGGATGGAATTATCCAAGAAAGCTTCTCTTATGAAACGAATCAAAGGCAATCTGCGCATTATTACGCCCTTGATTTTTAGCTCGCTAGAACGCATTGATACTATCGCGACCGCCATGGAGCTTCGTCGCTTTGGGAAAGAGAAAAAACGCACTTGGTATAGTTATCAGGCCTTGAAAAAAGGAGACTATCTTACCTTGCTCTTGGCAGCCTTGTTTTTAGTAGCTAGTTTACTACTTATCTTGCAGAATCAGGGACGATTTTACAACCCTTGGAAATAGCTTGAAAAAATTGAAAAAATCAAGTCGTTTCTATTGACAATGATTCTGAAAGTGTTATACTAAGAAAGTAGTTTCGCTGATTTACTTCAAACCTGTTGTGAGGTAAGTTAACGATGCCTTAACCACGCTGTTTGCTGAGCTTGACTCCGGGCAGTGTGGCTATTTTTTTGCAATGGTGAAAGGAAGCAAGTCATGACAAATCACATTGTATTATTTGAACCTCAAATTCCACAAAATACAGGCAATATCGCGCGTACTTGCGCTGCGACCAATTCTCCCCTCCACATCATCAAGCCTATGGGCTTTCCTATTGATGACCGCAAGATGAAGCGAGCTGGATTGGATTACTGGGATAAACTAGAGATTTATTTTTACGAGAGTTTGGAGGATTTCATGTCTCAGATGAAGGGCAAACTCTATCTGATCTCAAAATTTGCTGAGAAAGTGTATTCTGATGTGGATTTATCGACTGACGAGGACCATTATTTTCTATTTGGACGTGAAGACAAGGGCTTGCCGGAGGACTTTATGCGAGAACATCCTGAAAAGGCTCTCCGTATTCCCATGAATGATGAACATGTCCGTAGTCTCAATGTGTCTAATACCGTCTGCATGATTGTCTACGAAGCCCTCCGCCAGCAGAACTTTGCAGGTCTTGAGCTCGTTCATACCTATGAAGTGGATAAATTGAAATAAAAAATGAAAATGAAAATGAACAAAATGCTTGCGCTTGCAAGCGTTTTTTGTTATGATAAAAGAGTCTTCAGGGCAGGGTGAAATTCCCGACCGGCGGTAAATTTGACTATCTATTTTAGCTTTCTCGTCGTTGTCTTGTCTCGATATACTTTAAGTATTATCTTCGACTGCGACGCCTAGATAAATCTAAAATATCTTAGCCAAATAAGTCCGCGAGCGCAAGCTGATGTGGTGAGATTCCACAACCGACAGTATAGTCTGGATGGGAGAAGACGAAAGAATGGCTTTGTCTGTTCTGATAGATTTATAGCTAAACTGTAACCGCTTGCTTGAATTTTCTTAATAGAGTGAGAGGGAAGATTTGGGATATAAAAAGTGAGAATAGATAGAGGAATCCTTTCTAACTTCTTCTGATTTTATAGAAAATTGGAGGAACCTGTTATGACAAACACACGTCGACTTTCGACCATTGCAATTCTATCAGCCATCTCATTTGTGCTGATGTACTTTGACTTTCCGCTCTTGCCAGCGGCATCCTTCCTCAAGATCGAATTTAGTATCTTGCCAGTCCTTGTGGGTCTGGTGGTCATGGATTTGCCTGCTGCTCTAGGAGTTCTCTTGCTTCGCTCACTCTTGAAACTGCTTCTTAACAGCCAGGGAGTGAATACTTACATTGGTTTGCCAATGAATATCGTAGCTTTGGGAGTTTTTGTCATCGTATTTGCTTTGATTTGGAAAAAGGAACGGACAACTCTTCGTTTCCTGCTAGGCTCTCTAGCTGGGACTATTGGTTTAACCGTGGCAATGTTGGTTCTCAACTATGTTTATGCTGTTCCTTTGTACGCTAAGTTTGCTAACTTTGATATTGGAAAAATTTTGGGACTTTCCAACTACCTAATGACCATGGTATTACCTTTTAACTTGATTGAGGGTGTAATCTTTGCCGTTTCATTCTGGTTGTTGTATGTTCTCTTGAAACCAACCTTAAAACATTATGAGAGATAAACAAACATTTTTAATGAAGGGCAGTTTTGCCCTTTTACTTTTCGTTATTCTTGGCTACATGGTCAAATTTTACCCTGACACGCTGGTCGGTTTTGACCAACCGATACAGACTGTTGTTCGAGGAGACTTGCCAGATTACTTGACTATTCTTTTCCGAGCCATCACACGCTTGATTGATATCCCAGTAATTATCACTTGGGTTATGCTGGTAGCTTTTATCTTTTATCGTAAGAAATGGAAGATAGAAAGTTTCTTTATGCTGGGGAATTTGGCTTTAGCGGGTCTTTTAATCGTGACTTTTAAAAACATCTACCAGCGCCCACGACCAGCTATTTTACACTTGGTTGAGGAGAAGGGATTTTCCTTTCCAAGTGGGCATTCTCTGGCTGTAACTTTGATGGTCGGTTCTCTGATTGTCATTCTCAGTCAACGGATGAAAAATCCGGTCTGGAGAAAAATTGTACAAATCGTGCTAGGCCTCTACCTAGTCAGTGTGCTGGTATCAAGGGTCTATCTGGGAGTTCATTATCCATCAGACGTTCTTGCCAGTCTCTGTCTGGGTTTGGGAGTCCTGTTTATCGAATTTCCCTTCTATGACAAGCTCCGCTTCCAATGGCGATTTAAAGGCAAGCAGAAGTGATGAAAAAGATAAAAGATTATATAAATACAAACAGAAGAACATAAAATATATACTTGAAACATGTTTTGGAACTTGATATACTTTAATACATAAAGCAAGGAGGAAGAAAGTGTGGATATGTTGTTAGCGACACGCTTAAAAAATAAGAGAAAGGAATTAAAATTATCTCAAAAGGAATTGGCTGAGGGGATTTGTGAGCAAGGACAGATTAGCCGTATGGAGCAAGGTAAATACTCACCCGGGTCAGAATTACTCTTTCAGCTATCTAAGCGATTGAAGGTGAGTATGAATTATTTCTTTGAAGAGACTGAGGTTTCTAGTTTAGAAAATATTGACAAGTTTAAAGAACTATCTAAGAAGTTTTTGGATGAGAGGGAATATGAATCTCTCAAATACATTTATGAACTTGAAAAATCTAAACGTGCTCGTTTATCTGCTAAAGACCAGATTTATTTAGACTGGATTGATACGTTAGTTCAATTCCGTTATCTAAATCATCAAACAGAGGCAGTTGCGAAATTGGAAAAAATACTGTTATCTCTGAAAAAATCTGATTTTTACTATCTACAACTGGGAAATACCTTGGCTAATTTTTATTTTGATATGGGGCAGGAAGACACATATCAGGAGCTCTATCAACTTTTAAAAGAGAACATCCAGTCATTATCTGTCCATCATTTGGAACAATTAGAACTGATGATTAAATTCCGATATAACTATTGTAGATATTTGTGGTTGAATGAACGAACATCTGAAGCTATAGAAGAGATTACAGCAACAATAGCTATTTGTAAAAGATATAATAGCAGTTATCGATTAGCAGATTTGTATTGTTTATTGGGAAATATAAGCGTGGGCTTTGCTGAAAAGGATAGGATACTAGGTTTTTATCAAGTATCTTACCAGCTTTACAAGCATGAAGACAACCAGAGAATGATGCTGGAAATTGAGAAGGAAATGAAATTATTGGAAAGTGAAGATTAAGAAAAAGATTTGTATTTTTCGATAACTTTAATCCATATTTCTAAAAAAATAAGAAAATGATATAAAACTATTGACAAACTAAAATTGATGTGTTAGAATACCATCAATAGTTAAGGAGGTTTAGAAGATGAAAAGATCCCAAGTTGTCAAGCGATGTATATTAATTGCTTTATTGCTTCTATTTCTATTTAATGTGTTAAGTGGTTCTTTATCTGTAACAACTAGAGGAGTTGATCCAGGACCAGCATATGGAATTTCACTTTAAAGATATCCAATATATCGCTTCATAAACAGGATTGAGTTTTACTTTCAAAAATAAATCAGATTCTGATGGAGGATTTAGCCCTTAAGTGTTGTATTAGTGTATTGAGACTTCATTTATCTGGATGTTGAAGTTTTGCTTGTGAGATTTATCTAAAAAACTTTTTAACTATATTTATAAAGGCTTTATAGAATTTTCCTTTCCGGAAAAAGAATTCTAAATAAAATTAGGAGAATTACCATGGAAACATTGTCAAATCTTGAGATGTTACCAGTTGCACCTCTTCCTACGCAAGTAGAAAGATTATGTGACTTTACATGCTCGGTTACAGTCGGTTAGTCTTAAATGCTTTTAGAACCTCTTCTTATTGAAATGTTGATGTCTGCATATAAAATATTTCATAATTCTTTATAGTTTGACAGTTCATTTTTAAGAAGTTCACGTTTAACAGGTGCTTTCATGTATTTAATCAATTGTAGATTATTTACGAAAGTTTAAGATAGTTTAAGATAGTTTAAGATAGTTTAAGATAGTTTAATTATATAGGAGAGGTGGGTTAGTCTACTTCTCCTTCTTTATATACGAGGAGTAATTAATGGATGTTCTTGAGAATTCAATACAACAATTTGATTCTAAAGTTAAGTATGTTTCTTCTGACTGGGTTTATTTTAGCTATAATAAGAATTTATCAGATTCGGGATGGAAAATTCACATAAGTTCACAAATGAAAGATGCGGTTAGTATCTTTACACTAGTAGCATCTTTTTTACGCGAAATTGAATGTTCATTTAAAGTTGTTAAGGATATTGAAAGTTTAAAAAAGATTAACTCTCCACGAGAAACGTCACCTATAGCCAATAAATTTATGGCAATTTATCCTGCAAATGACAAGCAAGCTCGTGAAATAATATTAGCGTTACGTGAGAAACTTGCTATATATTTTTCTCCAAGAATATTGTCTGATTTTCAATGTGGAAAATATTCACCACTGCACTATAGATTTGGTTCATTTAAAAAAATACAAGAATATGATGAAAAAAATCACAAAATTATTTATTTGTTGAAAAACGAGGAGGGGAATTGGGTAGAAGATGTTCGTAAAAATTTTCCTGTGATACCTGATTGGAAGGAGGATCTTTTTACTCCAGAAGAGAAGCAGGAGTTATTTGGAGAGATAGGGAAAATACCTGAGAATCATTTAATAAATAACTATAAATTTGAAATAATATTAAAAAAATCTAACAGAGGGAATGTATATAGAGCTAAAAAGAAAGATACTGGGGAAAAAGTTATTATGAAACAAGTGCGCCCTTTTGTCAGCAACGATGTTGAGGGGAAGCATTTTGCTATCGATGAGATAAAAAATGAAGTTAATATGTTGAAGACATTAGATTCTCAGCTTTATACGGCAAACTTTATAGATGAGTTTGAAGTTGATGGAGACTATTTTGTTGTTCAAAGTTTTATTGAAGGATATAGTTATTTTGATTTAATTGGGGAAGAAAGGTTTTCTTATAGAACAAAATTAAAATTAATAGATAATTTAATATCAATTGTTAATTCTATTCATAGTTTAGGATATAAGATTGTAGACTTATCGCCTACAAATTTTATTTATAGAGAAGATGGTTCTATATTTTTAATAGATTTAGAGAATGTATCTCTGATAAAAGATGTACGACGATATGTAAAAACCCCTTTTATGGTAAATCCAGATAATGACCTATCTGAGAGTTCGATTAATCAAGATTATTTTGCTGTAGCCATGACTAGTTTTGCTATTTTGGTTGGTAGAACATTAGTTTTTTCGTCGGGAGACAATCTATACGATATTAGTTGTATTGATAAAATAAAACAAGCGTTACGAATCGCTAAAAATATGGAATATATATCAGAGAGTGTGTATTACTGGTTGATTTATCTGTTGAATTTAAGTGAAGCGAAAGAATCTACTAATATAATAAAGAAAATTAATGAAATTGAAATTTTGAATATTGATATGTCAGAGGTGGATTTTAATGTTAGTTGTTATGATTTTAAAAAGGAATCTGAGAAAGTAGCACATTTTATTTTATCACAAAATATTGATAGCACAGGTCGTCTTTTACCTTCAAATGAATTTGGAGAATTTGTTAACCCGATATCTTTTCAGCACGGACTGTCTGGTTATATAATATTTGTTACTCAATGTTTATCGTCTTCTGAACTGAAGTTAGTTAAGCAATGGGTTCAAAAGATAGAAATAACAAGAGGTAGCAAGAGTTATCTGTATCAAAATTCATTGTATTTTGGTGTGTCAGGATTTTTATGGGCTTTAATATTATTGTTTGAAAGAACAGGTGATATTTTTTATAAAAATAAAGCTACTAGTCTAGTAAATGAGATATTGTTAGATTATGACAACATTGGTAAGCAGGATTTTGTTTTAGGAAAGGCAGGTGTTTTGCTATCTCTTATGAGGTATTATGAGTTGGAAGAAACCGCCTATCTCGAAGAATTTATCCATACTGCAATTTCTGAACTTGAAGAGGAAATCGGTAAGGATTTTTCACAATATAATTCCTTGTTTGATTATAGTTTTGCTCATGGAAAAGCAGGAATAGCATATGTTTTGAATGAATATAAAATTTTATTTGATAGTAAGAAATATGATTCCATAATAAGTATTTTTACAGAAGAAATTGCAAAAATATTGTCACAAGAAATTTTGAAAAATAAAAATAGCTATAATAATTTAGAGCTATCTTGGTGTGATGGACTATCAGGATTGATTCTATATCTTTGTTTGGTCGAACCTCTAAAATACTCCAAGTTAATTTCGGAGGCTAGAGTGGTGATTCTTAACCACCACCTGAGTATGGAAACATGTTATTGCCATGGCATTGCTAGTCTGTTACAAACTTATGCGTATGTATTTGGATATAAAGATAAGAATGATATAGTTCAGTTGCTTCTTACTAAGTCTTTTAGAAAGTATGATGAACTTCTTGTTTTTCAAAGTGAGAATCGAAATTACGATTATTTTGATTTTGGTATTGGAACTTTGGGAATATATTGGGCACTGTTAGGATTTCAATTTCCTTTTGAACTGAAGAAGGAGGCAAACCAATGAATACTTTTTTGACTAATAAAAGTTATCGAATGTTGCTGATTAATCAATGGGTTTCGTCATTTGGTGATACGCTGTTTTATATTTCCTTTATTTCGTATGTATCGGAATATAAATTTGCTTCATTAGCTGTTCTTTGTATAACAGTTTCGGAGACTTTGCCACAGATTTCTCAGTTGTTCACAGGTGTTATTGCCGATTTTCAAAAAAATCGTGTTGCAAAATATATTGCTATATTGGCAAGTAAGTTTCTGCTTTATACTCTATTGACACTGTTTGTAGCGGATAAGAACTTCTCTATGGGGATGGTTCTCCTTATTTGCGGAATCAATCTTTTATCAGATACCATGAGTTATTTTGCAGGTGCTATGATTTCTCCTTTGTATGTGAGGATTATCGGAGATGATATGACAGATGCTATGGGGTTTAGACAGGCAACTGCTGGCGTAGTTAATATTCTCAGCAACCTTATAGGTGGAGTTTTGATTGGGGTTATCAGTCTTAAGATGTTTGTAGGTTTGAATGCTTTGACCTTTCTTTTTGCACTGTTGGGTGTGGTGTTTATTCGTACTTCTTTGAGAGATATTGAGGGACAGATGGAGGTTAGTAAAAGATTAACCGCAAAATCTTTTGGAGAGCATTTCCTCCATTCAATGAAGATATTGTCAAGTTTTCCAGCAATTATCAAATTAATATTCATTGCAGCTATGAACCAAGTGATTTTAAGCATTATTACCCCTTTAACGACCTTGATGTTAATCCATCATCCATTTATCTTCTTTGACACTGGGAAATCCATTGCAGCATTGTCAGTGGTTATTTTTTCAGGAACGATTGTGGGAAGTTTTTTGAGTGGAGGTATCCTAAAAAATATTCCCATAAAAATGATTGTCTACTTTGAAGAAATTATGCATCTCTGTATTCTCTTTTCTTGGTTGACCAATCATTTCCTCCTTTTATTGGTAGTTGTCTTCTTATGCGCAGTTGCAGTAGGAATGATGGGGCCTCGGATTTTCAACCTTGTATTCTCGATGGTTCCAGAAGAAGTCATGGGAACCATCCAGTCAGTGCTTGGAGTATTCAATGTTGTTGTACCAGGAATTCTTAGCATGATCATCGTTGCCTTAGCGAGTGCTACAAACCTAAAAATCACAGTGCTTCCACTTTTTATTTTTGTATTGACTGCCTTAGCGATTGTGAGAGCAATGAAAATAGAGTAATAGTAGTATGAACTATTGTCTCTTTTTGGGTGGGAGTTCATTATCCATCAGATGTCCTTGCCAGTCTCTGTGTGGGTTTGGGAGTCCTGTTTATTGAATTTCCCTTTTATGACAAGCTCCGCTTCCAATGGCGATTTAAAGGTAAGCAGAAGTGAATATCAAATTCTCTTGAGGAGAAAGAAATGAAAGTCAACATAAAAGCTCTCCATCCGACTCAACTATACTTATCAGAAAAGAAACTAGCAGGCATCCAGATGCTTTACCAGTCGGCAGAAACAATCCAAGTCGATCCGATCAGTATTCTTGCCTTTGGAAATTGCTTGTTGATTACAGATGGACATCACAGGGCTTATCAGGCTTTATTGGCAGGTCGGGATACGATTTCTGCTGAGTGGGATAGAGATGGTGGTGATGAACTATATCATCTCTATGCGAAAGCCTGCGAAGAAAGAAAAATCTACTCTGTTCTGGATTTAAAAAATCATATCATACCTCAAGATGAGTATGAAGCAAAATGGTATAACTGGTGTGATGGTTTTAATCAAGCAGCAACTCTTTTGTTGAAAAGGAAAGCAGATGAAACAGACCCTACAAATAGATAATTCACTGCGTCTTGTTCCTTATGATAAGGTCAATCATTGTGAAGAAGCTTTTGCTTGGTATCAGGATGTGAACTTGGTTCACCTCGTAGATGGTGTGAAGAGACCTTATAGTCAAGAAACTTTGGAAGCCATGTATTCCTATTTGGATCAGCATGGTGAGCTTTTTTGGATTGAAGTCAAGGAGAAGGGAGAATGGTTTCCAATTGGGGATGTTACACTATCTCAGGATAATCTCCCCATTGTGATTGGGAATCCCGCTTACCAACATCGAGGGATTGGGAAAAAGGTTCTAAGTACTTTGATTGAATTGGCTCGAGTAAAAGGATGGAAAGAATTGAAAGTCAAGGAAATCTACACCTACAATCATGCTTCTAGGAGGTGTTTCAAGTCGCTTGGATTTGTGGAAGATGGAACAACAGAAAAAGGAAGGAGTTTTGTATTGAAATTAGTCTAATCCTGCCACTTTCTCCCCCTTAACCTTTGACTATTCCGTAAAATTATCGTAAAATAAAGAGTAAATGATAAAATGAGGTCAGAGTCTGTTCGCTCTGGCGATAGTAGTATAAATGAGGAGAAACGCTTTGGAATTAGAAGTATTTGCTGGGCAAGAAAAAAGTGAACTATCTATGATTGAGGTAGCGCGTGCTATCTTGGAACTTCGTGGTCGCGACCATGAGATGCATTTTAGCGATCTTGTAAACGAAATTCAAAACTACCTTGGAACATCAAACAGCGATATCCGCGAAGCCTTGCCTTTGTTCTACACAGAGTTGAACTTTGACGGTAGCTTCATCTCACTTGGAGACAACAAATGGGGGCTTCGTTCATGGTATGGTGTGGACGAAATCGACGAAGAAATCATCGCTCTTGAAGAAAATGACGACGATGAAGTAGCACCAAAAGCTAAGAAAAAACGTGTCAATGCCTTCATGGATGGCGATTCAGATGCTATTGACTACAATGCAGATGATCCAGAAGACGAAGATGCATACGAAGCAGATCCAGCTCTTTCATATGATGATGAAAATCCAGATGATGAGAAAAATGAAGTGGAAGCTTATGATGCAGAAATCAACGAAATCGCCCCAGATGACTTGGGTGAAGACGTGGATCTCAACGAAGACGACGACGAGTTTTCAGATGATGATGCTGAAACCAGCGAGGAATAAAAGTTAGCTATTGACAATTATCCTATTTTTAGGTATCATATTGTTCGGGCACCTCTTTTAGAGGTCGGGGCTCCCTAGTTCTTAGGGAGCTATTTTTGTTTTTTCAAGAAGTTATCTTCTTGTATTTTAGTTGTGAATCTGGTGCAGTCGTCCCAGATTATTCTTATTAGTAGGGTCTTGTTTTCTATGTCCCCTCGTAGTTAACAAGACCTTGAGGATTTTAGAAAGAGGAATCTATGTCTACGAAATATATTTTTGTAACTGGTGGTGTGGTATCGTCTATTGGGAAAGGGATTGTGGCAGCGAGTCTGGGTCGTCTCTTGAAAAATCGTGGTCTCAAAGTAACCATTCAAAAGTTTGATCCTTATATCAATATCGATCCGGGAACTATGAGCCCTTACCAGCACGGGGAAGTTTTTGTGACAGATGACGGAGCTGAGACAGATTTGGACTTGGGTCACTATGAACGCTTCATCGATATCAATCTCAACAAATATTCCAACGTGACAACTGGTAAAATTTACAGTGAAGTTCTTCGTAAAGAACGCCGTGGAGAATACCTTGGGGCAACTGTTCAAGTCATTCCTCATATCACAGATGCTTTGAAAGAAAAAATCAAGCGTGCCGCTCTAACGACTGACTCTGATGTCATTATCACAGAGGTCGGTGGAACTGTTGGGGATATCGAGTCCTTGCCATTCCTAGAGGCCCTTCGTCAGATGAAGGCAGATGTGGGTGCAGATAATGTCATGTACATTCATACAACTTTGCTTCCATATCTCAAGGCAGCTGGTGAAATGAAAACCAAACCAACTCAACACTCTGTAAAAGAATTGCGTGGATTGGGAATCCAACCAAATATGTTGGTTATTCGTACAGAAGAGCCAGCTGGTCAAGGAATTAAAAACAAACTGGCCCAGTTCTGTGATGTGGCACCAGAAGCCGTTATCGAGTCTTTAGACGTTGAACATCTTTACCAAATTCCGTTGAATTTGCAGGCACAAGGTATGGACCAGATTGTCTGTGACCATTTGAAATTAGACGCACCAGTAGCAGATATGACAGAGTGGTCAGCTATGGTGGACAAGGTCATGAACCTCAAGAAACAAGTTAAAATTTCCCTTGTCGGTAAGTATGTTGAATTGCAAGATGCCTACATTTCTGTGGTTGAAGCCTTGAAACACTCTGGTTATGCCAACGACGCAGAAGTTAAAATCAATTGGATCAATGCCAATGATGTGACAGCAGAGAATGTGGCAGAGCTCTTGTCTGATGCGGACGGAATCATTGTACCAGGAGGTTTTGGTCAACGTGGTACTGAAGGGAAAATCCAAGCTATCCGCTATGCGCGTGAGAATGATGTTCCAATGTTGGGAGTCTGCTTGGGAATGCAGTTGACTTGTATCGAGTTTGCTCGTCACGTTTTGGGTCTTGAAGGTGCCAATTCTGCAGAGCTTGCACCAGAAACAAAATACCCTATCATTGATATCATGCGTGATCAGATTGATGTTGAGGATATGGGGGGAACCCTTCGCTTGGGACTTTATCCGTCTAAGTTGAAACGTGGCTCTAAGGCAGCAACTGCTTATCACAATCAAGAAGTGGTGCAACGCCGTCACCGTCACCGTTATGAGTTTAACAATGCCTTCCGTGAGCAGTTTGAGGCAGCAGGCTTTGTCTTCTCAGGAGTGTCTCCAGACAATCGTCTGGTAGAAATCGTGGAAATTCCAGAAAATAAATTCTTTGTAGCGTGTCAGTATCACCCTGAACTGTCAAGCCGTCCAAACCGCCCAGAAGAGCTCTACACTGCCTTTATTACTGCAGCGGTTGAGAACAGCAATTAGCAAAATCAGAACCTTTGAGAACAATCTCAGAGGTTTTTTTGCATACGATGGATATTGCAGTATATCTGAGTTAGGCGTCCTCTGTGTGTACCTGCTACCGTTGAAATCAATAGCGACTCCCTCTTGCCCTGTGCTAGTGAATGGATTTATCAGTATATTGAAATGAAATAAAATCTGAACAAATTAAATTCGGAAAGCCAAATCAATTTATAGAAATATTTTAGCAGTCAAGGTGTACTGTTATAGATTCAATACACTATACTTTTTTAATTTAATCCACTATATCTGCAGAATACTCTTTCAGTTTCATTCAGCCTAGTCTTGCTTAGGAAAAGCAAAAAGCCATCCCATTCAGGATAGCTTTTTGGTTCTTAGATTTGTTCTGCAAAAACCTTTTCAGCAAGGTTCATAGCGTGGTCTGATACACGAGTGTAGTGTGAGATGATATCGATAAAGTTTACCCCGGCTTGTGTTGAACATTCGCCTTTGTTGAGGCGTTTGATGTGAGTTTTTCTGAGAACACGCTCTATGTTATTGATTGCTTCATGACGTTCTACAAGACTGCGTGCTTTTTCAATATCATTGTTTTCCACACTATCCAGAGCATCTTTGATAAAGTCACTAGTTTGACGATAAACTTCCTCTAATTCTTTCAAGGCGGCATCAGAAAATTCAACATTTTTACGTTGAAGATAGTCAGTCAGATTGAGTAGAGCCTCCGCGTGGTCTCCAATCCGTTCCAAATCACGGGAGGAATCAAGGATATTGGTGAGCACTTCGCTTTCTTTTTGACTGAGAGCTTCGCTTGAAAGGGCGATGAGATAACGTGTTAATTGCTCATCGATGGTGTTAATGGCTTCTTCGGTTTTATGCCCTTTTTCAGCAACTTTTTCATCCAAGTCAATGATGTACTTATAGGAAAGGTCAAAGGCTTTAGCAGCGTAGTTTCCTAAGTGCAAGAGCTCTTTCTTAGCATTTCCGAGAGCGATAGATGGGGCTTGTTTGATGAAATGTTCATCAAGATATAAGGGTTCGTATTTGACAACCTCGTCCTCTCCAGGAATAATCTTGGTTACAAAGTAAGCCAGAGCTCCGATAAATGGAAATTGGACAATGGTATTGGTAATATTAAAGGTTCCGTGAGCAAAGGCGATGGTCATTTCCGGTGCTAGATTTAGCGTAGATTCAAACCAATGAATCAGGGCTGTAAAAGGAACTAGAAAAATAACGCAGACGACTGTTCCGATAACGTTGAAGGCAACATGAGCTCCTGCTACCCGTTTAGCTGCAATATTAGCACCTAAAGAGGCAATGATGGCTGTAATGGTTGTCCCGATATTGTCACCAAATAGAACTGGCAAAGCTCCTTGCAGGTCAATGAGATTGCTGGCATAGAGGTTTTGTAAAATCCCGATGGTAGCCGAGGAAGCTTGAATCAGTAAGGTCAAGCCGGTACCGACAAAGACACCCAAAACAGGATTCTTACTTAGCTCAATCATATAGTCTTTAAAGACCTGTAAATCTTTGAGTGGAGCCATTGCACCGCTCATAAGATTGAGGGCAAAAAAGATACCACCGACACCAAAGAGGATGCGTCCGATATTATTGACTGTCCGATTTTTTGTAAAGAAGAGGCAGACAGCACCGATAAAGAGCATAGGCAGGGCATAGTCACCTAGTTTAAATCCAATAAGAAAGGATGTGACTGTTGTCCCAATATTAGCTCCCATGACAATCCCGATAGCCTGACGTAAGGTTAGGAGACCGGCACTGACCAGGCCGACTGTGATAACTGTTACACCAGAACTAGACTGAATTAGAGCAGTCATCCCAATACCAACCAGAACTCCAAAGAAAGGATTACTAGTATATTTGTCAATGTAAAAACGAAGGCGATCTCCAGCAGCTTGTTGTAAACCGTCTCCCATGGTCTTGATACTATATAAGAATAGCCCCAGACCACCTAAAAAGTGAAATAAAATTTCCTGCCAATTAATGGACATTTCTTTTTCCTCCGAAAAATAATAACGGAATTTCTCCTATTCTATTTTAAAGGATAAAAGTAAATCTAACAAGTGTTAAGCTAAGATTTTAGAAAGAAAATTCGTTAGAAAAAGCAAAAATAATATACTCTAGCATGCCACAAAGATTAAATATCGAAAAATCTTGTGAAATCTTTCCTTATATTTCCAAAGTGTGATATAATAGTTTCGAATAAAATAAATAAAGGGGTTTTTGTAACATGGCAAAACTTACTGTTAAAGACGTTGACTTGAAAGGTAAAAAAGTCCTCGTTCGTGTTGACTTCAACGTACCATTGAAAGATGGCGTAATCACTAACGACAACCGTATCACAGCAGCTCTTCCAACTATTAAGTACATCATCAAACAAGGTGGACGTGCAATTCTTTTCTCTCACCTTGGACGTGTGAAAGAAGAAGCTGATAAAGCTGGTAAATCACTTGCTCCTGTAGCTGCTGACTTGGCTGCTAAATTGGGTCAAGATGTTGTTTTCCCAGGTGTCACTCGTGGTGCTGAATTGGAAGCAGCAATCAACGCTCTTGAAGATGGACAAGTTCTCTTGGTTGAAAACACTCGTTACGAAGATGTTGACGGCAAAAAAGAATCTAAAAACGATCCTGAACTTGGTAAATACTGGGCATCACTTGGAGATGGTATCTTCGTAAACGATGCATTCGGTACAGCTCACCGTGCACACGCATCTAACGTTGGTATCTCAGCAAACGTTGAAAAAGCAGTTGCTGGTTTCCTTCTTGAAAACGAAATTGCCTACATCCAAGAAGCAGTTGAAACTCCAGAACGTCCATTCGTAGCTATCCTTGGTGGTTCAAAAGTTTCAGACAAGATCGGTGTTATCGAAAACTTGCTTGAAAAAGCTGATAAAGTCCTTATCGGTGGTGGTATGACTTACACATTCTACAAAGCACAAGGTATCGAAATCGGTAACTCACTTGTAGAAGAAGACAAATTGGATGTTGCGAAAGCTCTTCTTGAAAAAGCAAACGGAAAATTGATCTTACCAGTTGACTCTAAAGAAGCTAACGCATTTGCTGGTTACACTGAAGTGCGTGACACTGAAGGTGAAGCAGTTTCTGAAGGCTTCCTTGGTCTTGACATCGGTCCAAAATCTATCGCTAAATTTGACGAAGCTTTGACTGGTGCCAAAACAGTTGTATGGAACGGACCTATGGGTGTATTTGAAAACCCAGACTTCCAAGCTGGTACAATCGGTGTGATGGACGCTATCGTGAAACAACCAGGCGTTAAATCAATCATCGGTGGTGGTGACTCAGCTGCCGCAGCGATTAACCTTGGTCGTGCAGACAAATTCTCATGGATCTCTACTGGTGGTGGAGCATCAATGGAACTTCTTGAAGGTAAAGTTCTTCCAGGACTTGCAGCCTTGACAGAAAAATAAGATTTCATAAATGAATCAAAGAAGAGAGGGATGAAGGTTCCTCTTTTCTTTTGCTTAAAATAAAAACGCTTCCTCTCAACTATTGCTCATAAAATCAGCCAATTTATGATAAAATGGAAATAGAAAGTTGAGATTATGAGTTATTTTAAAAAATATAAATTCGATAAATCCCAGTTCAAACTTGGTATGCGAACCTTTAAAACAGGTATTGCTGTTTTTCTAGTTCTCTTGATTTTTGGTTTTTTTGGTTGGAAAGGTCTTCAAATCGGTGCTTTGACAGCTGTTTTTAGTCTGAGGGAGAGTTTTGATAAGAGTGTCCATTTTGGGACTTCGCGTATTCTAGGAAATAGTATCGGTGGCCTCTATGCCCTCCTCTTCTTCCTATTAAATACCTTTTTCCACGAAGCCTTTTGGGTGACCTTGGTAGTTGTTCCAATCTGCACCATGTTAACCATTATGACAAATGTAGCCATGAATAACAAAGCAGGTGTTATTGGCGGTGTAGCAGCCATGTTAATCATTACCCTATCAATTCCGAGTGGAGAAACAATTTTGTACGTATTTGCGCGTGTATCGGAAACTTTTATGGGAGTTTTTGTCGCAATTCTCGTAAATTACGATATCGACCGCATTCGACTCTTTTTAGAGAAGAAAGAAAAATAATGTTACATTTTATAACATTATCAATTGACGTTTGTCTTTTTTTAGACTATAATAGACAGAAAGAAGGAAATTGTAAATGAAGGAAAAAGAATTTCGCCGAAATATGGCTGTTTTTCCTATCGGCAGTGTTATGAAGTTGACCGATCTATCGGCGCGCCAGATTCGTTATTATGAAGATCAAGAGTTGATTAAGCCTGATCGAAACGAAGGGAACCGTCGCATGTATTCCTTGAATGACATGGATCGTCTGCTTGAAATCAAAGATTATATCTCTGAAGGTTATAATATCGCTGCCATTAAGAAAAAATATGCTGAACGTGAAGCGAAATCCAAAAAAGCGGTGAGTCAGACCGAAGTACGTCGTGCACTTCATAATGAACTCCTCCAACAGGGGCGCTTTGCTTCAGTACAGTCACCTTTTGGTCGCGGTTAGGCAACCGCAAGTAGTCATACATTAAGGAGAAAACTCATGCCAATCACAGCTGCAGATATTCGTCGTGAAGTCAAGGAAAAAAATGTTACCTTTATTCGTCTCATGTTTTCAGATATTTTGGGAACCATGAAAAACGTCGAAATTCCTGCTACAGATGAACAATTAGATAAGGTCTTGTCAAATAAGGCTATGTTTGATGGATCTTCTATTGAAGGTTTTGTACGTATCAATGAGTCAGATATGTACTTGTACCCAGACTTGGATACATGGACAGTCTTCCCTTGGGGAGATGAAAATGGAAGTGTTGCAGGTTTGATCTGTGATGTCTATACAACAGAAGGTGAACCATTTGCAGGGGACCCTCGTGGTAATTTGAAGCGTGCTCTTCGTCACATGGAAGAAGTAGGATTCAAATCCTTCAACCTTGGTCCAGAACCAGAATTCTTCCTATTCAAGCTCGATGAAAATGGGGACCCAACACTTGAAGTGAATGACAAGGGTGGCTACTTTGATTTGGCACCTACGGACCTTGCGGACAACACACGTCGTGAGATTGTCAATGTCTTGACCAAAATGGGATTTGAAGTAGAAGCCAGTCACCACGAGGTTGCGGTTGGACAACACGAGATTGACTTCAAGTACGATGAAGTTCTCCGTGCTTGTGATAAGATTCAAATCTTTAAGCTCGTTGTTAAAACTATTGCCCGCAAACACGGACTTTACGCAACCTTTATGGCCAAACCAAAATTTGGTATTGCTGGATCAGGTATGCACTGTAATATGTCCTTGTTTGATGCAGAAGGAAACAATGCCTTCTTTGATCCAAATGATCCAAAAGGAATGCAGTTGTCAGAAACGGCCTACCATTTCCTTGGTGGTTTGATCAAGCATGCCTATAACTATACTGCTATCATGAACCCAACGGTTAACTCATACAAACGTTTGGTTCCGGGTTATGAAGCGCCTGTTTACATTGCTTGGGCTGGTCGTAACCGTTCGCCACTTGTGCGCGTGCCTGCTTCACGTGGTATGGGAACTCGTCTTGAGTTGCGTTCAGTGGATCCAATGGCTAATCCGTACATCGCTATGGCAGTTCTGTTGGAAGTTGGTTTGCATGGTATTGAAAACAAAATCGAAGCACCAGCTCCTATCGAAGAAAATATCTACATCATGACAGCAGAAGAGCGTAAGGAAGCTGGTATTACAGACCTTCCATCAACCCTTCACAACGCTTTGAAAGCTTTGACAGAAGATGAGGTTGTCAGAGCAGCTCTTGGAGAACATATCTATACTAGTTTCCTTGAGGCCAAACGAATCGAATGGGCAAGTTATGCAACCTTCGTTTCACAATGGGAAATTGATAATTATTTAGACCTTTACTAATACTAATATAGAAGGAAGATTGTCCGTGAGGATGATCTTTTTTTCTTGTATTTTATATCGAGGTGTGATATATTTTATATAACGAAGTGCGATATATCGAACTGGATAGGAGGTAGCTATAAATGGAATTGACGGATAAGATTCGTCGAGTTTATCTTCCGATGACGGAAACGGGCTTTTATATCTTGCTCTGTCTGCAAAAGGAAAGTCATGGTTATAGTATTACGCGAAAGGTCAAGGAGATGACAGATTCGCAAGTTTCGATTAGTCCTGGAACTATGTATGGGACCTTGTCAAAAATGGAAAAGGATGGTTTGATTTCCTTTGTCCGCGAAGAGGAAAAACGGAAAATCTATCAGATTACAGACTTGGGACGCAAAGTCTTAGATATTGAATTGAAACGTATTGAACGCCTCTACAGAAATAGTCGGGAGGAAGGATGATGGAAAAGAAAATTGTTTATCGAATTGCTACCATTGCGGATTATGATAGAGAGGCTTTATATCTTAGAAAAATGCATGCTGAGGGCTGGAAACTCAAGAAGGTAACCTACTCTAACTTAGTAGTTGCAGTTAAGTATACCTTTGAAAAGTGCCAACCGGAGCAGGTGTCTTATCAGTTGGACTTTTATCCCATGAAAAAATCCGATAGAGCCTCCTATTTACAATTATTTAAAGACTGTGGCTGGGAGCATATTACAGACTTTAATGGTTTTTCCTACTTTAGAAAACTTCATTCTGGAATTGAGTCGGATGCCGAGTTTGAAATTTATAATGACGCGGCCGGGAAGCTAGCTATGGTCAAACGGATTTTAACAATGCGGATGCTTCCTATTTTGCTTCTCTTTTTAGCTCTACTACCGGTTTTCTCAAAGTTTGTCGCTGGAGGTAGTTCTTTCAGTTGGGAAATGTTTTTGATTGTTATAATAGATGGTGTTTTATTGATAGTTCATTCGATTCAGATTTCTTATATTTTTGGGAGATTGTTTCAAAAGTGGAAAGAATTATCTGACAAATAAAACTATGTATGTTTTCTGATTTGGAGGTAAGGTAATGAATAGCAAAGTACAATTTCGGATTTTCACCATTGTTGATTTGGACAAGGAAGAAGAATATTTACATGAGATGCATTTGAAGGGTTGGAGATATAGAACGAGTCGTTTTGGTTTGTTCTATTTTGACCAATGTCAACCAGACGATGTCATCTACTGTATCTATGATTCTAGATTTCTTAAAAAATATAAGCATGAACTGCAAGATTTTAGAAATAGAGGTTGGGAATTGATAGAAAGAGGTTTTTGTTCGATTCTTCGTAAATCGTCTTCTAATTTACTTCCAGAGGATCAAGTCTATATGAGTAAGGGGCTCAGATGGGAAGTTATGCGATATAGATTTCGTTCATGTACAGTTGCTTTCTCAGGCGGTCTTGTTGTTTGTATGAGTTTGTTTCGAGAAGAACTGTCGCAATCTTTCTTTGTCATTTTTGCTCTATATTCCTTTATGATTTCTTATCTAATCCATAGTTTTTTCAGACTTAAAAGGAAATACCAAGTAGATGGGAGGTAGGGTTCTAGGTCTTTAGACTGATTTTTAGCACTCTTGATAAAAGAGTGCTAATTTTTTGAGTTTTTGTCTTGACATTCTCTTTTAAGGGTGTATAATAGAATCATAAGTTAGCACTTGAGTGTGTCGAGTGCTAATCGATCAGACAGAGAGGAGTGATGAGGTGGTTACAGAGCGTCAGCAGGATATTCTAAATCTGATTATTGACATCTTTACCAAAACGCACGAACCTGTCGGATCCAAAGCCTTGCAAGAGTCTATTAACTCTAGCAGTGCAACCATTCGTAATGACATGGCGGCTCTAGAAAAGCAAGGTTTGCTTGAGAAGGCTCATACTTCAAGTGGTCGGATGCCAAGTGTTGCTGGTTTTCAGTACTATGTAAAACACTCACTGGATTTTGACCGACTGGCTGAAAATGAGGTTTACGAGATTGTCAAAGCCTTTGATCAGGAATTCTTCAAGCTAGAAGATATTCTGCAAGAAGCTGCTAATCTACTGACAGACCTGAGTGGCTGTACGGTAGTAGCACTGGACGTTGAGCCGAGCAGACAACGATTGACAGCCTTTGATATCGTTGTTTTGGGGCAACATACAGCCTTGGCGGTATTCACCCTAGACGAGTCTCGAACGGTTACCAGTCAATTTCTGATTCCAAGGAACTTCTTGCAGGAGGATTTGCTGAAACTGAAGAACATTATTCAGGAACGTTTTCTCGGCCACACCGTGCTAGATATTCACTACAAGATTCGGACGGAGATTCCGCAGATTATCCAGCGTTACTTTACAACAACGGACAATGTTATCGATCTCTTTGAACATATCTTTAAGGAAATGTTCAACGAAAACATTGTGGTGGCGGGCAAGGTTAATCTCTTGAATTTTGCCAATCTAGCAGCCTATCAGTTCTTTGATCAACCGCAAAAGGTGGCTCTGGAGATTCGTGAGGGTTTGCATGAAGATCAGATGCAAAATGTTCGTGTTGCGGACAGTCAAGAGTCCTGTCTAGCTGACCTAGCGGTGATTAGTAGCAAGTTCCTCATTCCTTATCGGGGAGTTGGAATTCTAGCCATTATCGGTCCAGTCAATCTGGATTACCAACAGCTAATCAACCAAGTCAATGTGGTCAACCGTGTTTTGACCATGAAGTTGACAGATTTTTACCGCTACCTTAGTAGTAATCATTACGAAGTACATTAAGATTGAAATCATTAAAGGAGGCGAAAATGGTCCAAGATATAAAAAATGAAGAAGTAGAAGAAGTTCAAGAAGTTCAAGAAGAGGAAGTTGTGGAAACAACTGAAGAAACGACTCCTGAGAAGTCTGAGTTGGACTTGGCAAATGAACGTGCAGATGAGTTCGAAAATAAATACCTTCGCGCTCATGCAGAAATGCAAAATATCCAACGCCGTGCCAATGAAGAGCGTCAAAACTTGCAACATTATCGTAGCCAGGACTTGGCAAAAGCGATTCTCCCTTCTTTGGATAACCTTGAGCGTGCACTCGCGGTTGAAGGATTGACAGACGATGTCAAAAAAGGATTGGAGATGGTGCAAGAAAGCTTGATTCACGCTTTGAAAGAAGAAGGAATCGAAGAAATCGCAGCTGACGGTGAATTTGACCATAACTACCATATGGCCATCCAAACTCTCCCAGCAGACGATGAACATCCAGCAGATACCATCGCCCAAGTTTTCCAAAAAGGCTACAAACTCCATGACCGCATCCTACGCCCAGCCATGGTAGTGGTGTACAACTAGGCAATTCTGACGGTAGCTAAAGCAACTCGTCAGAAAACGGCAATCGCTATGGCGTTTACCTAGCCTCCTTACTAACTCGTCGTCGAAATAAAATCGATTTCGATTTCTCGTGTCGCAATTTACATAATAGAAAACTTGTCCGAAACGACAATAAACTATGAAGAAAGATAAAAAAGTAGTTCAGCTTTGCAATAGTGAGCGAAGCGAACCAAAGACGATACTCTTCGCCGTGGCGCTATCTGCGCAAACTTTGAGACCTTAGGCTCAAAGTTTAGTCAAAGAGATTGACGAAGTCAAGCTCTGACGGCGTCGCCACTTAAGAAGAGTATCTAAAAGAAAAATAGAATATAAAATTTAAGGAGAAAAACACATGTCTAAAATTATCGGTATTGACTTAGGTACAACAAACTCAGCAGTTGCAGTTCTTGAAGGAACTGAAAGCAAAATCATCGCAAACCCAGAAGGAAACCGTACAACTCCATCTGTAGTATCATTCAAAAACGGCGAAATCATCGTTGGTGACGCTGCGAAACGTCAAGCAGTCACAAACCCAGATACAGTTATCTCTATCAAATCTAAGATGGGAACTTCTGAAAAAGTTTCTGCAAACGGAAAAGAATACACTCCACAAGAAATCTCAGCTATGATTCTTCAATACTTGAAAGGCTACGCTGAAGACTACCTTGGTGAAAAAGTAACGAAAGCAGTTATCACAGTTCCAGCTTACTTCAACGATGCTCAACGTCAAGCAACAAAAGACGCTGGTAAAATCGCTGGTCTTGAAGTAGAACGTATTGTCAACGAACCAACTGCAGCAGCCCTTGCTTACGGTTTGGACAAGACTGATAAAGAAGAAAAAATCTTGGTATTTGACCTTGGTGGTGGTACATTCGACGTCTCTATTCTTGAATTGGGTGACGGTGTCTTCGACGTATTGTCAACTGCAGGGGACAACAAACTTGGTGGTGACGACTTTGACCAAAAAATCATTGACCACTTGGTAGCAGAATTCAAGAAAGAAAACGGTATTGACTTGTCTACTGACAAGATGGCAATGCAACGTTTGAAAGATGCAGCTGAAAAAGCGAAGAAAGACCTTTCTGGTGTAACTTCAACTCAAATCAGCTTGCCATTTATCACTGCAGGTGAGGCTGGACCTCTTCACTTGGAAATGATCTTGACTCGTGCGAAATTTGACGATTTGACTCGTGACCTTGTAGAACGTACAAAAGTTCCAGTTCGTCAAGCCCTTTCAGATGCAGGTTTGAGCTTGTCAGAAATCGACGAAGTTATCCTTGTTGGTGGTTCAACTCGTATCCCAGCCGTTGTAGAAGCTGTGAAAGCTGAAACTGGTAAAGAACCAAACAAATCAGTAAACCCTGATGAAGTAGTTGCTATGGGTGCTGCGATCCAAGGTGGTGTCATCACTGGTGATGTCAAAGACGTTGTCCTTCTTGACGTAACGCCATTGTCACTTGGTATCGAAACAATGGGTGGGGTATTTACAAAACTCATCGACCGCAACACAACAATCCCAACTTCTAAATCACAAGTCTTCTCAACAGCAGCAGACAACCAACCAGCCGTTGATATCCACGTTCTTCAAGGTGAACGCCCAATGGCAGCAGATAACAAGACTCTTGGACGTTTCCAATTGACAGATATCCCAGCTGCACCTCGTGGAATTCCTCAAATCGAAGTGACATTTGACATCGATAAGAACGGTATTGTGTCTGTTAAGGCCAAAGACCTTGGAACTCAAAAAGAACAAACAATTGTAATCCAATCTAACTCAGGTTTGACTGATGAAGAAATTGACCGCATGATGAAAGATGCAGAAGCTAACGCTGAAGCAGATAAGAAACGTAAAGAAGAAGTTGACCTTCGTAACGAAGTAGACCAAGCTATCTTTGCGACTGAAAAGACAATCAAGGAAACTGAAGGTAAAGGCTTCGATGCAGAACGTGATGCTGCCCAAGCTGCCCTTGATGACCTTAAGAAAGCTCAAGAAGACAACAACTTGGACGAAATGAAAGCAAAACTTGAAGCGTTGAACGAAAAAGCTCAAGGCCTTGCTGTTAAACTCTACGAACAAGCCGCAGCAGCCCAACAAGCTCAAGCAGGAGCAGAAGGCGCACAAGCAACAGGAAACGCAGGCGATGACGTCGTAGACGGAGAGTTTACTGAAAAGTAAGATGAAAGTATTAACAGAAGAGTATCTAAAAAGTACAAGAAAAGTTTATAATGATTTCTGTAATAAAGCTGATAGTTATGAGTCTGCAAAAGATTTTATAGATAATATTCCAGCAGTATATTTGGCTAGATATAGAGAAACTGTATTAGCTGAACATGATAGTTGTGTCAAAAATGATGAAGCGGTAAGGAATTTTGTTACTTCAGTATTGTTGTCAGCGTTAGTATCATCACTAGTATCAGTAACAATACAAAAACCAGAATTTATAATATCGTTTATAATGGGCATGATTTGGGTTGTCGGTGTATTCCTTCTAATCTATTGGAATTTTATAGCCAATACTAAGAAGAGACAAAAATATATAAATATTTCTGTACTTATAGGATATTTAAAATCAAAATAAAGTTAATTTACTTATTTGCAGAGGTTGCAACCCAGCCTCTGTTTTTCGATAAAAAGGGCCTAAACCTGATTTATTTGGGGTTTGTCTCATCAATATGAAATATAGGAATTGAACCCGACCTAAATCGTGGTTTCGTTCCGCAACAATAACAGAAAGGAACAAAGGTGTTCAGGGAATTGAACACGGGTTCCAGAATTTCTTACTAAATATAAAAGAAAGGAATTGAACCCGACCTAAATTCTCGGAAAAAAGATAAATCTGTCTAGGAGCATCGCTCCAGCGTCAGATTTCCTATTTTTCAGTCGAATTTTACGGTCTTGGTATCTTGTATGAACAATACTGAATTTTATGATCGTCTGGGGGTGTCCAAAAACGCTTCGGCAGACGAGATCAAAAAGGCTTATCGTAAGCTTTCGAAAAAATACCACCCAGATATCAACAAGGAGCCTGGTGCTGAGGAAAAGTACAAGGAAGTTCAAGAAGCCTATGAGACTTTGAGTGACGACCAAAAACGGGCTGCCTATGACCAATATGGTGCGGCTGGTGCCAATGGTGGCTTTGGAGGCTTCGGTGGTGGAGCTGGCGGTTTCAATGGGGCAGGTGGTTTCGGTGGCTTTGAGGACATTTTCTCAAGCTTCTTCGGTGGAGGCGGTGCTTCACGCAATCCAAATGCTCCTCGTCAGGGGGATGACCTCCAATACCGTGTGAATTTGACTTTTGAAGAAGCTATTTTTGGAGCTGAAAAAGAGGTTAAGTACAATCGTGAAGCAAGCTGTCGTACATGTAATGGCTCAGGTGCTAAACCAGGAACAAGTCCAGTCACTTGTGGACGCTGTCATGGTGCTGGTGTCATTAACGTCGATACGCAGACTCCGCTTGGTATGATGCGTCGTCAAGTAACCTGTGATGTCTGTCATGGTCGCGGAAAAGAAATCAAAGATCCATGTACAACATGTCACGGAACAGGGCATGAAAAACAAGCCCATAGCGTACATGTCAAAATTCCTGCTGGTGTGGAAACTGGTCAACAAATTCGCCTAGCTGGTCAAGGTGAAGCTGGATTTAACGGTGGACCTTATGGTGACTTGTACGTGGTTGTTTCTGTGGAAGCCAGCGATAAGTTTGAACGTGAAGGAACTACTATCTTCTACAATCTCAACCTCAACTTTGTCCAAGCAGCTCTTGGTGATACAGTAGATATTCCAACTGTTCACGGTGATGTTGAATTGGTTATCCCAGAGGGAACTCAGACTGGTAAGAAATTCCGCCTACGTGGCAAAGGAGCTCCGAGTCTTCGTGGTGGTGCAGTTGGTGACCAATATGTTACCGTTAATGTCGTAACGCCGACAGGCTTGAACGACCGCCAAAAAGCAGCGCTTAAAGAATTCGCAGCTGCAGGTGATTTAAAAGTCAATCCAAAGAAAAAGGGATTCTTTGACCATATTAAAGATGCCTTTGAAGGAGAATAAAGCAAAAAGAGCCGTTGGGCTCTTTTTGTTTATAGATTTTTTAAGACTTTCCTTAAGTAATGACGGACGGTAGCGATCTTCTTCGAAGTTCCATACCTAAACTTTGAGCATAGGTCTCAAAGTTTCCGGACACCTGAAACTAAGCTGTTTCAGGTATTTTCATTACGGCGGAAAGACTTCGATTTAGTTATGAAATGGTGAATGAGTTGTCTAAATTGTGATGTATAGTTGATGGGATATAACTTGTTTACCTTTTAAAAAAGAGCCGTCGGGCTCTTTTACTTATCTTCGATTTCCTGTGTTTCTTTGATCACAGCTAGTCTAGTCTGGATATCTTTTTCCAAGACTTTAAACTTGTAAGTTAGGTCTTCTTGGTATTCCTTGATGAGTTCTTTTTGTTGGTCAATGATTTGCAGGCTGTTTTGGATAATATCCACATCATCCTTGATAGCTTGAACGCGGTCAGTGGTATTCAAGACTTCATCTGTGATGGTTTGGCGATTTTTTGTAACCAGATAACTTCCGGCTGCAGCTCCTGCAAATAGCAGTAGATTGGATAATTTCATGGCAACTCCTTAGGCGTTTTTGATAGTTTCGGCGACTTGAGTGAGTTTGTCAAAGTCTGGTTCGTGGGCGATAAAATCAATCTTGAGGTCATCGTCCGCACTGTAGCGAGGCACGAGGTGAACGTGGGTATGAAAGACTGTTTGACCAGCGATTTCTTCACAGTTGGCAATGATATTCATACCAGCAGCCTTGGTAGCTTTCATGACTTTTTGAGCTACTTTTGGTACTTGGGCAAAGAGTTGGCTGGCGCTAGTAGCGTCCATTTCCAAAAGATTGCGATAGTGTTCTTTGGGTACGACCAAGGTGTGTCCTGGTGTCACTTGAGAGATATCAAGAAAGGCAAGAACCTGCTCATCTTCATATACTTTTGAAGCAGGAATTTCCCCTGCGATGATTTTACAAAAAATGCAATCTGACATAAAATCTACCTCTACTGTATTGAATTTTGATATAATATAGCTACATTATACCAGATTTGGAGAAAATATGTTAGAAATTAAAAACCTGACAGGTGGCTATGTCCATGTCCCTGTCTTGAAAGATGTGTCCTTTACCGTTGAAAGTGGACAGTTGGTCGGTTTGATTGGTCTCAATGGTGCTGGGAAATCAACGACGATCAATGAGATTATCGGCCTGTTGACACCTTATAGTGGCTCCATCAATATCAATGGCTTGACCCTGCAAGAAGATGCGACTAGCTACCGCAAGCAAATTGGCTACATTCCTGAGACACCTAGCTTGTATGAGGAATTGACTCTCAGAGAGCATATCGAAACGGTTGCCATGGCCTATGGTATTGAGCAAAATGTAGCTTTTGATCGAGTAGAACCTTTGTTAAAAATGTTCCGTCTGGAGCAGAAGTTAGATTGGTTTCCTGTTCATTTTTCCAAAGGGATGAAGCAGAAGGTTATGATTATCTGTGCTTTTGTGGTGGATCCAAGTCTCTTTATCGTGGATGAGCCTTTCCTTGGTCTTGATCCGCTGGCTATTGCGGACTTGATCCAACTTTTGGAAGTGGAAAAGCAAAAGGGTAAGTCCATTCTCATGAGTACCCACGTGTTGGATTCGGCGGAGAAGATGTGTGATGCCTTTGTCATTCTTCACAAGGGAGAGGTGCGTGCTAAGGGAAATCTCCTACAACTGCGCGAAGCCTTTAACATGCCTGAGGCTAGTTTGAATGATATTTACTTGGCTCTGACCAAAGAGGAGGAGCTATGAAAGACTTGTTTTTAAAGAGAAAGCAGGCTTTTCGTAAGGAGTGTCTTGGTTATCTGCGCTATGTTCTCAATGACCACTTTGTCTTGTTCCTGCTTGTCCTGCTGGGCTTTCTGGCCTACCAGTACAGTCAACTCTTGCAGCATTTTCCTGAAAATTATTGGCCTATCCTTTTGTTTGTAGGAATTACGTCTGTTTTACTGTTGCTTTGGGGAGGAATTGCCACCTATATGGAGGCTCCAGACAAGCTCTTTCTCTTAGTCGGAGAAGAGGAAATCAAACTCCATCTCAAGCGTCAAACTGGCATTTCCCTAGTCTTTTGGCTCTTTGTCCAGACCCTTTTCTTGCTGTTATTTGCGCCCTTATTTTTGGCAATGGGTTATGGCTTGCCTGTTTTTCTGGTCTATGTGCTTTTATTGGGGGTAGGAAAATATTTCCTCTTTCGTCAAAAGGCCAGCAAATTTTTCACTGAAACTGGGCTGGACTGGGACTATGTTATTTCTCAAGAAAGCAAGCGTAAGCAAGTCTTGCTTCGTTTCTTTGCCCTCTTTACGCAGGTCAAGGGAATTTCAAACAGCGTCAAGCGTCGTGCCTATCTGGACTTTATCCTAAAGGTTGTTCAGAAGGTGCCTGGGAAGATTTGGCAAAATCTCTATCTGCGTTCTTATCTGCGAAATGGAGACCTCTTTGCGCTCAGTCTCCGTCTGCTCTTGCTTTCCATACTGGCGCAGGTTTTTATCGAGCAAGCTTGGATTGCGACAGCAGTGGTGGTTCTCTTTAACTACCTCTTGCTCTTCCAGTTACTGGCCCTCTATCATGCCTTTGACTACCAGTATTTGACCCAACTTTTTCCACTGAACAAGGGGCAAAAGGAAAAAGGCTTACAGGTTGTAGTCCGAGGATTGACCAGTTTTGTTTTACTTGTGGAATTAGTTGTTGGGTTGATTACCTTCCAAGAAAAACTGGCCCTTCTAGCCTTACTGGGAGCTGGTTTGGTTTTACTAGTCTTGTACTTACCTTATCAGGTAAAACGTCAGATGCAGGACTAAAACTTGCTTATATGATATTAAAAAAGAAGTTGAGTTCAGTTTGTCTCAACTTCTTTTATTTTCTACAGGATAATGGTTGGCCCGTAGAGACTCAACTTGGTCTTGACTTGGTCAAAGTGAAAGCGATCATAGGCCCGCCAAGCGGCGCGAGTGGGAGCATCTGGATCAAGAGCGCTGAGTCCCATGAGAAGACTGGAAGTCTGGTAAAATTTTTCCAGTTCAATCAAGACTCGATTATCCACTGTCTCAGCCTTTGCTAGAAAGCCAAGAATAGAGTTTAATTGCTCCTGAAAGCGGACGTCGTCAGCGGTTGCCTGTCTGCATGCTTGGTAGGCTTTGTTTAAGTCAGTAATCAAAGTCTGAGCTCTTTTGATAGGGTCTGTATCTGTCATGAGAATGCCTCCTTTAATCTGGGTGCCAGTCTTGTTTCTAGCAACTGTGTTTTGATACTGTTAGTCTATCACTTTTATCTCCTTTTTCACCTTCAAATCTTTAATTGTCCTTGAAATGTCTTGAATGGTACTGTTAAGATTTTATGATAAAATAGTGGTAAGATTATCATGCTTATTTGAGGAAGAAGCTACCTTTCAGGAGCGTTGAAGGCCTGTTTAGGATTTGGTGGACTTGTATCATAGTATTTTTGCTATCCTCTTTTTAGGAAGAAATCGAAACAAGGAGAGTAAGAAGATGAGAATATTTGTTTTAGAAGATGATTTTTCCCAACAGACTAGGATTGAAACGACGATTGAGAAACTTTTGAAGGAACATCATATCACTCCCAGTTCTTTTGAAGTTTTTGGTAAGCCAGACCAGCTGCTGGCAGAGGTGCATGAGAAGGGGGCGCATCAGCTATTCTTTTTGGATATTGAGATTCGAAATGAGGAGATGAAGGGTCTGGAAGTGGCTAGAAAGATTCGGGATCGAGACCCCTATGCCCTGATTGTCTTTGTGACGACTCACTCGGAGTTTATGCCCCTGTCCTTTCGCTACCAAGTGTCAGCTTTGGACTACATTGATAAGGCCCTTTCGGCAGAGAAATTTGAATCTCGTATCGAGACAGCCCTCCTCTATGCCAATAGTCAAGATAGTAAAAGTCTGGCGGAAGATTGTTTTTACTTTAAATCAAAATTTGCCCAATTCCAGCATCCTTTTAAAGAGGTTTATTATCTCGAAACGTCGCCCAGAGCCCATCGTGTTATTCTCTATACCAAGACGGACAGGTTGGAATTTACAGCGAGTTTAGAGGAGGTTTTCAAGCAGGAACCTCGTCTCTTGCAGTGCCATCGCTCTTTTCTCATCAATCCTGCCAATGTGGTTCGTTTGGATAAGAAAGAAAAACTTCTTTACTTTCCCAATGGTGGAAGCTGTATGATCGCGCGTTATAAGGTCAGGGAAGTGTCTGAAGCTATCAATAACTTGCACTAAGTGAGGTGATGTAATGGGAATAGCTTGGAAAATAGTTTATACATTTTTGATAGTTGGATTGGAGTTGTTTATATTTTTTAAGGTAGATGGAATTGGTCTCACTTTGGAGAGAGTTTTTAAGTCCTTTCTTTTTAAGATACTTTTGGCAGTTGCTTTTGTAACGATTAGCTATATAGTAGGAAATAATTACCTATCTTATTTTATGGACCCCTTGTACGGCATAGGCTTGTCTTTCTTATTGTTAAGAGGGCTTCCTAAAAAACTCCTTTTCTTTTATGGTCTCTTTCCAATGATATTGGTGAATCTCTTTTATAGAGGTATTTCTTATTTTGTGCTTCCATTTTTGGGACAAGGGCAAGTACATGATGATTACTCTTTGATTTGGTTGTGTATAATAATTTTCAATTTCTTCATTTCTCTAGCCTTTTTGAAATGGTTGAACTATGATTTTACTAGTTTGAGAAAGGAGATTCTCGATAAAGGTTTTCAAAAGTCCCTGACTAAGATTAACTGGATAATGGGAGCTTACTTTCTAGTCATGGAAAATCTGTCTTACTTTGAATATGTATACGATATCCAATCAAAGACTGTTCGCCATCTGATTCTAGTGTTTTACTTGCTCTTTTTTATGGGGATTATCAAGAAATTGGATACCTATTTGAAGGACAAACTCCATGAGAGACTGGACCAAGAGCTGGCCTTGCGCTACAGAGATATGGAACGCTATAGTCGGCATATAGAGGAGCTTTACAAGGAAGTGCGGAGTTTTCGCCATGACTACACCAACCTTTTGACCAGCTTACGTCTGGGCATTGAAGAGGAGGATATGGAGCAGATAAAAGAGGTCTACGACTCGGTCTTAAAGGATTCTAGTGAAAAATTGCAGGACAATAAATATGACCTGGGCAGATTGGTGAATATTCGTGATAAAGCCCTCAAAAGTCTTCTAGCAGGGAAATTTCTAAAAGCTAGGGATAAGAAGATTGTATTTAATGTCGAAGTTCCTGAGGAGATTCAGGTCGAAGGGATGAGCCTGCTTGATTTTCTAACCATTGTGTCTATCCTTTGTGATAATGCTATTGAAGCTAGTGTAGAAGCTAGTCAACCTCATGTTTCAATCGCCTTTTTAAAAAATGGAGAACAGGAGACCTTTATCATTGAAAACTCCATCAAAGAAGAGGGCATCGATATTTCTGAAATCTTCTCCTTTGGAGCCAGTTCTAAAGGGGAGGAGAGAGGAGTTGGTCTCTATACCGTCATGAAAATTGTGGAAAGCCATCCCAATACCAGTCTCAATACCACCTGCAAAAATCAAATCTTTCGTCAGGTTTTAACGGTTCACTTGTTGCCGGTTGATGATTAGAAGACTTGCGTAAAGAAGTACTGTATGCAGTTATCAATTAAAATGCCATAGTATTTAAGGTATCCTATATGAATAAGAAATCCTTTTTTATCATCTGTTCTACGTTGATCATAGCATCGAATCTTCTCATGATTTCCGTGGTGAATAAGGGAGAAGAAACGGGGAGTAATCTGTTTGTGATTGCTATAGCCTGTGTTATGTTACCATCCTTTTTATATGCGGTTGAGAACCGAATGGCTTCTTTAATTCGGACAGGGTCAGTAGCTTTACTCTTATTAACAGTATTGTCCTTAGTCCGTCTTATCAACAGAATAGAGAGGACGCCTGAAATTCTCAACATTATCATTACCCTCCTGGTTTTGGCAGGTGGGACAGCCTGTATACTGGTTGCAATCATGAGAATCTATCAGAACAGACGGAAGTAAGGCTGAATAGCTTTCGATTTTGTATTTTCACATTGTTAAGTTTCCTTAGGGCAAGTATGTTTTTCATGCTTGCTTTTTAAATTTTTTAACAATTCAAGATGTTTTGATGACCATTTGTGATTTGAGTGATCCAAGGTCAAAATAAGTGCTATACTAATAGTGTAAAGGTTGTAGCTCAACAAACATTTAGGAGGAAATTTTATGAAGAAAAAAATACTGATTATTTTCGTTCTATATCTAATCATGTCCATCTTTCTTTATCCGCTTAGGGAGAGTACTTGGTATCAGCTATTTTATACCATAGCCTATATGATTGCGGTTGTGATCTATTTTGCTTTAACTAAAAAGAAAGGAGCAAAGAAATGAAAACTTTTCTTGCTAAAAAACGGAACATCTTCCTTACGAGACTGTTCCTAGGTCAGTTGCCCTTGCTTGTCTCCACTTATCTATTTCTATCTCGTCAGTTTTTAAATTTTTCCTTGGTTTTCCAATTTCTTTTAGTGGTTATTAACTTGGCTTCTATTTTGGTCACTGTTTACCTCACTAGAGAAATGAGAATAAGAGAGTTTGAAGATGATGATTTGGTTAGTCCTAGAACCAATCAACTTATGTTCATTGGTTTGACAGGCTTTATGTCTATTATTTGTTTGTATAGGGGTATCACAGCAGGAGAATTTTATCAACAATTAATTGCCTATATTGGCGCTATTCTCTGCTTGCTTATCATGCTTCTACTCATTTGGGGCTTGAAGTATTATAAAAAGTAGCTTGTTTTATATGGGACTAACCTATGGTCTGGCAAGGGGAGGTACTAGGCTAGTCGTTGTCTTGTAGATAGTAGGAGGATTTCTATGAAAAAATATCCTATTCTTTTCAAAACGAGTGCCATTCTTTCTTATTTGTTTTTGTTTTTTGGCTTGTTTTGGACAACCCAATTTTGGAGCAATTATTGGGAGTTCTCGTCTTGGGTAGGAAATATTATCTGGATTCGAAACATCATCAGCCTTCTCTTTATCGGCTTGATGGTTTGGATTTTGGTCAGGTCGGGCCATGCTTATCTCTTTCGCATCCCTAGGAAAAAGTGGTTGAGCTATTCTGTTCTGACGGTGTTAGCCGCTGTTGTGCTGATATGCTTTAACTATCTGACAGCTAAACACGTTCAGGGAACCAATGAAGGTTGGAATTTGTTTATTGCCTATAGTGAGACCAATTTTGCGGAGTTTGGTGTTTACCTAACCTTAATCGTGCTAGGACCTCTGATGGAAGAATTGGTGTGTAGAGGACTGCTTCAACATGCCTTCTTTAAGAATTCGAGGTGGGGGCTGGATCTTCTCTTTCCGTCATTCTTATTTGCCTTGCCCCACTTTTCTAGCTTACCAAGTCTCGCAGATATTTTTGTCTATACGGCAGTGGGCTGTCTATTTGCCTGGCTAACACGTTATACGAAGAGTATCTATCCTTCTTATTCGATTCATATTGTTAATAATATCATTGCAAACTTACCATTTTTGCTCACTTTTCTACATAGGGTCTTGGGGTAAAAAAACAAAAGGCTTGCTTTTCAGCCATAGAGGAGGTTATCATGTATAAACACTTATTTTTCCTAGATTCAAAAACCTTAGACTGGTTGACACCTTATATTCTGGTCTTGGCTTCTGACACCATTGCCTTTAATGTTTTTGTGCTAACCTTTGTATCTGTTGTGATGTTTTATTTTCTGAATCCCATGCTATCTTTAATGGCTATATTCTTAGGAGCTGGCTATGTGGTTGGATTTTGGTTACTAAAATGGTTTGTTTTGGAAAGGCTAGAACTAAAGAATGACGCGTAGGAAGTCTGTTTGGTGAGGAGGATAATTTTATGGAGTTTTTTGATAAATTTCATGCCTTGTGCTTTGGATTTTTAGTACTAATAATCGTCATTACAGTTCCTTATACGATTAACCATGGGGACTTTTTTCAAAATGAATTTGCATTGATTCTTGTAAGTCTTCTAGTAACCTCGCTGAGCGTTGCTTATGCTAGAAAGTTTGATATGATTTCTTTTGGGATGTTAAGCAAGAAAGACCTTTTGCTTTTCATTGCAATCTTTCTTCTAAGTGTACTTGAGACGCTGGTTTATATTCATTTCTTCGCTATTTCTTCTGGCGCAGGAGTTCAACACTTGGCGGAAGTCAGCAGAGGAATTTCTCTGTCTTTGATTTTGACTTCCTCAGTTTTTGGCCCCATCCAGGAGGAACTCATTTTCAGAGGACTTCTTCAAGGTGCGGTTTTTGACAATTCTTGGTTAGGGCTTGTGCTAACTTCCTCTCTCTTTTCTTTTATGCATGGTCCTTCTAATGTCCCTTCGTTTATTTTTTATCTACTTGGGGGCTTGTTACTGGGATTTGCTTATAAAAAGAGCCAAAACCTATGGGTTTCTACTCTAGTTCACATGTTTTACAATGCTTGGCCACTCTTATATTATTTATAAAAATCATGAAAGGTAAGCAGAAGACGGTGCTTGCCTTTTTCTTTCTATAATGATACCCAAGCCAATCCAGAGGCTTTTCTTTGAGAATCGGGTGTGGAGCGGTTGACGAATAGGCCAAAAACTAGTAGAATAGTAAGGAAACTTTATACGGAGGAAAGAAATGGATTTGGGTGATAATGAGCTAACACTGACTCCCATACCTGGGAAAAGTGGCAAGGCTTATATGGGTAGCTATCCTGATGGGAAGCGCATCTTTGTAAAAATGAACACCTCTCCAATCCTACCTGGTCTAGCTAGAGAACAAATTGCTCCACAATTATTATGGAGTCGCCGTTTGGCAGATGGGCGTGATATGTGTGCTCAAGAATGGTTGACAGGCAAGATATTGACCCCCTATGATATGAATCGTAAGCAAATTGTCAATATTTTAACCCGCCTTCATCGCTCACGTCCTTTGATGACACAGTTGAGTCGTTTGGGATATGCCATGGAAACACCTGTAGATTTACTGCAGTCTTGGCAAGAAACGGCTCCAGATGCCTTGCGTAAAAATCATTTTATCAGTGAGGTGATGGCTGATTTACGTCAAACTATTCCAGGATTTAGGGAGGACCATGCGACCATTGTCCATGGAGATGTACGACATAGTAATTGGATTGAGACAGACAGTGGCTTGATTTATTTGGTAGATTGGGATTCGGTTCGCTTGACCGATCGCATGTTTGATGTGGCCCATATGCTCTGCCATTATATTCCAGAACATCAGTGGAAGGAATGGTTGACCTACTACGGCTATAAGTACAATCAAACGGTATTAAATAAATTGTATTGGTACGGTCAATTGTCTTATTTGAGCCAGATTTCCAAGTATTATATGAACCAAGATTTAGAAAATGTCAATCGGGAGATCCATGGCTTGCGTCACTTCCGAGACAAGTATGGAAAGAGAAGATGAGAGTTAGAAATCGTAAAGGGGCGACAGAATTACTAGAGGCAAATCCCCAGTATGTGGTCCTCAATCCCTTAGAAGCCAAGGGGAAATGGCAGGATTTGTTTGGCAATGACAATCCCATTCATGTGGAAGTTGGAAGTGGAAAGGGTGCCTTTGTTTCAGGTATGGCTAAGCAAAATCCTGACATCAACTATATCGGGATTGATATTCAAAAGTCTGTTTTGAGCTACGCTTTGGACAAGGTGCTTGAAGTTGGAGTGCCTAACATCAAGCTCTTGTGGGTAGATGGTTCTGACTTGACTGACTACTTTGAAGACGGTGAGATTGATCGTTTGTATCTGAACTTTTCAGATCCTTGGCCTAAAAAACGCCATGAAAAGCGTCGTTTGACCTACAAAACCTTCTTGGATACCTTCAAACGTATCTTACCTGAAAATGGAGAAATTCATTTCAAGACGGATAACCGTGGCTTGTTTGAGTACAGTTTAGTGAGCTTTTCTCAGTATGGCATGAAGCTCAATGGTGTCTGGCTTGATTTACATGCCAGTGATTTTGAAGGCAATGTCATGACAGAATACGAGCAAAAATTCTCCAATAAGGGGCAAGTTATCTACCGAGTTGAGGCAGAATTTTAAGAAATAGCCTGAAATCAGGCTGTATAAGTGCTTTTGCTTTACATAAGTTAGCAAATGTGCTATACTAAGGGTAAGAATATGAGAAAGAGAGGCGGGGAAATATCTTCGCCTCTTGCTTATGAGGAGGTGGACGCAATCGCAACAATCGTAGAATTAGTCAGAGAAGTTGTAGAACCTGTCATTCAATCACCTTTCGAACTCGTGGATATCGAGTATGGAAAGATTGGCAGTGACATGATTCTCAGTATTTTTGTAGATAAACCTGAAGGAATTACCTTGAACGACACGGCAGACTTGACAGAAATGATCAGTCCTGTCCTAGACACCATCAAGCCAGATCCCTTCCCAGAACAATATTTCCTAGAAATTACCAGTCCAGGCTTGGAACGTCCTTTGAAAACCAAGGATGCCGTTGCTGGAGCGGTTGGGAAATACATCCATGTCGGGCTCTACCAAGCCATCGATAAGCAAAAGGTCCTTGAAGGAACCTTGTTGGCCTTCGAAGAGGACGAGTTGACTATGGAATATATGGACAAGACGCGTAAGAAAACTGTCCAAATTCCATACAGTTTAGTATCAAAAGCACGTTTAGCAGTTAAATTATAGAAAAAGAAAGGATAGCTTTTGAGGATTCAAAAGTGAAGAAAACATGAGTAAAGAAATGCTAGAGGCCTTCCGCATTTTGGAAGAAGACAAGGGAATCAAAAAAGAAGATATCATCGACGCAGTAGTAGAGTCGCTTCGTTCCGCTTATCGCAGACGCTATGGTCAATCAGACAGCGTAGCTATTGATTTCAACGAAAAAACAGGTGACTTTACAGTTTATACTGTCCGTGAAGTGGTTGATGAAGTATTTGATAGCCGTTTGGAAATCAGCTTGAAAGATGCTCTTGCCATCAATTCAGCCTATGAACTTGGTGACAAAATCAAGTTTGAAGAAGCGCCTGCTGAGTTTGGTCGTGTAGCAGCCCAATCTGCCAAACAAACCATCATGGAAAAAATGCGCAAGCAAACACGTGCCATCACTTACAATACTTACAAAGAGCATGAACAAGAAATCATGTCTGGTACTGTAGAACGCTTTGACAACCGCTTTATCTATGTCAACCTTGGCAGCATCGAAGCCCAATTGTCAAAACAAGACCAAATCCCTGGTGAAGTTTTTGCTTCTCATGATCGTATCGAAGTCTATGTTTACAAGGTTGAAGACAACCCTCGTGGTGTCAACGTCTTTGTTAGCCGTAGCCATCCAGAAATGATCAAACGCTTGATGGAGCAAGAAATTCCAGAAGTTTATGACGGAACTGTTGAAATCATGAGCGTGGCTCGTGAAGCTGGTGACCGTACCAAGGTTGCCGTTCGCAGTCATAATCCAAACGTGGATGCTATCGGTACAATCGTTGGACGCGGTGGAGCCAATATCAAGAAAATCACTAGCAAATTCCACCCAGCTCGTTACGATGCCAAAAATGACCGTATGGTACCAATCGAAGAAAACATCGACGTTATCGAGTGGGTAGCAGATCCAGCTGAATTTATTTACAATGCCATCGCTCCTGCAGAGGTTGACCAAGTTATCTTTGACGAAAACGACAGCAAACGTGCCTTGGTGGTTGTTCCTGATAACAAGCTTTCTCTTGCTATCGGTCGTCGTGGGCAAAATGTTCGCTTGGCGGCTCACTTGACTGGTTACCGTATCGATATCAAGTCTGCTAGCGAATTTGAAGCCATGGAAGAAGCTGGTTCGGTAGATTTGGAAGCAGAAAACGATACTGTAGAAGAATAAAAGCTGCTAGAGGAGGGAAAGATGAAAACGAGAAAAATCCCTTTGCGCAAGTCTGTTGTGTCCAATGAAGTGATTGATAAGCGGGATTTGCTCCGCATTGTCAAAAACAAAGAAGGACAAGTATTTATCGATCCGACAGGCAAGGCCAATGGCCGTGGCGCTTATATCAAGCTAGACAACGCAGAAGCCCTAGAGGCGAAAAAGAAGAAGGTCTTTAACCGCAGCTTTAGCATGGAAGTGGAAGAAAGCTTTTATGACGAGTTGATCGCTTATGTGGATCACAAAGTGAAAAGAAGAGAGTTAGGACTTGAATAAGCAAAAGATAAGCAATCTCTTGGGGCTTGCTCAGCGAGCAGGGCGGATCATATCGGGTGAGGAATTGGTGGTTAAGGCCATTCAAGACGGCAAGGCCCAGTTGGTCTTTCTAGCCCATGATGCTGGACCCAATCTGACCAAGAAGATTCAAGATAAAAGTCATTATTATCAAGTAGAAATTGTAACCGTGTTTTCAACACTGGAATTAAGCATAGCAGTCGGAAAATCGAGAAAGGTTTTGGCTGTAACAGATGCTGGATTTACAAAGAAAATGAGGTCTCTTATGGAATAGAAGAGGAGGACATGATTTGTCTAAGAAAAGATTGTACGAAATCGCAAAAGAGCTTGGAAAAGAAAGTAAAGAAGTTGTAGCGCGTGCAAAAGAGTTGGGCTTGGATGTGAAAAGCCACTCATCAAGTGTGGAAGAATCTGTCGCTGCAAAAATTGCTGCTAGCTTTAAGCCTGCAGCTGCTCCGAAAGTAGAAGCAAAACCTGCAGCACCAAAAGTAAGTGCAGAAAAGAAAACCGAAAAATCTGAGCCAGCTAAACCAGCTGTAGCTAAGGAAGAGGCAAAACCAGCTGAGCCAGTCGCTCCGAAAACAGAAAAAGTAGCGGCTAAACCGCAAAGTCGTAATTTCAAGGCTGAGCGTGAAGCACGTGCCAAAGAGCAGGCAGAACGACGCAAGCAAAATAAGGGCAATAACCGTGACCAACAACAAAACGGAAACCGTCAGAAAAACGACGGTCGTAATGGTGGGAAACAAGGTCAAGGCAACCGCGACAATCGTCGCTTTAATGACCAAGCTAAGAAGCAGCAAGGTCAGCAAAATCGTAGAAATGAGCGCCGTCAGCAAGAGGACAAACGTTCAAATCAAGCGGCTCCACGTATTGACTTTAAAGCCCGTGCAGCAGCCCTAAAAGCAGAACAAAATGCAGAGTACGCACGTTCAAGTGAGGAACGCTTCAAGCAGTATCAGGCTGCTAAAGAAGCCTTGGCTCAAGCTAACAAACGCAAGGAACCAGAGGAAATCTTTGAAGAAGCGGCTAAGTTAGCTGAACAAGCGCAACAAGCACAGCAAGTTCAAGCAGTGGTTGAAGTCGTCCCTGAGAAAAAAGAACCTGCAGTGGATACACGTCGTAAAAAACAAGCTCGACCAGACAAAAATCGTGACGATTATGATCATGAAGAAGATGGTCCTAGAAAACAACAAAAGAATCGAAGTAGTCAAAATCAAGTGAGAAATCAAAAGAATAGTAACTGGAATAACAACAAAAAGAACAAAAAAGGCAATAACAAGAACAACCGCAATCAGACTCCAAAACCTGTTACGGAGCGTAAATTCCATGAATTGCCAACAGAATTTGAATATACAGATGGTATGACCGTTGCGGAAATCGCAAAACGCATCAAACGTGAACCAGCTGAAATCGTTAAGAAACTTTTCATGATGGGTGTCATGGCCACACAAAACCAATCCTTGGATGGGGAAACAATTGAACTCCTCATGGTGGATTATGGTATCGAAGCTAAACAAAAAGTTGAAGTGGATAATGCCGATATCGAACGTTTCTTTGTCGAAGATGGTTATCTCAATGAAGATGAATTAGTAGAGCGTCCACCAGTTGTAACTATCATGGGACACGTCGACCACGGTAAAACAACACTCCTAGATACCCTTCGTAACTCTCGTGTTGCGACAGGTGAAGCGGGTGGGATCACTCAGCATATCGGTGCCTACCAAATCGTGGAAAATGGTAAGAAGATTACCTTCCTTGACACACCAGGACACGCGGCCTTTACATCTATGCGTGCGCGTGGTGCTTCTGTTACCGATATTACTATCTTGGTCGTAGCGGCAGATGACGGGGTTATGCCTCAGACTATCGAAGCCATCAACCACTCAAAAGCGGCCAACGTTCCAATCATCGTAGCCATTAACAAGATTGATAAACCAGGTGCTAACCCAGAACGCGTTATCGGTGAATTGGCAGAGCATGGTGTTATGTCAACTGCTTGGGGTGGAGATTCTGAATTTGTTGAAATCTCAGCTAAATTCAACCAAAACATCGAAGAATTGTTGGAAACAGTCCTTCTTGTAGCTGAAATCCAAGAACTCAAGGCAGACCCAACAGTGCGTGCGATCGGTACAGTTATCGAAGCACGCTTGGATAAAGGAAAAGGTGCGGTCGCAACCCTCCTTGTTCAACAAGGTACCTTGAATGTCCAAGACCCTATCGTTGTCGGAAATACCTTCGGTCGTGTCCGTGCCATGACCAACGACCTTGGTCGTCGTGTTAAGGTTGCAGGGCCATCAACACCAGTTTCAATCACAGGTTTGAATGAAGCGCCGATGGCGGGTGACCACTTTGCCGTTTACGAAGATGAAAAATCTGCGCGTGCAGCCGGTGAAGAGCGTGCCAAACGTGCCCTCATGAAACAACGTCAAGCTACCCAACGTGTCAGCCTTGAAAACCTCTTTGATACCCTTAAAGCTGGTGAGCTTAAGTCAGTTAACGTTATCATCAAGGCCGATGTACAAGGTTCTGTTGAAGCCCTTTCTGCCTCACTTCAGAAAATCGATGTGGAAGGTGTTAAAGTTACCATCGTCCACTCAGCGGTCGGTGCCATCAACGAATCAGACGTGACTCTTGCCGAAGCTTCAAATGCCTTTATCGTTGGTTTCAACGTACGCCCTACACCACAAGCTCGTCAACAAGCAGAAGCTGATGATGTAGAAATCCGTCTCCACAGCATTATCTACAAGGTTATCGAAGAGATGGAAGAAGCCATGAAAGGGATGCTTGATCCAGAATTCGAAGAAAAAGTTATCGGTGAAGCAGTTATTCGTGAAACCTTCAAGGTGTCGAAAGTGGGAACTATCGGTGGATTCATGGTTATCAACGGTAAGGTTACCCGTGACTCTAAAGTCCGTGTTATCCGTGACGGTGTCGTTATCTATGATGGCGAACTCGCAAGCTTGAAACACTACAAAGACGACGTCAAAGAAGTTACAAACGGTCGTGAAGGTGGATTGATGATCGATGGCTACAATGATATCAAGATGGATGATGTGATTGAGGGTTATGTCATGGAAGAAATCAAGAGATAATAGAGAAACGATAGCTCATTTGACTCGTCGTCAACAGCGCCTTGATGAACCCTCAGTTCTATCTAAGGCTTGTTTCCTAGATTCAAATGGCTCTAGTTCCTCTATCTAATAAAAATAGCTAGGTCTGCTGGCCTAGCTTTTGGTTCAAAGTAGAGAAAGGAATATCATGGCAAATCATTTCCGTACGGATCGTGTGGGCATGGAAATCAAGCGTGAAGTCAATGAGATTTTGCAAAAGAAAGTCCGTGATCCGCGTGTCCAAGGCGTGACCATCACAGATGTTCAGATGCTGGGTGACTTGTCTGTTGCCAAGGTTTACTACACCATTTTGAGTAACCTTGCTTCAGATAATCAAAAAGCCCAAATTGGGCTTGAAAAAGCAACTGGTACCATCAAACGTGAACTTGGTCGCAATTTGAAATTGTACAAAATCCCAGATTTGACCTTCGTCAAAGACGAGTCCATCGAGTATGGAAACAAGATTGACGAGATGCTACGCAATCTGGATAAGAACTAAGAAGAGGGGCAACCCTCTTTTTTGGTGGGTGAAAATAGGTGGAATTTGAAATGGGAAAATATTCTTTTAAAAAAGGGATTCTGTATTTTTAAATGTTAGCTAATCAGAAAATGCTTTTTTTTTTTAGGAAATATGATATGATGATTTCATAAATAAAAGGAGATTCTATCAATGAATAATATAAAAAAAGTTTGTCGTTTAGCTTTGCTATGTCTTTCCGTCTCTACTCTAGTTGCTTGTAGTTCTCTTTCTGACAAAACAAGCAGCTCTTCTAGTGAGAATCAAACAGAAGCTTCATCTAGTGGTTCTGAGAAGAAAGGATTGTTTGCCAAAGCAAAAGAAAAACTCAGTTCAAGCGATTTTAACCCACAAGATGTTAGTGATACGACAATTGAGTCTATAAAAACCTATGAAGATTACTTGATTATGAATGAGAAAATAATCGATAATTACTATACAGAAGCAGACGAAGCCTTTAAAGGAACTGTTTTAGAAGATAGCGCTGCTATCCAAGAACTAAAAGATAGCACTAAAAAAGAAATGGAAGATCTGAAAAAACAATATGGTCCACTAAAGAAAGCACCGATTCAAGGGAAGGAAGAAGTGATTAAGACTCTAAAAGATTATCGTGATAATCTACATGAGCAAGTGGAGCAGTGGAAAGCTAGTCTTTAATAGGAAGAGTGGGGTTCAAGATGGATTATCAATTATTGCCACATGAATACATGGTTATGAATAGTGACCATGTGAGTTTTGGGAAAAATGGTTTGTCTACAGATGAATTAATTTTAACGAATCTACACTTAATATATATCAAAAAAGGTTTGTGGGGAGGAAAAAAAGATCAAGTTACCATACCCATTAACCAGATTAAAATTTTTGAAGGGAAACCTCAAGTTTCAGTAACCAAAACCAATGGTGTGAAACGGCTGGAAATTTATTATAATGGCGGACAAGCTATCTTTGCATTTAATAATACTAAGGATACTGACAAATGGGCTAGGAACATTATTAAATTGATTTCAGGTGATACAAGTAATTTTGAAACCTTGGGAGATAGTAGCTTGTTTGGAGCAGATGTTTTGGCAGAAACATTTAAGGATACATTTGACACTTTTAAAGCAGGGCTTGGGATTAAGGATGCAGAGCCAGAAAAGATTTCAACCAAGTGTAGCTTTTGTGGAGCACCTTTGTCAGGTCAAGTGAAGCAAACAGTAAGATGTGCCTATTGTGATATGGAGCAGAGTTTATAAGGGGGCAATTAGATGGGGTTGATAAAAGCAATCACAGATTCTATTGGTGGGACATTTGCAGATCAGTGGAAAGAAATTATCACAGTTCAAGCTTTTGATGAACATACAGCTGTAAGTCCAGGTATTGTTCAAGAAAGTAATAATGGTAGGGGTGTCAATACGAAGGGATCTGTAGGTGTTATTTCGAACGGATCCAAGATTTTTATTCCAGAAAATACTGCAGCCTTTATCTTTAGTCAGTCTGGTATCGAGGAAATTGTTACAGAACCAGGTGGATATGAATACCAAAATGGTGAGAGCAGTGTTTTTAATGGTGATGGATTGAAAAAGTCACTGTTTGACAATGTTGTTAATCGTGTTGGATTCGGTGGTCAAAGTGATCAGCAAAAACAGATTTGTTTTGTTAATTTGAGAGAAATTCGTGATATTAAATTTGGGACTCGCGGTCCAGTCATGTATAATGATTTGTTTTATGGGACAGATTTAGAAGTACGTGCTTTTGGAACATTTTCTATCCAAATTACAGATGCTAAGCAATTTATCAGAAACTTTCTTCCTGCCAATGTGACTTATTATACCTTTGATAGCGCTCAAGCTAGATCACAAATAGTAACAGAATTTCTTCAATCTTTTATTGTTGCACTTAATTCTTTGTCAACAACTTATCGTATTTCACAATTACCCTCACAAGCTGCAGTTCTTGCAGAACAAGTATCAAATGATGGACAGTATGCAGGGACTTGGAAAGAACGTTTTGGATTTGAGATTGTAAAAGTTGCCATTGCTAATATTGAGTTCTCACCAGAATCTAAGGAATTGGTTAAACAATTTTCATCAAATAAGATGAATTTAAAAGCTTATGATGATGTATCGCAGAAAGCTTCTAATATTGCAGCACAACAAAAAATTGCATCAGGAGTGGAGCAACATGGTCTAGGTGATAGTGCTGGAATGATATTTGGAATGAATATGGCTCAAAGTTTAGATGAAAAAGCCATGAAACCAAGTCTATCATTAGATGAGCAAATCGAAGCACTTACAAAACTAAAATCTCTTTTAGATGCAGGTATATTATCTCAGGAAGAATTTGATCGAAAGAAAAAAGAAATTATGGATTTATAAGATGAATCTCGAAAGTTCATAGTTATACTCAATGAAAATCAAAAAGCAAACTAGGAAGCTAGCCGCAAGCTGTACTTGGGTACGGTAAGGCGACGCTGACGTGGTTTAAAGAGATTTTCGAAGAGTATTAGTGTGTATTCAAGGAACATTTTAGGTGAAACAATAATAGACTATCGTTCACAGATAGAATATCATGTTGTAAAGGTAGGAGTTGAATATTCTAGCTGTCTCTACAAAGACTATTAAAAATCTTTAACAAATAAGTTGCTAAGGAGTTTTTGAAAATTTTTGAGGAGAATTTGAAACATACTTTAAAAGAGTATGCTATCATGGAATATAACTTACAGAAGTAAAAGGAGTTTGTATATGGCTGAACAAGACTTAGCTATGCAAGTATTGCAACAAGTGGTAAAACTACCAGTTGTTAAGGTTGATCGTTCGAAATTTTTAGTGGATAAGTTTTCCAAAGAATTGGATCCACAGGACATTCCTACCTTATTGGAACAAGGTCCAACGACTCTTCTATCTCAAGAAATCTTAGATCGTGTAGCTAATGCTTGTATTCGGGATAATGTTTTATTGGCGAGTGGAACGTCTGTTGTTGCAGGATTACCAGGAGGGATTGCTATGGCAATTACCATTCCAGCGGATGTGGCTCAATTTTATGCTTTTTCTCTAAAATTAGCCCAAGAATTAGGTTATATTTATGGTTATGAGGATCTTTGGACTTCACGCTATGAGTTGAGTGAAGATGCTCAAAATACCCTCTTGCTTTATCTAGGTGTCATGTTGGGGGTGAATGGAACCGCTGCTTTGCTACGTGCAGGTGGTATAACAATTGCCAAACAGGTAATGAAAACAGTACCTAATAAAGCTGTAACAAAGACGCTTTGGTACCCTATTTTGAAAAAAGTCTTAAAAATATTTGGTGTGAATCTGACCAAGGGAGGGCTGGCCAAAGGAATGGGGAAATTTATTCCTATTTTGGGAGGTATCATTTCAGGTGGTTTAACCTTTGCAACTATGAAACCGATGGGTGAAAGCTTGCAGAAAGAATTATCCAAGCTAGTCAACTATAGTGAAGTTCAATATCAAGAAGATGTTGAAACAATCCGAAAAGAGGCTGAAATCATCGAAGGAGAGTAATATGGGACTCATAAAAATTCTAGCTAAAACTTATGGGAATTACTTTTTGACCATGCAAGGTGTAAAAGTAATGAAAACGATAAAGAAAGATGACCACGCCGTTGTCGGTCTGGGAAAACTTTTTATTGCAGATAAGCTAATGGATACGGCTCGGTGGCTCATCAAGCCAGAGGAGAGAGAATGAAATTTTTTTGGGGTCTTCTTGCTATTATTTTTATTAAACCGATTATTGGGATTGTGAAATTCTTTTGGATGATTATCTCTTTTGCAGTCCAATTGCTGTTTTACAATCTATTATTTAAGATATTGGATTGGCTCTTTAAACTTTTTTAGGTCTTAATTCATATTTCAGAGAACTAGCAAGGTATGTACTGCTAGTTTTTTAATCTCTCTCCATATGGTATAATATAAGCAGTAAAATCATTTTAGAACATACAATGGAGGTCGTCATGGACAATATCATCGATGTGTCAATTCCCGTTGCAGAAGTGGTGGACAAGCATCCAGAGGTCTTAGAGATTCTAGTGGAGTTGGGTTTTAAACCCCTTGCTAATCCCTTAATGCGCAATACAGTTGGTCGTAAAGTATCGCTCAAACAGGGTTCTAAGCTTGAAGGAACCCCTATGGACAAGATTGTCCGCACGCTGGAAGCAAACGGCTACGAAGTGATTGGGTTAGACTAATGGCAGATGAACGGATTCATATCCTACGGGATATTTTGTTAGAATTGCACAATGGCGCCTCTCCTGAGTCGGTTCAGGAGCGTTTTGATGCGACCTTTACGGGTGTGTCAGCCATCGAGATTTCCCTTATGGAGCACGAACTGATGAACTCAGACTCAGGTGTCACCCTTTGAAGATGTCATGGAACTCTGTGATGTCCATGCCAATCTTTTTAAAAATGCTGTTAAGGATGTCGAAGTAGAGGATACCGAGCATCCAGGTCACCCAGTTCGGGTCTTTAAGGAAGAAAATCTGGCCCTCCGTGCGGCCTTGATTCGCATTCGGAGATTGTTAGATACCTATGAGTCCATGGAAGATGAAGAAATGCTGGCGGAGATGCGTAAGGGTTTGGTGCGTCAGATGGGACTTGTGGGGCAATTTGACATCCATTACCAACGTAAAGAAGAACTCTTCTTCCCTATCATGGAGCGCTATGGACACGATTCACCTCCGAAAGTTATGTGGGGAGTGGATGATCAGATCAGGGAACTCTTTCAAACAGCTCTAATGACGGCTAAGTCACTACCTGAAGTGCCGATTTCCACTGTAAAAGAAGATTTTGAAGCCTTTGCGACAGAGTTTGAAAGTATGATTTTCAAGGAAGAGTCCATCCTTCTCATGATTCTCCTTGAGTCCTTTACTCAGGATGACTGGCTTCAGATTGCGGAGGAGAGCGATACCTACGGCTATGCCATCATCCGTCCGTCTGAGAAATGGGTGCCAGAACGCCAGAGTTTTGTTGAGGAAAAGAGTACAGAGGAGTCTGTACAGCTAGATACGGCAGAGGGGCAAGTTCAGCAAGTTATCGATACGCCAGAAGGCCAGTTTACCATTACCTTTACCCCTAAGGAAAAGGAAGCAGTGTTGGACCGCTATAGTCAACAGATTTTTGGGAATGGCTATCTCTCGGTCGAGCAGGCCAATCTCATCCTCAATCACCTCCCTATGGAGATTACCTTTGTCAATAAAGATGATATTTTCCAGTATTACAATGACAATACGCCAGCTGATGAGATGATTTTCAAACGGACGCCGTCCCAAGTCGGACGCAATGTTGAACTTTGTCATCCACCTAAGTACTTGGACAAGGTCAAAACCATCATGAAGGGACTTCGTGAGGGAAGCAAAGACAAGTATGAAATGTGGTTCAAGTCTGAGTCGCGAGGCAAGTTTGTCCACATCACCTACGCAGCAGTACACGATGAGAACGGGGAATTCCAAGGCGTGCTGGAGTATGTTCAGGATATTCAGCCCTACCGTGAGATTGATACGGATTATTTCCGTGGATTAGAATAAGGAGAAAAAATGAGTTACGAACAAGAGTTTATGAAGGAATTTGAAGCTTGGGTCAATACCCAAATCATGATCAACGACATGGCGCATAAGGAAAGCCAAAAAGTCTACGAAGAGGACCAAGACGAGCGTGCCAAAGATGCCATGATTCGCTACGAAAGCCGCTTGGATGCTTATCAGTTCTTGCTTGGTAAGTTTGAAAATTTCAAGGCAGGTAAGGGATTCCATGATTTACCAGATGGCTTGTTTGGTGAGCGAAATTATTAAACGAGATAGATTCTTGATTTTTTACTAAAATCTTGATAGAATATTTATATTAAATCCTTGTCAGAACAGGGGTTTTTTATTGAAAGGATTTTATCATGTCAAAGAAACTCAATCGTAAAAAACAATTACGAAATAGCCTCCGTCGTGCAGGTGCTTTTTCAAGTACTGTGACGAAGGTTGTAGAAGAGACAAAAAAAGTCGTAAAACGTGCAGAACAGTCAGCAAGCCAAGCTGGTAAGGCTGTTTCTAAAAAAGTTGAACAAGCAGTAGAAGCTACCAAAGAGCAAGCTCAAAAAGTAGCCAATTCTGTAGAAGATTTTGCAGCAAACTTGGGCGGACTTCCACTTGATCGTGCCAAAACTTTCTATGATGAAGGAATCAAGTCTGCGTCAGATTTTAAAAACTGGACTGAAAAAGAACTCCTTTCCTTGAAAGGAATCGGCCCAGCTACCATCAAGAAATTGAAAGAAAATGGCATCAGGTTCAAGTAATTTTTCTTGTGCCTTGCATTTCCGAAAAAATCTTGCTACAATAAAGCCATCAGAGGTGTTTTGAATCCCACATTTTACAGAAAGTGGCGGTGCTGAGAAGTCCACAAATGTGTCAAAACTGGTTGCTGATGGATGAAAATGAAATAAAATTATGTCTTTTTATTTTAAAGACAAGAGTTGCGGGCCTTGCCCGAAATTGGGTGGTACCGCGGATAAACACATTCGTCCCTGTCATGTAGATGGCAGGGGCGATTTTTTGTAGAAAGCGAGGTATAAGGATGACAATAACTGAACTTCCAGAACAATTAGAAACCGAACGACTCGTCCTACGAGTTCGTACAGTGACTGACGCCGAAGATATTCATGCCTACGCTAGTCTCCCAGAGGTCGCCTATCCAGCAGGATTTCCGCCCGTCAAGACCTTGGAAGATGAGATTTATTATCTGGAGCATATTCTTCCAGAACGCAATCAAAAGGAAAATCTCCCAGCTGGCTATGGGCTTGTCGTCAAAGGGACTGATAAAGTCATTGGTTCTGTTGACTTCAACCATCGCCATGCGGATGATGTGCTAGAGCTTGGTTATACCTTGCATCCAGACTATTGGGGTCGTGGTTATGTGCCAGAAGCAGCTCGTGTATTGATTGATCTAGCTTTTCGAGAACTAGGTCTTCATAAGATTGAGCTGACTTGCTTTGGTTACAATCTCCAAAGTAAACGAGTCGCAGAAAAACTTGGATTTACCCTCGAAGCTCGAATAAGAGACAGAAAGGATGTTCAAGGAAACCGCTGTGACAGTCTGATATATGGTTTGCTGAGAAGTGAGTGGGAGGTGATTTAATGCATCTTTTCATCATTGGTGCTCCGGCTTCTGGGAAAATGACGATTGGTCAAGAGTTATCTCGACTGACGGATGCTACCCTATTTTATAACCATCAAGCCATCGATTTTGCACTAGAAATCTATCAGGACTTTACAGAGGAAATGTGGGAATTTGTTCGTGGAATGACCTTTTCTTTCCTTGGAGCAAGTGTAAGAAATCAGCGATCAGTAATTTTAACAGACGTAATTGATTTTTCAAATCAGTACCAGCTGTTGTATTTGAAGCAAATTCAGGATTTGTTGGATGACTATCATCAAGAGATTCTTTTTGTGGAGTTGGAAACAAGTCTTGAGGAGCGCTTACATCGAAATCGAACGGAGAATCGATTAAAGCACAAACCTTTAAAACGACATATTGAGGTATCTGAAAGAGAAATTTTAGAGACAGCTGAAACCCTTCAATTAAATTCCCAACATCAACCGAATGAGTTGCACCACTACTTTAAAATAAATAATACGAGTTTGACTGCAAAAGAAGCTGCTAAGCAGATTCAAGATAAAATGAATACAATAGAGAAAGGACACACACATATCTAAACAACTTCATGAAGACGTTCTCAAGACTCAAGAAGTTCAAAAGTCTCAACCTTTTTCGTTCGTGATTCTACCACCAAACGTAACTAGAAAACTCTACCTTAATCACACCTAGGGTACAACCTTCAAAGCAAATGAATCACAAAGAAGCTGAGATTTACCATTAAAACCTGTATTCGAGGCTGTAAGAATATTCAATACAGTTGAGATAGGACCTATTGAAGAATGAGTTAGAGGAGAAAATAGATGGCTAAAAAGAAAAATAGAAAAAAAGAATTAAAACGCCAGCAAAAGTTGGATATCAAAGTTATTTCTGAAGAAGAGGCTGCTTGGACAGAAATCATGGCCAAAAATCCAACTTTTGTAGAACGTCGTACCATTCAAAATTTCGATGAACTACATACAGCAGTGATGCAATATGCTGATGAACACGGAGAGTATCCAGATGTTCAGCTAATCAATTACCAACTGAAAAATAGGACTTTTGATTGGAATCAGGATCATGCCATATTTAGAGAAGCTATGCATACTCCGAATACACAGAAGCGAAATAAACTGTTAAAGCAAGTTTTAAAAATAAATCCAGATTATTTTGCTGCTGATTTTCATTTATTCTTATCAGAAGTTGAAGATTTTGATTTGTCAACTTTTAAAAAAGTATTGGATTTTGAAGTTCTAGTTTTAGAAAAATGGAAAATGAATGGATACAATAGTTGGAATTATTTTGAAGCCCGCCCTATCCTGTCTGCTCTGATGTTTCTGATTGAGTATCATATGAAGGAGAACTTCAATTCTAAGGCTATAGAATTGATTAACCTATATTTGAGTAAGCGACCAGACCGTTTTCCTCCTAATTTTGTCTTCTGTATGCTTTCCTTGTATCATATTACTGGTCAGGAACTAAAGGTTGAGCGTTTCTATCGTGAAGAATTGAATAAAGGGAAACGGGATGATACGATTCTTATTCATGCCATCATCTCTGCTTTTTCTCAAGGAAAAATTGAGGAAGCAAGTCAGCTATTTGCAAAATTAGTGGAAATCAATGATGAAGCTGTTGAATTCTTTATAGAGGAAGATTGGCAATTCAAAGTTATAGATATAGAAGATCAAGAATGCTATTGTCCAAATTCAGTTGAATCGCTACAAGCTAGTTTGTATCCTCTGTTTGATTATTTACTAGAAAATATTATTTTAACAAAATTTCTAACAAACGAGGCCAAGAAGTTCTGTCGTAAACCAGTATTTTCGAATCATTCCAGTATGATAAGAAATTTATCCAAGGTAAACGACTGGTACGCCTTTATGAGCGAGGAAAAAATGAAGGGAATTCGGATGGATTTTGTTCACATCTTTGTTGAAAATGGGATTCGTAGGTCTTCAGATTTCAAAAAATGGACTGAAAAAGAAGTTCTTGCTTTGAAGGGGATTGGTCCCGTAACCGTTAAAAAGCTGAAAGAAAACGGCATAAAGTTTAAGAAAGAGAAGTAATTGTTTATGGAAGGGGGGAGGTGAAATTGTCTTGAATGAAATTTCTAATTTCATCCTGTATACTACACCAAATGGCGACGTTCAGCTAGATATCCTTTTACAAGATGAAAATCTTTGGTTGACTCAAAAAGGTCTTGCAGAGCTCTTTGGAGTTGAACGAAGTGTCATTACAAAGCACTTAAAAAACATTTATGATAGTGGTGAGTTGGATAAGGTGTCAACTTGTGCAAAATTTGCACAGGTTCAACAAGAGGGGAATAGAGCTGTTCGGCGTGAACTTGAATATTACAATCTGGATGCTATCATTTCAGTTGGCTATCGCGTAAATTCCAGCAAGGCTACTCAATTTAGAATTTGGGCAACCAAGACCTTGAAAGAATTTATCATCAAAGGTTTTGTTTTAGATGATGAACGCTTGAAACAAGGACAGACAGTTTTCGGACAAGATTATTTCCGTGAACTTTTAGAACGAATTCGCTCTATTCGTTCTAGCGAGCGCCGAATCTATCAACAAATCACGGATATCTTTGCTGAATGTGCCATAGATTATGATCAAAACTCAGATATTACTAAAAATTTCTATGCTATGGTGCAAAATAAATTTCATTATGCAATTACTGGAAGTACTGCTGCAGAAATTATCTATCAGCAAGCCGATGCTAGTAAAGAAAAAATGGGATTAACTACTTGGAAGAATGCACCTGATGGACGAGTTCTCAAATCAGATGTAACGGTAGCCAAAAATTATTTGCAAGAAAAAGAAATTCGACAACTAGAGCGAACTGTTACAGCCTATTTTGATTATATTGAGGGTTTGGTTGAGCGCCGTAATACTTTTACAATGCGAGGATTGGCAGATAGTATTGATCGTTTTCTATCTTTTAATGAGTACGAAATTTTAGAAGGAAAAGGAAGTATTTCCAAGAAACAAGCAGACTCAAAAGCCATCCAAGAGTATGAAAAATTTAACCGAACTCAAAAAATTCTATCGGACTTTGATAAACATATTCTGAAGATAATGAGAGAAAGTTAATGTAAAATTTTTATATAGTTTCTTTTTTGCTAATAGAAGATACTGAAAAAATCAGATGTGCTGAATCAAGGCCTATCTTCTACATACTAATTTTATTTAAAGATATTAACTAGAAAGGACAATCACATGTCTAAAGAACTTTCACCTAAATACAATCCAGCCGAGGTTGAGGCTGGTCGTTACCAAAAATGGCTTGATGCTGATGTTTTCAAGCCTTCAGGCGATCAAAAAGCCAAGCCTTATTCAATCGTGATTCCACCACCAAATGTAACTGGTAAGCTTCACCTTGGTCACGCTTGGGATACGACTCTTCAAGATATCATCATCCGTCAAAAACGGATGCAAGGTTTTGATACGCTTTGGCTTCCTGGTATGGACCACGCTGGTATTGCCACTCAGGCTAAGGTTGAGGAGCGCTTGCGTGGAGAGGGCATTACGCGTTATGACCTAGGTCGTGAAAAATTCCTCGACAAGGTCTGGGAATGGAAAGACGAATATGCCACTACTATCAAGGAACAATGGGGCAAGATGGGGCTTTCTGTAGACTACTCTCGTGAGCGTTTCACTCTTGATGAAGGTTTGTCAAAAGCTGTTCGTAAGGTCTTTGTGGACCTTTACAAGAAAGGCTGGATCTACCGTGGTGAATTTATTATCAACTGGGACCCAGCAGCTCGCACAGCCCTTTCTGATATCGAAGTTATCCACAAGGACGTAGAAGGTGCCTTCTACCACATGAACTATATGCTGGAAGACGGTTCACGCGCCCTTGAAGTTGCGACAACTCGTCCTGAGACCATGTTTGGGGACGTTGCGGTTGCGGTAAATCCAGAAGACCCACGCTACAAGGACTTGATCGGAAAAAGCGTCATCCTTCCAATCGCTAATAAACTAATTCCAATCGTGGCCGACGAACACGCAGATCCTGAGTTTGGTACTGGTGTTGTTAAAATAACACCTGCTCACGATCCAAACGACTTCTTGGTTGGTCAACGCCACAACTTGCCACAAGTCAACGTCATGAACGACGACGGAACTATGAATGAGCTTGCCTTCGAATTTGCAGGTATGGACCGTTTTGAAGCTCGTAAGGCAGTCGTTGCCAAGTTGGAAGAAATCGGTACCCTCGTTAAAATCGAAAAACGTGTCCACAGTGTTGGTCACTCAGAGCGTACTGGTGTTGTGGTTGAGCCACGCTTGTCTACGCAATGGTTCGTCAAGATGGACCAATTGGCCAAGAATGCTATTACTAACCAAGATACAGAAGACAAGGTAGAATTCTACCCGCCTCGTTTCAACGATACCTTCCTCCAATGGATGGAAAATGTCCACGACTGGGTAATCTCTCGTCAGCTTTGGTGGGGTCACCAAATCCCTGCTTGGTACAATGCTGAGGGTGAAATGTACGTCGGTGAAGAAGCTCCAGAAGGTGACGGATGGACTCAGGACGAAGACGTCTTGGATACTTGGTTCAGTTCAGCCCTTTGGCCATTTTCAACCATGGGATGGCCTGATGTCGACTCAGAAGACTTCAAACGTTACTTCCCAACTTCAACCTTGGTAACAGGTTACGATATCATCTTCTTCTGGGTGTCTCGTATGATTTTCCAATCCTTGGAATTCACAGGTCGTCAGCCATTCCAAAACGTGCTGATTCACGGTCTCATTCGTGACGAGCAAGGACGCAAGATGTCTAAGTCCCTCGGTAACGGGATTGACCCAATGGATGTCATCGAGAAATACGGTGCCGATGCCCTTCGTTGGTTCCTTTCAAACGGTTCTGCACCAGGCCAAGACGTGCGCTTCTCTTACGAGAAAATGGATGCTTCATGGAACTTCATTAACAAGATCTGGAACATCTCGCGCTACATCCTCATGAACAATGAAGGATTGACCCTTGAGCAAGCAACTGCCAATGTGGAAAAAGTTGCCAATAAGGAAGCTGGAAATGTCACAGACCGCTGGATTCTCCACAACCTCAATGAAACCATCGGCAAAGCTACTGCCAACTTTGACAAGTTTGAATTTGGTGTGGCTGGGCACATCCTCTACAACTTCATCTGGGATGAGTTCGCGGACTGGTACGTTGAGTTGACCAAGGAAGTCCTTTACAGCGATAATGAAGAAGAGAAAGTCATCACACGTTCTGTCCTTCTTTATACTTTGGACAAGATCCTTCGCCTTCTCCACCCAATCATGCCATTCGTGACAGAGGAAATCTTTGGACAAATCTCAGAAGGCTCTATCGTGACAGCAGAATACCCAACTGTCAATCCAGCCTTTGAAGATCTTGTTGCTCACACTGGTGTGGAAAGCCTCAAAGACTTGATCCGTGCCGTTCGTAATGCGCGTGCGGAAGTAAACGTAGCACCAAGCAAACCTATCACTATCCTTGTTAAGACTAGCGATAGCGACTTGGAAGCCTTCTTTAACAGCAATGTCAACTACATCAAACGTTTCACAAATCCAGAACACTTGGAAATCGCATCAACCATCCCTGCACCTGAACTCGCTATGTCAAGCGTCATCACCGGAGCAGAAATCTACTTGCCTCTCGCAGACCTCCTCAATGTCGAAGAAGAACGGGCTCGTCTCGACAAGGAACTCGCCAAATGGCAAAAAGAACTGGATATGGTTGGTAAGAAACTCTCTAACGAACGCTTCGTAGCCAACGCCAAACCAGAAGTCGTCCAAAAAGAACGCGACAAACAAGCCGACTACCAAGCTAAATACGATGCGACCGTAGCACGTATTGATGAGATGAAGAAGTTGGTGAAATAAACACAGAAACACGGTGTAATGCCGTGTTTTTTGGTATAATAGGACGAATGGAGGTTTATATGAGAAGCTTTAAAATACAAGGATTACATGATTCTAAGACGGTAAGTATACATTTTAATAATGCTGTTAATATTTTTGTAGGAGAGAATGGTGTTGGTAAGACTACTGTTTTAAATATTTTATATTATTTACTAAGTGGTAACTATATTGAACTTAAAAAATTTGATTTTACAACAATCTCTATTGAATTTAATGATAATGAGATAATTGAATTCTCTAAAGATGAAGTATTGGATTATATTGATTCTCCTTATGAAGATGAGATTTATTTGAAGTATTCATTATGGCAATTTAGAAATCTAGATTTCAGTAGAGTACTAAAAGCAAAAAGTACCCGTGGTAATGATATTGTATTTGAGAGATGGGTAAGTGATATAGATGAATTAATTATTGACGAAGTAAGAAATGCTACTAATTTTAAAGATTTAAATCTCAGAGAATTGCACTTTAAAAATAGAGTTACATCTAATATGCCTTATAATTATTTTGTATATTGTATAGCCACTATATATGATAGTTCACATATAAGTCATTCAAGTATTAGTGAGTATGAGAATCCTTTTAAAACTTTTGTTAGTAGAATAGAGGCTTTTAAAAAAGATAAAAAAATATTGTACTTCCCAACTTATAGGCGAATTGAAGAAGAGATTTTTGCAAGCAATGATATTACCGACCTGCCATTCCGTGAAGAAATAAAAGAAAATTTGATAAATTTTGGAATGGAAGATGTAAAAAAACAGATTGATAATATTTTATACGGTATAAAAACAGTTACAAGCCAAAACTATGAACAAATGACAACAGGTTTGTTAAATGAATATACTACTGACAATGCTTTTGAATTTTCAGAACTTAAAAAATCTGATTCCGAAACAATTAGAATTGCATTGAGTCGTTTAGGGAGTAAAGTTGAAGAGAGAACAATTGATATTATTATAGATAAATTTGAAAAAGATAGTTTTTCAGAGGATAAAGATAAGTATCTTATGAATCTATTAAACAAAATTTTGGAAAATTATTCAAAATTAAGTGATATAGATAATAGAATTAAACGATTTGTTGATGTTGTGAACAAATACTTCATTAACAAAGAGTTTGTTTACGATCAGTCCTCTTTAGACATAGCTATTTATTCCAGAGAGAAGAAAAAAATTGAATTAAATCAATTATCTTCTGGTGAAAAACAATTGGTATCTATTTTTTCAAAAATACTATTGGAAGATAAAGAAACTATTGTATTATTTGATGAACCAGAGTTGTCATTGTCAATTGAATGGCAAAAGGAATTCCTAGTGGACATCTCCAATTCTAATTCCTTATTCTTTCTAGTTGCAGTTACACATTCTCCTTTCATATTTGAAAACCTATTTGATAATGTTTCTGATTTTGAAGTTTTTAGTGGGGATAAGAATTATGACGAAGAATAGTCGAGCAGAGAAGATGAGAGAAAAATCTAAAAATGCATCATCTGCATGGTTGGAGTTTTCTCAGAAAAAAAATAACTTGGATCAATACCACTTCTTTTTTGAAGGTTATGACAGATTCTATTATCTTAATAAATTTAAAGAAATCTATTATAGATTAATGAATGATTATCCTTCATATAATCAGTATGAATGTGGTGGAAAAAAAGAAGTTTTAAAAGTACATAAAAAAATTTGTGAAGAGAAATCAATTTTTCCAAAAAAGCAATTGTTATTTTTGATAGATAAAGATTACGAAAATATCGGTTCATTGCAACATCATTATGAAGGAGTATATCAAACCGATTGTTATTCAGTAGAGAATTTTTATACTTTTACTCAAGTCATTGAGAAAATTTTGATGGATGAAATTGGATATAATCAGGGAAGTACTGAGTTTGATGAAATAATATCTAAATATAATATTTTACATCAGATATTTATTGATAAATTAACAGATTACAATCTGTTTAATATGCTATGTCTAAAATATGATTTTCAGTTAAAATTTGATGAGTTTAATATTTTCAGTTGTCTAAAAATGAATAATTTAACTATTGAATTTATGAATGCAGGTATTAATGGTAAACAATTAGATAACGTAGATATTGAATATTTGATTTCTCGATTTGAAATACAATTAGAAAGAAAAATATGTAAATTAGAAGAGAAAAACGAAGATACTGATTATCACAGGAAAATATTAAGTCGTTTTAGTTCTAGAAAAAAAGGAATTATTAGAATTATACAGTACTATAAAAGAATAGAGTGTATAGATATTAATTATTTTTTTAGAGGAAAAGAAGATTTTAAATTTTTAATTTATTTTCTTAAACAGGTTGAGTATGTTTATAATTGTAAGACAAATTTAAATCTAAATTCCTCTGATGAAATATTATTATCCCATCTTGCAAAGCATGCAAGTATTTTTCCTAGTTTGATATCTTATTTTGAGGGGAAAATTTCCAACTAATGTTTTTAAATTAAAAAAATAAAGTTTTTAACAAATGTATATACTTAAAAAAGTTAGAATTAATACTGATTTCAAGTAATTCATAGACTATATTATTTTGTTAAAAATCCATACCCAGTATAATAGACGATATAATTTGGCAAAAGAATTAAATTATAGTTCAAAGCTTATAACATAAAAGTATACATCGTATTTTAGTAAGTATTATTTTATATTCTAGAAAGCGGATTACTACATAACAACCGCTCTTAGAAGTACAAGTTTGCAGCATTCTCCTCAGGTGTTGGGGGAATTGAGTTGGGATTTGAACAGACCAACGAGTTCAGAGTGGTGTATGCCAATAAATTTGATAAGTATGCGTGTCAGACTTACTAGCCCATTTATCCAGATATATCTCAATAATCGTATTATCAGTCAAAGAACATTCCATATGACTGTATGACATATTGAGTATAACTTGTTCACTATTAAGATGAAGTATATATTTCATAGAACCTATTATGAGGACTTTTTATAATTTGCTCCAATTCCATACCCATTTCACCATTTACCGATGACGCAGAAAAACAATTGAAAGGATATTTCTATGCAACCAACTTACAACATTGACAATCCAAACTTGTCTTATGAAGCTAAGCGTGATTTATGGCGGATAGGTTTTGGTCTGCAGAAAGTTGACAATCTAGTGCCATCAGCGTATATGGAATCTTTGGCTGAGAAACAGTCCCGGGGAGAACTGACTTATGAGCAGGTTTATGAGGATGCAACGGCTTATCACCATACTATTGATGCAAGTACGGAAGAGGCAGACTTGGTTTCTCTACGTATTGTAGAACTATTGTCTCGAAGAGGCTTTAGCTTTAGTCCTGCGACCTTACTTGCTATTCATAAGGAGTTGTTTCAAGATATATTTGAACCCTCTATTCCGGTGGGGCAATTTCGTCAGACCAATATCACAAAGAATGAACCTGTTTTGAATGGTGAAAGTGTTGTGTACTCTGATTACTCCATGATTCAAATGACCTTAGATTATGATTTTAATCAGGAAAAACAAGTTGCATATGCGACACTAACTCAGGCGGATGTGGTTAAACAAATCCAGCATTTTATTTCAGGAATCTGGCAGATTCATCCATTTCGCGAAGGAAACACTCGGACAGTAACGGTCTTTTTGATTCAGTATCTTCGTGAGTTTGGTTTTGATATTGATAATACACCATTTCAGCAACATTCCAAATATTTTCGTGATGCCTTGGTATTAGATAATGCAAAGATTTTACAGCGACGTCCTGAGTTTTTAACAGCTTTTTTTGAAAATCTCTTGCTCGGTGGTCAAAATGATTTGTCTTCAGAAAAAATGTATCTAGATTTAGACCTCGATTTTTCATAATCCAAATACTGAGTAAACATTGAATTTTAGGCAAAAATGAAGTAAATATTCTCACAAGAAAACGTATATCATCAAAGTTTTAGGTCGCTTGATAATATGCGTTTTTTGAATTTTATAGACTGCTCGTTTAAACTCTATTTACCTCGTACATTCTGGAGCGAGACGGAATATTAGTCACATACAAAATGAGTGCTATTCGGATTTTATTTTCGTGTACAATTTCAGCCATTCTTGTTATAATCAGCCTATAGGAATCAAGGAGGTGACTCTTATGGCTGTTTTTGTGTCTTTGGATGGAATTGTGGTAGAAGTACTTGATGTCTTTTCTTCTTTTAATGGGGAAAGTGAGTTTTTCTTGTGTAAACGTCTTAAAGACAAGAGTCAGTTTGTTATGGAACGCTCTCGGTTCGAGGAGATGTTCCAACTTCAAAGTAGTCACTTGACGACGCAAGAAAAATTACAATTGTTTACCTCCGTGTTTGCTGGCCGTTATGATGTTTATGCTAAGAGTTTTATCAATGATCAAGGGAAAATTCAGTATTTTCCTTCCTATGATTATGGTTGGAAGCAGTTGCCACCTGAAAAACGGAGTTTCCAGACATTGACGGACTCCGTTTTGAAATCTCATTTTCGTGGGGAGACAGCTATCGGTATCTTTCCTATGCACTTAGATGATAGCTGTTATTTTTTGGTACTGGATTTTGATGAAGGAGATTGGAAAGAAGCAGGTTTAACCATTCGAAGAATAGCCAGGGAACGCCAGATGGAAGCCCATTTAGAGATTTCTCGTTCGGGTCACGGACTCCATATTTGGTTCTTCTTTGAGGAAGCGATTCCGAGTCGAGAGGCTCGCTTATTTGGAAAGAAACTATTAGAATTGGCTATGCAGGAAAGTATGCAACTGTCCTTTGATTCTTTTGATCGCATGTTTCCAAATCAGGATGTCCTTCCTAAGGGGGGATTTGGTAATTTGATTGCCCTTCCTTTTCAAGGAGACGCTTATCATCAAGGGCGAACGGTCTTTGTGGATGAACAATTTCAGCCTTATGAAGACCAATGGAGGTATCTACAAGAGATTCAGAGGGTTTCAACTGCTAAAGTGGCACTGTTAATCCAAGAGGAGTTAGGCAAGCAAGAATTGGATAAGGAGTTGAAGGTCGTCTTATCCAATATGATCCAACTTGAAAAATCGTCTGTGACACCCAAGACACTGTTTTTCTTGAAAAATATGGCTTCCTTTTCTAATCCCGAATTTTATTTAAAGCAGGCTATGCGACAACTAACCTATCAAATTCCTGAGCGAATGTATTTATTTGGAGAATCCGATCATTATTTATGGTTGCCAAGAGGTTTGCTGTATCCATTGCAAGATAAATTTAAGCAGGTAGTTGTGGAGGATAGGAGAAAGGTAGAAAGATCTATTAGAGTAGCATTTAAGGGAGAACTCACTTTTGAGCAAGAGTTAGCCCTGTCAGATATGATTTCCAAAGAAAATGGTTTACTTCATGCGGAGACTGGTTTTGGGAAGACCGTTTTAGGTGCTGCTCTTATCTCTGAACGGAAAACAAAAACAATTATTCTAGTCCATAATAGGCAACTCTTAGACCAATGGCTGGATCGTTTAAACCATTTTTTGACTTTCGAAGAGGAAGAAGCTACCCGTTATACGGCATCAGGTCGTGAAAAGGTAATAGGCTATGTTGGGCAGTACGGTGGGACTAAGAAATGGCTGAGTAAACTGGTTGATGTTGTTATGATTCAATCTCTATTTAAGTTGGAAAATAGTCAAAGTCTTTTGGATGAGTATGAGATGATGATTGTGGATGAGTGTCATCATGTCTCTGCCTTGATGTTTGAAAAAGTTGTTGCTCAGTTTAGAGGGAAGTATCTTTACGGTTTGACGGCTACGCCTGAGCGTAAGAATGGTCATGAGCCTATTGTTTTTCAGAGAATTGGTGAGATACTCCATACTGCTGATAAGAGGGAAACGGATTTTAAACGGCAATTGCAATTAAGATTCACTTCTTTTGGTCATCTGGAAATTGAAAAGACCAAAGCAAGTAATTTTATACAGCTCAGTGATTGGATTGCTACTGACTCAGTGAGGAATCAGTTGATTCTCAAGGATATTCTAGCCCAAGTGGCAGAAGGACGAAATATCTTGGTTCTAGTTAATCGAATTCAACAGATAGATGTCTTTGAAAAGTTATTGAAAGAGAAAGAGGTTGATGACTGTTACATTATTAGCGGAAAAACCAAAGTCCGAGAGAGAACGAGTTTACTGGAGACGTTAGAACAGTTAGATAAAGGGTTTGTTTTGTTGTCTACTGGAAAATACATTGGCGAAGGTTTTGACTTACCTCAGCTAGACACGCTTATCTTGGCAGCACCCTTTTCTTGGAAAAATAATTTGATTCAGTATGCAGGTCGGATTCATAGAAACTACAAGGATAAGTCTTTGGTACGGATTTTCGATTATGTGGATATTCATGTTCCTTATTTAGAAAAGATGTTTCAGAAACGACAAGTAGCTTATCGAAAGATGGATTATCGTGCCATTGAGGGTGAGGAGAAACCATTCGTTTATGTTGATAGTAGATATGAGAATGTGCTGAGAGAGGACTTAGCAGGGGAAAGACAGGAATGTCTGCTTATTTTACCTTATGTGCACCAGACAAAACTGATGAATTTTCTAAAAGAATTTAGGATTAGTCAAATTGAGATATGTATACCAGAGACGGTTGCAAATAAAGCATGGCTAGACCAGTTGAAGAGCCAGAAAATTAAAGTATCTTTTACTCAATCGAAAATAGTAACGCCTATTCTTTTGGTAAACAAGACCATTGTTTGGTATGGTGCAATGCCATTATTAGGGAAGGTAGATGAAAAGACCATATTACGTTTGGAATCAGCTAGTATAGCTTCTGAACTAGTGGCAGGTTTACGATAGAGAAAATTTTTAAAAATTTCTATGTATGATTTTCATTTCTTTAGTGAGAGTGATGACATTTTCACATTCGAATCACACAAAATAAAAAAATTTCTAGTAAGTGTCTAGAGTTTTGAGAAATGTAGATAGCATATAAATAAATGTAGAGAACGAGAAAATCCGTTCTCTTTTTTCGTTGTCAAAATTAAATAAAGGGGAAAAATGTCAGATAATATTGAAATTATTATGGATATTGATTCGTTAGAAATTTTCGATGTAATAGATCTTAATGAGAATGAAAATATAGTTGATCTTGTCTCTGAAGGAAATTCTGAAGAAAAGGTATCTTCATACGATGACCTCAATAGAGTTTGGCTTGTGAAAGGGTATTATTATAAGCCCTCTAGTCTACTTTGGGAAGTTATTAAAGATGATGTTATTCATGAACTAAAGCCTAGAATTAAGTTTGGCACTTATCCGTACTCCAGGAGAGCGAGAGATGGAACATGGGGACAAACTAGCCAACTGACTTATGATGAATCCCTGTGGTTGACTCTAGAGTTTAATCCAGAATTGATGGGGTATGTGTAGGAAAATAAATGATATATCTTAATTCTACACTTTGTTAATATCAAAAAACCTGGCATCTAACCAGGTTAAGGAGGAAACAAATGAAACCATTAGTAAAAATATTTACTAAAGTGACCATGTATACTTTTTTAGGTTACGCTTTATTTATGATTAGGTTGGTAGGTGGAGGTCAAACTTTATTGTCCTTAATACTAATTAGTTTAACTGTAACCGCCTTAATTTATTGCTGTACGGTTATTGAATCATTTTTAAAACAAAGAAAAAAATCCAATAGGCGATAGTGAATACATAAGTGAGAGAGTTCTTAATAGATTTCCTAAAGAATGCATTAAATCCAATCAACAAAGGGCTAAGAATGGTTGATAGGACTAAAATGATATAGAAAGCGGTAAGAACTATATTATAGCTAGGATAATCCGATAAAAGTTCGAAAGCTTTTGGTATTAAGCTACTGAAAAAACTATTTACAGCAGTTTTCCAAGAGGATAAATCGGGATTTGTACTCATCTTATCCAATATTGATTGAAAATTAGCTGGGATTTGATTACTAACTGAGAATATTGTCGTTAGAGTACTTAGGACAGAAGGAACCATTTCAGTGATTAGTAGTTTCATGTCTTTTGATTTGAAATAAACATAGCAATTGACAACGATAAGTAGAATGATTTGAGTCATAGTAATTACTTGTTTATGTTCTTGAATAAAACCTAGAAGTAAGTTTCCTAGAGATAGTGCAATTACTAGAAAAATGATAATCCACATACCTGAATTATCTGATGAGCTACTAGGTTGAGGATCACCGTATGTTAAAAATATATTTGTTGTAACACTTTGATCGATGTATTGATTTCCATGTCCGTAATGAGTTTGGTTATTATTTTTGTTTAGCATGTCACCTCCATGACCACCTACCGAAAATTATTATAACACAATATATATGAGGAGTAGTTATGTCTAATAGGCTTAAAAATCTAAGAAAAGAAAAATTGCTAACTCAAGCTGACTTAGCAAAAGTTTTGAATACTAACCAGTCTCAATACGGAAAATACGAAAATGGAAAAACAAATCTTAGTCTAGAAAATGCTCAGATTTTATCAGAATATTTTGGTGTAACACTTTCATATTTACTAGGACTTGATGATGATTCTTGTATTGATAGAAGCAAAAAGATGACCCCATTTCAGTCACTGGTTAGAGATAAAGAGATATCCCTGAAGGAGATAAGTGAGGCAACTGGTATAGGATACTCTACACTTGGAAATTACAACCAAGGAAGTAGAAGTCCGAATGCTAAAAATGCGCAATTACTATCAGAATATTTAGGAGTATCTATCCCATATCTACTCGGTTATGAAGAGAACTCTACGGTCGATAAACCAAACGCAACAATATTGACAGAGTTTGTTAAAAAACTTTCTTTTATCAGTGAAAAAAAGTCAAAACTCCTACAGGAATACATAGAACTTGATAAAAAGGAAAGAGAGATTATCAAACAGATAAGTGAGGTACAACTGATGAGTGCAGAATGTGATCTTGTGAGAAAGAAAATCAAGGAATTTAAGTTAAAACTTGGCGAATTAGAAGGAACATTGGAAGGGAGTTAATCCATGTGGTTGGAAACAATCGTTTGTTTTGATTGTGATTATGAGGAAAAATGGGAAGAAGATGATATTTTCAAACCTATTCATTGTCCTGAATGTGGAGATGTATTAGATGTTGTAGAAAGAGAATGGTTAGGTGAAACAATACTTAGAAGCACAGTGGAGTGTGAGCGATGTAACTTTTTATTTGACCATTTGGATTTTCAGCTTGGTCTATCTGAATGTCCAAGTTGCTTTTCAAAGGAACTTAAATTAGTGAAACAGAAAAAGGAGATAGTAGAATGACTAAAGAAATGTTTGTGCAATTTTCAAAAAAAGCAGCTGTTAACGAAGTGATGAAAAAGACAGGAATGAGTAAAAAACGTGCTGTTAAGGCGATTGAAGAATTAGAGAGAGAAGGAGTTCTGTTCTATGTGGGAAATGGTACTGTGATGATGGGGGTGTGATAACATGGCTGATATTACAGTAAATCAAGTGGCGACACAGACATTCTATCAAATCCCACAAATTTTCATGGTAAATGTTAAGAAAAAGTTTTCTGCTGAAGGGAAACCTACTGGGAAAATCAAGATGACGAGTGTCTATGCCAAGAAATTATCAAATGATGGCAAGATTGCTTATGGAGTACTCTATGATCGATGTATGTTAAGTATTCATTCTTACAGAAACGGTGAACTGACTTATGTTGATGAGAATGGTTCAGTATTTCTTGTCTATACGGTTGAGGACTTAATGGAAATTTTAGATCGCAGTAAGCCAACTGTATTGAAAATCAAGAAAGAATTGAAAGAGCTTGGCTTGCTTCGTGAAGTGAAACAAGGAAAGAATCGTCCGAATCGTTTGTATCTTCAAAATGTGAATGCTGAATTACAAGAATATGAACACTATGATGCTGAAGTCGTAGAAAAAGGACGTGACAAAGGAACTGTAATCTACCATCATGTAAAAACTTTAGATTACAAAGGTTGTGTCTTGTTTGAAATTGAACGTCCAAATAGTGAAGAAGAATCTGTTTTAGAAAAGCCTGTCAAATCAACCAATTCTGGAAGTCAAAAATCTTTACCTCCAAAAAAGGTTGTTAAATCAAGGAATTCTGGAAGTCAAATTTTTTTACCTCCGGAAGTAAAAAAATTTAACCCTATTAAGACTGAGAAGAGTCATACTGAGAATAATAGTACTAGACATAGTTCTAGAAAGCCTGCTTCCAATTCTAACGAATTGGATCAGACTGCTAGAACTTGTGACACTCCTTCTCAAAAAACAAGTGGGAAGAAATTTATCCAACCTCAAGTCTATTCTCTCTTGCAGGAAATTGCGGATAGCTACTTTGATCATTTACCGTGGGATAATGCTTACCATCTGACCCATCGTCAGAAAATGAAAATTGGTAGCTTTTTGGAGACTGGCTGGGTAACTAGTTCAGAAGTCTTACATTGTATTGAACGGATTCCTCAAGATTGTCAGAGTCCGTATGCTTATCTGGTTACGTCCATTGAGAATTTGATGGCTGAGAGAAAGTTAGAAGTCAAGTTGAATGCTCATAAGAGGGCGCAGGAGCAGTATGGGGGGTGAAAGTATGCAGAAAGAAGGAGGAGACTCTTTGTGGGATGAGTTCAGCGGATTTGATTTCACATTTAGAATGTTGCCAAATGGGCTTGGTGAGCATGCTTGTTCAAGAGGAAATTGGACGGAAGAAATGTTGGAGTGTTTGATTCAGGCTGTTTTAGATGTGTCTGATGATGAAGGTATCTCTCGTGAAACAGTGAAAGAATGGGTTGAGTTTTATCATCCAGTAGAGGTGACTAATAGCTAGACAAAGAAAAACACGGAGGAGACTTTTGAAAATGGGGACATTTATGTCATTCCTCTCAGCAATGTGACGATTTATAAAAAATCGTCTTATAGCTAATCCCTTGACCTCAGCAAGTCGGTAAACTGCTGATGTACATTGACAACTGAATACCCCCACTGTCCTGATTAGCGGAACTAAGCATAAAAAGAAGAACAAGGGCGGTGTGTAGGCTAGAAAAGGATATCTAGTGCTGTTCCACCACGTAAAAGCAGGCAAAGCCTAAGCTGAAGGAGTTTGCGGTTTCTAGACTTAAAACCGTGTGTAAAAAATACAGCAGGTATGTACGTTATACCTCGGCATGGCTGTAAATCAGCCTTGATTCAGTAAGGAGGAGACAAGATGAATCAATCAAAATTAGTTACAGAGGTCACTTTAGCTGACCTTAGACGCTTAGGAAATCAAGGAAATGCAACCGCAAGACTTGATAATGGCGATGAAATCAAATTAACCAGCAGATATGGTTTGGTATCTAAAAACGGATATCTAGCAGGTAAACTAGAAACGGTCTGGATGATTGTAGAATATTCAAAAATTTACAAAGAGATTCGCACCATCAAACGTGGTGATGTTCTAGTGGCTAGACGCATTAAACAAGGAAATACCAATCGTTTACTGCTGACTGGTAAAGGATATCATCGTCCAACCAAGCATTAAACAGATAGAGCCTCATCTATCTGTTTCATCAAGGAGAGGAAATCTGAACTGTTCTAAATGTCCTATCTTTGATTAAGCGGATAGATGAATGAAAATCAAGAAAAAATTGAGAAAACCCTCTAAAAATGGTAAAATAAAAGTATAAAATGAATGTTTTAAGAACGTTTTTAAACAAAAAGGAGATAAGATTATGAAATTGAGAACAACTATCTTGGCAACAACTGCCAGCGTAACTTTGCTTGGGTTAGGAAATAGTCAACCTGTGTATGCGAATAGTACAACGAGTAGTCAGGTAGAGAATTTAAAAAGTGAATTGATTAAAGCTAAGAGAGAATATGAACAAGCCAAAAGTATCTATGACAATGCTTTATCATCTGCACCTAGCAATACGATTACACTGAGCGATAAGTATATAAAGGCTTTGAAGACGGCTTTTTCTGATTTTAATATTAGCCAGACTGAACGTGATAAGGCACAGTATATTCTTGAGTCAGAGAGTGCTCAATTGAAAAATCAGCACAAGTTCCAAAAAGATTCAGTTGATCAAGGTGAGTATTTTGATGTCAACACTCTACCGCTAGTTGTTCGTCAGGAGTTGTCATTTTTTGCCCAAGATTTAATTAACCAAGTTCGTTCTCAGGTTGGGACTCCTAGTGTCAGTGTTTCTAGCTCGGCGATTGATTTTGCGGATAAGGTGGCGAAAGCATATGTTCAAGATAACTGGGGATGGGATAAAATGAATATCTCAGGAAGTTCAGGACATGATGCAACTGGAATCAATCGTGTGGCGAGAGAGTATGGATTACCTACATCTAATGCAGAATCAGAGCTAAAAGGTGGGCAAAATTATGAAAATTTAGCTTCTCGTCTACCTGGTTTTAAAACAGCTACTAAGTCTCAATTGAAAGAGGCTATTTATGATGGTATGGTTGAATTTATGGTCGGTGGGACAGAATGGGCACATGCTCAAGCAATTGCAGGATTGAACTGGGGGAATCCATCAAGTAAAGATTATTTTGGATTATCATTTTCTAGTCTTTCCTCAGTAAGCTCTGCTCATTTCATCACTATTTCTCAGGAAAATATTAATCGAGCAACGAAATCTAATTTCAGTACAGCTTCAGTAACGGATCCAAGATCTTCAAATCGTTATCAGGCTGTAAAAAAATTAGAAATTGATTACAAAAATAAAGAGAAAATTTATCAAGATTTAAAAAGTAAGCTGGAGAACCAGACAGGTAAAAGTACTGTAGAAGAAAATAATTCTAAGAAAGCAGAACCTATTAAACCGATTGAAAACACATCTGATTGGCGTGACCAATGGAAACAAGATGGAAGTTACTGGTATTATTTTGATCATGCAGGGAAAGCTCTTGTCAGTGGTTGGAAGGGAAACTATTATCTCAAATCAAATGGTGTGATGGCACGTAATGAATGGATTTATGATACAAACTATAAAGCTTGGTATTATCTCAAGTCAGATGGGAGTTATGCACTAAATAGCTGGCAAGGAAGCTACTACCTTAAGTCAGATGGAAAAATGGCACAAAGTGAGTGGCAATACGATTCCAGCTATAAAGCTTGGTACTATCTCAAGTCAGATGGAAGCTATGCACAAAATAGCTGGCAAGGAAGTTACTACCTTAAGTCAGATGGAAAAATGGCACAAAGTGAGTGGCTATATGATTCCAGTTATAAAGCTTGGTACTATCTCAAATCAGATGGAAGTTATCTGAGAGATCAATGGTTCAAGGACGGAAGTGCTTGGTATTATTTGAAAGCAGATGGTAAGATGGCACAAAATGAGACGATTGGTGGTTATCGTTTAGATTATTCTGGTAAGTGGATTTCTTAAAAAATTCATTACAATATTGTATAGAAAAGTCAGTGAAAGCTGGCTTTTTTCTTTTGGAAAGGAAAGAGATGATTTTATATTATAAGAGACCTCGGGCGCCAACATTTGAGGTTTTATATTGCTAGATATTTTAGATAAGGAGATAGAATGCACAAAGTAAGAGAAACAAAAACATATGGATCTATTCGGAAATCAAAAATTTATGGAACTTGTGGAGTGATACTAGGTTTAGCAGCTTTAAGTATGATAAGCCCAGTTATGGCAGATGAACGAACTGAAAATCCAGCTACAAATGCGCCTTATGCCCAGACGAGTCCAAGCAGTGTTTCTACTGAAAATCAAGGAAAGAGTGAAGAAAAAATAGGAAGGATAGAAATTTCTTTTTCTCATTCCAGTTTAGCTGAAACTGTTAAAAAGGCACAAGAAGCTGGATTGAAGGTGGAATTTGATTCTGTAGTAGATAAAGGAACCGCAAGTACAGCCTCTGAGTTGGACAAAAAGCAAAAGGAAGTCGAAAGCGATTATCGCACACAAGCAGATAGTATTGAGAAAGCTACTGAAAAATATATAGAAGATAAGAAACAGAATCAAGCGGAACGAAAGAAAATCCAAGATGAAAATGCTGCGAAGAAGGAACAATATCAAAAGGATTTAGTTTTTTATCAAGCTGAAGTTGAGCGTATCAATCAGGAAAATTCAAAAATCCGTGAAGAGAATGGGAAAAATCAGAAGGCTAATCAGGCAGAAATTGATCGTATCAATCAAGAAAATGCAGAAATCCGAAAACGAAATGAAGCCAAGAGAGTAGCTTATGAGAGCTCTTTGACAGACTATACAAAGAAGCTAGCAACTATTAAAGCTGAACGAGAGGCAATTCAAACAAGTAAGCCTTTATTTGGATCTGAAACAGGTTTCAAAGTTTATGGAGGTTATAATTCAGCTGGTCGCGGGAGCTTAGACTATTATAATGATTTTACAATAGTACCAGATGATAATCTACCAGTAGAGAGTTTGAGTGGTTTTTTAGGTTATCATGCAGATACCTATGTAACAGGAGGCACAGGAACTCGAGTTAGTAAGGATAGTACGGGAACTTACGATGTAATTAAATCTCCAACATTTGGAGATACATTTTATATTCATAACATTGGAACGTTGACAGATGGTAGAAAGATCATGGCAAAAGTCATGGTTTCGGATTTAGGAGACTATCAGGGAGAAGTTCGAAATGGTGTTCCTGTGACAGATTCAGATATCTACCTCAAGAGTGGAGATGGTGGTAGTCTTTATTTTGTTTATAATAATCATACACGTTTAGAGTTGATTTTTGATTTTTATATTGAAGGTACGACAACTCCTGTTTCCCTCTTAATTGGAACAGTTATTACCGATGTAGATTGGGGTCAAGGTTCAAATTTGAGTTATGGCTCGTCTGGTCGTGGAATGGTTCTTAATCCAAGTGGTTCAGGTTTGGATTTTGATGGTCGCGTTATGAAGGGAGTAGAAAATGGTGTTAATGATACCTCAGATATTCCTAAGGGTTCCTTTGCTTCAGTAGGGTATGGTTCTAGTTTAACGTATCTCCACACATCATCTCCTGCTTCGACAGAGGGAAGAACTCCTGCTGAATGGGATGCAGAGAATGCGAGTGGAAATGCTCAAAACGTTGTTTTTACAATTCTTGGGGAGGGGACAGAGTTGAAAAGTATTACACCTATCAAGCGTATCACTGAACCAATCTATGAGAAGGAAACTACTCCACCAAGTTCTCCAACTGGAAAAACTGAAGAGGTACTCCCACCTAAACCTGAGGAGCCAAAGGAAAAAGAACTCCCCTCTTTAGTGTCTCCTCCAACAGTAAGGGTCAGATATGCACGCTTACAGACAATACCTGGCCTAGAAAAGTTTGTAAAAAATCCTTCTGGTGAATCTATTGATAAAAGCTATGTGCCTAAGCTTTCAACGGTACAGTGGGAATTAACAACTAAGCCTCTTCCAGCTAATCGTGAAGCTACTACAGACTTTGAGATTGTGGATGCCTTGCCTTCAGGTTTTGTACTAGATGTAGAAGCTTCAAAGAAGGCTAGCTCAGATTTTGAATTAACTTATGACGAATCGAGCCATGTTGTTCGAATTAAAGGTTTAGAAAACTTGAAATCTAAACTAAATCAGGATTTGAGTAAAGAAGTGCTGGTTCCAGCTCCAATTTTAGTAGGAAAAGTTATAAATGATGGTGCGACCTATAAGAATAACTTCCAATTAAAAATTAATAATAAGTACGAAAGCTATTCAAATATTGTTCAGGTTTCAACACCTGGTAAACCGAATGATCCTGACAATCCGAATAATAACTTAATTCAACCTCTTAAACATAATTACAATAAGGATAAAGTTGTCATTGATGGTAAACCAGTTCTAGCAGGTTCGACAAATTATTACCATATTACCTTGGATTATGATCAGTATAAGGGAATAAAGGCAGATCCATCCGCTATTCTAAAAGGATTTGGAGCAATTGATGATTACCCAGAAGAGGCTGTTACGATTAATCAATCGGATATTCGTTATATTGATAATGAAGGAAAAGAAGTTTCTGGTATCTCGGTGTATCAGTATGATTCTATAGATGCCGTTGATAATGATAAGGTTAAAGCTTTTCTTGCTAGTTCTGAAATTAAGCCCAAAGGTGCTTTCCAAGTATTTTTAGTGGATGATCCAGAATCCTATTTTAACCAGTATATTAAATCAGGGAAATCGGTTACAATTATTAATCCAATGGTAACTAAGGAAGAACTGCGAAATACAGGGAAATCATTTGAAAATACAGCTTATCAAGTTGATTTTGGTAACGGTTATCAAACTGATACAGTTGTAAATAATGTTCCTACTGTGAAACCAACCAAGAAGAATTTGAATAAGGCAGGTGTGAACATCGATGGGAAACAGGTCTTGGCAGGTTCTGTCAACTACTATAAGGTAACGGCAGATTATAGTCAATACAAGGGAATTGAAGCGGATAAAGATCGTATTGGCAAAGGGTTCTATATCGTTGATGATTACCCAGAAGAAGCTGTTACCATCAATCAAGACGGTGTTCAAGTGACTGATTCTAAAGGTCAGCTTGTTAAAGGTTTGAGAGTAAGTCAATATGACAGTTTAGATCAAGCACCTGCTGGAGTTCAAGAAGCTCTTAAATCAAGCAACTTCAAACCAAAAGGAGCTATCCAAGTGTTTGAGGCAGAGAATCCAGAGGAGTTCTACAAGACTTATGTGCAAGCTGGAGAAGTTCTGACTATTACCAATCCAATGACTGTTAAGAAGGAATTGGGTCAAACAGGTGGTAAGTATGAGAATACAGCCTATCAAATTGATTTTGGTATGGCTTATGTTACTGAAACTGTAGTCAATAATGTTCCGAAGATTGAACCAAAGAAAGATGTGGTGATTGACCATCTAAGTAAAGAAAGTTTAGATGGAAAAGAGGTCAAGATGAATCAAACATTTAATTATAAATTAGTTGGTTCCCTGATACCAAAGGATCGTTCGGAGCAGTTGTTTGAGTATAAGTTTAGCGATGATTATGATGAAACACATGATGAGTATCAAGGTATTTATCAAGTGTTTGCGACTGTAGATTTTGAAACAAGTGATGGCCAAAAATTTAAAGCTGGTGATGAATTAACTAAATATACTAGTCAGGTAGTAGACAAGGATAAAGGTAAAGTAGATATTAGCTTTGATAATACTTTCTTGAAGTCAATTTTAGAAACTTCAGTATTTCAAGCAGAAGTATACCTACAAATGACACGTATTCAGTCAGGAACAGTAGAAAATACATATCGTCATACGGTTAATGGTGTGGAAGTTGTATCTAACATGGTTGTGACTCATACTCCAGAAGAAGTCAAACCAGAACAACCAAAGAAAGAAGAACCGAAACACGAGAAACCAAAAGAAGAAGTTTCAAAAGTGGAATTGCCTAATACTGGTATGAGTCGTTCTAACAATTTAGCTCTTCTTGGAATGACTATGGGAACAATCGCTTTAGCTTTATCTATGCGAAAAAAGAAGGAAGAATAGGTTAAAAAATTATGAGAAAATGGAAACAGCGTTGTAGTGTAATCCTAGGACTAACAGTTCTAGGATTTGCGAATTTAGTTGAAGTTGTTACACCGTTTGTAGAGACCACAAAGGTTTATGCACAAGAGAATAGTAACGTAAATGGTAATACTCTAACTTTTACGGCTAAGTCTAGAGAAGAAATCAATCGAACTACAGAGAAGAAGATAAAGCCGATGGATTTATTGGTTTTGTTAGATTTTTCACCTTCGAATGAATATAATTTTACTAAAATGCTTTCAGATTTGAAGTCATTGATTTCAACAATGTCTGACGAAGATCAAATTTGGTTGTTTAGTTATGGTGGAAACTATTCAGATTCTTATAAAGCTCAAGATACTGGAATTGCATCTGGAAAGCCGATGAATAAGAAAAATCTTATTAAATTATTAGAAAATAAGCAAATCAAAAGGTATGATTTTATAGATTTATTCAGAAAAGAAGGCTGGAATATATCAGAAGATAGTATCGGGAAAGATTTTTCAGAAATATATGATAATTATAGCGGAAAAAAGAATTCTTATGTTTCAACAATTCAGTTTACTGATGACTGGATGAGTACAGAAACAATAGATATTCATTATGCGACATGGGCAAAAAATCATGCTAAAACATTTTATACAGTTACCTATGATGCAAATGAGGGTAGCCACTCTGTTGAAGTTATGAAGGCGGCAGGTCATAATAATATTTTTATATCTAATGACTCTACGAATGAATCAGAAAGACAAAAAGCAATTAATGCTCAGTTTGCTAAAACAGCTGTTGAGGAAATCAAAGAAGAGAAAGTTTCTGTGAAACAAAAAGGAACAGTCTCTATTAGTCCTGAAGCAGACTTGACATTAACATCAGCAGAATTAGTTTCTCCTAATGGTCAAAAAACTCCTCTAACTATCACCAATAATACCGTTTCTTGGTCAGGTGATTTAGATAATGGTTCTTATACTGTTAATTATACCTTTACTGGTACACCGTCTGTAGAACGTAGTATTCGCAGTTCTGTAACAGTAGATGGTAAAAAAGTAGATGAAAAAATCAATATTCTCAGACCTGAAAAAATTGCTTTTGAAACCAAATATGAAGAGGATCCATCGCTGGCTGCTGGTCAAGAGAAAGAAAAGCAAGCTGGTAGTGAAGGTTCACAATTGGTTTCTTTAAAAGGTGGTAAAGTTATTTCAACTACTATTACAAAACCTAAAGTTGATCGCATTGTTCTTAGAGGAACTAAAGGATCAGACGTTGAGGTGAAAACAGAAGACATCTCTTTTAACACAACTTATACAGAGGATCCTGAGTTAGAAATTGGACAGACCAAAGTTGTAACTGAAGGTGCTGTAGGTCAAAAAGAAATAACAAAGACTTATGTTACTCAATCAGGCAAACGTGTAGGGGATCCAGCTGTCACAGAGAAAATCCTTAAAAAAGCCGTTGATAAAGTAATTGCAAAAGGTACAAAGGGGCAAGATGTAGATGTTGCAGAGTCTGATATAGCTTTTAAGACTGTTTATACAGAGGATCCTGAGTTAGAGTTTGGACAGGAAAAAATTGTAACTGAAGGTGTTGTAGGGGTTAAAAGAACTACTAAAACCTATGTAACTCAAAAAGGAGTTCGAACGAAAGATGAACCATCTATAAAAGAGGAAGTCCTCAAAGAAGCTGTTGATAAAGTAGTAGCTAGAGGCAGCAAATCAGCTGTTGCGACTAAGGAACTAGATTATAAAACAAAATATGTTGAAGACAAAGAGTCAGAAGCAGGTAAAAAGACAGTTGTTACAAAAGGTAGCAAAGGTCATGAAACAACCACGATTACCTATAGTTTTAATTCTGAAACAGGAGAAGTAACCGCAAATGAACCAAAGGTTGAAAAAACTGAATCTGTAGACGAAGTGATTTCAGTAGGGACTAAGCCCAAAGTTGAAATTAGGGAAACAGAATTTAAAACTGAAAAACGAGAAAATAAAGATTTAAAGAAAGGTGAAGAAAAAATTATTCAAGCTGGTGTTAAAGGTAGAGAAACAATTACGACAACTTATTATCTTGACCCAGATACAGGAGAGGTAAAAGAAAACAAACCGAGTCTTGAAAAAGTAGATCCTGTAAATGAAATTATCGAAGTAGGCACCCAAGCTGAAAAAGTATTACCTAATACGGGAACTAGTTTATCCAATTTCTTGACTTTGACAGGAATCATTGGAATAGCATTAGGAATCTCTGTAATAATCTATAGGAAATTAAATAAAAAGTAGTAAAATATAATGTAAAAACAATATAAAAATATTGTTAAGGTTGTCGATTTATGCTATAATAACGGTAAATCGTGGAGGAGTAGAGTTATGAAATTAGGGAGTGATTTTTCCTGGTTATGGGTAGCTATCATTAGGATTTTTACAGCTCCCTTTTATATCGTTCTTTGGTGTATTAATGTTGTGAAATCAGCGTTTGGAGTTGTCATACTTTGGATTGTATCTAAATGTTGTGTTGGATTAGTTCTGTTTTTGCCTTTTTGGCTTTTGATTGATATCTTACACTGGATTACTCCTTCGGTAGGAGATGCTTTTTTCCGATGGTACGGAATTCATGTTATGGGTTTTGTTCAACGTGCTTGGATTGATGGCGCAGTTCATGAATTTCCAATACCTGCAGGTGGAACTAATTTCCTCCCCTATCCACATATTGAGATTCCGATTATGATAGTACTTACTCTTCTATTAGCTACTGTTCGGACGATTTATCGTGAAGAATTTGATGAATTATAAAAATAATATTGTGTTTGGCACTGTAGAAATCTCTGCAGTGCCTTTTGTTATAAAAAATGAAATTAAAAGAGGTAAAACAAAATGGAAATTATTACAAAAATTATTACTGGTCTAGGTGTAGTTGGAACAATCACAGGTCTTATCTGGATCTGGAATGGTGCTGTTGATTATATTCAAGGAAGAAAGAATAAAGATAAGCAAAGACAAGATGATGGGTCTGATTCTATGATTAATGGTGCATTTTTAGCTGTTGCTTCTGCTGGGATTGCGGCTGCAGTCGTTGCATCACTGTCTCAGCTAAAATTTTAGGAGTAGCCTATGAATTTAGATATTAGAGAGCTGACAAGCTCTCTTTCTAGTTACAGCTCTGCGACAAACCAAGCTGTAAACATAATGGCTGATGCAGTCAGACCTATTGGGTATATCCTTTTAGGTCTTTTTTTCTGGTTTGAGATGGCATCATGGTCACAAATGGTCAAGTCCAGAGGAGGTTCGCTAACCCAAAAGATATGGTTAGAGGCCTTGATGAAGTATTTATTTGCTTTCATCATGATTTCTGCCTCATCTCAAATTTGCGATGCCATTCTGGAATTACTTAATATTATTGTAAAGGTAATTGCTCATGTAGTACCTTCACAACTTGATAAATATCAATATGCGCAAGGTGCTGTCAAAGGTTGGTTTGAAAAAATGATTTTTGGTCTCGTCGGTGGACTAACTGAATTCATAGCTAATATAATACTTGGAATCATCATATTTCTAAGGTATTTAGACTTGTATATGCTTAAGGCTTTAGCTCCATTATTGGTGGCGTTCTTTATGATGGATTCTTTACGATCTGTTACGATTAACTTCCTGAAATATTTTGCAGCGTCAGCCTTTATAGGAGTTATTCTAATTGTGGTATCTGTTGTATATAGTGGTTTAGTCACTACAGATATGTTAAAAGTTGCGGCAGGATCTAGTGGAAGTTGGGGAACAGCATTTGCTTCAATCGCTAAAGGTGTTATATACATCTTTACACTTGTTGGAACTAGTCGAAAAGCTAAGCAACTTTTAGGAGTGTAATCCATGTGTAGAAAAATTAGAATTAATCGATGTGAGTTTGTATGAGAGGAAACTAATTGAAAAAAATTGGATCAGAATTTTTAAGAGAATTTGAAAATGAGGACAAGCCCATTCTATTTGGATTAACAGGTAGAATGATTGTTCTATACGTGTGTTTGATAATAGCTGTCTCAGGGACAATTGCTATATACTTCTTTGGTTTGCCTGATTGGTACATTTATCTGTGGGATGCTCTATTTGTCGTTCCTGGTGCAATGTACGGTACAGGCATGACAAAAAGAATGCGGATTAAAGAAAAAATCAATTTCTTTTTCCGAATCCAACAAAGAACCTATGAGACAGAATTTGGAAAGGTAGGAATGTATACGAAAGATGAGTTTATTCAAAAGCAAAAGAGAAAAACTAGAAAACGCAGAAAAGAAAAGAATTGAGCGCTTGCGTCGTCAGATGAAACCTACGACGCAAAATACGATCAATTACACACTTCTACATGAAGATGGATTGATGCACGTTGCACGTGAGAAATATTCTCGTAGCTTTATGTTGGGAGATGCTTCTTACTCGACAGCTCAACAAGATGAAAAAGAGAGTATCATCGATACAACGATGGATGCTCTTAATTCACTGGATGAGGGTAGTAACTATCAACTCTTAGTGATTAACCGTCGAGTATCGGATAACTCCTTGCAGAATATCTTGTTTGAAGAAACAAATGATGGTTTTGACGACTATCGTGAAGAGCTAAATAAGATGATCAAGGAGCGATTTACGACACACGCTAACAACTTCGAGGTACATAAGTATGTGACCATTTCAACCAAAGCGGATGACCGAAAACAGGCTCAGTTGATCCTACAAGATATTGGAGTTTCCCTAGGAACTCAATTTCAGGAATCTGATATTATTTTCAGGGATATGAATGGTTTGGATCGTCTAAAAGTCTTTTCTGAGTTACTACGAGGTAACCCGTATGTCAATTTCGATTACAAAGAAATTGCTTTGACAGGTTTATCTACTAAATCATTTATTGCGCCAAACAGGATTGAATTTCAAGAAAAACGCATGATTATAGATGATAGTTGGGTCAAGGTACTTTATGCGCACCGCTATCCAAACTGGATGTCTGATCGACTTATTCGGGATTTAACAACACTAGGATTTGAACTAGCTATTACTATCCATGCAGAACCTTATGAGAATGTTGAAATCTTAGAGAAAATTGACGATGCTGAAACAGATGCTGAAATTGGGAAACTTCGTTCTAAACGTAAGGCCGCTAAATCTGGTATTTTTGATGATGCGGTTGTGGCTGGTCGTGACCAAGAAATTTCAGAGGCTACTAAGAAGTGGCGAGACGAGATTACTGAGTATGATCAGAAAATCTTTTCTGGTTTGATTGCAGTGTATTTTAAGGCAGAGAGCCAAGAAGAACTACAACGTAACAAACAGAAGATTAAGCGTGCTGGCCGTAAATTAGGGGTAGAGTTTGAGGATCTTTATTATTATCAAGAAGAGGCTTTGAATACGATTTTACCTATCGGTGAGTGCTTCTTGAATGTGAAGAAGAATTTTATGAGAAAGATGACGACAGCTAATATTGCTACGCAAGTCCCTTTTACCAACGTGGACTTGAAGTCTGACAGCTCGCTTGCTCGCTATTATGGTCAGAATCAATTATCAAACAATATTATTACACTAGATCGAAAACGTGATTTGAATACTGGTTCAGGTGTTGTGCTGGGTTCCTCTGGATCTGGTAAGTCTACTACGATCAAGGGTGGAGAGGTTATTCCGACTTTGCTGAAATACCCAGAAGACCGAGTTATCATCGTGGATCCCGAAGATGAATATTCTGATATTGGCCGTGCTTTCGGTGCTCAGATGGTGGATATTTCAATCGGTTCTAAAACACATATCAATCTTTTGGATCTACCAGATCTGGATCGTTTGGACGATGAGGATGACGATCCGATTGGAGATAAGGCAAACTTGTTGATGGGATTGTTTGAATCGATTCTGTCAGAGGTGACAGATGCACAGATTGGAATTATTGACCGAGTGACAGGTATGACTTATGAACGCTATTTGACGGAGAATTTTACCCCAACATTAAAAGAGTGGCACCAGGTCTTGAAAGAACAACCCGAACCCGAAGCACAAGACTTAGCTTTAGCAGTAGAGACCTATACAACTGGTTCTCAGGACATTTTTGCTCACAATACCAACGTGGATCTCAATCATCGCTTTGTTATCTTTAATCTGAAGAAGTTGTCGCACAAATTGAAGCCGTTCGCTTTGATGGTGATTCAGGATTATATCTGGAATCAAATTGTAGAGAATCAAGGGAAATGTACTACATGGGTTTACTTTGATGAGATGCAGATTTTATTTAAAAATAAGGCACAAGCTGATTTCTTTACTACCCTGTATTCACGGATTCGGAAATACGGTGCGATTCCAACAGGAATTACACAGAACGTAGAAACACTAGCTGCTGTTGAAGAAGGTCGGAAGTTGCTCTCAAATAGTGAGTTTATGATTTTACTCAAACAAAAACCCCAAGATTTGGCTATCCTAAAAGAGATTGTCAATCTGACCGATAAACAGATTCGCTACTTAGCCAAACCAAAAGCTAAAGGTACTGGCTTAATCGTAGCTGGGCCAGTTGTGGTGCCATTTGAAAATCCAATACCAAAGAATACTAAGTTGTATAACTTAGTCGCAACAGACGCTTAGGAGTCTCACTATGGATCAGGAGAAAGGCAGACCAAAAACAATCGGTCATAAGTTAGATCAAAAACTGGAGACGGTTCGTAAGAATTACCGAACGGTTCAACAAGATAGCGCAAAACAACTTACGAAGCTACAATCTCAGACTCACTCTAAACGTCAGTTGGTAAAGAAGAGTCGGAGCCAATTTCGAGCTTCTAAGAACAAGGTCAAGAAGATACAAAAAGAGTACAAGAATATCCAGAAACAAGGAAAAAACCTTGAAAAAGAAGGAAAGGCACTTCGTCCAGAGGAAATTAAAAAGCAGGCCTTCCTTAAGAAGGAATTAGATAAGGCGAAACTGGAGAAAAAAACTTCTAAAAGAACTTTTAAAGTTGCTCAAGAGGCTAACGGTGATTCACGTAAGAAGAAGTTTTATCGTGCTACTAAACAGGCTTTAGAACGTTCTGCGAGTCAACAAGCTAGTTCTGCAGCGCATCAGGATGATACACTGTCAGATATAGCACGAACTAAATATCGGTATCAGGATATTCAGATTCAAGGGAAACGGATCAAAACGATTGGGAAGTATAGCGGTAAAATTGGCCAAGGAATGGTTAAATCGAGCTATAGCCTTGGAAATAGAGCCTACAATAAGGCTAAAGGAAGAGGTTTCACTCGAACTCCAAGAGAATTTTCTTGGGAAGGAAAACTCTCTCGTCGTATTCAGGATTATAAGAAACGCTTGGCTGCTTCTAAAACAGGGAAAGTGGCTAAGAAAGCGAGGAAGTTCTATCGTGTAGGTTCTAAACCGCTTCAAGCTATTATCAAAAATCCATTTAGCTTAAAGGCTTATCTGATTGCTTTTGGTCTGCTTTTGTTTCTAGCTATACTTGGTATTGGTAGTTCAGGAATTACCCGTCAAGATGAATTTGATTTGAATGATACTTGGTTGTATCTTTCAAAATTGGATCGTGAAAAATCGGATGACAAGGTAGATTATTGGACAAATATTGACGATCCACTTCTGTACTTGAATTATAAGTATGATGATATTTCAGATAAGCTTCGTATAGACGGGAATAAATATTTTTCACAACAGAATCGTGGAAAACTTTACTTAGATACCTTATGGAAGAATTTGAATGGGGATAAAGACAATCTTAAAACGATGGAAGAGCTTTATACTAAAAATAATCTCTATAAGCTTGATAAGGACGAGTTAGAGGAGTATAAAGAACTCTTAGAAATTGCTAGAGATAGCGGAAAATATATGTTGCTTCAAGAACTAGATAATCCATTTTATACAGAAGATCAGCCTGAATCAGAAGCTCCCCTTCAGATTATTGAACGTTTTGGATATAAAACGAAAACGGAAGTTTTTAATGGCTCTGTTTTGCAGGCCTCAGGAGGTCAGTCTCTGTTAGCTGTTTTAGATGGGAAAGTTGAAGTTAAGGGGAGTGACATAGAAATTAGTGATCAGGATTCTAAGTTTCTGTATAAGAACGTAGATACGATTCGCTATAAAACAGGCGATCACGTCAAAGCTGGAGATATTATTGGAAAGGTAGCACCTGAAGGAAATCAAACCGTTTATTATCAAAAGCTAGAACCTGATCGATCAAATAAGAAAGATAAAGATGGGAACATCAAGAAGAGCTGGACTTATGTTAATGTCGGTTTTTACTTCCAGCGTGTAGAATATACCCAAGCAACGTCTGTTGTCAGTAATATTGAAACATCTGGAGATAAAGGAAGACGTGCAAGAGCTTTTGCGGATGCAATCAAAAAAAATATACCAGAAGCAACAGATGAAGGAATCGCAGCCGTTTTGGGAGGATTTGATATTGAGAGTTCCATCACCTTTAAACGCTATGAAACAGACTTTCTAACCAATAATCAGTTTGATAAAGTTGCTAAAGAGCCAACTGCAGAAAATCTAGTTGGCAACTGGGGAGCCTTTCAAGCTATGTACCCTACCTTGCCTCTAAATGAAAGAGGTTATCTAGTCAACGGTTTACACTATATAGGGATTGGGATTGGCCAATTTACTGGTCCTCGTGCTCTTGCATTGTGGAATTTTGCAAAAGCTGTGAATGGAGATATTTGGTCTGCAGAAGTCCAAACAAAATTTCTTCTGGAGGAAGATGATCCAACTAGACGTGCAGCATTCAGAAGAATTGTAACATCTACTGGATCCGTAGAAGCTCTTACGGAGGACTTCTTGAACGCTTGGTTGGGAGTACCAGGTAATAAGCTCTTAGAACGACAAAATGCAGCTCGTCAATGGTTGAATTTCTTAAAAAATAAAGGAGGAGGTTCGACAGGTGTTTCTAGCAAGCAAGTTCCAGCAGAATATAAAGATAAGCTACCTTATGGACTACCTACCGATCAAGCACTTTTAGAAGGACAAGGATATTCAGGTAACGCTTATGAACTAGGGAATTGTACTTGGTATGTCTATAATCGCTTTGCTCAAATTGGAGTTGGCATTCATCCCTATCTAGGAAATGCCAATCAGTGGGTTGATAGTGGCCAAGCGCAAGGATATGACATTTCAACGACTCCTAAACCAGGTTCTGCAGCTGTATTCATGAATGGTGTAGCTGGGGCATCGCCAATCTATGGTCATGTTGCTTTTTGTGAGTACGTTAATAGCGATGGTAGCTTCTTAATGTCAGAAATGAATTTTGGTGGTTTATATGTATCAAGTTGGCGTACCTTGAAACCACAATCAGGTATCTATTTTGTTACCCCTAAATAAGAAAGGAAAAGAATGTATAATCAAAAGTTAATCAAAATGGTAAAGGGACTCTTTATGGGATTCATTGCCGTTTTATGTATTGTATTGGGTTATTCTATTTCTCAAGTACAACAGAATTTGAGACAGACTAGTCAAAGACAGGAAGAGGTGAAGCAAGATAAAGAAGAGAAACAGCAGGAACAACTTTCTCTTACTGAACAGCAGGTCGAGGACTTCCTAATTGCTTACTATACCAAAAAGGATTTAGAAGAGAATCGACCACGCTATAAGCCTTTTATGACGGATTCCATGTATCAGGAAACTATTCAAGAAGAACAGAAACCAGTTAATCAGACCTATAAGGGGTATGTGGTTGACCAAGCTTTTGAATCGGGATCTATATACATTGATAAACAACATAAAATTGCTTTAGCTCAGGTTCAATATACTAGTACCACCCTAACAGAGAAAGATAATAGGGCTTCTAAGGGGCTTACTGGTAGCACTAAGACTACAATTCGGTTGACCTATGTAGAAAAAGCAGGGAAACTATTGGTCAATAAAATTGAACCTATTGTCTTGACTGAGGCAAAGGGGCAAAGTATAGGAACCTATTCAGATACTAGCAGTTCAAGCTCGACTACAGTTTCCTCTACATCAACGGCAACACCGACATCTTCTGAACCAACAACCGCAACTAGTAGTAACCAATAAGGAGAATTGAATGAATAAAAAAATAGAACAACTTGAAGGTAAACTTGAGAAAGTGAGGAAAGATAAGGAAAAAGTGCAACGACAAAAAGAAGAAGCAGATAAAAAAATCAAGAATTACATAAATCAAGAAAAAGATTTGGAAGCACAGCTTTTTGTTGCTCTATCAGAAGAAAGTGGCTTATCCTATCAGGAAATGAAGGAACTCATTCTTCCATCACAATCAAGTAACCAAGGAGTGAACCATGTATAAAATTATCAATCAACTGACTAATCAAGAGGAAATATTTGAGCACCGAGATGACTTGTTATCAAGGCTAGAAATCATCAATGAGCGAATGAAGAGTAATAAAATAAACGGAATCTATCGACTTTATTCTCTCAATTCTGAAGGTGAAATCCTACAAGAAGAAAGTCTTGAAATACCTTTTGTTGGCATCATTGATCAGTTGTTGGAAAATTTTGGTATGAGTGCTGGAAAGAAAAAGAAAGGTTTGCTTCATTTTTTAGAAAAACATAAAGAAAAGACTTCCTTACCAGTCGAACGAGAATTCCAATCTCAACCAGAGCCTGAACGAGAAGACCTAACGTTAAAGAAAGAAGCAGATAGGAATCGACAAAGGATTGCGGAGCTGGTGGCTAAAAAGCCTCAGAATGATATTGGAGAGGAAGTGCCTTTGGAAGATAAAATTACCTATTCTTCTAGTGAATGGACTACAGATCATTTCAGTAGATTGGATGCAAAAGAGGTAGAACGAGGAAAACCTGCAAAAGCTATGCCTACACAAGAAGTAGTTTCTATTGTTGAAAAATCAATTCAGGAAGAGAATCAATCTCTTCCTGTTAAACAAGAAGATAAGGGGAACGTTGAGCCTTCCTTCTCTCTTTCTCATGCGACGACAGTAGAGTTACCTTCAGAGGTTATTGATAGCTTTGAGGCTCAGACGGTTACTTATAAGCAATCTATTAAAAATAAAATCAAATCTAACGAAGATTTTATCAAGGAAGCAAATGAGGAAATTGCTCAGTGCCAAAATAGGATCGATGAGTTGAAACAACAGATTCTTGTGAAAGACTCTCAAGCTACTCAATTGAAGGATCTTTATTTCAAAATTGAAGAGGTGAGCTAAAATGGAACAAGAACAAGTGGTAGCTCAATTAGGACGGGCAACTCTTGTGACAGGAGAAATCATCTTAAAAGGACTCTTCCTGGCTAGCTCTAAGGCGGTTGAAATGTATCAAGCCAGAGGGGACAATGTCCTCTTTACTGGTGAGACAGACTGGAATAAATTCATGGCAACGGCAGATACGAAAGAAGTCCAGCAATTACTACACAATGAAGTCAATCTCGAGGCAGTTCGAAAAGAACTTGGTCAATACGGGATTGGCTTTTCTTTTTATACACATCCTGACGGTAAGACAACTCTTGCTTTCAATGCAAAAGATAAAGGAGTTGTCGAACAAGCCTTTAAGGATGTCTTAGAAGGAATCACAAGAGATCCGAGAGGATTCAATGAGCGGAACCTTAAAAATAGGAAAACAACTTCTTTTGCGGAGAAATTGCAACATTTCAAAGCAGTTGAACAAGAGAAAATTTCTTCCCTCCAGGTAAACATTCATACGAAGGAGTTTGTTCTTCCAGAAAATATCGAACCACAGATTGGAGGAAAAATGAAGTGATTACAGAAAAGAAGAAACGGAGACTTAGACCGTATTTGTTGTTAGGAATTGGTCTATTCTACCTCTTTCATTGGTTCTTTAAACTATGGCTGTTAGCACCAGATACTGATTCAGTAACGGATGTATTTGGATTTGGAAAGCTTAACTGGATGAATGACCATCTAAACGATAAATCTTGGTTTGATTTTCAATTTACTCCAGCTTCTTTATTAATTGGTCTGGGCGGATTTTTGATTGCTTTTCTACTGTATTTGAGAGTATCTGATACGGGGACTTACCGCTATGGAGAAGAACATGGATCAGCTCGTTTTGCGACAAGAGAAGAGTTGATGAGATTCCGAGACGAAGAACCTGAAAAGAATATGATTTTTACCCAGAACAGTCAGATGGGACTATTTAATAACCGCTTGAGCTTTGAAAATCAGATTAATAAAAATATTCTGGTGTATGGAGGTACAGGGGATTCAAAGACACGTAGTGCTGTAAAACCGAATATATTACAAGCTAACTCTAGTTTTGTAACTACAGATACCAAAGGGATTTTGATTCATGAAACAGGGAAATCACTTGTAGAAAAGGGTTATAAGATGAAGATTTTTGATTTGATTACTTTCCTGAATTCAGATGGCTTCAATGTTTTTAGATATATTCATAATGAAATGGATATAGACCGAGTGGCAGAGGCTATTACAGAGTCTCTCAACAGAAATGGTCATGAGGGAGATCCTTTTTGGCCAGCAGCCAATAAACTCCTGATGCGTTCTCTAATTGGCTATCTTTATTTTGATGGTAAGCTCGATCACTATCTGCCTAATTTAGGGCAGGTTACAGATATGATTCGAGAACTGAGACGGAATCATCCAGAAGCGGAGAGTCCTGTTGAATTGATGTTTGAAGATCTGGAAAGAAGGAGCCCAGGGAATTATGCTAGTAGGCAGTGGGATCTATTCAATAAAAACTTTGATGGCCAAACACGGGCTTCTGTTTATGCTATCTTTGCGACTACCTTCTCAGTGTTTGACCATGAGCAACTAAGAAAGATTATTGAAAAGGATACACTGGAGATTGAAAAATGGAATATTGAGAAAACAGCAGTTTTTATTCATATTCCAGAAGTGGATCCAGCTTATCAGTTCTTATCTGCCCTTCTTTTTAGTACCATTTTTGATGTTTTGATAAAGACTGCAGATGCAGTTATATTAGGTGAGTATCCAACAAAGACTAAGGAAGACCTATTACATCTACAGGTGTGGGCAGATGAGTTTGGTCAGATTGGGAAGATTCCTAATTTACCGCCAATTATCTCTGTTATTCGTTCTCGAGAGATTTCTATCAAGATGATGGTACAATCTCAAAGTCAGATTGAAGTGTTATATGGTAAAGAAAATACGAAGACGATTATCAATAACTGTGGTGCTATTCTTTATTTAGGTTCCAATGACTTGGACACGCTTAAGTACCTATCTGAGCGATCAGGGAAGCAAACTTTGAATGATCAGAATTATAGTGAGAGCAGAGGAAGAAATGCCAGTAGTTCTAAGCAGAACTCTAAAATTGGTCGGGAATTGTTGACACCGCATGAGGTTGCCACGATTGGAACAACAGAAGCCTTACTCTTTCTATCCAAACAAAATGTCTTTCGAGATCAAAAATTTAACCTGGACACGCATCCGAGAGCTTACCTCTTAAGTAATGGCCCGAATGATGACAACTGGTATCGATACAAGCGCTATTTGAGCGATATTGATGAGTGGAAAGCCCAGGTTGGGGAAGAAAATGTTATTCATATTGGGATTAAGGAAGTTGAGGAAGTTCCTCTCAAAGTGAGTGAGAAAAGAAAGGAAATCTAATGGAATTTTATGACTCTTATTGCGTTTTAATTGCTATAAATTGGGATCAGTATGTGTGGCTACATCAGGAAGGCGAAAAAATAACCTGGCATGAAAATTTTGCTCATGCAGGTTTTTTCCGTGATTTTAATACAGCTAAAAGGGTAGCGGAAACTCATTTATTAGAAACTTTTGGAGCCATAGGTTTCTATAAGATTGTTGGTTTTTCTACAGATGAACTTGGCTATATAGAAACTAGGAACCAGATTGAAAAAGCTGCAACTATCATCAAGATTCGTAAGGGAAAAATAAAGAAATATCTATATGCTTCGAGGGATTCAGAGGAAAAGATTGTAGCAGATGAGAAAGGTATCCAGGAGGCCATAAATGACTAAAAGGGTAAGGCTAAGTAAGTGGGCCGAGACAGCTTTTCAAAGATTGAAATATGTTTAAGGAGGTAGTATGCATCAATTTTTAAATTCTATTGTGCATGGCGTGGTTGGAACTATCTTGATTGCAATCTGGTTTGTACCGCTCTTCAAGATAACTATATGTGATAACTTTGGAAATGAAATCAAAACGAAAAGGCTACCATTAGCCTTCTTAATGTTACTAAAAAGTGTTTGGCCGAAAAGTAAGGTTTCATTTATTTGGAAAGGATATAAGAAGCATGAGGATCAGAGATAAGCCATTGGTATAAAAATATAAGTAGGTACTATGAATAATTAGAAAGGTGAAAATAAGAATATGGAACAAAAATATTACGCTGTCCTTATGCAAATAAATATTGGGAAAAGTGTCTGGTTAGTCCCACAAAAAAGTGGGAAACTAGCTTGGTCAGATGAAATTAGTGGGACAAGGGTTTTTAATAGTTATGAGGAAGCTAGGGAAGCTGTTGAAAATCATTTTCTAGAGAATTTTAGATTTATTGGTTCATACAAAATTATAGAGTTCACTTATCAAGAATTGTTAGATTTTGAAATATTAACTGATGACTAAATAGTCCAAAATATCTTCATAGCTTACGTCGGGATTAATGTATTTCTTAGAACTATGCTTAACAAACTTTCCAAAGTAAAATAGTTTAAGAGGTTGTTCATCTTTTGATGCTTTTTCTAATATTTTAAGCTTTCCTTTAACTCCATGATGGCTAGCGAGACTTTTGTTAATCGTTATAGTTGGATAATTAGAGTCTTGATCAATTGTGCATAAACTATGGAATCTAACTAAAAAATAACTTTTTTCAGGGTTCTCTTTGTTATCAATAGACTTTACTGTTGCAGTATCATAATAGATATGAACATCTTCCAGGTTTATTCCTCTTTGGTTTGCTTCTTTTAGATTGACAAAGTATCTTTCGAGTTGGATTTCTCTTTTATATTTATCATAGAATGTATACTTCTCTCCAGACTGGTATTCTAAAAAATAATTGACTAAGTCTCTGAGTTGTTTCACATGGCTACGGAAAGTCCTCTTGTCCTCATCAGTACAAGAGGAATGAGAGCTCTGACGATGCATTTCATCTTTATTTGACTCAGAAGAAAAATTGGATTCGTCTTTCTGTCTAGGATTAGTTACAGTAGCCAATATCCCTTTAACAAGGTCTAAGTCAACAATCAGTTTATTTTTCTCACGGTAAAAAGAGATATGATTTTCAGACGTTACTTCTTGTTCCCTTTGTTGATAATGTTCAATCATACGTTGACAATTATTAGGGTCATGTTTTTGATTTCTTGCTCCAGGAGTAAAATAAGGAGTTTTATTAAAGCCCGGATTGTTGAAGTTAGCTAAGGTTAATTTGAAGGAGCATTTTTCTCCACATTGAAATTTTTTGGCATCAGTTAAATGATTAGGAGTTCCGATTAGAGAACAGGAAAAATCAAAGGCTTCTTTTGGGGTTACGTGTTGTTTTAATTCTAAACTATAAGCAGATTGAAAAGACATAAATAATTACCTCACTAATAATTTTTATTTTATTTTATCATTATTTCACATAGAATAGAAAGGATAAATCTATCATGATAGATGCAATCAAGCGCTGGATTGAAAAGATAAAATCTAGCCCAATTCTGAAGCCATTTATTAAGACTAAAGTTTGGTTTCAAGAGAATATTATTAAGAGAAAACTGGTCATTTTCTCAATGTTATTTTTGATCTGGCAAAGACTTTTCAATAAATAAAAATAGCAGGTAATGAAACAGTTCTAAAAACAGAGCTGTTTTTTTGATGGAAAGGATAAAGTATGAATTTAGAAGAACTCAAGCAACGGCGAGATGAGCTTGTGCAAGACAATGCTTGGATGGATAATTTAATTAAGGAAAAAGAGGAAGAGTTATGGGAATTGAAGGTAAGAGGTATTGCAGCTTCTGAGCTAGCGAGATCGGCATTGGAATCTGCTTTACGTTCTGCAGGTATCGTAGATACCTTTTACGGACCAGATAATGGAAAGAAAGGAAATGAAATAGAATGAATACACTACCACAAAAACACTTTAAACGAATGAAGCGTGAAGTTGAGGAAGAAACTGCTCGAGGGATTGGTTATTTTGAGGGGATTTTAGAACATATCCCTTCTTACCCCCTGTCTGAAGCAGTAAAAGAGTTGGCTTTATCTGGCTGGATCACTCCTCATACAGATGTCATTGATGTCCAGAATATGATTGTTACAGAATCTATAAAATGGATGAATTACCAGGACTTCAAAGAAGTTGCTCCCTACTTGTTTTCTTACCCTCGAGAGCAACGAGAGAAAGATTTATTGGTTCAACCAGTGAAAATCTCCAGAGAGTATTTTGAAGAATTACAAGCCAATGCAGAAGAATTATTTCACTTGAAGCAAGACTTGCTTCAGGTCAATCATCAATTAGATGCTAGGATTCGGGAATTGGAGATGGATCAGCTACCCAATGGCGATCAGGTCATTGGAGTTGATCCGGAAGCTGAGGAGGTATTGTTACTACGAACTCCAGAAAATGCTCAGGTTGAGGAGTGGGAGGTTCGTAAAGATGGCTTGATTACTGATTATCGTTCCAATCTTTCAGAATATGCTCAAATTGTAGATACTTTGCTTGAAATGGAGAATCCAGAGATCGATACGATTCTTTACGAAGAAGTAATCAACTATTCTAAGAAAACTTGGCCAGATTCAGAACCGATTCAACTTCCAGAAAATATCAAGGAACTATTGAATCAAGAGGGCAAGCTTGACCCCTCATATTATCAAATAGCCCAGTTTGAAACAGTAAAACAAGCCTATATCTATGGAATGATTTCAGCTAGTTTTCAGGAGCGTTTCCCTCATTATTCAGATTTCGTTAGGAACTATGTAGAAGATAGAGAACAATATGAGTTTTTCAACTATCGTACAGAAGCCATCTCACTAGCACAGGAAATTCTAGTACCACGTTTAGGTGATATTAATCAGATTTTAAGTACGAACAATCAGGAGTTAATCGTTCAAGAGGTCGTTGGTTATTCTCAAGGTGAAAGCTGGGAACTAGCTTATTTACGGGATACAAAGACGGAAGATAGAGAATCTGTTCGCTTCTATCTTGAAAGTGAGATTGGAGCTTGGTATAAGGGAAGTTTAACAGAGTTGGCTATTATCCGCTTTGAGGATATTGATCTAGAGAAAGGATTTAATGGCCATCAGGAAGCGGTCTATCATATCGATGAGAACTTGTTAGTTCAGGATAAGCTGAAACAAGTCCAACTTCATATTCCTGATTTAAAACGTTTTGTAGAAGCAGAAGAACTTGAGAGAGAACAGACACAAGATATAGTAGCAGAAAAAGAAGAGCCAGAATTTTCATTGTAGGGAGGTAACAGATGACATTAAGCAAAGAGGAAGCCAAAAGATTATCTATTATTTCTGTTGCAGAGCAGCTAGGTATGGAGTTAAAGCGTACGGGTAGCTATAGTTATACCTGGACAGAGCACGATTCATTTGTAATCGATACAAGGAAAAATGAATTTCACTGGAATTCAAGAACTGAATTTGGAGATGTTATTCAGTTAGTTCAAACCATACGAGGTGTTTCTTACAAGGAGGCGATGCATTTTTTAGAAACTGGAGAATTTAAGGAAGTCGATGTAGAAGCTCAGACAGCTTCAAAAGAGCCTTTTAGCTATTACTTGGAAAGATATGAGCGTCAGGATTTCAGCGCTTCTAGAAGCTATTTGAAGGCACAGAGAGGCCTTTCAGATGATACGATTAACTTCTTTATTAGCCAAGGGAGTATAGCGGAAGCAATCCGAAAAAAAGGAGACTATTTTGAGCCTGTGATTGTCTTTAAGTATAAGGACAACACAGGCTTTTTAGCTGGAGCGAGTCTTCAGGGAATAGTAGAGAATCGGGAGCACTATCCTGAACGTGGACGCCTAAAACAAATTATGAGAAATTCAGACGGACAACTAGGCTTTTCAATTGATATCGGAACACCAAAACGTTTGGTCTTTGCGGAAGCTCCAATCGATTTAATGAGCTACTATGAGCTTCATAAGGATAGGCTTCAGGATGTTCGCTTAGTAGCTATGGATGGAGTAAAAGAAGGAATCATTAGTAGACGGTTTATGGAATTGTACGCAGAGATAAATGATAAATCCTATCAAATCAATCAGAATACTGGGAAAGCTCTAGAATTAGTAGCCAGAACAACAAACTATTTTAAAGACGGTCAGCATCAGGATATGATTACCTTGGCTGTAGATAATGATATGGCTGGCCATAAATTTATAACTAGTCTGCAGGAAAAGGGAATTCCAGTACAAATTGAGATACCACCTATCCTTCATAGAGACCAGGAGAAGGAAGATTGGAATGACTTTCTGAAGGGAGGGAATAACACTCCTAAAGAGTTAGCACATGTTTATACAGTAGATGAAAAGTCCTGGCATTACCAGGGCTTTTTTGAGAAGGAACTAGCTCTTGCAAAAGCGCAAGAGCTAACTGCAGATGATGTAAAAGTCTTTGTGTCAGATAGACAATTGACAAGGGAAGAAGTCCGTCAAAAATATCAAACAATCATTAATCAAGAAAGAGGGAGAAAAAATAGTATGTCGGAATCGTACGAGAATGGAACTAAGTATGAAGCGCAGGAACAAATTCAGAGCACAGAAAAAACTCCTGAGAGTACTCAGGAGCAAATGAATGATAGGGCCAGTGGTGGAGAGGGCTATTCACAGCCTGATGCTGTGGGCAGTGCCGAACCTGAAGCTGAATCATCAGCAACCTTTGAGCAAACTGTTACCAGTCACCCGACATCACCCTATCGTTACTTACAGTTTAGCACAAATTTTGAAGAAGTGCAACGAAGATATTCAAAATATCATCCAATTACACAAGCTGATTTAAAAAAAATGAATCAGTATGCAGGCTCTATTCAGAGGTCTTCTCAATGGTATTTAGAAGAGTTGGCAAATAGTAAAGTCTATTATTTCTACTCAAATAATGGAGAAGTAAATTTGTTAGATGTTAGTTTTAAACAAGAAAACTTTTTACACTTAACAGGAATCAGGCCAGTTGTTCCAGGTAGAAATGCTGGAGATTTTGTAGTCGATTTTGCTGAGGGAAGGGGAGACTATAATCAAATACTGGTTAGTAATAGTCTAAAAGAAAAATTACAAGTTATTCCTATGTTAGAGGATATTCTTGATCCTAAATCGTTTGTTTTGGATAATTTAGATGAAGTAAGAATTGCACAACGACTTAACTTTTCAGAAGCTATTAAGAGTAAAGACGAGGATTTCTTACTTCTTTTCAAAGATATAGGAGATGAACGTGTCCCTGCATCTCTCATGAAAATTAAGAGAGATCTAAGAGTTGATGTAGAGAAAACTAAGGAAAAAGTTATTCTTGGTGTTTTCCGTGAACGTGATGGCCATATTGAACAGTTATCGATTAACGAGGATTATATTAAGGATGGGGGCAAAGAATTGCAATCGATTATGGCAAATGGCTTGTTTGAGGCAATTCAACCAAATGAGATTGACAAAAACAACTACAATGTCCGCCTTCAATGGGCAGAAAAGCATGATGGTGGGCCAATTTTACCTTTTAGCGAAACAGAGTTGGTGGATTATCAGTCTTTTGCAAAAGAACTATATAAGCAGAATAATATCTATTACGACAAATATCATGCGAGTGTAAGTGATCGAATGAACCAGGTAGAAGGTGCTTCCTATATCCCTTTTACAAAGGTTCAATTTGCCTTGTACAGCCCTGATGGTGAACTGATTCAGGATGGCATTCGTTACGATATTGGGGATGAGATTAACCCAATCGCTAACAAAGAAAGACTTGGTACACGAGAAATGCGAGAGCATTCAGAGTTGATGAAGATAGATGGGGCGATATTCACTCAGTATCATCTGGAGAGATTGGCGAGTGAACTAGATATTTCTCAGTTCAGCTACGCTTTAGAAGATATTCCGTATGCAGATCAACTGCTATCCCAACTCCCATTTGGAGATTTGGAAAATAGTCCAATTGGATTTACAGATAGTAGTCATGATGCTCGTCTTGGATTTATCTCTTTTGATGGAATGGATAGTGTTGAGGTCGAAAATTTATCTGCTTGGTTTGAGAAGTTAGGAGTCAAGGATTCTCCGTTGGAACAAGTAGCTCTTGTAGAAAAATGGCAAAAAGAAATCAAAAGTTTATCAGAAAAAGTTGAACAAACGATCGCCACAGTTCGAGAAGAATTTGAGAAATCGCAAGTCAAAAATTTACAAAATACACCAGATAATCCATACGAAAAAATTTATCAGTATAACCAAAAAGATGAGAGGGATCGTGATTTGGATGGTGATGGTATTTCCAACTCCGATGAGATGTTGCAAGGAACAGATCCATACAACAGTGCTTCTAACCTTCATAAAAGGCAGGAAGATAGAGAAAGAAGGACAGATGCTGAGGTGGCTGCAGGAGCTGTTATAACCGAAGCAATTGCTGCTAAAAGTTCAGAACAAACCATTTCCCAGTTAGTCGCAAATAAAGATACAAAAGCTTTAGCTGAACATTTGAAAGAAGGAATGAAGAACTATTTGGATTCAGAACAGTTTAAATCGTTCTTGGATACGATGAGTAAGTTTCACAACTACTCACTCAACAATATTCATTTGCTGAAGATGCAAAATCCTAATGTTTCCCAAGTTGCTAGTTTCAATAAATGGAAAACAGATTTTGACAGAACAGTTAAAAAGGGTTCAAAAGCTCTGAAGATTTGGGTTCCGTATCAAGTGAAAACCAGTATTCCTGTTCATCAAAAGGAGTTAGATTTTACTCCAGCTGAAAATGAAATGGGAGAGAAGGAAGTCACTGTTACTCGATTCAAGTTAGGGAATGTCTTTGATGTATCTCAAACAGAAGGAAAAGAATTGCCAAAAGCAATTAATGAATTGACTGGAGATGTTAAAGATTATGAAGATTTGTACCGAGCAGCCAAAGCTGTTTCAATGGATAATCAGGTTCCTATCAGTTTTGAAGAAATTAAAAGAGAGAGCACAAATGGTTATTACTCTCCAGATGAAAATCGAATTGTTATTTCAAAAGGATTAAAGGGTCAAGAACAGATTTTAAAAACCATTTTTCATGAAATGGCTCATGCAGATTTACATAGAGAAAGCAATGCCCAATATGGGGACGACCGATATCGTAAGCAAGAATTACAAGCTGAAAGTGTCGCCTATGTCGTGGCTAATCATTTTGGTTTTGATACGAGTAGCTACAGTTTTGGATATTTGGCTATTTGGGCAAAAGATAAAAATGGTTTTGAAGATATGGTAGAACAACTGCAGGTTGTTCAGAGGGAAGCAAAAAGTTTGATTGATCGGATGGATGCTAAGTTAGAATTAGTGAAAAATAAAACTGTGACGAAAGATAAGTTTGCTGATAAACTCAAACAGGCAAAAGAAAAATCTGAGCAGTTGGGGAATCAAAAGGCGGAGGCTGTAAAGCAGGTGGAAGAAAAAAAGTCCCTGAGCAGCCCTCAATAATGGAAGCATTAGTTCGTAGGAAGAAAAACAAAAAAGGAGAAACAGAAGATGATTGAACATCTAAAACAAGAAACTTTTAATCTTTTAATGGAGATATTTTTTATAGATGAAACTACAGATTCGCCAAAAGTGAATGAAGTCAACCAGCACATTTCACGTAAAGAATGCCTCTATATTCTTCGTAGAGATATGCGAGTAAAAACAAACTATGAGTTAGAAGAAGTAGAAATGTATCCCGTTGCACTTAAAGAAATTGAGGGAATGAGTGATGAACGATTTGAGCAACTAAAAGACGAAATCCTTAAAACGGAGATGGTTGATACAATGGAACTTCTACAGGAAGACTTAAAAGTTTAGTCAAACTTTTCCCTCGTGATAGAACAAGATTCCTGCTTGCAGGGATTAGGGGATTGGGGATTTCCCCAAAGATTTAAAAAGTCAAGAATGGTCAGGTGCACACGCTGACCATCTTTGACCTTTTTAAAAACAGCATTTGGGTACCCAAGTGCTAATCTTGCCAGAAGAAAAGGGCTCTAAGCCCCTTAAGCAAAATTGCCAGAATAGAGGTGAAGATTTTTTGAAAAATAGAGAAAAGCGAAAACGAATGATTCAGAAAAAAATTCGTTTAACGGAAGAAGAGGCACGGTTCATTTCAACAAAGATTGCAGAATCTGGAATGACAAATTTTAATGCCTTTGCCCGAATTATGTTGATTATGGGTGAGGTCAAAATCTTAAATTTTGAAGAATTGAGAGAACTACGTAAGGAAATAAATCGGATAGGGGTCAATATAAATCAGGTCGCAAAAAAGGTAAACGAAGATGAGCAGGCTAGTCTAAATGAATTGAGTCAGATTCTTGAATTGCAGAAACATTTGAAAGATACAGTCAGCCAATTTATCCAAAAACAGGAAAATCAAACAAAGGATCAAGAGCGATGGTTGTAACAAAGGTTCTTCAGATTAAGGGTGTAGCTTCTTTAGGACGGTCTACAAAATATATTGAGGATGAAGCAAAGACGGTCGAGCTGACTGATACAAAAAGTTTAAATAATGCTTTACGCTATATTGAGAATCCATCTAAAACGAGTTTTTTAGAACAAGATGAACAGTTTGAATTTCCAGCAGTGGTTAAAGATGGCCGAGTAGTCAAGCAACTGGTATCTACTTATGGAATTACAGACGCTAGCACAGCGACAGAAGAATTTCTTTTGACCAAAAAGAATGCGGCTCAACGAGCAGGGACAAAAGAACTATCTGATATTCAAAATCCGAATCGGGTTTTGGCTCATCACATCATTCAATCATTTTCTCCTGAAGATGATTTGACTCCACAAGAAATTCATGAGATTGGTCGAAAAACGATTTTAGAATTAACTGGTGGGCAACATGAATTTGTCATAGCGACTCACATGGATAAGGGACACATTCATAATCACATTATTTTCAATTCAACTAACTCTGTTACCTTAAACAAATTTCGTTGGCAGAAAAATACTGCTAGAAGTCTATTTAATATTTCCAATAAGTACGCTGACCTAGCTGGAGCTAAAATTCTCAAAGAGAGATTATGGACTAATCGAAAAACGTATCATGCTTACCGAAAGAAAAATTCATTTCGTTATGAGATTAAATCTCGTTTAGATTTCCTTTTAAAACATTCAAGCTCCTTAGAAGATTTCAAGTCTAAGGCACGAGCTTTAAATCTGATAGTTGATACTTCAGGAAAGGAAATAAAGTATCGTCTGACTGACCAAGATCAAACCAGAAATGTTAGGGATCGCACTTTATCAAAAAAAGGAAATTATTCTTTAGAGAAAATTTCTGAGAGAGTGGTTGCTAACGAGGTAACCTTATCTGTTGATGAAATAAAATCCGAATATGAAAAAATGGTAGCAGAACGAGAAGATGATTTTGAAATGAGAATCACAGTTGAAGAATGGCAGGTGATGGAAGAAACAAAAAATGGAATCTATCTTGAAATGGAATTTGGGATTAGAAATAAGGGAACTATTCTGATTCCTGCTCATCAGATTGAAAAAGCAGAAGGTGGCTCTTATGAAATTTTTATTAGGAAAAACGATTTCTATTATTTTGTTAATCCTGAACACGCTGATAAGAATCGTTATATGAAGGGAGAAACAGTCGCTTCCCAGTTGTCGTATGATAATGGAGAAATGATTATCCGAAAAAATCCTAAAATCTCAACTATGGATCAGCTTGTTCGTGAATATAACTATCTATCCGCTCATGGAGTGACAGAAGGACAGCAATTTGATGAATTGTTAAATCGTTTTGAAGAGGAACTAGAAGAAGTAGATAACTTGCTTGATAAATTAGATCAACGCTTGGGTGATCTTAATAAAATTCAGTCTGCATTTCTTGCACTGGAATCCAATAATCCTCAAGAAGTGAAACTAGCTATTTCCATTTTGAAAGATTTGAGAGTAGATCCTAGTACTCGAAAAACTGAGATTGATAAACTTATTAAAGAAGCGACCTTTGAGCGTCAGGCTTTGTATCAGAGAGTAGAAGCAATTACAAAAGATTATAAGTTACATCAAGATATTGAGAAAAATGTGGAACAGCGAAAGGAAATAGAAACTTCATTGTAAAAAAATAATTATAATTATATTTATAAACATGTTGACAAATATAATTATAATGGTATAATAGAAATATAGAAAAAGGATGGAGAAATAGAATGAAGATTATCACATTTGCCGCTATCAAAGGCGGTGTTGGAAAAACAACTTTGACATTTAATTATGGAGAATGGTTGGCTCGCAAAGGTCATAAGGTTCTCTTTATAGATTTAGACCATCAGTGTAATTTGACTCAGTGCTACAATATTTACGAAAGTCAGAATACGATTGCGAATGCTTTCAAAGGAGGCGACGTGGATATTAAGCAAGTCAAGGAAAATATCAGTCTAATTCCAGGTTCAGTTCAGCTGGACTCGGTGGAACGAGATCTGGAGAATAGCGATAAGAAAAATATGTTACTTTATCTTTGGCTAGAGGATAACTACGAAAAGAAGAAGTTGGGTCAGTTTGACTGTATCTTGATTGATTGTAGACCAGACTTTGCGACAGCTACAAAAAATGCTGTAGCGGTCAGTCACGCTATTATTAGTCCCTTGACTCCTTCGGAGTTTGGTTATAATGCTAAATTCAATTTATCAACTCGGTTAGAAGCATTCAGAAAGGATGTGATCGACTATCGTACCAGAGAATCATACATTACTGCTGAATTATATTTCTTAGCAAATATGATCCGACCAAACTATGGATCATCAAGAGAATTACTGGAAGCATTGGGACTTGAAGCAAAAGAAAAGGGAACAGATAACCTTCTAGGGATTGTACCAGCAAAAGAGTTGTTCAATCATTCCACGATTGATAAAATCTCTATTGCAGATATGGAGGAAAATCCAGAGCTTTATCAAAAACACAAAAAGTTTTTCACTGAGCTGGAACAGACTTTTTCAAAAATTTATGATACAATATAATTATGTTTATAAATACAAATACAATTATAAATATAATTAGAAGGAGATTGTTATGGCATTCACACCAAGAGAAAAAGAGATTTCGCAGATTATTGAAGCAACCCATCAACCTGAGCAGATTTCAGAGGTAGCCAATTTTGAAAGTTTTGAACGCAAAAAGCAATTCCAGTTTACATTGAAGCCAAGTAATCGGAAAAAGTTAGATCAAGTTGCAAAAGCAGCTGGTGCAAAGTCTGCATCAGATTATCTTGATAAATTAATCGAGAAACTATAGTTATAGATATATTTATAACTATAAATATATCTATAACTACAACTGCTTACTACAAGGAGAAATAATGGATTTAATTACAAGGCTCTTAGCAGAGAGAGAAGGGAAAGTACACGGTGGTATTTATGATATCACACAGAAACGCTTTGCTTATAACTCTAACCGAATTGAAGGAAGTCGTCTGACAGAAGAGCAGACTAGCTTAATTTATGAGACAAAGACAATCGCAAATATTGATGCAAAAGGAATCAAAATTGATGATTTGGTGGAAATGAATAATCATTTTAAATGTTTTGATTATATCTTAGATACCGTTAACGAGCCACTGACAGAGGACTATATTAAAACACTGCATCGTATTCTAAAAAGTGGAACAAGTTCTGAGCATAACCCGATAGCTCCAGTTGGTCGTTATAAAGTATTGCAAAATGAGGTAGGAAAAATTGCGACAGCTTCTGTTGAACAGACTGAAGATGAGATGCTTTCTTTACTGATTGGCTATGATTTGAAAAAACAAAAAGATTTGAATTACTTAACAAGCTTTCATGCACAATTTGAAAGGATTCATCCTTTTGCAGATGGCAATGGTCGAATAGGTCGATTGCTCTTGTATAAACAATGCTTAAAAGAAGGGCTTACCCCCTTTATTGTGGACGATACGAATAAGGCAACTTATTATTCAGCACTTGAAGCCTTTCAGGTTCATGATAACAGACAGCTATTATTTGATTATTTCCAATCGGAGCAACTTTTTTATACGAATTATCTTAAAAATAAAGGATTTGAAGGAGCTATCAATGATGAGAAAGAGGGGGACTTCATAAAAAAGTCAGATAAATTCTAAGAAAAGGTGCAACAGTTTAAGCTAAGAGAAGAAAGTCATCCCTTAAAAAAGTAATTATAATTATATTTACAAACATAAACATAATTGCAACTATAAATATAATTATAAAGTCTGTTATTTTTTGTTGTAAAATACTTCTATTAGTTGTGAGATGATGATTCTGACAACTGTCCTGAGCCTGGTTCTTATATCAGGCTTTTATTTTACCTTGAAATAGAAACAGTTGAACTTCTGATACTCAACTAAATCACTTTAGTATTTTTCAATAATAAATAGGGCGTTGATTTTAATTTAAAGAAACAGCCTATTTTATTCTTGGAACAAAAATAAATTTGATGACTTGTTTTAAAAATCATACAATTTTCATAAGAATTGAAAGGGAAATGAAAAATTGTATGAAACAATTTGATGAATTGAGATTTAGTAGTCAGGAACAAGAAAAGACAAAACAAAATTTTTTACAGCATATTGCACAGTATGATGAGTCGATAAGCTCCAGTATGAGATCAAAAGGATATCGTTGTAAAAATCAAGCTGAACGTACCGTAGCTTTTACATTTGGAGAAGTGACCTTTTCTAGAAAACGTTGGTATAAGAATGGTGAATGTAGAGTACCAGTTGATGAAATGTTAGGCTTAGAAAAAAATGTACGTCATTCACAGGAACTATTGTATCAAGCTGCGGTTCTAGCTACAAAACTACCCTATCGTCAGGTAGGAGAGACAATTGAGATGGTTTATAATGTAACTGTCACTAAAGATACCGTCAATAAGGTCGTCAAATTAGCCAATCAATTACTAGAAGAAAAGGATGATTATCGATTTTTTAAAGAAGAGAAGAAGATTGAAAAAATTAAAGCAGATATCATCTACATAGAGGGAGATGGTGTATATGTGAAAACATCTGAAGATGGTTCTGAAAAAAAGAATATGGATTTATCACATTTTGTAGTTCATACAGGCTCAAAACAGATTGGCCCAAATCGTTTTGAGCTAGAAAATAAAAAAGAGCTTATCCGATTGGATAATCGCTCAGCTCGTAGAGAATTGTTAGATTTATTGGAAAATGAATATGAAATTACAAATGAGACTGTACTAGTTACTAATTCTGACTGTGGCAAGGGCTATACTCCACATGTATTTACTGAAATTGCTAAATCATTTAATGTTAAGAGGCATGAGCATTTTTGGGACGAATATCACTTGAATAAAGAAATCAAAGAATTTACAAAGTCTTATCCGAGAGAGTTGAGAGAAGACTTATTTCAAGCTATTAGAGAGCATAATAAGAAATTATTAAGGCGTTCACTAGATACTATAGAATCTTTGGTTAGTAGTGAAGAAGGACAAGAAAAATTTGAATATTATTCGAGTAGATTAATTAGAAATTTTCAGTATACGAAACCAGCGGAGATGAGAGGACTTCCAAAGTCAGGTATTGGGATTATGGAGAGCCAGCATCGAAAAATAACTTATAGGATGAAGCATAGAGGAATGTATTGGACAAGTGAAGGTGGGATAGCCGTAGCGAATATGATATTGTTAGAGCGTGAAGGAAAATTAAGAGATTTATTTTTTGGAGAATGGAAGGAGGACTATGATAAGTATACGTCATTGGATCATATCAGTGCGGATAGTGTTCGACCTAAAAATGACTCTAAAGACTACAAACTTCCCCGTTTACATAAAAATATAGAAAAGATATTTAAGATGAAATAATTTAAGTGCTAATTTTAACGAAAACACAAATATAAATAAGCAAAAATTTCTAGTGAGATTTGGGCTTTTTTGGCGTGGAATAATTGACATTTATCCTGATTTTGGTATAATAGAGATATAAAAACAACGAAAAAAGGAGTTGGAAATGAGCCTCCAACTCCGCAGAGTAACACAAACCCAACTTGTATTACTCAGTCAACTAAAATGATAGCATAAGAAAAAATCATTGTCAAGGGCTGAGCATACAAAAATGTTTAGCCCTTTCGTGTATCTGCATATATTTATATGGAAATTTAGGATTTCTCAAAAATTACGACACATACAAATTTCTACAAGTACTTGACAAATAGATTGAAATATCTTAAAATGAAAATGGTTGCAGAGTTATTAATTATTTAAGCTTCATGTCACCATTAAAAATTGAAATAAAAGGATGTTATCACTAATACAAGTGAGCAGGAACCTATTTAATCACATCGGAAGAAGTTTCTTGATGTTTTTAAGTAGGTTCCTTTTATTTTAAAAGGGAAATTTTATGATCATAAAACGAATACTAAACCACAATGCTGTAATTGCGCAAAGTAAAAAAGATATCGATATTCTTCTTTTTGGAAGGGGAATAGCTTTTGGAAGAAAAATTGGAGATAAAGTAAATCCAATTGATATTGAGAAAAGTTTTTTTCTCAAAAATAGAGATAATATGACCCGTTTTACAGAGATGTTTATTAACGTTCCTTTGGAGTTGGTGTACATCACCGAAAAAATAATTAATCTCGGTAAAATAACATTGGGTAATAATTTTGATGAGATTATCTATATAAATCTAACGGATCATATTTCTTCGAGTATAGAACGTTATAAAGAAGGAGTTATTATTTCGAATCCCCTACGTTGGGAAATCTCGAAATATTATAAAGAAGAATTTGAGCTTGGGAAAAGGGCTTTACAAATAATAAAAAAAGAGTTAGGTATTGAACTTCCAATTGACGAAGCTGCATTCATAGCGCTACATTTTGTTAATGCTAATTTAGAAAATAATTTTCAAGAGTCGTATAAAATCACTGAAATAATTATGGGAATTGAGAAAATCATTCAAGATTTCTATTGTACTGAGTTTAACCAAGATTCTATTGATTATTATAGATTCATAACTCATATAAAATTATTTGCCCATCGTTTGGTTGAAAATACAACTTATTGTGACGATGATGATGAAGACTTGTTAGCATTAATGAAAAATAAATATCCTAGGGAATATGAATGTGGTAAACAGGTGGCAATGTTTATACAAACTGAGTACAATTATTTGCTGACTTCTAGTGAATTAGTTTATTTGATGGCTCATATTCGTCGCTTAACAAAAAATTTAGATTAATAGAATAGGAGAATACCATGAGTTATAAAGATACGGTACAAAAAATCCTCGATGTAATTGGAGGCGAAAAAAATGTCAATAGAGTTACCCATTGTGTAACACGTTTAAGATTAGAATTAAAAGATGAAAATTTAGTCAATGATGATGATGTGAAGAAGATACCAGGTGTAATAGGTATTATGAAAAAGAATGGGCAATATCAAATTATACTTGGTAATGATGTAGCCAATTATTATAAAGAATTCATTAAACTTGGCAATTTTGAAACAGATTCAGTTGATCAAGGGCACAAAGGGAATATTTTAGAACGAATCATTGAGTATATCGCTGGTTCCATGACTCCAATCATTCCAGCAATGTTAGGGGGAGGTATGTTGAAAGTCTTGGTAATCATTTTACCAATGCTTGGTATATTGCAATCAGATTCTCAGACTATTTCTTTTTTGACATTCTTTGGTGATGCTCCATATTATTTCTTACCGCTGTTATTAGCTTATTCTGCATCACAAAAATTAAAAGTAACATCTACATTAGCTATGTCTGTAGCAGGTGTACTTCTCCATCCAAATTTTGTTCAAATGGTGCAATCAGGGAATCCTCTTAGTTTATTTGGTGCACCTGTGACACCAGCTAGTTATGGTTCATCAGTCATTCCAATTCTTATTATGGTTTGGTTGATGAAATATATTGAAAAAATGATTGCTAAATTAACACCAGCTGTTACTAAGAGTTTTTTGCAACCTACGCTAGTATTATTAGTATCAAGCTTTATTGCCTTAGTTGTAGTCGGACCTATTGGAGTAATTGTTGGTGAAGGATTATCAAATCTAGTTGGGCAAATGTATGGTGTAGCTGGATGGCTTACATTAGCTATTCTTGGTGCTATTATGCCATTTATTGTTATGACTGGAATGCATTGGGCTTTTGCACCTATTTTTTTGGCGGCATCTATTGCTACTCCAGACGTATTAATTCTTCCAGCAATGTTAGGGTCAAACTTAGCTCAAGGGGCTGCTTCGATGGCTGTTGCATTAAAGAGTAAAAATAATAATACAAAACAAATTGCTTTTGCAGCAGGTTTCTCAGCCTTACTTGCAGGAATTACCGAACCTGCATTATATGGTGTGACTTTAAAATATAAAAAACCGCTTTATGCAGCTATGATTGGTGGTGGATTAGCGGGATTATTTGCAGGTCTTACTAGTGTTAAAGCCTATCTATTTGCTGTCCCATCTTTGATAGCGTTGCCTCAATTTATTTATTCTGATGCACCATCAAATATTGTAAATGCTTTAATTGTGGCGGTCATTTCGGTTGTTATTACCTTTGTATTAGCTTATATATTTGGAATCGATGAAGAAGAGAGTTCTAGTAATTTAGAAGTTGAAGCTGGAGTTTCAAATAAAAAAATGATATTTTCTCCTATATCAGGAGAAATCATTCCGTTAAGCGATGTCCAGGATAAAACCTTTTCAGATAAACTAATTGGAGACGGAGTAGCGATTATCCCAAGTGAAGGTAAGGTTTATGCACCATTCGATGGGAAAATTACAAATATTTTTCCGACTAAGCACGCAATTGGATTGAAGAGTGATGAGGGTATTGAGTTACTAATTCATATTGGATTAGATACTGTTGAGCTAAAAGGTCAAGGTTTTATTAGTCATGTAGAAGAAGGAGACAGAGTTTTCAAAAATCAGTTGATTTTTGAAATGGACTTGAATTTAATCAAGAGTAAAGGCTACGAAACCGTTACACCAGTAATTGTAACGAATACCAATGATTTTCTAGATGTATTAGTATTACCTAATAATCAGACAATCGAGCATTCTAAGGAATTACTGGTAATATTATAATGGAGGAAAGTTATGACCATTTTTCCAGATGATTTTCTTTGGGGTGGAGCTGTTGCAGCTAATCAAGTAGAGGGAGCATATAATGAAGATGGTAAGGGCTTATCAGTTCAGGATGTGTTACCCAAAGGTGGATTAGGAGAAGCAACAGAAAATCCTACAGAAGATAACTTAAAATTGATAGGTATTGATTTTTATCATAAATATAAGGAAGATATATCCTTGTTTTCTGAAATGGGCTTTAATGTTTTTCGTACTTCTATTGCATGGAGTAGAATTTTTCCAAAAGGAGATGAGGAAGAACCTAACGAAGCTGGTTTGAAATATTATGATGAATTATTTGATGAACTACATGCTCATGGGATAGAACCACTTGTAACTCTTTCACACTATGAGACTCCATTATATTTATCAAGAAAATATCATGGATGGATTGATAGGAGAATGATTCATTTTTATGAAAAATTTGCTCGAACAGTTTTAAAAAGGTATAAAGATAAAGTTAAATATTGGCTTACATTTAACGAAGTAAACTCTGTTTTGGAATTACCGTTTACTAGTGGAGGAATAGATATACCTAAGGAGAATCTTTCGAAACAAGAATTATATCAAGCTATACATCATGAATTAGTCGCCTCGAGTTTGGTTACAAAAATTGCTCGTGAGATTAATTCAGAGTTTAAGGTGGGGTGTATGGTATTAGCTATGCCAGCTTATCCAATGACTCCAAATCCAAAAGATGTATGGGCGACTCATGAGTATGAGAATCTAAATTATCTATTTTCAGATGTGCATGTTAGAGGTTATTATCCGAATTATGCAAAAAGATATTTCAAGGAACATGACATTAACATAGAGTTTGCAGCTGAAGATGCAGAGTTATTAAAAAATTATACTGTAGATTTTTTATCGTTTAGCTATTACATGAGTGTGACTCAATCTGCTCTTCCAACACAGTATAATTCAGGACAAGGGAATATTATTGGTGGTTTAGTAAATCCTTATTTAGAGTCTTCTGAGTGGGGATGGCAAATTGATCCAATTGGACTACGTATAATTTTAAATAGATATTATGACCGTTATCAAATCCCATTATTTATAGTGGAAAACGGATTAGGTGCTAAAGATCAACTAATAAAAGATGAACTTAATAACTTAACCGTCCAAGATGATTATAGAATTCAGTATATGAAAGAACATTTATTGCAAGTTGCTGAAGCTCTACAGGATGGTGTTGAAATTATGGGCTATACGTCTTGGGGATGTATTGACTGTGTTTCTATGTCCACTGCACAACTTTCTAAAAGGTACGGTCTCATTTATGTTGATCGAAACGATGATGGAAGTGGTACATTCAATCGATATAAGAAAATGTCCTTTACTTGGTATAAAGAAGTGATTGAATCAAATGGAGAATCCTTATTCAAATAGTTTGTTTATTGATGATTAGATATTATCACGGTTAAGGCAACATCTCATTAAATATGAAATAAAGAGGTTTGGAAGACATCAAATTCTAAACCTCTTTATTTTATAGGGGGATTAATTAATTTAATTTTGTTACAGAAATTATAAATAGTTGATTTAGATAAGAATAAGCTAACAAGCAGAAGTGAGATAGGTCTTGCAAGAATGGTAAAAATCTGATAAACTAAGTAGTAATTGAATAGAAATCTGCAAGACTAGTAACTCAAGGGAAGTATATCAGGGAGGAGAGCCGTGACTGTAAGCTCTCTATATGAAAGCTGGGTGAATTCACTTGCGCATGGATTTAGAAATGAAGGTCTGACTTGTCAGATGAAAACGGATGGTACCGCGTGTCAACGCTCCGAGTGGAGTTTTTGGCATGTGGTTTTCTTTTTATCTACGAGCGACTGATGGAGGAATTATGTCAACTATTGAAGAACAATTAAAAGCGCTTCGTGAAGAAACGCTGGCTAGCTTGAAGCAGATTACTGCTGAAAATGAAAAAGAGATGCAAGATTTGCGTGTCTCTGTCCTTGGTAAAAAGGGTTCGCTCACTGAAATCCTCAAAGGGATGAAAGATGTTTCTGCTGAGATGCGTCCAATCATTGGGAAACACGTCAATGAGGCTCGTGATGTCTTGACAGCAGCCTTTGAAGAAACAGCTAAGCTCTTGGAAGAAAAGAAAGTCGCTGCACAGTTAGCTAGCGAGAGTATCGATGTGACGCTTCCAGGTCGTCCAGTTGCTACTGGTCACCGTCATGTTTTGACACAAACTAGTGAAGAAATCGAAGATATTTTCATTGGGATGGGTTACCAAGTCGTGGATGGTTTTGAAGTGGAGCAAGACTACTATAACTTTGAACGTATGAACCTTCCAAAAGACCACCCAGCTCGTGATATGCAGGACACATTCTATATCACAGAAGAGATCTTACTCCGTACCCATACGTCTCCAGTTCAAGCGCGTGCTATGGATGCCCATGATTTCTCTAAAGGTCCTTTGAAAATGATCTCACCAGGGCGTGTCTTCCGTCGTGATACGGACGATGCAACCCACAGTCACCAGTTCCACCAAATCGAAGGCTTGGTTGTTGGGAAAAATATCTCTATGGCTGATCTTCAAGGAACCCTTCAATTGATTGTGCAAAAAATGTTCGGTGAAGAGCGTCAGATCCGTCTGCGTCCATCTTACTTCCCATTCACAGAGCCATCTGTTGAGGTGGATGTTTCTTGCTTCAAGTGTGGTGGAGAAGGCTGTAACGTATGTAAGAAAACAGGTTGGATCGAAATTATGGGTGCCGGTATGGTTCACCCACGTGTCCTTGAGATGAGTGGCATCGATGCGACTGTTTACTCTGGATTTGCCTTTGGTCTTGGACAAGAGCGTGTAGCTATGCTCCGTTACGGAATCAACGATATTCGTGGCTTCTACCAAGGAGATGTTCGCTTCTCAGAGCAGTTTAAATAATGATTAGAAAAGTAGAAATGGCAGATGTTGAGGTGTTGGCTAAAATTGCCAAACAAACCTTTCGTGAAACATTTGCTCATGATAATACGGAAGAGCAGTTACAGGAATACTTTGAAGATGCTTATAGTTTGAGAGTTTTGTCAACTGAGTTGGAAAATCCAGAATCTGAAACCTATTTCATTATGCATGAAGAGGAGATAGCTGGTTTTCTCAAAGTCAACTGGGGAAGTGCTCAGAGTGAGAGAGAATTAGAGGATGCTTTTGAAATTCAACGCCTCTATGTGCTACAAAAATTCCAAGGATTTGGATTCGGTAAGCAACTGTTTGAATTTGCTCTTGAACTTGCTACCAAAAATAGTTTTTCCTGGGCTTGGCTAGGTGTTTGGGAACATAATACAAAAGCTCAAGCGTTTTATAATCGATATGGTTTTGAAAAATTTAGCCAACATCATTTTATGGTTGGTCAAAAAGTAGATACGGATTGGTTACTGAGAAAGAAATTAAGGTAAGAAGATGATTCTTCTATTGAAATGATAGGAAAGGAAAAGAACTAGAGTGGCAACTGTCATTCTGGAGAACTAAATTATGCTTGTATCTTATAAATGGTTAAAAGAATTGGTGGATATTGATGTTCCATCACAAGAGTTGGCTGAAAAAATGTCAACTACAGGGATCGAGGTAGAAGGTGTCGAATCACCAGCTGCTGGTCTCTCAAAAATTGTCGTCGGTGAGGTATTGTCTTGCGAAGATGTGCCAGAAACTCACCTCCATGTTTGTCAGGTTAACGTTGGCGAAGAAGAAGCCCGTCAAATCGTCTGTGGTGCCCCAAATGTGCGTGCTGGTATCAAGGTTATGGTGGCACTTCCGGGAGCTCGTATCGCTGACAACTACAAAATCAAAAAAGGAAAAATCCGTGGCTTAGAGTCACTCGGGATGATCTGTTCACTTGGTGAATTGGGCATTTCTGACTCCGTTGTACCTAAGGAATTTGCAGATGGTATCCAAATCTTGCCAGAAAATGCCGTTCCAGGTGAGGAAGTCTTCTCATATCTAGACTTGGATGATGAAATCATCGAACTTTCAATTACACCTAACCGTGCAGATGCCCTTTCTATGCGTGGGGTGGCTCACGAAGTGGCAGCCATCTATAACAAGGCAGTCAACTTTAAAGAATTTACTCTTTCAGAAACTGACCAAGCTGCAGCAGATGCTCTTTCTGTGAGCATTGAGACAGACAAGGCGCCTTACTATGCAGCTCGTATCTTGGACAATGTGACTATCGCACCAAGTCCACAGTGGTTGCAAAACCTTCTCATGAATGAAGGAATCCGTCCAATCAATAACGTAGTGGACGTGACCAACTACATCCTTCTCTACTTTGGTCAACCAATGCACGCCTTTGACTTGGATACCTTTGAAGGGATTGACATCCGTGTGCGTGAAGCGCGTGCTGGTGAAAAATTGGTGACCTTGGACGGTGAAGAACGTGACTTGGACGTGAATGACCTAGTCATCACTGTCGCAGACAAGCCAGTAGCCCTTGCAGGTGTCATGGGTGGTCAAGCAACAGAAATCTCTGAAAAATCTAGTCGTGTTGTCCTTGAAGCTGCTGTTTTCAATGGCAAATCTATCCGTAAGACAAGTGGTCGTCTTAACCTTCGTTCTGAGTCATCTTCTCGTTTTGAAAAAGGGATTAATGTGGCAACTGTTAACGAAGCCCTTGATGCGGCGGCTAGCATGATTGCAGAACTTGCAGGTGCGACGGTGCGTAAAGGTATCGTTTCAGCGGGTGAGCTTGATACCTCTGATGTGGAAGTTTCTTCAACTCTTGCTGATGTTAACCGTGTCCTTGGTACAGAACTTTCTTACGCGGATGTAGAAGACGTCTTCCGTCGTCTTGGCTTTGGTCTTTCTGGACATGCAGACAGCTTTACAGTCAGCGTACCACGTCGTCGTTGGGATATCACCATCGAAGCAGACCTTTTTGAAGAAATCGCTCGTATCTATGGTTATGACCGCTTGCCAACCAGTCTTCCAAAAGATGACGGTACAGCTGGTGAATTGACTGCGACACAAAAACTTCGCCGTCAAGTTCGTACCATTGCTGAAGGAGCAGGTTTGACAGAAATCATCACCTATGCTCTAACAACTCCTGAAAAAGCAGTTGAGTTTACGGCTCAACCAAGCAACCTTACTGAACTCATGTGGCCAATGACAGTGGACCGTTCTGTTCTCCGTCAAAATATGATTTCAGGTATCCTAGATACAGTTGCTTACAACGTGGCTCGTAAGAACAAAAACTTGGCCCTTTACGAGATTGGAAAAGTCTTTGAACAAACAGGTAATCCAAAAGAAGAACTTCCAAATGAAATCAACAGTTTTGCCTTTGCCTTGACAGGATTGGTTGCTGAAAAAGATTTCCAAACAGCAGCAGTTCCAGTTGATTTCTTCTATGCTAAGGGAATCCTTGAAGCCCTCTTTGCTCGTTTGGGACTCCAAGTAACTTATACAGCAACATCTGAAATTGCTAGCCTCCACCCAGGTCGTACAGCTATGATTTCACTCGGTGACCAAGTTCTTGGTTTCCTTGGCCAAGTGCATCCAGTCACTGCCAAGGCCTACGATATTCCAGAAACGTATGTAGCTGAGCTCAACCTTTCAGCCATCGAAGCTGCGCTTCAGCCAGCGACTCCATTTGTAGAAATCACCAAATTCCCGGCAGTCAGCCGTGACGTTGCCCTTCTCCTCAAGGCAGAAGTGACTCATCAAGAAGTTGTAGATGCTATCCAAGCTGCCGGCGTGAAACGTTTGACAGATATCAAACTCTTTGACGTCTTCTCAGGTGAGAAATTGGGACTTGGTATGAAGTCAATGGCTTATAGCTTGACCTTCCAAAATCCAGAAGATAGCTTAACGGACGAAGAAGTCGCACGCTATATGGAAAAAATCCAAGCATCGCTCGAAGAAAAAGTGAATGCAGAAGTGCGTTAAACGATAGTATGATACAAATTCCCCCTCTAGTTTATGAACACTAGAGGGGTGATTTTATATAAAATAATTAAAATGTGATTTCTGTAAAAATACATCTATGATCAGAGTTTTGAAAACTTACAATGTCTAAATCTCTAACATAGTAGTGGTTTTTAGGCAATAAGATATGATCTATCGTTGCATTAAAAAGTTTTGGACTTTGGCTATTCCAAGTTCCTCTTTCAAAAGGTGGTAGTACATTTAATGCGTCCCTATGAGAGCTTATTTTTGCAAGTGCTCCATGACGCATAGTTGCATTAAAATCACCTGCAATAATAGCCTTTGGATATTTTGAAGCCAATTGATTATGAATGATGTTTAAGTCTTGCTTCCAGATTTCCATTAAACCTGGCAGAGGAGGAGCAGTATGCAAAGCAATGATATCTGGTATATTTTGTTTTCTCGAATGTAATACAATTGTCCCGAACCGTGTTGTATGGAAAGTTTTAGCTTCTGTATAGAAACCATAACTTTTCTTGACAATCACAGTCACAGGAGCTATTCCACTGTCAGTAGGTGGAGAAGTAAAAATATCATAGTTGGCTATAGAAAGTCCAACTTGATGAAACAATAGTTTGATTCTCTGGTTTTCTTGCTCACCTCTGATATTGGTAGCTAGTTCAGGGAATATAGCCATATCAGCATCAAAATGGCTAAAAATTCGCTCAATATGTTGTGCTTCTATTTGATTAGCGACGTTCCAAGTTACTAATTTTAAGGTTTTAGTCTTATTTGATGTGGAAGAAAGGGTTTTATCTGTTCCGAATAATAGTAATATGAGCGATAATAAGAGCAAAATGCCAGAGTAAAACCGTATTTGTTTATTTTTCTTGTAAAAAGATAGGGAAAAAAATACGAAACTTAAAATAGAAGCCATAGTTGCAGTAGCTAAGGGGAAGGCATAAATCTGTGCCAAGATAGGTCTGGTAGATAGCCAAATATTAAGATTAGAAGATGGGAAAAAAGAATAAGCTATGATAGGGATAGCGAAGAGAATGACAGAAAGGGCAGAAAGAAATGTTTTAATCATTGTATGAGTACCTCAATTTGCAATGGTTGCTCGGAGCTAATGTGATTTTGTGACTTTACTTGATTGATATTCTTTTTCTTGTCTTCCTCATAGATTAAGTACAACCCAAGTAAAAAAAGTCCAATTTAAGATTGAAATGATTAAAAGGCACAGAAATGCAAGACAATTATACTACAAAAGGCAAACATTTGACAATCGATAGTCGTTGCTTAATCGAACGATGGAAAAAAGAAGGAAAATCAAATAGAGAAATTGCCTCTCTATTTGGAAAAGCTCCTCAAACATCCATACTGAAATCAAGCGTGGGACAGTCCGAAAATGTCTTGGGAAAGGGGGGTAAAGAGCTTTACTCTGCCGACTACGCTCAACAATTTTATGAAAATAATCGCAAGCGCTCGGTCAAGAAATCAAGCTTGACCAAGGAACTAAAGGAAAAGATTCTCCACTATCATAACCAAAAATTTTCGCCTGAAATGATGGTGATGGCTAAGGGCGTTAACGTGGGAATTTCAACCATTTACTATTGGATTCATCATGGAAAATTAGGATTATCAAAACAGGATCTGCTCTATCCTAGAAAAGGAAAAGCGCTTAAGAAACAAGCTAGTTCCAACTTTAAACCCGCTGGTCAATCTATCGAATCATAATTCGCTCATTATACATAGACGTAAAAGAAAGAGGGCTAAGTGATGGAGAATAGTGCTATTGGGAGTAACTGGAAGGATGTCCGATCTCAACTCTTTACAAAGGAGGAAATTCTTGAAAGTGATATGCGAGTGGCTATCATGAGTGAGCTGATTGAGGCTAGGCATGACCAAGGAATCAGCCAGAAAAAGCTGGAAGAATTCAGTGGAGTAAGCCAGCCTGTCATAGCTAGGATGGAAACAGGCAAGACAAGTCCTCAGTTGGATACAGTCTTGAAAGTTTTAGCCAGTTTAGGAAAGACACTAGCAGTCGTCCCCCTTGAACAGGAAAAGAGTTGATTAGAGTAGACTCATACTCAATGAAAATCAAAGAGCAAACTAGGAAACTAGCCGCAGGCTGTACTTGAGTACGGCAAGGCGACGTTGACGCGGTTTGAATTTGATTTTCGAAGAGTATTATAGTCTTTTCTAATAACAAGTCATAGTCACTTATAAGAATTACTAATAACGCGTTTGGCCAGTCTAACGGAAATATAGTTAAAAAACAAGCTACACAAAGGATTTGAGGCATTTGTTTCAAGTCTTTTTCTTTTGTATAAAACAGAGATATAGTTTCAAACTATATCAAAGCCTAATTTTTTACAATTATACAGACGCATTCTTTTCTGTTAAGATAGTTTCAACAACAAATTTTGGAGGACACATCATGTCAACTACAATCATCGGTTTCCCTCGTTTGGGCGAATTCCGCGAATTAAAATTTACAACTGAAAAATACTTTAGAAAAGAAATCTCAGAAGAAGAACTCTTGGCAGCCGCAAAAGACTTGCGTGCTAAACACTGGAACATTGTCAAAGAAAAAGGCATCACTGAAATTCCATCAAATGACTTTTCTCACTATGACAACTTCCTAGATGCAGCTTTCCTTTTCAACGTGGTACCTGCTTCAGTTCAAAATTTGGACTTGTCTGACCTTGAGCGCTATTTCGCTTTGGGTCGTGGTTACCAAGGAGAAAAAGGAGACGTTCGCGCCCTTCCAATGAAAAAATGGTTCAATACCAACTACCACTACATCGTTCCTAAATTTGAAAAAGACACTCAAGTCAAACTTGCAGGTCACAAGATCTTTGATGAGTTCCAAGAAGCTAAAGAACTTGGTCTCAACACTCGTCCTGTCCTTGTAGGTCCATTCACTTTCCTTCAATTGTCAGACTTTGAAGAAGGCGTGAAAGCAGAAGACTTCGTAGACAGCTTAGTTGCTGCTTACCAAGAAGTTTTTGCAAAATTGGCTGAACTTGGTGCGACTCGCATCCAATTGGATGAAGCGGCTCTTGTAAAAGACTTGACAGCCGAAGAAAAAGCTCTCTTCTTGAACCTCTACAACAAACTCTTGGCTGACAAAAAAGGTCTTGAAGTCTTGCTTCAAACTTACTTCGGTGACGTTCGTGACGTTTACGCTGACCTTGTGAAATTGCCAGTAGATGCTATCGGTCTTGATTTCGTTGAAGGTAAGAAAACTCTTGAATTGGTTAAAGGTGGCTTCCCAGCTGACAAGACTCTTTATGCAGGTATTGTCAATGGTAAAAACATCTGGCGTAACAACTACGAAAAGAGCTTGGCTGTTCTTGAGCAAATCCCAGCTGAAAACATTGTGTTGACAAGCTCATGCTCACTTCTTCATGTGCCATTTACAACTGCTAATGAAGAATTTGAACCAGCAATCTTGAACCACTTTGCCTTTGCAGTTGAAAAATTGGATGAGATTCGTGATTTGGATGCTATCCGCAATGGTCAAGGTGAAGAAGCACTTGCAGCTAACAAAGAACTCTTTGCGACTGAGCGTGTTGGTGAAAATGCGGAACTTCGTGCGCGTATCGCTGGCTTGACAGATGCAGACTACACTCGTTTACCAGCCTTTGCAGAACGTGAAGCTATCCAAGAAGAAGCTTTCAAACTTCCAGCTCTTCCAACAACAACTATCGGTTCATTCCCTCAAACAAAAGAAGTTCGTGCTAAACGTTTGGCTTATCGTAAAGGTGAGTTGTCTCAAGAAGAGTACGATGCTTTCCTTGCTGAAACGATCGATGAATGGATCAAATGGCAAGAAGATATCGACTTTGATGTCCTTGTTCACGGTGAATTTGAGCGTAACGACATGGTTGAGTACTTCGGTCAAAACTTGTCAGGTTACCTCTTCTCTAAAAATGGTTGGGTACAATCATACGGTATGCGTGGGGTGAAACCACCAATCATCTGGGGTGATGTAACTCGTCTTAACCCTATCACTGTTAAATGGTCTAGCTATGCACAAAGCCGTACAAATAAACCTGTTAAAGGTATGTTGACTGGACCTGTTACCATCCTCAACTGGTCATTCCCACGTGAAGACATCTCTATCAAGGATTCTACTCTTCAAATCGCCCTTGCTATCAAGGATGAAGTACTTGACCTTGAAGCTGCTGGTGTGAAAATCATTCAAATCGACGAGGCTGCTCTTCGTGAAAAATTGCCACTCCGTCGTAGCGACTGGTACGAAGACTACCTTGACTGGGCAATTCCTGCCTTCCGCTTGGTACACTCAACAGTAGCGCCAGATACTCAAATCCACACTCACATGTGTTATTCAGAATTTACTGATATCATCCCAGCTATCGACAACATGGATGCAGATGTTATTTCCTTTGAAGCTAGCCGTTCAAACCTTGAAATCTTGGACGAACTCAAAGCGAAAAACTTCCAAACAGAAGTGGGCCCTGGGGTTTACGATATCCACTCACCTCGTGTACCAAATGAAGGCGAAATCGACAATACAATCGAAGCCATCCTTGCTAAAGTGCCAAGCAAGAAAGTTTGGATCAACCCTGACTGTGGTTTGAAAACACGTGGTATTCCAGAAACAAAAGAAAGCTTGATCCGCCTTGTTGAAGCAGCGAAAGCTGCGCGTGAGAAATTGTAAGATAAGGATTTCTCAAGAAGCGCTGTTTGGTCATTCTGCCTGTTTCACTTGGATTCTAGGAATCCAGCTAACGAAAAAATCAACTAGAAAAGGATAATGACTATGTCACGCCAAACACCGTCACTCTCATTTGAAGTGTTCCCTCCCAACCCAGCCGTGGGTAATGATAACATTATTTCTGCTCTTCAAGATATGCAGGAGTTGGCTCCCCACTTTATCAGTGTGACTGCCAGCAATAATAAATTTAATATCAAGGAAACAACGGTCCGTTTGGCCGACTTTATCCAAAATGACTTGGCGATTCCGACTATTGCTCACTTGCCAGCCATCTATTTGACCAAGGACAAGGTTGCTGAAACCATTGCTGATTTGGACAAGGTTGGAGTGCAGAAAATCTTGGCTCTTCGTGGAGATATTATTCCTGATGTGGAACCACAAAAGGATTTTCGCTACGCAACTGACTTGATCGAGTTCATCAAGGAACAAGCCCCTCACTTTGATATTGTTGGTGCTTGTTATCCAGAAGGTCATCCAGATTCACCAAATCAGATTTTAGATATTCAAAATCTTAAGAAGAAAGTAGATGCAGGTTGTTCGAGCCTCGTAACTCAGCTTTTCTTTGACAATGAGCGCTTCTATGATTTCCAAGACAAGTGCATCTTGGCTGGGATTGATGTACCCATTCATGCAGGGATTATGCCAATTCTGAATCGAAATCAGGCTCTCCGCCTCTTGAAGACTTGTGAGAATATCCATCTTCCACGCAAATTTAAAGCCATCTTAGACAAGTATGAGCATGACCCTGAGTCGCTCAGAGCAGCAGGACTTGCCTATGCAGTGGACCAAATTGTGGACTTGGTAACTCAGGATGTTGCCGGTGTGCATCTCTACACTATGAACAATGCTGAAACAGCAAAATACATCCATCAAGCAACACATGCCTTGTTTAATCATCAGTCTCTAGGATAATAAAAAGCAAACCATTCTTCTCAGGTGAGGGGAATGGTTCCTTTTTAATGGTAAAGACCGCACTTTTTAAGAAAAATATGATAAAATAGACTCTGTACGTACTTGATACAAAGATGAGGGTATTTAGGTTGTAGAAGTTTGTTTAAAGTTGATTATTTTTTAAACAAAATCTAATAATGTGTGTCTCAAAAAACACGAACAGAGTGAGTATTTAAAAGATATTTCACGCTATCGTGGTATCTTAGATGATAACAATATTATTATCTAAGACGGGATTTTTGAGAGTAAAATAGTTCGGGAAACTATTTTAGCCTGAGCATAGAAATGAGAAGGCGAAGTAATTAAAAATTACCATTGAAATTCCATTGGATTTCTAAAATCATCCACTGGATAATTTTACCTCCCGTCCGCACTATTTCAGGGAAATATCAAAAAGATACTTAATTGAATTTTGGCCTCATTTCTTAGGAAAAAAGATAAGCTTACTAGCACTCATCGAGTGCGGCGTCACCTTCCTATTTTTCTACAGAAATATTCGGCAAGCCGAACCGTCCAAAATATATTGAGTAACTGAACACACCTACAACTCTGTGGAAAAAGATAAATCTACCTAGGAGCATTCGCTCCGTCGTTCGATTTCCTATTTTCCTTTGAGTTGCTTAACGGCTTAGTATCTTGAGTAATTGAACACGGCCGAAAAGCTGTGTAAAAAAGATAAACTGTCTTGTCTTCATCGAAGACTTCGTCAGTTTCCTATTTTTACTTTGCTTTTGACGTCCAAAATATCTTGAGTAATTGAACACGGGCTAAATCCCTAGTGAAAAAGATAGATTTCTTGGTGCGCATCGCACACTGCGTCAATCTCCTATTTTCATACGGGATTCTTCACGCCCTTAGTATCTTGATCTTTGTAGGCAAGGCGTATAATTTCATCAATCCAAAGGGGATTAAAATGACAAAACAAGTGTTTCAAACGACTTTTGCGGGTCGTGAGTTAATTGTAGAGACTGGTCAGGTTGCTAAGCAAGCAAATGGCTCTGTTGTCGTGCGTTACGGTGAGTCAACTGTCTTGACTGCTGCCGTTATGTCTAAGAAAATGGCAACTGGGGATTTCTTCCCTCTTCAAGTCAACTACGAAGAAAAAATGTATGCGGCTGGGAAGTTTCCTGGTGGCTTTATGAAACGTGAAGGACGTCCTTCAACAGATGCGACTTTGACAGCGCGTTTGATTGACCGTCCAATCCGTCCGATGTTTGCGGAAGGTTTCCGTAATGAAGTGCAAGTGATTAACACCGTGCTTTCTTATGATGAAAATGCTTCTGCACCGATGGCAGCTATGTTTGGTTCATCCTTGGCGCTTTCTATTTCAGATATTCCGTTTGATGGACCGATCGCTGGGGTACAAGTGGGCTATGTAGATGGCCAAATCATCATCAACCCTACGCAAGAACAGGCAGAGCAATCTCTCCTTGAATTGACAGTAGCTGGTACCAAACACGCCATCAACATGGTAGAGTCTGGTGCCAAAGAATTGTCAGAAGAAATCATGTTGGAAGCTCTTCTTAAAGGGCATGAAGCAGTCAAAGAATTGATTGCCTTCCAAGAAGAAATCGTTGCAGAAGTTGGTAAAGAAAAAGCAGAAGTAGAATTGCTTCATGTGGACGCTGACTTGCAAGCTGAAATCATCGCAGCCTACAACAGTGACCTCCAAAAAGCGGTCCAAGTAGAGGAAAAATTGGCTCGTGAAGCTGCAACTCAAGCAGTTAAGGACCAAGTTACTGCCGTTTACGAAGAAAAATATGCAGACCATGAGGAATTTGACCGTATCATGCGAGATGTGGCTGAAATCTTGGAACAAATGGAACACGCTGAAGTGCGCCGTTTGATCACAGAAGATAAGGTACGTCCTGATGGTCGTAAGGTCGATGAAATCCGTCCTTTGGATGCGGTTGTTGACTTCCTTCCTCGTGTGCACGGTTCAGGTCTCTTCACTCGTGGACAAACTCAAGCCCTTTCAGTCTTGACCTTGGCTCCGATGGGTGAAACTCAAATCATTGATGGTTTGGATCCAGAGTACAAGAAACGCTTTATGCACCACTATAACTTCCCACAATACTCTGTAGGGGAAACTGGTCGTTACGGTGCGCCAGGTCGTCGTGAAATCGGTCACGGTGCTCTCGGTGAGCGTGCCCTTGCTCAAGTCTTGCCAAGTTTGGAAGAATTCCCATACGCTATCCGTCTAGTAGCAGAAGTTTTGGAATCAAACGGTTCTTCATCTCAGGCTTCTATCTGTGCAGGAACTCTTGCCCTTATGGCTGGTGGTGTGCCAATCAAGGCGCCAGTAGCTGGTATTGCCATGGGACTTATCTCAGATGGAAACAACTATACAGTTTTGACAGATATCCAAGGTTTGGAAGACCACTTTGGAGATATGGACTTCAAGGTTGCAGGAACTCGTGACGGGATTACAGCCCTACAAATGGATATCAAAATTCAAGGGATTACTGCAGAAATCTTGACTGAGGCTCTTGCCCAAGCCAAGAAAGCGCGTTTTGAAATCCTTGATGTGATTGAAGCAACCATTCCAGAAGTTCGTCCAGAATTGGCTCCAACTGCTCCGAAAATTGATACCATCAAGATTGATGTGGACAAGATTAAGATTGTCATCGGTAAGGGTGGAGAAACCATCGACAAGATTATCGCCGAAACAGGCGTTAAGATTGATATCGACGAAGAAGGAAATGTGTCTATCTACTCTAGCGACCAAGATGCTATTAACCGTGCTAAAGAAATTATTGCTGGTTTGGTCCGTGAAGCTAAGGTGGACGAAGTTTACCGTGCTAAAGTCGTTCGTATCGAGAAATTTGGTGCCTTTGTTAACCTCTTTGATAAGACAGATGCCCTTGTTCATATCTCTGAGATGGCTTGGACACGTACTAACCGTGTAGAAGACTTGGTAGAAATCGGAGATGAAGTCGATGTTAAGGTTATTAAGATTGATGAAAAAGGTCGTATCGATGCCTCTATGAAAGCTCTTCTTCCTCGTCCTCCAAAACCTGAACGTGATGAAAAAGGTGAAAAATCAGAACGTCCTCAACGCCCACGTCATCACAAGGATCACAAACCTAAGAAAGAATTTACAGAAACACCAAAAGATTCAGAATAAGAAAAGGAGAAATGTATGGGATGGTGGCGCGAAACCATTGATATCGTAAAAGAAAATGATCCAGCGGCCCGCACCACTTTGGAGGTTTTGCTGACTTATCCAGGTGTCAAGGCCTTGGCGGCCCACCGTCTCTCGCATTTTCTCTGGAAGCATGGCTTCAAACTCCTGGCTCGTATGCACAGTCAGTTTTGGCGCTTCTGGACTCAGATTGAAATCCATCCAGGTGCCCAGATTGATTCAGGTGTCTTTATCGACCACGGTTCTGGTCTGGTGATTGGGGAAACAGCGATTGTTGAAAAAGGTGTTCTTCTTTATCACGGGGTGACTCTTGGGGGAACAGGGAAAGACTGTGGCAAACGCCATCCGACCGTTCGAAAGGGAGCTTTAATATCCGCTCATGCTCAAGTCATTGGACCCGTTGAAATCGGTGAAAATGCCAAAGTCGGTGCAGCAGCAGTTGTCGTGGCAGACGTACCTAGTGATGTGACGGTTGTCGGTATTCCGGCCAAGATTGTCCGCCTTCATGGTAAGAAGGATGAGCCGGTTATTCATGAGGTTGAAGAAAAGCGAGAGTATTATGTCAATAAACTCGAGCAGGCTAAAGATGCCAGTCACAGATCGTCTGGTTTGTAGAGGATACCTATATGATTCAAGCAAGAAACAAGTTAAGCCAAGAGGAGCTATCTGAGGCGAAAAAACTAATTAACTGTTGTCAAAACTATGACGGTACCTATCGTGATCCCTATCTCTCTAACATACTGAATTTTGACCCAAACATGCCCGCCTTTTTCCTTTATTATGAAAAAGGCGAACTTGTTGGTCTATTAACCGTCTATGCAGATGACCAAGATGTAGAAGTGACGATACTGGTTCAACCAGATCATCGCCGTCAGGGAATCGCGCGTGCATTGTTTACTAGTTTTGAGAGAGAAACAGCTTCTTTTCCGATTCATTCAGTCACTTTTCAGACAGAGCGTGTTTTTCTAGACCGCCATCCTGACTTTGCCAGTAACTGGGGACTAATCGAGGATGAAGAGACAGAAACTTGGTTAGGTAAGGATAGAAGACCTTATCCGTTAGCAAATGTTTCCAATCTGGAAGTTTTGTTAGCAGATAGTTCGTATCAGGAGCAAATTAGTCAGTTAAAATTTCAGGCATTCTCAGAGGAACATGAGTCTAGAGAGATTGTGGATAGATATGTCGCTGAAGCTCTGAAGGATCCAGAAAGTCGCTTATATATTTTATTAAAAGACGGTCAGGTTATTGGAACTTGCACGATTGATTTATCGAGCGATACGAATTACTTCTACGGTTTAGCAATATCAGAACCTGAACGTGGGAAAGGCTATGGGAGCTACTTAGCAAAATCCCTTGTCAACCAACTAATTGAGCAAAATGACAAGGAGTTTCAGATTGCCGTGGAAGATAGCAATGTAGGTGCCAAACGTTTGTATGAAAAGATTGGCTTTGTCAAACAGACTCAGGTGGTTTATCTGAATGAGAAAGGAGCAAGGGATTCCGAAATGTAGAGACATTCGGACTGAAATTCAATTGAACTCTCAGTGATGAGACTAACTGTTCTTGGATTTTAGTTTTCCTGACTATTATTTTATGATTAAAATCTATGACACCATGTCTCGTGATTTGCGAGAATTTGTCCCAATTGAGGACGGCAAGGTAAAGATGTATGTTTGTGGGCCAACCGTGTATAACTATATTCACGTGGGGAATGCCCGTTCAACGGTGGCTTTTGATACCATTCGTCGCTATTTTGAGTATCGTGGTTATGAGGTTGCCTATATTTCCAATTTTACGGATGTGGATGATAAGATTATCAACCGTGCAAAGGAAGAAGGTATTACGCCTCAGGAGGTTGCGGACAAATACATAGCTACCTTTCGTGAAGATGTGACGGCCTTAGGCGTGAAGCCTGCAACTCGCCATCCGCGTGTGGTGGAGTTTATGGCTGACATTATCCGCTTTGTGGAAGATTTGATTGAAAAAGGTTTTGCTTATGAGAGCCAAGGAGATGTCTATTTCCGTGTGGAAAAATCTCATAACTATGCCAAATTGGCTAATAAAACCTTGGAAGACTTGGAGCTGGGTGCTTCAGGTCGTACCGATGAAGAAACGGTTCGTAAGGAAAATCCTGTGGACTTTGCCCTCTGGAAATCTGCCAAACCAGGCGAGATTTCTTGGGATAGCCCTTGGGGACCTGGTCGTCCGGGCTGGCATATCGAGTGTTCGGTCATGTCGACAGAGATTTTGGGTGATACCATTGATATCCACGGTGGTGGAGCTGATCTAGAGTTTCCACACCATACCAATGAAATTGCCCAGTCAGAAGCAAAAACAGGCAAGACCTTTGCCAACTACTGGATGCACAATGGTTTTGTCAACATCGACAATGTCAAGATGTCTAAGTCCTTGGGTAACTTTATCACCGTGCATGATGCTCTTAAAACCATTGATGGCCAAGTGCTTCGTTTCTTCTTTGCGACTCAACACTACCGTAAGCCAATCAACTTCACAGAAAAAGCAGTGTGTGATGCAGAGACTAATCTCAAGTATCTGAAGAATACTTACGAACAACCATTTACTGGAATTGTAGATGCTCAAGAGTTGCAAGCTTTTAAAGATAAGTTTGTAGCAGCTATGGATGAGGATTTCAACTCTGCCAACGGTATCACAGTTGTTTTTGAAATGGCCAAATGGATTAACTCAGGTAATTATGATGCAAGTGTTAAGGAAGCTCTTGCGGCTATGTTAGAGGTCTTTGGAATTGTCTTTGTTGAGGAAGTTTTGGATGCAGAGATTGAAGACTTGATCCAAAAACGCCAAGAAGCGCGTGCTAATCGTGACTTTGCCACAGCAGACCAGATCCGTGACCAATTGGCTGCTCAAGGAATTAAGCTCCTTGACACCAAGGATGGAGTGAGGTGGACACGTGATTGATGTCAATCTCATTAACGGGATTGCGCTAGCTTTTGAGGGAGATGCGGTGTATTCTATGTATATTCGTCGTCACCTCATCCTCAAAGGCATGACCAAGCCCAATAAACTCCACCAAGAAGCGACCAAGTATGTTTCAGCTAAGGCTCAAGCTCGCCTGATTACTCTCATGTTGGAGGAGCAAATCCTGACGGAAAAAGAAGAGGAAATCTACAAACGTGGTCGCAATACCAATAGCCATACCAAAGCTAAAAATGCTGATGTGGTGACCTACCGTATGTCCACAGGTTTTGAAGCAGTGATGGGCTATCTCCATATGACTGAAAATCTGGAACGTCTTGAGAGCTTGATTTCGTGGTGCATCCAAAAAGTGGAGGGATAGGACATGATGGCAAAAGAACTACAAGACTGGTTTCCTGAGGCTCAGATTTCAGACCAGCCAGTAGAGAAAGAGGGTTATCTCACGCTCCCTTTAGCTTCTCAGCAGTGGATTTTGCTGGAGAAATCTGGTCTCAGTGAGCGTGAAAAGCAGTTGGTTGCCCTCTTGACCCAACAGGAGCAGGCTCGTTCGCTCAATCCTTGGTATTCCTATCTGATTGAGGGCAAGGGTCAGGCACCGCAATCTTTTAAAAAAATTCAGCTGGTTTATTGTCATCTTTCCTATTTTCAGCAGGAAAATCTGGCTTCTTGGCTAGATATGATGCGGACTCTTTTTCCCAACTGTCAGACGGTGCTTCAGGTCGGAGCTCAGGATTATGTTTTCGTGCTTCAACAAGACAAATACACCTCTGTACGAGCTATTTTAAGTGATACGATTGAAGCGGTTGAGTATGACTTTGGACTTCGTCTGTCAATCATGTTGGGTCAGGTTTGGTCTCAGACAGGCTATCAAGCCCTATCAGACTTGATTAAAGCGGAGCGGGATTTGTTTAAGACTTGGTGGCGTCAGGGTCACCAAGGTGTTCATACCTTTTCACAACTCTATCTTTGGAGTATGGGGGAAAGAATTGTAGACTTGAAGCCAATCAAGGAATGTCTACACCAGATGATTTTGGATCAAGATCAGATTCAGGAAATCATCCTCTCTCTTTGGGAAAATAGTGCTGTTCTCACTAAAACAGCCCAGAAACTCTATCTGCACCGCAATTCTCTCCAATACAAGATTGATAAGTGGGAAGAATTGACAGGGCTACAGTTGAAGGAGTTGACCGACCTGACTCTGTGTTATCAATTGATTTTAGGTTCTTTGTCAACTATAGTTGGTTTGTAAAGAAGTTAATATTTGGAGAAGAGGATTTCCATCTTCTCCATTTTTATGTGCAGAGTTATAGTGGATTGAGACTGGGAAAGTACACTGCGATTGCTAAAACATTCTTAGAAGTTGCTTTGATTTTCCTAATCTATTTATGCAAATTTTATGTTATTTTACTATAGTTGTTTGATTTTTGTTTAGTATTAGAAGATTGAAAATCAATGAATAAATCTACCAGCAGATGACTCAAAACGTCCTTTTGAAGCTGTAGGTAAGGCAAAGTTGACGTAGTTTGAAGAGGTTTTCGAATAGTAGGAACATCCAATTTCGGTATGTTTACTTATGGAGTTTTTCTTAGTGATACTTATATCTAGACACAAAACTATAGCTTGAGAGCTAGTCATTTTCAGATAAGATTTAACTCTTCCTAATACTGGGTTTTATTTGCTTTTCAGAGTCCTTTTCTACTAGAAACTGGAATGTATCCTATTTATAGTAGTAATCGCTAGAAATATGGTAGAATCAAAAAAAGAATCAGCTGCTTTTTTATGTAAATTTCAACCTGTGAAGTCTAAAAATTTTTAACTTTCTCCTTTCTTTTCCGAATAAATAGATAGTAGCAGTGAATCTAGCAAACCTAGATTTAATACTCTTCGAAAATCTCTTCAAACTACGTCAACGTCGCCTTGCCGTATATATGTGACTGACTTCGTCAGTCTTATCTGCAACCTCAAAACAGTGTTTTGAGCAACCTGCGGCTAGTTTCCTAGTTTGCTCTTTGATTTTCATTGAGTATAAAACTGTGGTATAATAAAAGGAGGAAAAGGATGATTCTAAGACATCCGGGCATCAGCCCAACTAACGATTTGGTTGCTAAGAAAATCTTTAGTAATCCAGAAATCACTTGTCAATTTATTCGCGATATGCTGGACTTGCCAGCAAAAAATGTGACGATTTTGGAGGGAAGTAATATTCATGTCTTGCCCTCCCTGCCTTACTCAGCGCAGGATTTTTATACCAGTATAGACGTCTTGGCGGAGTTGGATAATGGAACCCAAGTAATCATTGAAATTCAGGTACATCATCAGAATTTTTTCATCAATCGCCTGTGGGCTTACCTTTGCAGTCAGGTCAATCAAAACCTAGAAAAAATTCGTCAACGTGAAGGTGATACTCACCAGAGCTATAAACACATCGCACCAGTATACGCTATCGCAATTGTAGATAGCAATTATTTCTCAGATGACCTGGCTTTTCATAGCTTTAGCATGCGAGAGGACACTACAGGTGAGGTTTTAACCATCACCAATAACGGTCAAGAAAACCATCTGGTTAAGATGGCGTTCTTGGAATTAAAAAAATATAGAGAAACCAGCAAAGACGAGGTTCGCAAGCCGTGGTTGGAGTTTTTCGGGAATAAACCCTTTACCCAGCACCCCGAGCGAGCCATCAGCCAGGCAGACCAACTGCTGGACTACAAGAGCTGGTCCGAGGAGGACAGGAGAATGTTTAGTGAACAACGCAGACGCGAAGAACAAGCCTTGTTAGCACATGACTATGCCTTGGAACAAGCTGAGGAAAAAGGGTTGGAACGTGGTCGTGCAGAGGGTTTAGAACGTGGACGAGCTGAGGGAGTTGAACAGGGATTGGAGCGCGGGAAAGTTGAAGGAAGGGAAGAAGGAAAACTTTTTGCCTTTCTGGATATGGTTCGTCAAGGTCTTCTAACACCTGAGGTTGCGAGTGAGCAATCAGGCATGACCGTGGCTGAGTTTGAAGAACTATTGAAAGAGCATCATAAATAAGATCTAACAAATACAGAGAAACCAGCAAAGATAGCATTCGCAAACCATGGTTGGAGTTTTTCGGTAACAAACCTTTTACCCAACAACCTGAGCGAGCCATCAGCCAAGCAGATCAACTGCTGGACTACAAGAGCTGGTCCGAGGAGGACAGGAAGATGTTTAGTCAACTACGTATGCGAGAAGAACAAGCCTTGTTGGCACAGGACTATGCCTTGGAAACAGCTAGGGCGGAAGGTATCGAACAAGGACTTGAACGCGGGAAAGCTGAAGGAAGTTTGTCTATGCTACTAAATCTCGTTCGTCAAGGTCTTCTAACATCTGAAGTTGCCAGTAAGCAGTTGGGAATGACCGTGGCTGAGTTTGAGGCGCTTTTGTAAGTTAAGGGATGTATCTAGCTTTTCTCTTAAAATATTATCAGAGTGCTAGGAAACTTACATCGTATTTCACTATTTTCAGCAGAATGGTTCTGCTGATTTTATATAGAAAAAATGGCGGATTGTATCTTTCTATAGATAGGGTCTGTTTTTTATTTATATTAAATTTAAAATATTATCCATAATAATGCTGATATATAAAGGTGCGCATATATATATATATAATCGTAAGAAAATACTGTTATATCAGCTTTTTTGCTACTTTTTTAACGTCTCCACGAGACTGCTAAAAACTTCGCGTTTTGCTGTTCAAATTTGCGAAAATAGTGTATAATATTATTGTCTCAAAACTTGTCTTTTGACAAGCTAGGGAACAAAAAGAAAAAAACATATCCTTTCCTTAAATACTAAAATATTTAAGGGGGGGTATTTTTTAGTACCTCCAGAAAGGAAAAAACGAGAGGTAATTCAATCATGAAAAAATCATATCGTGATGATAACGGGGAAAAGGTCTTCCGTTATTCCATTCGTAAGTATCACTTTGGTGCTGCCAGTGTTGCGGTAGCGGCTCTGATGTTTTTTACCAACGGAGCTGTGGCAGCGAGTGAAACGATTACTCCAACTACGGCAAGTGATGCTGTTGTAGCGACTCCTGATGGCAAGGCGGATAGAGAACCAGAGCCCTCGGATGAAGGAGACTCCAAGAAAGCTCTGACTGACCAGCCAGCTGAACTCAAACCAGCCGATGAGCTAAAAGCAAAAGAAGCGCCAGCTGAAGAAGCTGAACAAGGGCAAGCAGCAGCTGAACCTGCTGAAGTAGGGGCGGACTCTGCTCAGCCAGAGTTTGCTCAAGAGAAACCTCAAGAAGAGGGAGAAAAAGAGCAAGAACAGCCAGCTGCTGTTGCTAATACAGAGGCAGCCAAATCGACTCAAGGCAATCTGCAAGCTTTGTTGGCAAACCTAACGCTTAGCTCAATGCAGGAACTCCATGCTGAAGTGGAAGCGCGCCTAGCAGCAGCTAAGGCAATTTTGGAAGATCCAAAAGCGACGCAAGAGCAGGTTGATGAGCAAGCAAGACTGATGGCTGAACTTACAAGCCGTGTCAATCAAGCCTTGACACCTAGTTTAGACACTCCAACAATCTTGGAAAGGGCTGGTCTAACATCTACAGGTCTGACATCTACTGGACTAGCTAGTCCAGAAGGAGCTGTGACTAATCAAGCAAGTGGAGGGAAGAGTCGTAGAAGAACTTTGAGCGAGCCTACATCAGATGAAAATCAAGTTAGGCCATCTGCTGGAGGAGACTCAACAGGTTCTGGAGCTGGCTCTCAAACGACTCCACAGGCACTCCCAACTTACACAAATACAGGAGGTAAAAATGGTGTTGATGGACTAAAAGCTGAATTAGAATTTATCACAGACCAACTCCGAGCTAACGGAGCATCAGCAGATAAAATCCAAGCAGCCAAAGCAGCTGCTGATAAGTTCAATGAAGCCTTTTCTAAAGGCGACACCATTAGCCAAGAAGACTTTAATGCTGCCTTAGCAGATCTGAAAAAATCTCGGGATTTAATCGAAGGAGTTCTCTCTGAAAATGAGGCTAATGGAGGAGAAGTAACAGGACCTGTAAATCCAGCCGAGTCTGCAACTCCAAGCGAAAACAATGTAACTATCCAACCGCGCACCAACACTAGAGGATGGTCAGGTTTCCGCAATGTGCCAGCAGGAGTACGAACACGTAATGCACGTTCGGCTGATAGAGCTGCTAATGGTAGTTTTACCGATGTCAAAAGGCACTACTTTGACAATGGCTTTGATATCACGTCACCATATTCAAATTACACCTACGTTTATTGGAATAAAAAGCGTGAGAACGGTCCCGATAAACCTGATGATGTTGCGGATATTATAAATTATCTAAAAGAAGATGTTGAAAAAACAACAACTGGTTTTAGATGGAGAATAACCGTTAACCCTTCGCGTAAAAATCTCGACAAACTAAGCTTTCTGTTTACCATACCATCGGGGCAAATACTAAAATCAAATAGTGTTACCATAACCAAACAAACGGATCAAGGATCTACTTCTTTTAATAGAGCAGCGAGCGGTAATAAAGATGAGTTAGTTTCTACAATGGAAGCTGCTGGATTTGGAGAAGTAAGTAAAGGAACGCCTAATCAGACAAATGCGCCTAGAACAACACAGGCTTTTCGTTCGAAATATGACTATAAAGTTGGTAGCGTATTAGAGTGGATTCGTGATGAAGTAGGAGGCGGTTTTTACAATCGAGGAAATCCTAGGGAAGCGAATGCAACGAATGGTTTTGAAAACCAAGCAGAGCAAGATAGAAGTAATGAAAAAGCACAGTTAGTTGTAAACTCCTCTGGGAACACTTATTACGGACGTTTAGAAGGTAATACAGCTTACCGGATTGAATTTGAAACAACAGGGGGGAATGACGGGGCTAAGCTGGTTTATATGTCTAGTATAAAAGGTGTAGACCGTGAAGATAACCCTCATCGTATATTAGCTTTGCAAATTCATGCGCGTACAGATAAAGAAGTCGGAAGTGCAGGGAACTTTCGTTTTGAACTTAGACAAAATGGATATTTCCAAGTAGATCAAGATAACATTGCTGCAGAGTTTGGAACACAAGCATGGAGTTATAATATCAATAAAGACGGTAGAACCTACCAATCTGTACCGATTGGGGATTTTGACGCTACAGATTCACGTGTGAAAGGAATTATTAGTTATATAGATGAGGGTGCTCCTAACCGTATTGAAAGTTATAATAGTTTTGACATTAGAAACTACGGTACGTACCAAGACAAGTCTGGAACTAATATTAGAAACGGCTATACCGACGCTGAAGCTAAAGGTCAAAGATTTGACTTTTACAAAGGTACTACTACTACTACTACTACTAAGGAAATAACAACTGAAGTTTCGACTAAGCCAGGTGTTCACACTTATAACTATAGACGTTATTTCAGAGATGGTTCGCAAGATAAAGGAGTTATTCACTTTGTCACGAAACCGAAAACACCTGTGTTAGAGACAGACTTTAGCAGACTAGATGAGGGACGCCATGACATCACGGCTAGCAATGGGACAGAAGGTTATAAAATGGTTCTGTTTAAAAAAGAGCCGAATGGAAGTTTGACCAAACTGGCTGAAAAAGTTGCTGGAGTAGGTGGACGTGCAACCTTTGAAAATGTTGATGTGAAACTTGGAGAATACCTTGTAAAAACAGTAGTAGATGGCGAATGGATAGATTATAAAAACCAAGATGCTCAAGGGAATGATTCATTTCATAAAACTGTAGAATCAGACGCATCAAATCTCGGAAAAACAAAACCTTTTAAAATGGGAGTTACGACGAATGAACGTGACATCAAAGATGAGCGTGTGATAAAATACCCAACTAACCAACGGGTAACGAATAACTCCATTAAGTTCATGGTGAGAGGGTCACGCCCAATTAAAAGCTTAACAATTAGCGGTGGAGACAATCTAGGAGTTACATGGGCAACGAGAGGTATCGATTCAACAACTGCAACCATTCGAGCTGAGTCTGGGGCTTCTGGTTTTGCAGCAAACAAAGCAGGAGTATATCCATTAACCATAACCGCAACAACAGATGATAATCAAACACAAACCTATACATCTAGTCTTGTGATTCCGCCAGCAAAAGCAAGCTTTAGCACAACTACTAACAACTTAAACGGAAAAGCAAATGAAAAACCACCTATTAGAGCAACTACTGTGTCTGGATTGGCATCAAAAAAAATTGACAATGTAGACTATGAGTGGAAGGCCTTTCTAGTAAAAGGCGGAAATAACAACCAACAGAGCTTTATAGGAGAAGCTGTTAACTACGAAGTTATTGCTACTGCGCCTATAAATGCAAATGGTTCGATTGAATTTACAAGTACAAGCTATAAAAAAGATAAAATAGGAACAGATCAGCTTCGATTAGTTTCTGCTTTTGTGAGAAAAGGAACAGAAGATCCATTCTACGGAGATATGAAGAGTCCCCTTAGTGATGGAAGCATCCAAGCAAGCTTGCCTAACTTTGCTAAAAAACCAGAATTTGGGCGTGATGAGACTGGATTTACAGCTAAGATTGGTCATCTAAATGCGAACAAGGCAGAATTGCGCTATACAGATGGAACAGGAACAGAGCATACAGTTGCCTTTAGCAAAAACGGAAACAATTGGGAAAAAGACAATGTAAACCAAAATACTACGATATCCGTAACAGCAGATACAGGAAATACCGGTACAGCTACGATTCACATCCCATTTGGAACAGCCAAACTAGGAACTGATCTTAAAGCCAAGCAAAAAGCGGCAGACACGAACTTCAGTACTGAAAGTACTTATCAGGTTCCTGCAGACAGCAGTGCGCCAAAAGTCAGTCTTGGAGATACCCTTCTTCCGACTACAGAAGCAGCTGCCACAAAGCCACTTTATAGTGTGACCAGAGGACAAACTTTCAATCCTCCAACTTTAAAAGTTTGGGATGATACGGGTTCTATCCGCAGTCTGTCTATTCAACATTTACCATCAGGGGTTACAACAACTAAATTTGGAGATCAATTCACAGCACAGACTGGAGCAACCGAAAACAATAAATACATGAGTTCAAGCCTAGGTGGCAGTGTCGCTGCAACTCAAAATCCAGGTAGACATGTAGCGAAGATTGATGTGACAGATGCTTATGGACATAGCCAACATTACTATTTTAACTATGAGATTAAACCAGAAGCACCAACAATTGATAATGTAGAAAGTGCTATGGGGACTGAAGGCTTACGTTCGACTTCTCGAACTATTTCTGGTCAAGCTATAGCAGGTGCAGAAAAAGTTAAATTGACTTTACAAGATGGTAGTGAGAAAGACGTTAATGTTGGAGCAGATGGTAGGTGGACGTATACACTTGCAGATGGCGAATACCTAACACAGACGGCTAATAATACAAATGCAAGTTATAGCACAAACCGTATAAAAGCTGTACAGGTTAAAAATGGTGTCGCCTCCGACGAAAAGATTGTAGGAGTTGTCCTTGGAAAAGCAACAGTAGATACCCCTTATGCAGCAGGTAGAGAGTTGACGGTTCATGTACCGCACGACCAAGCAGGAGGCTACGTCCGTATTGGCGGAAATATTACTAATGGTGGAGTAGACATCGGCCTCAAGAAGGTAGATGGAAATTGGATGTTATATAGTCCAAATGACAAGATTGAGTTGATTGCTAGTCAAAATACTGCTAATAAATCAATTACAGACATCACTTTGAGAGTTAGAGACTCCGCTCTTGAAAATCCACCATTTACAATTCCTACAGGAGAGGGTGCTGTTAAATTCAGAGGACATTTCTATAACGGTGCTAATATAAATGGTCCAATAGGAATTGGAGAATCTCAAAATAATGACTGGATTTTATCAGCTGAATCAATCAATACAGCTCCGACTGTTAAATGGAAAAATGGAAAAGAAATTCAAGATGGACAAACAATTCCATCTCCAACAGTTGATGATCTTAAAGGGTATTTTGAAGGTAGTGATGCAGAAGATAATGCAAAACCTACAGGTAAGACAGTAGGAAAACCAGCGTCTGACAGCGATAAATTGCGTGTTCGTCTCTTTAGAGGACGTGATATAACTCATGGTGTCGAAGGGACATCTATCAGAACGAATAGTCGAGGTAGAATTGATCCAGGTGATTATACTCTTGTTTTATCTACTCGTGATGCTACAGGTACAGAATCAGCTCTTCTTGAAAGGAAGGTTACGATTCAGACATTTGCAGAGTATTATCGCACACGTTTGAACTATCCAACGGATGCAGAAAAAGTAACCTTTGGCAATAATGATATTTCAAACAGTAATTTCCTTGATAGTGCAAAAGATCGTTTCAAAGATAAACTTCAAGAATTAAACAGAGATAATCAGAATATCCCAGCGACAGGGGTTACTTATAGTAAAGAAACTGGAACGGATAAAGCGAATACAGTTACTGTCGGTTTTGTGGATGGTTCAACACTTCCTATCGCACATAGTCAAGTAGCCAAACCAGAAGTTCCGACGATCACTGCAACTTCTGGTGATAAACTGAGAGACACAGATCGTACGATTTCAGGTACGGCTATTAGAAGCGCTTCTAAGGTGACACTTCATTTCCAAGATGGAACATCGGACGAGGTTATACCTAGTGACGGACGTTGGTCTTATACTCTTCCTGAAGGTAAGTATCTCCGACAAACAGAACAAGCTAATCAGCCATCTTACTCAAATGTGCCTGTTAAGGTTACACAGACAGCCTTTGATACGACAAGTGATGCTGCAGAACGATCAGTAGCTAAGACTCAGATTTTTGCAGGTAAACCAGTTAAGCAAATCGCAGGAAATGCTGCATTAACTGAGTTGAAAAATCATCCAGAACGTCTCTTGAATTATCAAGAAAATGGTCAAACAACAACTCTTCCAAACTACTTGACTGCTACTTGGAAAGAGGAGTCTGACTTTACGACGGTAGGTACACGTACTGCAACGCTTGTTATTTCTGAAAAAACAGGAACCAATAATCAAACAAGACGTGTAACAGAAGTGACAGTCCCAGTAGCAGTATATCCAACAGCAGAGGCTAAAAAAGATAAATTTACTACACTGTTAAATGGAGAATTGCCTGAAGGAACACAGCCTGAAAATTATGTGCAGTTTAAAGGTCAGAATAGTACTAATGTAAACAAACCGGCAGACGGTGTGACAGTAGCATGGGGTACTGAACCAAGTACAACAGAGCAGACGGATGCTACAGGAAATAATACAAAAGGTAGCGTAACAGTTACTTATAGTGTTACAAATGCTGATGGAACAGAAGGAAGTGTTGAGAAAACTATTGATATCAATCTGAAAGTTTATCATGCTACTCCTACTACAATACATGTGACGACTACTTTTGGAACAGATTTTAGTGGAACGACTAATAATGCTCAGACTTACTTTACGTCTAATTCACCAAGGACATCTTCTGCTTGGAAGTCAACATCAGGTAACGGTTATTCAGAATATGCAAGCTATAGTAGAACTTCTGAAAAACAAAAAGCAAATTATCTTGGTAAGTATAAAGATAGCATTCAAGTCTTTATGGCAGGAGATAACGATCAAATAAATTGGAAACGTTTTGAAAAATTTGATGTAACATTTGAAGTCAAACCGTTAACACCGACAGTAGAAGGGGCAACATCTACTGCAACAAGTCTGACAGTCAATAACGTGAACAGTGGAACAACTGTAGAGCTGTATGACATGTCAAATCCAGCACAACCTAATAAGATTGGTGAAACAACCGTTGCTAAAGAGGGAGAGTTTAACAAAAAAGATAATGTAACAGTTCCTTTACTAGCAGGTAAATCATTGACTGCAGGTGCGAAAATTGTAGCCAAAGTGGTGTACACATCTGGAACGGATAGAACGGAATCTGATAGTAGTTCAGAAGTAGTTGTTAAACATCCAAAACCAGCAAACTTGACTTCAACTGCAAAAATGAATGGTGATTATGAGTTTACTGTTCCAACAGATGCAGATAAGATTACATTTAATATTCCTACAGAAAATGATGGAACGAAGACTGTCACTCTTACAAGTGAAAACAGCTGGGCGTCTACAGATACTGCTGTTAAGAAAGTCGGAGATAAACTTGTAGTTCCGAATGGAACATTAGGAACTACGAATCGTACGGTTCAAATTACAGCAACAAAGGGAACAGGAGAAGCAGAAAGTTCCGCACGTGACTATACTGTTACTGTTCCAAAACATGAGGTTGCAACGACTAAAATTAGCAAAGTAGTTGGCGGAAGCACCCCTACAAATGAAGAATTGCTGGATGCTGTAACCGTTGCTGATAAAGTGTCAGCAGCCTTAAAAGATGGTACGACGTATCCAATTGCTCTTGGAACTCATACTATCGAAGTGGTAGTGACTTATGCAGATAATAGTACGGAAATTATCAACGTTCCGTATGAAGTGAGATCTGCAGATAAGTCAGCTCTCAAACAAGCGAAAGATGCCTTGAATACAGCCATCAACGAAGGTGCCAATACAGACGGTAAGACAGAAGCAAGTAAAGCAGCCTACGAAGACGCGAAGACAAAAGCTACCGAAGCCGTAACAAAAGCTGAGGAAGTGATTGGCAACGCGAGCGCTACAGACAAAGACGTAGCGGATGCGAAAGCGAAAGTAGACGAAGCTAAGGAAAAACTTGCGGAAGCCAAAGCCGGCTTGGTAGACGTAGACAAGGAACCTCTTAAACAAGCGAAAGATGCCTTGAATACAGCCATCAACGAAGGTGCCAATACAGACGGTAAGACAGAAGCAAGTAAAGCAGCCTACGAAGACGCGAAGACAAAAGCTACCGAAGCCGTAACAAAAGCTGAGGAAGTGATTGGCAACGCGAGCGCTACAGACAAAGACGTAGCGGATGCGAAAGCGAAAGTAGACGAAGCTAAGGAAAAACTTGCGGAAGCCAAAGCCGGCTTGGTAGACGTAGATAAGGAACCTCTTAAACAAGCGAAAGATGCCTTGAATACAGCCATCAACGAAGGTGCCAATACAGACGGTAAGACAGAAGCAAGTAAAGCAGCCTACGAAGACGCGAAGACAAAAGCTACCGAAGCCGTAACAAAAGCTGAGGAAGTGATTGGCAACGCGAGCGCTACAGACAAAGACGTAGCGGATGCGAAAGCGAAAGTAGACGAAGCTAAGGAAAAACTTGCGGAAGCCAAAGCCGGCTTGGTAGACGTAGACAAGGAACCTCTTAAACAAGCGAAAGATGCCTTGAATACAGCCATCAACGAAGGTGCCAATACAGACGGTAAGACAGAAGCAAGTAAAGCAGCCTACGAAGACGCGAAGACAAAAGCTACCGAAGCCGTAACAAAAGCTGAGGAAGTGATTGGCAACGCGAGCGCTACAGACAAAGACGTAGCGGATGCGAAAGCGAAAGTAGACGAAGCTAAGGAAAAACTTGCGGAAGCCAAAGCCGGCTTGGTAGACGTAGACAAGGAACCTCTTAAACAAGCGAAAGATGCCTTGAATACAGCCATCAACGAAGGTGCCAATACAGACGGTAAGACAGAAGCAAGTAAAGCAGCCTACGAAGACGCGAAGACAAAAGCTACCGAAGCCGTAACAAAAGCTGAGGAAGTGATTGGCAACGCGAGCGCTACAGACAAAGACGTAGCGGATGCGAAAGCGAAAGTAGACGAAGCTAAGGAAAAACTTGCGGAAGCCAAAGCCGGCTTGGTAGACGTAGATAAGGAACCTCTTAAACAAGCGAAAGATGCCTTGAATACAGCCATCAACGAAGGTGCCAATACAGACGGTAAGACAGAAGCAAGTAAAGCAGCCTACGAAGACGCGAAGACAAAAGCTACCGAAGCCGTAACAAAAGCTGAGGAAGTGATTGGCAACGCGAGCGCTACAGACAAAGACGTAGCGGATGCGAAAGCGAAAGTAGACGAAGCTAAGGAAAAACTTGCGGAAGCCAAAGCCGGCTTGGTAGACGTAGATAAGGAACCTCTTAAACAAGCGAAAGATGCCTTGAATACAGCCATCAACGAAGGTGCCAATACAGACGGTAAGACAGAAGCAAGTAAAGCAGCCTACGAAGACGCGAAGACAAAAGCTACCGAAGCCGTAACAAAAGCTGAGGAAGTGATTGGCAACGCGAGCGCTACAGACAAAGACGTAGCGGATGCGAAAGCGAAAGTAGACGAAGCTAAGGAAAAACTTGCGGAAGCCAAAGCCGGCTTGGTAGACGTAGACAAGGAACCTCTTAAACAAGCGAAAGATGCCTTGAATACAGCCATCAACGAAGGTGCCAATACAGACGGTAAGACAGAAGCAAGTAAAGCAGCCTACGAAGACGCGAAGACAAAAGCTACCGAAGCCGTAACAAAAGCTGAGGAAGTGATTGGCAACGCGAGCGCTACAGACAAAGACGTAGCGGATGCGAAAGCGAAAGTAGACGAAGCTAAGGAAAAACTTGCGGAAGCCAAAGCCGGCTTGGTAGACGTAGATAAGGAACCTCTTAAACAAGCGAAAGATGCCTTGAATACAGCCATCAACGAAGGTGCCAATACAGACGGTAAGACAGAAGCAAGTAAAGCAGCCTACGAAGACGCGAAGACAAAAGCTACCGAAGCCGTAACAAAAGCTGAGGAAGTGATTGGCAACGCGAGCGCTACAGACAAAGACGTAGCGGATGCGAAAGCGAAAGTAGACGAAGCTAAGGAAAAACTTGCGGAAGCCAAAGCCGGCTTGGTAGACGTAGACAAGGAACCTCTTAAACAAGCGAAAGATGCCTTGAATACAGCCATCAACGAAGGTGCCAATACAGACGGTAAGACAGAAGCAAGTAAAGCAGCCTACGAAGACGCGAAGACAAAAGCTACCGAAGCCGTAACAAAAGCTGAGGAAGTGATTGGCAACGCGAGCGCTACAGACAAAGACGTAGCGGATGCGAAAGCGAAAGTAGACGAAGCTAAGGAAAAACTTGCGGAAGCCAAAGCCGGCTTGGTAGACGTAGATAAGGAACCTCTTAAACAAGCGAAAGATGCCTTGAATACAGCCATCAACGAAGGTGCCAATACAGACGGTAAGACAGAAGCAAGTAAAGCAGCCTACGAAGACGCGAAGACAAAAGCTACCGAAGCCGTAACAAAAGCTGAGGAAGTGATTGGCAACGCGAGCGCTACAGACAAAGACGTAGCGGATGCGAAAGCGAAAGTAGACGAAGCTAAGGAAAAACTTGCGGAAGCCAAAGCCGGCTTGGTAGACGTAGATAAGGAACCTCTTAAACAAGCGAAAGATGCCTTGAATACAGCCATCAACGAAGGTGCCAATACAGACGGTAAGACAGAAGCAAGTAAAGCAGCCTACGAAGACGCGAAGACAAAAGCTACCGAAGCCGTAACAAAAGCTGAGGAAGTGATTGGCAACGCGAGCGCTACAGACAAAGACGTAGCGGATGCGAAAGCGAAAGTAGACGAAGCTAAGGAAAAACTTGCGGAAGCCAAAGCCGGCTTGGTAGACGTAGACAAGGAACCTCTTAAACAAGCGAAAGATGCCTTGAATACAGCCATCAACGAAGGTGCCAATACAGACGGTAAGACAGAAGCAAGTAAAGCAGCCTACGAAGACGCGAAGACAAAAGCTACCGAAGCCGTAACAAAAGCTGAGGAAGTGATTGGCAACGCGAGCGCTACAGACAAAGACGTAGCGGATGCGAAAGCGAAAGTAGACGAAGCTAAGGAAAAACTTGCGGAAGCCAAAGCCGGCTTGGTAGACGTAGATAAGGAACCTCTTAAACAAGCGAAAGATGCCTTGAATACAGCCATCAACGAAGGTGCCAATACAGACGGTAAGACAGAAGCAAGTAAAGCAGCCTACGAAGACGCGAAGACAAAAGCTACCGAAGCCGTAACAAAAGCTGAGGAAGTGATTGGCAACGCGAGCGCTACAGACAAAGACGTAGCGGATGCGAAAGCGAAAGTAGACGAAGCTAAGGAAAAACTTGCGGAAGCCAAAGCCGGCTTGGTAGACGTAGACAAGGAACCTCTTAAACAAGCGAAAGATGCCTTGAATACAGCCATCAACGAAGGTGCCAATACAGACGGTAAGACAGAAGCAAGTAAAGCAGCCTACGAAGACGCGAAGACAAAAGCTACCGAAGCCGTAACAAAAGCTGAGGAAGTGATTGGCAACGCGAGCGCTACAGACAAAGACGTAGCGGATGCGAAAGCGAAAGTAGACGAAGCTAAGGAAAAACTTGCGGAAGCCAAAGCCGGCTTGGTAGACGTAGACAAGGAACCTCTTAAACAAGCGAAAGATGCCTTGAATACAGCCATCAACGAAGGTGCCAATACAGACGGTAAGACAGAAGCAAGTAAAGCAGCCTACGAAGACGCGAAGACAAAAGCTACCGAAGCCGTAACAAAAGCTGAGGAAGTGATTGGCAACGCGAGCGCTACAGACAAAGACGTAGCGGATGCGAAAGCGAAAGTAGACGAAGCTAAGGAAAAACTTGCGGAAGCCAAAGCCGGCTTGGTAGACGTAGACAAGGAACCTCTTAAACAAGCGAAAGATGCCTTGAATACAGCCATCAACGAAGGTGCCAATACAGACGGTAAGACAGAAGCAAGTAAAGCAGCCTACGAAGACGCGAAGACAAAAGCTACCGAAGCCGTAACAAAAGCTGAGGAAGTGATTGGCAACGCGAGCGCTACAGACAAAGACGTAGCGGATGCGAAAGCGAAAGTAGACGAAGCTAAGGAAAAACTTGCGGAAGCCAAAGCCGGCTTGGTAGACGTAGACAAGGAACCTCTTAAACAAGCGAAAGATGCCTTGAATACAGCCATCAACGAAGGTGCCAATACAGACGGTAAGACAGAAGCAAGTAAAGCAGCCTACGAAGACGCGAAGACAAAAGCTACCGAAGCCGTAACAAAAGCTGAGGAAGTGATTGGCAACGCGAGCGCTACAGACAAAGACGTAGCGGATGCGAAAGCGAAAGTAGACGAAGCTAAGGAAAAACTTGCGGAAGCCAAAGCCGGCTTGGTAGACGTAGATAAGGAACCTCTTAAACAAGCGAAAGATGCCTTGAATACAGCCATCAACGAAGGTGCCAATACAGACGGTAAGACAGAAGCAAGTAAAGCAGCCTACGAAGACGCGAAGACAAAAGCTACCGAAGCCGTAACAAAAGCTGAGGAAGTGATTGGCAACGCGAGCGCTACAGACAAAGACGTAGCGGATGCGAAAGCGAAAGTAGACGAAGCTAAGGAAAAACTTGCGGAAGCCAAAGCCGGCTTGGTAGACGTAGACAAGGAACCTCTTAAACAAGCGAAAGATGCCTTGAATACAGCCATCAACGAAGGTGCCAATACAGACGGTAAGACAGAAGCAAGTAAAGCAGCCTACGAAGACGCGAAGACAAAAGCTACCGAAGCCGTAACAAAAGCTGAGGAAGTGATTGGCAACGCGAGCGCTACAGACAAAGACGTAGCGGATGCGAAAGCGAAAGTAGACGAAGCTAAGGAAAAACTTGCGGAAGCCAAAGCCGGCTTGGTAGACGTAGACAAGGAACCTCTTAAACAAGCGAAAGATGCCTTGAATACAGCCATCAACGAAGGTGCCAATACAGACGGTAAGACAGAAGCAAGTAAAGCAGCCTACGAAGACGCGAAGACAAAAGCTACCGAAGCCGTAACAAAAGCTGAGGAAGTGATTGGCAACGCGAGCGCTACAGACAAAGACGTAGCGGATGCGAAAGCGAAAGTAGACGAAGCTAAGGAAAAACTTGCGGAAGCCAAAGCCGGCTTGGTAGACGTAGACAAGGAACCTCTTAAACAAGCGAAAGATGCCTTGAATACAGCCATCAACGAAGGTGCCAATACAGACGGTAAGACAGAAGCAAGTAAAGCAGCCTACGAAGACGCGAAGACAAAAGCTACCGAAGCCGTAACAAAAGCTGAGGAAGTGATTGGCAACGCGAGCGCTACAGACAAAGACGTAGCGGATGCGAAAGCGAAAGTAGACGAAGCTAAGGAAAAACTTGCGGAAGCCAAAGCCGGCTTGGTAGACGTAGATAAGGAACCTCTTAAACAAGCGAAAGATGCCTTGAATACAGCCATCAACGAAGGTGCCAATACAGACGGTAAGACAGAAGCAAGTAAAGCAGCCTACGAAGACGCGAAGACAAAAGCTACCGAAGCCGTAACAAAAGCTGAGGAAGTGATTGGCAACGCGAGCGCTACAGACAAAGACGTAGCGGATGCGAAAGCGAAAGTAGACGAAGCTAAGGAAAAACTTGCGGAAGCCAAAGCCGGCTTGGTAGACGTAGATAAGGAACCTCTTAAACAAGCGAAAGATGCCTTGAATACAGCCATCAACGAAGGTGCCAATACAGACGGTAAGACAGAAGCAAGTAAAGCAGCCTACGAAGACGCGAAGACAAAAGCTACCGAAGCCGTAACAAAAGCTGAGGAAGTGATTGGCAACGCGAGCGCTACAGACAAAGACGTAGCGGATGCGAAAGCGAAAGTAGACGAAGCTAAGGAAAAACTTGCGGAAGCCAAAGCCGGCTTGGTAGACGTAGACAAGGAACCTCTTAAACAAGCGAAAGATGCCTTGAATACAGCCATCAACGAAGGTGCCAATACAGACGGTAAGACAGAAGCAAGTAAAGCAGCCTACGAAGACGCGAAGACAAAAGCTACCGAAGCCGTAACAAAAGCTGAGGAAGTGATTGGCAACGCGAGCGCTACAGACAAAGACGTAGCGGATGCGAAAGCGAAAGTAGACGAAGCTAAGGAAAAACTTGCGGAAGCCAAAGCCGGCTTGGTAGATAAACCAACTTCTGTACCAAGTAATGATGGTAACACTAACAATGGTGGCAACACTAATAATAGTGCTAACACTAACAACGACGGTGCTACTACCCCTGCTGACAGCAATAGCAACAGTGTGACACCAGGTAACAGTGGCAACACTCCAGCCCCTGATGTGACGACCGACGATAGTAGCAATAGCAATCCTGCTACTCCATCATCTACTGTTGGACAGGCTCAAGCAAGTACTCCAGCTCAAGAAACACCAGTTTCTACATCCACTTCAAACAATTCAGGCACTACAGTGACTCCTAGTGAGACTCGTCCTGTTGACAAGTCTGAGCTTGCACGATTGGTTGAAGAACTAGAAACTCGTTTGAAAGACTTGGATGGTATTGATCAATCTGTCATCGACGCTGCTAAGATCATTCTCGGAGAGGGTCAAGAAGCCCTTAGAAATACTGACTTGACAGAGGCAGGCTTGAAAGAGATGACTGCCAAGGTCAAAGAAGCACTCGAATCCTTGAAAGGTAAGCAAGCGACTAAGGATGAAGAAGAAACGAAAGAAACAAGCAAAGAACAAGGTCATCTTCCATACGGTACGATGATTGGCAGCCTGCTCGCCCTTCTTGGTCTCCTTCTCTTCCTCATCGCTCGTCGCAAGAAAGAGTCAGAACTCAAGAAATTGACCAAGGAATTGACTAATGTTCTGCAAGAAAGCGATCTTACAAGTGTAGATGCGAAAGTTCTCGACAAAGCACGAGAAACTCTCGCTCAAGCAGTTGCCTTCCTAGCCAATGAGAAAGAGTCTGACCACACAGAAGATGAGTTGATTGAGAAACTCAAAGCTATTCTTACTCAGTTAAGATAAGTTAAGCTTAGACTAGTCGGAAACTAGCTAGAATAGTACTCGAAAGAGCAACGGTGAAAGCCGTTGCTCTTTTTGAAATTTTTTCGTATTTCATAAACATTTCATATTTAGGTTTTATAATAGTCTTACAAATATGGAGGTGACAAATGAATCCAATCCAAAGAGCTTGGGCTTATGTCAGCAGAAAACGACTGAGAAGTTTTATTTTATTTCTGATTTTATTGGTCCTATTGGCAGGAATTTCAGCCTGTTTGACGCTGATGAAGTCCAACAAAACAGTAGAAAGCAATCTTTACAAATCACTCAATACATCTTTTTCTATTAAAAAGATAGAAAACGGTCAGACTTTCAAGTTGTCAGATCTAGCATCCGTTAGCAAGATTAAGGGACTGGAAAATGTCTCTCCTGAACTCGAAACGATTGCAAAACTAAAAGACAAGGAAGCAGTGAGTGGTGAGCAGAGCGTAGAGCGTGATGATTTGTCAGCTGCGGACAAGAACTTGGTTAGTTTAACGGCTCTTGAGGATTCATCCAAAGATGTCACCTTTACTAGCTCAGCTTTCAACCTAAAAGAAGGGCGACACCTTCAAAAAGGGGATTCCAAGAAAATCATCATCCACGAAGAGTTGGCTAAGAAGAACGGTCTTTCCCTTCATGACAAGATTGGCTTGGATGCCGGACAGTCCGAATCTGATAAAGGGCAAACAGTAGAGTTTGAAATCGTCGGAATCTTCTCTGGTAAAAAACAAGAGAAATTTACAGGCTTGTCTTCCGACTTCAGTGAAAACCAGGTCTTTACAGACTATGAAAGTAGCCAAACCCTTTTGGGCAATAGTGAACCTCAAGTTAATGCAGCTCGCTTCTATGTAGAAAATCCTAAGGAAATGGACGGACTCATGAAGCAGGTAGAAAACTTGGCCTTGGAAAATCAAGGCTACCAAGTCGAAAAGGAAAACAAGGCTTTTGAACAAATCAAAGACTCAGTTGCAACCTTCCAAATCTTCCTGACCATCTTCCTTTATGGGATGTTGATAGCAGGAGCAGGAGCCTTAATTCTGGTTTTGTCTCTCTGGTTGAGAGAAAGGGTCTACGAAGTGGGAATTTTACTGGCACTTGGAAAAGGCAAGAGCTCGATTTTCCTACAGTTTTGTTTAGAGGTAGTTTTGGTATCTCTTGGAGCTTTGCTTCCAGCATTTGTTGCAGGAAACGTCATCACATCTTACCTACTCCAAACACTACTAGCAAGTGGAGAACAGGCAAGCTTACAAGATACACTAGCCAAAGCAAGCAGTCTATCAACCAGCCTCCTATCTTTTGCAGAATCCTATGTCTTTCTGTTATTGATTAGTTGCTTATCTGTAGCCCTTTGTTTCCTATTTTTATTTAGAAAATCGCCGAAAGAAATTTTATCATCTATTAGTTAATACTCTTCGAAAATCAAATTTAAACCGTGTCAGCTTCGCCTTGCCGTACTCAAGTACAGCCTACGGCTAGCTTCCTAGTTTAATCTTTGATTTTCATTGAGTATAAGAAGGAGAAATCATGACTTTATTACAATTACAAGACCTTACCTATCGTTATAAAAACACTGCTGAAGCAGTCCTATATCAGATTAATTATCATTTTGAACCCGGGAAATTTTACAGTATTATTGGTGAGTCAGGAGCAGGAAAATCCACTCTCTTGTCTCTACTGGCTGGTCTAGATAGTCCTGTTGAAGGTTCTATCCTTTTTCAAGGAGAGGATATTCGTAAGAAGGGCTATTCTTACCATCGCATGCACCATATTTCCCTGGTCTTTCAAAATTATAACTTGATAGATTATCTTTCTCCACTGGAAAATATCCGCTTGGTCAATAAAAAGGCAAGCAAGGATACACTGCTTGAGCTTGGTTTGGATGAAAGTCAGATTAAGCGGAATGTTCTTCAGTTATCAGGTGGTCAACAGCAACGTGTTGCCATTGCACGTAGTTTGGTATCAGAAGCTCCAGTTATCTTAGCTGATGAGCCAACGGGAAATCTGGACCCTAAAACTGCTGGAGATATTGTCGAACTGCTCAAATCACTTGCCCAGAAAACAGGTAAATGTGTTATCGTCGTCACCCACAGCAAAGAAGTGGCACAAGCGTCAGACATTACACTTGAGTTGAAGGATAAGAAACTGACTGAAACTCGCAATACTACGAAATAATACGAGCTTTTTCTGTTAGAACTATAAAATAGAACAACATCTAGAAAGGGAACCTATGTTACACAATGCATTTGCCTATGTTACAAGGAAGTTTTTCAAATCGATTGTCATCTTCCTGATTATTCTCCTCATGGCGAGCTTGAGTTTGGTCGGCTTGTCGATCAAGGGAGCTACTGCCAAGGCTTCTCAGGAGACCTTTAAAAATATCACCAATAGCTTCTCCATGCAAATCAATCGTCGCGTCAATCAAGGAACGCCACGTGGTGCTGGGAATATCAAGGGTGAAGATATCAAAAAAATCACCGAAAACAAGGCCATTGAGTCTTATGTGAAACGCATCAACGCTATCGGAGATTTGACTGGATATGAACTTATCGAAACTCCAGAAACCAAGAAAAATCTGACACCTGACCGTGCCAAACATTTTGGAAGTAGCTTGATGATTACAGGTGTCAATGACTCCTCTAAAGAAGACAAGTTTGTCTCTGGTTCTTATAAGCTGGTCGAAGGTGAGCACCTAACCAACGATGACAAGGACAAGATTCTCCTGCACAAGGACTTGGCAGCCAAACACGGCTGGAAAGTAGGGGACAAGGTCAAACTAGACTCTAATATCTACGATGCAGACAATGAAAAAGGAGCCAAGGAAACAGTCGAAGTGACAATCAAGGGACTCTTTGATGGCCACAATAAGTCAGCAGTAACCTACTCCCAAGAACTCTATGAAAATACAGCTATCACAGACATTCACACTGCTGCAAAACTTTATGGATACACAGAAGACACAGCTATTTACGGGGACGCTACCTTCTTTGTAACAGCGGACAAGAACTTGGATGATGTTATGAAAGAGTTGAATGGCATCAGTGGTATCAACTGGAAGAGCTATACACTGGTGAAGAGCTCCTCTAACTACCCAGCTCTTGAGCAATCCATATCTGGTATGTACAAGATGGCCAATCTCCTCTTCTGGGGTAGCTTGAGCTTCTCAGTCCTTCTCCTTGCCCTCTTGCTCAGCCTTTGGATCAATGCCCGTCGCAAGGAAGTGGGAATTCTCCTCTCTATCGGTCTCAAGCAGGCAAGTATCTTGGGTCAATTCATCACTGAATCCATCTTGATTGCCATCCCTGCTCTTGTTTCTGCTTACTTCTTAGCTACTTACACAGCGCGTGCAATCGGAAATACTGTCCTTGCCAATGTGACTTCAGGTGTTGCCAAACAGGCTAGTAAGGCGGCTCAGGCCTCTAACCTTGGTGGTGGTGCAGAAGTAGATGGCTTTAGCAAGACCTTGTCGAGCCTAGATATTTCCATTCAGACATCAGACTTTATCCTCGTTTTTGTTCTTGCTTTAGTTCTAGTCGTTCTCGTTATGGCGCTTGCATCAAGCAATCTCCTCAGAAAACAACCAAAAGAGCTCTTGCTGGATAGTGAATAAGTTTGAAAAAATTAGTCTGGAATAAAGATTGCATCTTGTTTTTCTATTCCAGAATGGTGGATAGAGAATGGATATTTAACAATACAAAATAGAGCCGAAAGCAGTGGTGAAAATCATTGCTTTCAGTTGCTTTCTTTGTACTTTAGTGTTTAAATATGATATACTAAAGCTATGGAATTTATTAGAAAGGAATTTCACAACTTATATATGGAATTGTGCATAAAAATCTATAGAAATCTTATCTTGAAAATAGATAGATAAATCTGTAGAAGCCTATCCATATCGCAAACATAGGCTAGTAGACCTAGGCAGGGTTTACTTTGGAAAATATAGAATAGTGAGGAAAAATAAACATTATGAGACAAACAAATGTTAGAGGAAGCTTGTCCCTCCGTGGTTTTAGAAAATTGAGAACTGGTGCAATTGTTGCGACAGGTGTGATTCTACTAGGTCTGGGCTTTTTAGCTCCAACTGTATCAGCTAATGAACAAGATGGTGTCTGGGTAGCCAGAACAGTTGCAGAAGTAAAAGCTGATATTCAAAATATAAACAATTTATCACACTACACAATTAAGTGGGGAGATACACTGAGTGCTATTAGTGGGGCAACGGGGCTATCTGTTGATAGTTTGGTTGAGATAAATCGTATTGCAAATAGAGATTTGATTTTTGCTAATAATAAATTGTATTTTAGCGAAGAAGCTTTTCTAAAAGATGGAAATACAGAAGTAAAAAGACAGCAAGTGTCGATTGATAATTCTGGTAGCCGTCAAAGTTATGAAGTTGAAACAAAGACAGATACTGTAACTGGAGAGCAAACTACTACTGTTAAACAAACGACACCAGTAGTTGTGGAAACACCAGCAGTATCATCGCCGAAAGTGGAAGAACCATCAACCTCAGCGCCAGCACAACCGGCGGAAGAATCCCCAGCGCCAGCACAGCCAACGGAAGAATCCCCAGCAGCGCCAGGTACAACAGAAACTCCAGCGCCAACGAAACCAACGGAAGAATCCCCAGCAGCGCCAGGAGCAACAGAGACACCAACTCCAGCGGCACCAGCGGAAGAAACCCCAGCAGCGCCAGGAACAACAGAAACGCCAGCGCCAGCACAACCGGCGGAAGAATCCCCAGCAGCGCCGGGAGCAACAGAGACACCAACTCCAGCGGCACCAGCGGAAGAAACCCCAGCAGTTCCAGGAACAACAGAGACACCAACTCCAGCGACACCAGCGGAAGACCACCCAGCAACGTCAGGCACAACAGAAACGCTAGCGCCAGCGACACCAGCGGAAGAAACCCCAGCAGCGCCAGGAACGACAGAACAACCAGCTCCAGCGGCACCAGCAGAAGGAAGCCCAGCAGCGCCAGGAGTAACAGAAACTCCAGCGCCAAAGAAACCAACAGAAGAAACCACAGCAGCGCCGGGAACAACAGAGACACCAACTCCAGCGGCACCAGCGGAAGAATCCCCAGCAGCGCCGGGAGCAACAGAACAACCAACTCCAGCGCAACCAACGGAAGACACAACAGGAACTCCGGATTTGAATCAACCAGCTAAAGAAAACGAGACAGTTGTAGCAGAAAAAGAAGAAACAGACAGAACAAATACGGGGAACCCAGAAAAAAATGGAGAAAATTCAGTAGATAAAGAAGATCCTGTTAAAAAAGCTAAAGACGATAGTATTAACGAAAATATAATGACTGTTTATAATCGGAAATTAGAAATAATTAATAAACTTTCTGATGAAAACAAAAAAAATGACTTAAAAAGGGGATTAGAAGCTTTAAAAAATGAAGCAGTAGCAGCTATAACAGAGGCGAATGATGAAGAGAAAGTAATTAGCGTTACAGAATATTATCAAAATGAAATTGATGGTTTTGAAGTTCCGGGAGAGGAATTCAATGGGCCAGATTATAGTAAAGAAGGTTTGTCGAATGGTAGAAATGATGGAACTACAATTGATGGTGATAGTACAGCAATAGGTCACGGTTCAGGTGAAGTCCCTTCAGAATCAACAACGAAATCTACAGAAGAAACACCAACTGCAGAAACAACCGTCTCAGAAGGAGAAGCTTCAGGAGAATCAGGTCAACCAGTAGAAGGAGCTTCTGATGAAGCGACTTCTAGCTCAAGCGATTCAACCTCTAATGAAGAAAAATTACAAAGCGATGAACCAGCTGAAGAAGCAGGGGCAGAACCAACAGCGGAGGTTTCAGAAACACCAGGAGCAGGGACTACAGGTGATCAAGGAAAAGAGTCAAAAGCAGAAGAACAATCATCAGGTACAGAAGTATCGAATGAGGGAGCAGAAACAACAGAGCCGACAGCAGAGGTTTCAGAGACATCAGGAGCAACAACTACAGGAGCTGAAGGAACAGACGGAGCTAATGTAGAATCTGAACAGAAATCAGAAACTACGAAAGTTGAAGAGTTAGAACCAGCGTCAGAGGGTACAACTTCAGGAAATCAGGGTCAACAAGTAGAAGAATCTTCAGAATCAAAAGAAGTAGAATCAACTGTTTCAGGTACAGAAAGCGAAGAAACAGGTACTTCAGGTGAGACCAGTACCGCTACACAGCCAGTTGGAGAAGAAGGTAAATCTGAAACAACAGAAGAAGCTTCAAATACAAGTTCTGAAGCGACAACACCGTCAGCTGAGGATTCAGCTACAGGAGATACAATAGCTCCAGAAACCTCTACAAATACAGAAGAAACTGTAAATCAATCAGTTGATTCATCGCATTCAGGAGCGGATTCATCAACTTCAGTAACAGAAGATAATAACGCAGAAACAAATTCACAAAATACTGAAGCTTCGACTGGAGACGGAAACTCAGAGTCACTTAATTCAGACTCAGAAAAATTACAAAGCGATGCACCAGCTGAAGAACATGATGGTTCAGAGAAGTCTCTAGAGAAAGAAACTGAAGATAGTAATAAAGCTGCGATTGATGATCATAAAAAACTAGCTGAGGAAGCTATTTCTACTAGTGATTTAGATGATACTCAAAAACAAGAGGCTCGAGATAGATTAAATGAACTGACAAATCTCTATTATAAAAAACTAGCTGAGGAGACAGATTTTGAAAAACAAACTCAGTTAGTTGATGAATATGAGACTTTGAGTCAAAGTATTCAAACTCCAGGAGCGACTATAGAAGGGGCAGCAGATTATACTAAACCAATCGAAAGCCATGCTGGCGGAACAACTATTGATGAAAATAGTACAGTAGCAAACAGCGCACTAACTTCTAGCAATCCATCTTCTCAGCCGTCCTCATCTGAAGACTCATCACAAACACAACCTGCGGCAACGTCAGACAGTTCTACAACTGGTAACTCAGGATTCCGAAGTGCAGGAACTTACCAACCTCGAGTAACTCGTCGTCGGAGAAGTATTGAGGAACCTCAAAACACAGTTTCACTTTATTATAATTTTGATGGTATGAAAGATATTCCAGGTTTCTTTGGTGATCCTGGTGAAGACAATACTGTTACGATTCCTGCTGGAACAAGTAAAGAGCGGGCAAAAGAATTAGTTGAAGCAAAAATTCAAGCTAAAGTTCAAGAATTAAATAAACGTGGATATACAGTAAAAAAAGAAATAGTATTTGAGCAAGATACTGATGTGAAAAACTTTAATTACGTAGTAACTTTCACTAAGGAAACTACAGGAACCACAGGTTTCAGGATGGCTCCAGCAGTTCAACCACGCGCTAGCAGAAATCGTAGAAGTCTAGAACAGCCAGCTCCTCAAAAGGTCAAAGTAAATGTATTTTATAACTTTGATAAAATGAAAGATATTGCAGGTTTCCTAGGATATATCGATGGAACTTCTCTTGAAGTCGCAGCTGGTTCAACAAATGAAGAGGTTAAAGCAGCTGTCAAGAGCCAAGTTGATGCTAAGAAAGAAGAGTTGAGCAAACGCGGCTATACTTTCAAAGAGGACTATGTCTATCAAGCTAATGGGAAAGATTATAATTACGTTGTAACATTTTCAAAAGCAGCTAAATAACCTTCATTCCACAGAGAGTGAAATGCAAGCAGAGAGAGCGATAGGCTCTCTTTGTTTTATCTAGTGGTCAGTTGCTTACAGACAAAAGGTCAGTAAGAGGCTATAATAAAAGTAGAGTAGGTAGTTATTCTAAGAAAAATAAAAAATAGAGAGCAGTTAAAGTATGAAAATTTTAATTGTAGAAGATGAAGAGATGATCCGTGAGGGGATCAGTGATTATTTGACGGATTGTGGTTATGAAACCATTGAGGCGGCGGATGGTCAGGAAGCCTTAGAAAAATTTTCCAGCTATGAAGTAGCCTTAGTTTTACTGGATATCCAGATGCCAAAGCTCAATGGCTTAGAAGTCCTAGCGGAAATTCGTAAAACCAGTCAGGTTCCTGTTTTGATGTTGACTGCCTTTCAGGATGAAGAATACAAGATGACTGCCTTTGCTTCGCTAGCAGATGGCTATCTGGAAAAGCCCTTCTCCCTCTCCCTCTTAAAAGTGAGGGTGGATGCGATTTTCAAGCGCTATTATGATACGGGAAGAATCTTTTCTTACAAGGATGCCAAGGTGGACTTTGAAAGCTACAGTGCAAGCCTCGCAGGTGAGGAAGTAGCTATCAATGCCAAAGAGTTAGAAATTCTTGATTATTTGGTGAAAAATGAAGGAAGAGCCTTGACTCGTTCTCAGATTATCGATGCAGTCTGGAAGGCGACAGATGAGGTTCCCTTTGACCGAGTCATTGATGTTTATATCAAGGAACTGCGGAAAAAGCTAGACCTGGACTGCATCCTCACTGTGCGCAATGTTGGTTATAAATTGGAGCGAAAATGAAACGAACAGGTTTATTTACAAAGATATTTATCTATACCTTCTCGATTTTTAGTGTTCTAGTCGTCTGTCTCCATTTAGCCATTTATTTTCTTTTTCCCTCGACTTATCTGAGCCATCGTCAGGAAACCATTGGCCAGAAGGCAACAGCCATTGCTAAATCCCTAGAGGGAAAGGATAGACAAAGCATTGAGCAAGTATTAGACTTGTATTCTCAGACCAGTGAGATCAAGGGGACAGTCAAGGGAGAGATGACCGAGGACAAGTTAGAAGTCAAGGGCAGTCTTCCTCTGGATACGGAACGTCAGACAACATCTCTTTTTATCGAGGAGCGTGAGGTGAAAACGCAAGACGGTGGCACCATGACCCTGCAATTTTTAGCTTCCATGGACTTGCAAAAGGAAGCAGAGCAGATCAGTCTCCAATTTCTCCCCTATACCTTGCTGGCATCCTTTCTAATTTCCCTCTTGGTGGCCTACATCTATGCTCGGACCATTGTGGCCCCGATTTTGGAAATCAAGCGGGTGACTCGTAGAATGATGGATTTGGATGCCCAAGTGCGATTGCGCGTGGATTCCAAGGATGAGATTGGTGATCTAAAGGAACAAATCAATAGCCTTTACCAGCATCTTTTGACTGTCATTGCGGACTTGCATGACAAGAATGAAGCCATTCTCCAGCTGGAAAAGATGAAGGTCGAATTCCTACGAGGGGCTTCTCATGAATTGAAAACACCTCTGGCTAGTTTGAAAATCCTGATTGAAAACATGAAAGAAAACATCGGTCGTTATAAGGATAGAGATCACTATCTGGGAGTTGCCTTGGGGATTGTGGATGAGCTCAATCATCACGTTCTCCAGATACTTTCTCTCTCTTCTGTACAGGAATTACGAGATGATAGGGAAGAAATTGACCTACACCAGATGACGCAAAGTCTGGTTAAGGATTATGCCTTGCTAGCCAAGGAAAGAGAGCTTCAGATAGACAATAGCTTGTCCCATCAGCAGGCCTATCTAAATCCATCAGTCATGAAGTTGATCCTGTCTAATCTCATCAGCAACGCCATCAAGCACTCTGTTCCAGGCGGCTTGGTTGGCATTGGAGAAAGAGAAGGGGAACTTTTTATCGAAAATAGCTGTAGCTCAGAGGAACAAGAAAAACTAGCCCAGTCTTTTTCTGACAATGCTAGTCGCAAGGCCAAGGGGTCTGGGATGGGGCTCTTTGTGGTCAAGAGTCTATTAGAACATGAAAAATTAGCTTATCGTTTTGAGATGAAGGAGAATCGTTTAACCTTCTTTATAGCTTTTCCAAAAGTCGCCCAAGACTAGATATAGAAAGGGTTTACATAGATGAAGCTAGAAGAAATTCAATCGAAACTGCGGGAAAAACTAGATTTTTTTGTCAAAAAGTGATAAAATGAACAATGTAAATGGGATGACCCATAAAAATATACAGGAGGCCTGATAAAATGGCAATCGTTTCAGCAGAAAAATTTGTCCAAGCAGCTCGTGACAACGGTTATGCAGTTGGTGGATTTAACACAAACAACCTTGAGTGGACTCAAGCTATCTTGCGCGCAGCAGAAGCTAAAAAAGCTCCAGTTTTAATCCAAACTTCAATGGGTGCTGCTAAATACATGGGTGGTTACAAAGTTGCTCGCAACTTGATCGCTAACCTTGTTGAATCAATGGGTATCACTGTACCAGTAGCTATCCACCTTGACCACGGTCACTACGAAGATGCACTTGAGTGTATCGAAGTTGGTTACACTTCAATCATGTTTGATGGTTCACACCTTCCAGTTGAAGAAAACCTTAAATTGGCTAAAGAAGTTGTTGAAAAAGCACACGCTAAAGGTATCTCAGTAGAAGCTGAAGTTGGTACTATCGGTGGTGAAGAAGACGGAATCATCGGTAAAGGTGAATTGGCTCCAATCGAAGACGCTAAAGCAATGGTTGCAACTGGTATCGACTTCTTGGCAGCTGGTATCGGTAACATCCACGGTCCTTACCCAGCAAACTGGGAAGGTCTTGACCTTGACCACTTGCAAAAATTGACAGAAGCTCTTCCAGGATTCCCAATCGTATTGCACGGTGGATCAGGTATTCCTGATGAGCAAATCCAAGCAGCTATCAAACTTGGTGTTGCCAAAGTTAACGTTAACACAGAATGCCAAATCGCATTTGCTAACGCAACTCGTAAATTTGCTCGTGACTACGAAGCAAACGAAGCAGAATACGACAAGAAAAAACTCTTCGACCCACGTAAATTCTTGGCTGACGGTGTAAAAGCTATCCAAGCATCAGTTGAAGAACGTATCGACGTATTCGGTTCAGAAGGTAAAGCTTAATCTAGCTGAATAATACATACAGAACCTGCCCATTGGGTGGGTTTTTTGATTTCAAGCTACTCGTTTTAGTATAGTAAACTGAAACTAGACTAGCACAATGCTTCTTCTATGGCGTTTTGAAACTGGAATAGGACGCCATGACTGCTAAAAGATTTCTATAAATTCATTTGATTTTCCTAATCAATTTGTTCGTATCCTATTCCATTTCACTATAAAACATTCTTATCAATTGATTTGAATACCAAAATTCCATCGCTCCGGTCTTGTTTCATTTGACTATAAAAAACTCCTGGGAAATTCCAGGAGAGTATGAGTGGTTATTTAAACTTGAATCCTTCGTAAATAATCTCTGTTTTTGGATTTTGTTTCTTAATCTGTTTGGCAAGTGACTTCATCATAGAAAGAGGACCACACATATAGACGCTTGCATGTTTGGGCACTTCTTCTTGTTCAAAATTAAGATAGCCGTCTTTCCTACTGTCTACTAGATGGAGTTCAAAATTAGGATTTTTCTGAGCATAGTCATGGAGCAAATCTATATAAACTGCATTTTCCTCTCCACGGAAGCTATAGTAGAAGTGAACCTGTTTATCCAAAATAGGATGTTCACGGATGTAAGAGATGAAGGGGGTAATCCCAATGCCTCCAGCAATCCAAACCTGATTTTCTCGTCCTCCTTCTATGATCATGTGCCCGTAAGCTCTGTCTACGCTTACTTTGCTGCCGACTTGAAGATTATCATAGATATTCTTGGTATGGTCACCTGAATTTTTGACAGTAAAGTAAAGCGTTTGGCCGCGACCGCCTGAGATAGAAAAGGGATGCGGAGCACTTTCAAAGTCTTCTTGGAAAATCTTTAGGAAGGCAAATTGTCCGGATTGATAGTTGAAAGGTCTGCTAAGATGAATTTGAATTTCTCTAGTATCGTGATTTAATCGTTTGAGATTGGTAATTTTCCCTAGATAGGGGAAGCCAATCTTTTGATATAGAAAAATGATATAAAAACCAGCTAGCAAGCCTAAAAGGGCATAGCTACCAACAAGAAAACTTAGAAGATTAAATGTAAGGAGACGATTGCCCATCATCATGTAGACGTGAAAGAGTCCGAAAATATAAGCTAGATAAACCAGACGGTGAATCCATCGCCAAGCTTCGTATTGAATGTATTTGCCTAAATAGGCGACAAGGATGATACTGGCAAAGATATAGATGGCAAGGTTGCCAAACTGAGCAGCTAAGCGAGAGCCCCACAGACCGCCCATACTAAAGTTATGAAAGATGAGTAGGATGATGGAGAGAAAGGCTGTGAATTTGTGGACGGTGTAGACCTTCTCCAAACCGTGAAACCAGCTTTCTAGTAGTGGGAGACGAGTGGCTAGGATAAAAGTCAGAGATAGGCTTGTTAAAGCTAGTCCTGGAATCATGAATTGGGGAGAAGTGCTCATCCAAGTCAACATAGTCAAGGCAAAACTAGCTATGATAAAGAGTAGTCCTTTGATTGATTTCATAAAAAATTCCATTTCATTAAGATTTTGATTTGTTGTAAACAAATTTGTTACATTTTATCATAGAAAAAGTATGGTGTCAAATTGAGGTCTATAAATATCTACTCTCATCAAAAAACTCTCCAATTTAACTGGAGAGTTACTGTTTATACTCAATGAAAATCAAAGAGCAAACTAGGAAGCTAGCCGCAGGTTGCTCAAAACACTGTTTTGAGGTTGCAGATGGAAGCTGACGTGGTTTGAAGAGATTTTCGAAGAGTATTATTCTGCAGCTTGTTGCCAACGTTTGGCTAGCATATGAGACAGGCTAGAAATGGCTAGGTTAAAGCTGAAGTAGATGAGGGCAATCAGGATATACAGGCTGAAGACTTGCTCTGGTTCGAAATAACGGCCCATGAGAATTTGGCTGGCTCCAAAGAGTTCTTGTAGGGCGATAACAGAGTAGAGAAGACTGGTATCCTTAATCACGGTTACAAACTGAGAAATGATGGCTGGCAACATTTTGCGAATGGCTTGTGGGAGAATGATGTGGTAGAGGATTTGTGCAGAAGTAAATCCTTGCGACATTCCTGCTTCGTACTGTCCCTTGTCTACGGCATTGAGACCGCCTCGAATAATCTCAGCTAGGGCCGCTGATGTAAAGAGAGTGAAGGCTGTAATACCTGCTGGAGTGGACTTCATCTTGAAAACCAAAAAGATAGTGAAAATCCAGAGGAGGTTAGGAACGTTACGCACAAACTCGATATAAATGCTGGAGATGATTCGCAAGACAGGATTTTTGCCATTTCTCATGACGGCTAGCACCGTACCGATAAAGGTAGAGAGGATGATGGCAATCAGAGAAATGTAGAGAGTCAAGCCAAATCCTTTAAAGATAAAGATTAGGTTATCTGGGGTCAAAACTTCTAAAATGGATTCCATAGTAACCTCCTAAAGTGAATAGGCTTTTTTGTTGGCTTGCTCCATCTTGCGACCAAACTGGGCAACAGGGAAGCAGAGAGAAAAGTAGAGAAGGGCAGCGCCTAGAAAGGCTGGGATATAGTTTCCGTTAAGTGCTGACCAGGACTTGGTCACAAACATCAAGTCCACTCCAGAAATGATAGCGACTGTCGAGGTGTTCTTGATGAGGTTGACGATTTGATTGGTCAAAGGAGGGAGAATGATACGGAAGGCTTGAGGTAAGATAATCAAGCGCATGGCGCTGATATAGGTAAAACCTTGCGACAAGGCGGCCTCCATCTGACCGCTAGGGATGGACTGAATCCCTGAGCGAATAACCTCAGCGATATAGGCGCCGTGATAGAGCCCTACGCAGAGAACAGCTGTCCAATAAATCGGAATCATGATGGTGTGGTCACTGATAAGAGGTAGACCATAAAAGACGATAACAAACTGCACCAAGAGGGGAGTGTTTTGGTAAAACTCCACAAAGATGCGAGATAAAATGCGCAAAATTGGACGTTTGCTGGTTGACATGGCTCCGAAGAAGATGCCTAAAACCATGGCTAGGATAAAGGAGCCGATAGCTAGGGCAAGAGTGAAGAGGAATCCATTGAAAAATTGTCCAAAATCCTGAAAATAGGCTGTCCAAGATGATAAATCTGTCATGGGGTATCCTCCTTAATCTGCAGTATGGCTAGATGGTTTGAGCTTGTAACGGTCATAGAGTTTTTGTAAACGGCCATCCTTGCTCCATTTAGTAACCAAGTTATCGAGATAGTCGTTGAGCTCTGTATTTGATTTCTTGGTGACGATACCGTAGTCAGAGGGCTTGAAACTATCATCTAGTAGTGCTGTCCGTTTGCTGATGTAGCCAGATAGAATAGAGCGGTCAACGGAAAAGGCATCAATACGGTGAGCATGAAGGGAAGTAATCAATTCTGGGTAGGAACCAAGTTCGACGAATTTAAACTTCAGACCTTTCTTTTTACCCAGTTCAGTAATCAGGCGTTGGGTGATGGAACCTTGGGCAACTCCGATGGTTTTGCCGTTTAGGTCCTCAATCTTTTTGATTTTGGCAGATTTATTGACCAAAAAGCCAGAAGCATCTGTGTAGTAAGGGCTGGTAAAGTTGTAGAGTTTTTTGCGTTCGTCTGTGATGGTAAAGGTTGCGATATCCATATCGACCTGTTCATTGTCTAGGAGTGGTCCACGGGTTTGTGCGGTAACAGGCACATAGCGAACTTTGACCTTGAGCTCATCGGCTACCATCCTGGCCAAGTCCGTTTCGATACCAGAAAAGGTCCCTGTCTTGGGATCCTTGTAACCGAAATTGGGAACGTCTTGTTTGACACCGACAACCAGCTCGCCTCTCTTTTGAATGTCTGCGATACTAGTATCAGCCTGAACTGGTTTTGTAGCAGCAAGGCCCAAAAGGCTAATCAATAATGCGGATAAAAAGAATTTCTTTTTCATAGGTGCCTCCTTATTTGACTTTGTCACTTTCGTGGTTGATGATCTTGCTGAGAAATTGTTGGGCACGAGGTTCGCTTGGATTGTCGAAAAAGTCATCAACATCTGTGGTATCTACTAAAACCTCTCCGTCAGCCATAAAGATGATGCGGTCAGCAACTTCACGGGCAAAGCCCATTTCATGGGTAACGACAATCATATTCATACCATCGTGGGCCAATTTTTGCATAACCGCTAGAACATCGCCGATGGTTTCAGGGTCAAGAGCAGATGTTGGTTCATCAAAGAGGAGGAGTTCAGGATGCATAGCGAGGCCACGTGCGATGGCAATCCGTTGTTTTTGTCCACCAGAAAGCATGGCTGGATATGAATCTTTCTTGTCCCACATATTTACAAATTCCAGATATTTTTGAGCTGTTTTTTCAGCTTCTTTTTTATCAATTCCTAAAACTTTTATAGGTGCTAGTGTTACATTTTCTAACACTGTTTTATGCGGATAGAGGTTGAAATGTTGGAAAACCATGCCTACTTCCTTGCGAAGAGGCACCAAATCTTTCTGGCTGGCACCAGCAACTTGGTGACCATTGACTAGAAGGCTTCCCTTGTCAACAGCCTCCAAACCATTGATGGTGCGGATAAGAGTGGATTTTCCAGAACCAGATGGTCCGAGTAGGACAACGACTTGTCCTTTTTCAAAACGGAGATTGATGTCGCGGAGTGCGTGGTAGTCTCCGTAATATTTTTCGACGTGTTCAAATTCTACTAAAGCCATAAGGAATCTCCTTTGTGTTAGATTTTATAACACGATTCTACACCAAAAGAATTGCCTTGTCAAATCATATCTGAAAAAATTCACTAAAATGTTATAAAAAAGCAATCTGGATAGAGAAAAAGCCTAAATCATGTTATAATGAAGCGATAGAATTCTTAGAAAGAGTGGATGTCTTTTTGATAACACCTACTTATGAATGGCAGTTTGCCCCGCAAGTAGAAGATGCGGATTTTACAAAGATAGCCAAGAAGGCTGGATTGGGTCCTGAGGTGGCTCGGTTATTATTTGAGAGAGGGATTCAGGACCAAGAAAGTCTGAAGAAGTTTTTAGAACCTTCCTTGGAGGACTTGCACGACCCTTATCTGCTCCATGATATGGACAAGGCGGTGGAACGGATTCGTCATGCCATTGAAGAAGGGGAAAATATTCTCGTTTATGGTGATTATGATGCGGATGGTATGACTTCGGCTTCGATTGTTAAGGAAAGTTTGGAACAGCTTGGTGCCGAGTGCCGGGTTTATCTTCCCAATCGTTTTACCGACGGTTATGGACCTAATGCCAGTGTTTACAAATATTTTATCGAGCAAGAAGGAATTTCCTTGATTGTGACGGTGGATAATGGGGTTGCTGGTCACGAGGCTATTGAATTGGCCCAGTCTATGGGAGTAGATGTCATTGTGACTGACCATCATTCCATGCCTGAAACCTTACCTGATGCCTATGCCATCGTTCATCCTGAACATCCAGATGCGGACTATCCTTTCAAATATTTGGCGGGTTGTGGAGTGGCCTTCAAGCTGGCTTGTGCCCTGTTAGAAGAAGTGCAAGTGGAATTGCTTGATTTGGTCGCTATTGGTACCGTTGCAGATATGGTTAGTTTGACAGATGAGAACCGTATCTTGGTTCAGTATGGTCTGGAAATGTTGGGACATACTCAGCGTATTGGTCTACAAGAAATGCTGGATATGGCTGGGATTGCTGCCAATGAAGTGACAGAAGAGACAGTTGGTTTCCAGATTGCTCCTCGTTTAAATGCCTTAGGTCGCTTGGACGATCCCAATCCAGCCATTGATTTGCTGACTGGATTTGACGACGAGGAAGCTCACGAGATTGCCCTTATGATTCATCAGAAAAACGAAGAGCGCAAGGAAATCGTCCAGTCAATTTATGAAGAAGCTAAGACCATGGTGGATCCTGAAAAGAAGGTCCAAGTCTTGGCCAAGGAAGGCTGGAATCCTGGGGTTCTAGGAATCGTGGCTGGTCGTTTGTTGGAAGAATTGGGACAGACAGTCATTGTTCTTAATATAGAAGACGGTCGTGCCAAAGGCAGTGCTCGTAGTGTGGAAGTAGTAGATATTTTTGAGGCTCTGGATCCTCATCGAGATCTTTTTATCGCCTTTGGTGGACATGCTGGTGCAGCAGGGATGACGCTGGAAGTGGAGAAACTCTCAGATTTATCTCAGGTCTTGGAAGATTATGTTCGTGAAAAAGGTGCAGATGCTGCTGGCAAGAATAAGTTAAACCTAGATGAAGAGTTGGATTTGGAGACTTTGAGTCTTGAAACAGTCAAGAACTTTGAGCGCTTGGCACCTTTTGGAATGGATAATCAGAAACCTGTCTTTTATATCAAGGATTTTCAGGTCGAAAGTGCCCGTACTATGGGGGCAGGCAATGCCCATCTCAAACTGAAAATCTCTAAGGGGGAAGCTAGTTTTGAAGTGGTAGCCTTTGGACAAGGTAGATGGGCAACAGAATTTGCCCAAACCAAGAATCTAGAGTTGGCGGTTAAATTGTCTGTCAATCAATGGAATGGTCAAACTGCTCTCCAGTTGATGATGGTAGATGCGCGTGTGGAGGGTGTTCAACTCTTTAACATTCGTGGGAAAAATGCAGTCTTGCCAGAAGGAGTTCCAGTCTTGGATTTTTCTGGAGAACTGCCAAATCTTGCGGATAGTGAAGCTATTGTCGTGAAAACCATTCCTGAGGATATTACCCTGCTGAAGACCATTTTTCAGAAACAGAATTTTTCCGCTGTCTATTTCAAAAATGATATTGACAAGGCCTACTATCTGACAGGGTATGGGACTAGAGAGCAGTTTGCCAAATTGTACAAGACCATTTACCAGTTTCCAGAGTTTGATATTCGCTACAAGCTGAAAGATTTGGCAGCTTATCTTAATATCCAACAAATCTTGCTGGTCAAGATGATTCAAGTATTTGAAGAGCTAGGCTTTGTGACGATCAAAGATGGTGTCATGACAGTGAATAAAGAGGCACCAAAGCGGGAAATCGGAGAAAGTCAAATTTACCAGAATCTCAAACAAACCGTCAAAGACCAAGAAATGATGGCGCTGGGTACCGTGCAAGAAATTTATGACTTTTTAATGGAAAAAGAGTAGATCATAGGAAAGAGTTGGGAAACCAGCTCTTTTTTGAAAACAAATCTTCATTTTGAAAATCATCAAAAAAATGGTATAATGGTAAGAAAAGATTCGGCTAAAAGTAATAGTGCTTTTAGAATAAAAGGGCAAGCAACCCTATAATCAAGATGAACTAAGATTTTGGAGGAAAAATGAGTAATATTAGTTTAACAACACTTGGTGGTGTACGTGAAAATGGGAAAAATATGTACATTGCTGAAATTGGAGAGTCCATTTTTGTTTTGAATGCAGGGTTAAAATATCCCGAAAATGAACAATTAGGGGTCGATGTGGTGATTCCAAAGATGGACTACCTTTTTGAAAATAAAGATCGAATTGCTGGGGTATTTTTAACTCACGGACATGCAGATGCTATTGGTGCTCTGCCTTATCTCTTGGCTGAAGCCAAGGTACCTGTATTTGGCTCTGAGTTGACCATTGAGTTGGCAAAACTCTTTGTCAAAGGAAATGACGCAGTCAAGAAATTTAATGATTTTCATGTTATTGATGAAGATACGGAGATTGATTTTGGTGGGACAGTGGTTTCCTTCTTCCCTACGACTTACTCCGTTCCAGAGAGCCTGGGAATTGTCTTGAAGACAGCTGAAGGGAGCATCGTTTATACAGGTGACTTCAAATTTGACCAGACAGCTAGTGAATCCTATGCGACAGACTTCGCTCGTTTGGCAGAAATCGGTCGTGACGGCGTCCTGGCTCTCCTCAGTGATTCGGCCAATGCGGACAGCAATATTCAGGTGGCTAGTGAAAGTGAAGTTAGAGATGAAATTACCCAAACCATTGCTGACTGGGAAGGTCGTATCATCGTTGCAGCTGTTTCCAGTAACCTTTCTCGTATCCAGCAGATTTTTGACGCTGCGGATAAAACAGGTCGACGTATCGTCTTGACAGGATTTGATATTGAAAATATCGTCCGCACAGCGATTCGTCTCAAGAAGTTGTCTTTAGCCAACGAAATTCTCTTGATTAAGCCGAAAGATATGTCTCGCTTTGAAGACCATGAGTTGATTATTCTTGAGACAGGTCGTATGGGTGAACCTATCAATGGACTTCGTAAGATGTCGATTGGTCGCCATCGTTATGTAGAAATCAAGGATGGGGACCTGGTCTATATTGCTACGGCTCCGTCTATTGCTAAAGAAGCCTTCGTTGCGCGTGTGGAAAATATGATTTATCAGGCAGGAGGGGTTGTCAAATTGATTACCCAAAGTTTACATGTATCAGGGCACGGAAATGCGCGTGATTTGCAGTTGATGATCAATCTCTTGCAACCTAAGTATCTCTTCCCAATTCAAGGGGAATACCGCGAGTTGGATGCCCATGCTAAGGCTGCTATGGCAGTAGGTATGTTGCCAGAACGCATTTTCATTCCTAAAAAGGGAACCAGCATGGCTTATGAGAATGGGGACTTTGTCCCAGCTGGAGCGGTTTCGGCAGGGGATGTCTTGATTGACGGGAATGCCATTGGTGATGTTGGAAATGTGGTTCTTCGTGACCGCAAGGTCTTGTCAGAGGATGGTATTTTCATCGTCGCAATCACCGTTAACCGTCGTGAGAAGAAAATTGTGGCCAAGGCTCGTGTTCACACGCGTGGATTTGTTTATCTCAAGAAGAGCCGCGATATTCTCCGTGAAAGTTCAGAATTGATTAACCAGACGGTAGAAGACTATCTGCAAGGAGATGACTTTGACTGGGCAGACCTTAAAGGGAAGGTTCGTGATAATTTAACTAAGTATCTCTTTGACCAGACTAAGCGTCGTCCAGCTATTTTACCAGTAGTCATGGAAGCAAAATAATCTTTGAAATAAACAGAGAGAAAGTCGAGTTTCGGCTTTTTCTTATAGAAAAATAGAGGAAAAAATTATGGCAGTAATGAAAATCGAGTATTACTCACAAGTTTTGGATATGGAGTGGGGAGTGAATGTCCTCTATCCTGATGCTAATCGAGTGGAAGAACCAGATTGTAAAGACATTCCAGTCTTGTACCTCTTGCACGGGATGTCTGGCAACCATAATAGCTGGCTCAAGCGTACCAATGTAGAACGCTTGCTTCGAGGAACCAACCTCATCGTCGTCATGCCCAATACCAGCAACGGTTGGTACACCGATACCCAATATGGTTTTGACTATTATACAGCTCTAGCAGAGGAATTGCCAGAGGTTCTGAAACGCTTCTTCCCTAATATGACTAGCAAGCGTGAAAAGACCTTTATCGCTGGTCTATCTATGGGAGGCTACGGCTGCTTTAAACTGGCTCTTGCTACAAATCGTTTCTCTCGTGCAGCTAGCTTTTCAGGCGCCCTTAGCTTTCAAGAGTTTTCTCCTGAAAGCCAAAATCTGGGGACACCAGCTTACTGGAGAGGTGTGTTTGGGGAGATTAAAGATTGGACAGCTAGTTCCTATTCTCTTGAAAGTTTGGCTAAAAAATCGGACAAAAAGACCAAGCTGTGGGCTTGGTGTGGCGAGCAGGATTTCTTGTATGAAGCCAATAATCTAGCAGTGAAAAATCTCAAAAAATTAGGTTTTGATGTGACCTATAGCCATAGCGTTGGAACTCACGAATGGTATTACTGGGAAAAACAATTGGAAGTTTTTTTAGCAACCCTACCGATTGATTTCAAATTAGAAGAGAGATTGACTTAGTTTGAACTTCAGCATAGGGGGAGTAGAACTAAAATAAAATATGTTTTCACTAGACTTTTCAAACGAAAGTAGTAGAATAGTAATAAGATACTGGAGGAAAGAGAGTAGGAAATGTACCGTTATCAAATTGGCATTCCCACATTAGAATATGATCAGTTTGTCAAAGACCATGAATTAGGCAATGTATTACAAAGTAGTGCTTGGGAGGAAGTTAAGTCTGACTGGGAACATGAGAAGTTTGGTGTTTACAGGGAAGAAAAATTACTGGCGACAGCTAGTATTTTGATTAGAGCTCTTCCGCTAGGCTATAAAATGTTTTACATCCCAAGAGGACCCATATTGGATTATGGGGATACAGAACTTTTGAGTTTTGTCATTCAGTCCATTAAGTCTTATGCTCGCAGTAAGAGAGCGATTTTTGTGACTTTTGACCCAAGTATTTGCCTATCTCAAAGTTTAATCAATCAGGAAAAAACAGAATTTCCTGAAAATCTGGCTATTATTGATAGTTTGCAACAAATGGGAGTAAGGTGGTCAGGAAAAACAGAGGAAATGGGAGACACCATTCAACCTCGTATTCAGGCGAAAATATATAAGGAAAATTTTGAAGAAGATAAACTTTCCAAGTCAACAAAACAGGCTATTCGAACAGCACGGAATAAGGGGGTAGAGATTCAATTTGGTGGAACTGAATTATTGGAGTCTTTTTCCTTTTTGATGAAAAAAACCGAGAAGCGAAAAGAGATTCATTTGAGGAATGAAGCCTATTATAAAAAGTTATTAGATAACTTCAAAGAAGATTCCTATATCACGCTAACGAGTTTGGATGTTTCTAAGCGTTTAAGAGAATTAGAAGAACAGTTAGAAAAAAATAGAGTAGTTGCAGAAAAATTTAATGATGCAACCAAACCTTCAAAAGTTCAGGAAAATATAAAAGAAAAAGAACGTTTAGAAGAGGAAATAGATTTCTTGCAGGGATATATGAATATGGGAAAATCAAACATTCCGTTAGCGGCTACTTTGAGTTTGGAATTTGGTACTACCTCTGTCAATCTATATGCTGGTATGGATGATGATTTTAAACGTTACAATGCACCAATTTTAACTTGGTATGAAACGGCTCGCTATGCCTTTGAGCGAGGTATGGTCTGGCAAAATTTAGGTGGTGTTGAAAACTCTCTCAATGGTGGACTTTATCATTTTAAGGAAAAATTTAATCCAACGATTGAAGAATACTTGGGTGAATTTACAATACCTACCCATCCTCTCTATCCTCTGTTAAGACTTGCTCTTGATTTCCGTAAAACATTAAGAAAAAAACATAGAAAGTAAGTATATGGCACTAACTACACTCACGAAAGAAGAGTTTCAGGCTTATTCTGATCAGGTTTCTTCTCGTTCCTTTATGCAATCTGTCCAGATGGGGGATTTGCTAGAAAAAAGAGGGGCTCGAATTGTTTATCTTGCTTTGAAACAAGAAGGAGAGATTCAAGTTGCAGCTCTGGTTTATAGCTTGCCCATGCTGGGTGGTCTGCATATGGAGATCAATTCGGGTCCGATTTATACCCAACAAGATGCTCTTCCGGCTTTTTATGCGGAGTTAAAAGAATATGCCAAGCAAAATGGTGTATTAGAGTTGCTTGTAAAACCTTATGAAACTTACCAAACTTTTGATAGCCAAGGTAATCCAATAGATGCTGAGAAAAAAAGTATTATTCAAGGTTTGACTGATTTAGGGTATCAATTTGATGGGTTGACGACAGGGTATCCAGGTGGAGAACCGGATTGGTTATATTATAAAGATTTGACTGAATTAACTGAAAAGAATTTGCTTAAAAGTTTTAGCAAAAAGGGTAAACCCTTGGTGAAAAAGGCTGAAACCTTTGGCATTCGGTTGAAAAAGTTAAAACGTGAAGAACTATCGATTTTTAAGAATATCACAAAAGAAACCTCTGAACGTAGAGAATATAGTGATAAAAGTTTAGAATATTATGAGCATTTTTATGATGCTTTTGGAGAACAAGCGGAGTTTCTCATAGCAAGCTTGAATTTTTCGGACTATATGAGCAAATTGCAAGGTGAGCAAAGTAAACTAGAAGAAATCTTGGACAAGTTACGACTTGATTTGAGTAAAAATCCTCATTCTGAAAAAAAACAAAATCAACTGAGAGAATATTCTAGTCAATTTGAAACGTTTGAAGTTCGAAAAGCAGAAGCGCGAGACTTGATTGAAAAATATGGAGAAGAAGATATTGTTTTAGCCGGGAGTTTATTTGTTTATATGCCTCAGGAAACGACTTATCTCTTTAGTGGTTCCTACACTGAGTTTAATAAATTCTATGCCCCTGCACTGCTTCAAAAATATATTATGTTGGAAAGTATAAAACGTGGAATACCTAAATACAACTTCCTAGGGATTCAAGGGATTTTTGATGGAAGTGATGGTGTTTTGCGTTTTAAACAAAATTTTAATGGCTATATTGTACGCAAAGCAGGAACTTTCCGTTACCATCCATCACCTTTAAAATACAAAGCTATTCAGTTATTCAAAAAAATAGTAGGACGTTAATACTCTTCGAAAATCTCTTCAAACCACGTCAGCTCTATCTGCAACCTCAAAACAGTGTTTTGAGCAGCCTGCGGCTAGCTTCCTAGTTTGGCTCTTTGATTTTCATTGAGTATAAGATGAAAAAGCCAGTATTTAGTTTTCTTTCAGCTTGTTTTAGTAAAATAGTCTTTATTTTCTAGAAAGGTGGAGGGAAATGCGCTGGCTTTTTCGTTTGATAGGAGCTTTCTTTTCTTTTGTTTGGCGTTTGTTTTGGCGCCTGGTTTGGTTAGTTGTGCTCTTATGTATTCTTGCTTTCGGACTTCTCTGGTATCTTAACGGAGATTTTCAAGGAGCGCTAAAGCAAGCAGAGCGGTCAGTCAAGATTGGTCAACAAAGTATTGACCAATGGGAAAAAACAGGGCAACTGCCTAAGTTGAATCAGACAGATAGCCACCAGCATTCTGAAGGAAGATGGCCACAGGCTTCTGCTCGTATTTACTTGGATCCCCAGATGGATTCACACTTTCAAGAAGCTTATGTAGAAGCGATTCAGAATTGGAATCAAACAGGTGCTTTTAATTTTGAGCTCGTGACTGAGGCCGGCAAGGCAGATATTATGGCTACGGAGATGAATGACGGAGGTACTCCTGTGGCAGGAGAGGCGGAAAGTCAGACCAATCTCTTAACAGGACAATTCTTGTCTGTCACGGTGCGGTTGAATCACTATTATCTGTCCAATCCTAACTATGGCTATTCCTATGAGCGCCTTGTCCATACGGCAGAACATGAGTTGGGTCATGCGATTGGCTTGGACCATACAGATGAGAAGTCTGTCATGCAACCAGCAGGTTCCTTTTATGGTATCCAGGAAGAGGATGTTGAAAGACTTCGAAAATTATATGAGACCAATGAGTAGGGGACTATCTTTCCCTACTTTTTTGCTATAATGGAACTATGAATAACTTGATTAAATCAAAACTAGAGCTCTTGCCAACCAGCCCTGGTTGCTACATTCACAAGGATAAAAACGGCACCATTATCTATGTAGGAAAGGCTAAAAATCTGCGTAACCGCGTAAGATCTTATTTCCGTGGAAGTCATGATACCAAAACAGAGGCCTTGGTGTCTGAAATTGTAGATTTTGAATTTATCGTTACGGAGTCCAATATTGAGGCACTTCTCCTAGAAATCAACTTGATCAAGGAAAATAAGCCTAAGTACAATATCATGCTCAAGGATGACAAGTCCTATCCTTTCATCAAAATTACTAATGAGCGCTATCCTCGTTTAATTATCACCCGACAGGTCAAAAAGGACGGAGGTCTCTACTTTGGACCTTATCCCGATGTGGGGGCAGCCAATGAAATCAAGCGGCTACTGGATCGGATTTTCCCTTTTCGTAAGTGTACCAATCCACCGTCTAAGGTCTGTTTTTACTATCATATCGGCCAATGTATGGCCCATACCATCTGTAAGAAGGATGAGGACTATTTCAAGTCTATGGCTCAGGAGGTTTCTGATTTTCTGAAAGGGCAGGATGATCAAATTATCGATGACCTCAAGGGCAAGATGGCAACGGCAGCCCAGACTATGGAATTTGAACGTGCGGCGGAATACCGTGACCTGATTCAGTCCATTGGAACGCTTCGGACCAAGCAACGGGTCATGGCTAAGGATCTCCAAAATCGGGATGTCTTTGGCTACTATGTGGACAAGGGATGGATGTGTGTTCAGGTTTTCTTTGTTCGTCAGGGAAAACTCATTGAGCGAGATGTCAATCTTTTCCCTTATTACAATGATCCAGATGAGGATTTTCTAACCTATGTAGGACAATTCTATCAAGAAAAATCTCACCTGGTTCCCAATGAGGTACTGATTCCGCAGGATATCGATGAAGAAGCCGTCAAGGCCTTGGTGGATACCAAGATTATCAAACCCCAGCGTGGTGAGAAAAAACAACTGGTCAATCTAGCTATAAAGAATGCCCGAGTCAGCCTAGAACAGAAATTTAACCTGCTAGAGAAATCTGTTGAAAAGACCCAAGGGGCTATTGAAAATCTGGGACGTTTGCTTCAAATCCCGACACCAGTCCGCATCGAATCCTTTGATAACTCCAATATCATGGGAACCAGTCCTGTTTCAGCCATGGTGGTCTTTGTCAACGGTAAACCAAGTAAGAAGGATTATCGTAAGTACAAGATAAAAACGGTTGTCGGTCCAGACGATTATGCCAGCATGAGAGAGGTCATTCGCAGGCGTTATGGTCGAGTTCAACGTGACGGCTTGACTCCGCCAGATTTGATTGTCATTGATGGGGGGCAAGGTCAGGTCAATATCGCCAAGCAAGTAATCCAAGAGGAGTTGGGCTTGGATATCCCCATTGCAGGTCTGCAAAAGAATGATAAGCACCAAACCCATGAATTGCTCTTTGGAGATCCGCTTGAGGTGGTGGAGTTGTCTCGCAATTCTCAGGAATTTTTCCTCCTCCAACGCATTCAAGATGAGGTGCACCGCTTTGCCATTACTTTCCATCGCCAACTGCGCTCCAAAAATTCCTTTTCTTCACAACTGGATGGAATTGACGGTCTGGGACCTAAACGCAAGCAAAATCTCATGAAGCATTTCAAGTCTCTGACCAAAATTAAGGAAGCAAGTGTGGATGAGATTGTCGAAGTCGGTGTGCCTAGAGCAGTCGCAGAGGCTGTGCAGAGGAAGTTGAACCCGCAGGAGTCAGAAGCCTTGCCTCAAGTGGCAGAAGAAAGAGTAGATTACCAAACGGAAGGAAACTACAATGAACCATAAAATCGCAATTTTATCAGATATTCATGGAAATGCGACGGCGCTAGAAGCAGTGATTGCAGATGCTAAAAATCAAGGAGTCAGTGAATACTGGCTTATGGGAGACATTTTTCTCCCTGGTCCAGGCGCAAATGACTTAGTCGCCCTGCTAAAGGACCTTCCTATCACAGCCAGTGTTCGAGGCAATTGGGATGATTGTGTCCTGGAGGTCTTGGATGGGCAATACGGTTTGGAAAATCCGCAAGAAATCCAGCTCATGCGAATGACTCAGTTCTTGATGGAGCGAATGGATCCTGCAACGATTGTCTGGCTACGAAGCTTGCCTATGCTGGAAAAGAAAGAAGTTGAGGGGCTGCGCTTTTCTATCTCTCATAATTTACCTGACAAAAATTATGGTGGGGATCTACTGGTTGAGAATGATACAGAGAAATTTGACCAACTCCTAGATGATGAAGTTGACGTGGCAGTCTATGGTCATGTTCACAAGCAGTTGCTTCGTTATGGCAGTCAAGGGCAACAAATCATCAATCCAGGTTCGATTGGCATGCCCTATTTTAATTGGGAGGCGTTAAAAAATCACCGTGCCCAGTATGTCGTGATAGAAGTTGAAGATGGGGAATTGGTAAATATCCTATTTCGTAAAGTCGCTTATGACTATGAAGCGGAGTTGGAATTGGCCAAATCCAAGGGGCTTCCCTTTATCGAAATGTATGAAGAGCTACGTCGTGAAGATAACTATCAGGGGCACAATCTGGAACTCTTAGCCAGCTTAATAGAAAAGCATGGGTATGTAGAGGATGTGAAGGATTTTTTTGATTTTTTGTAAAAGTTTCCTAAAATAACTAATGCAAACTAAAAAGCGATTGGCTGGTCCAATCGCTTTTAATATATCTTATACTCAATGAAAATCAAAGAGCAAACTAGTAAGCTAGCCGCAGGTTGGTCAAAGCACTGCTTTGAGGTTGTAGATAAGACTGACAAAGTCAGTTACATATATCTACGGCAAGGCGAAGCTGACGTGATTTGAAGAGATTTTCGAAGAGTATTATTGTAACTGAGATTGATCTGGGAGATAAGAGCCACCTAGATAGGTATTGCTGAGTTTTTCGAGTGTTCCGTCTTGATAGAGTTCTTTGAGAGCTTTATCGAATTGCTCTTTAAACTCTTTCTGGTCGCTTGAGAAAACAATATAGTTGCTGGGGCTATCAGCAGAAGGCAAGTCAACCACAGAAAGATCCAAACCACGGTCCTTGATAATCTTTTGAACGGATACCTTGTCAAAAACGAGGAAATCAAATTCACCGTTAGAGAGGTCTAGGATTCGTTTACCGATATCCTCGCCAGAAAAATCAATCGTAGCGGGATTGTCAGTGTGTTTTTGATTCCAGTTATTGATGAATTGAGCGTTTGATGTTCCGGTATCCTCTTGAGTTGTTTTACCAGCGATTTGGTCAAGAGAAGTCAAAGGATTTTTCTTGTTGCTGACGAGGACGAGAGGATTATTGGAAATCGGAAGTGAGTAGAGGTATTTTTCAGCGCGCTCTTTTGTGTAACTCAAGTTATTGGCCGCAGCCTGATAGTGACCAGAATCAAGTCCTGGGAAGATGCTCTCCCAAGCAGTTCTTTGGAATTGAATCTCGTAGTCGCTGAGTTTTTGATCCACTGCCTTTAGAACTTCAATATCGAAACCTGTCAAATTGCCCTTGTCTTCGTAGTCAAATGGTGGCACGTCGCCAGCTGTAGCAACGACGATTGTCTTTTGAGAGCTGGTCTCTTTAGGTGTGGCTTGATTTCCACAGGCAACTAAAAATGGGAAGATGAGTAGTAAAAGGCTAAATTTTTTCATAATGTCTCCATTCAAATGTAAAGTACTTGCTAGTTTATCAGAAACTGTCTTGATGAACCAATATATATTTTTTATGGTTGTGATAAAAAAACTTAATCATGAAAAATCCCTGCAAGCTCTTTCAAATTATGGTAGAATGGAAGCAGTAGAATTAGAAAAGGAAATCGATTATGAAATTTCTTGAATTAAATAAAAAACGTCATGCGACTAAGCATTTCACTGATAAGCCAGTTGATCCCAAAGATGTGCGTACGGATATCGAAATTGCAACCTTGGCACCAAGTGCCCACAACAGCCAGCCTTGGAAATTTGTAGTGGTGCGTGAGAAAAATGCCGAACTAGCAAAATTGGCTTACGGTTCAAACTTTGAACAGGTATCATCAGCGCCTGTAACTATTGCCTTGTTTACAGATACAGATTTGGCCAAACGCGCTCGTAAGATCGCCCGTGTCGGTGGTGCTAACAATTTCTCAGAAGAACAACTTCAATACTTCATGAAAAATTTGCCAGCTGAATTTGCCCGTTACAATGAACAACAAGTCAGCGACTACCTAGCCCTTAATGCAGGTTTGGTTGCTATGAATTTGGTTCTGGCTCTTACAGACCAAGGAATCGGATCAAATCTAATTCTTGGTTTTGACAAATCAAAAGTCAATGAAGTTTTGGATATCGAAGACCGCTTCCGCCCAGAACTCTTAATTACAGTGGGTTACACAGACGAGAAATTGGAACCAAGCTACCGCTTGCCAGTAGATGAAATCATCGAGAAAAGATAGAAGGAAGATAATATGACAGCAATTGATTTTACAGCAGAAGTAGAAAAACGCAAAGAAGACCTCTTGGCTGACTTGTTTAGCCTTTTGGAAATCAACTCAGAACGTGATGACAGTAAGGCAGATGCTGAGCATCCATTTGGACCTGGTCCAGTAAAAGCCTTGGAGAAATTCCTTGAAATCGCAGACCGCGATGGCTACCCAACTAAAAATGTTGATAACTACGCAGGACATTTTGAGTTTGGTGATGGAGAAGAAGTTCTCGGCATCTTTGCCCATATGGATGTGGTGCCAGCTGGTAGCGGTTGGGATACAGATCCTTACACACCGACTATCAAAGACGGTCGCCTTTATGCGCGTGGGGCTTCGGACGATAAGGGTCCTACAACAGCTTGTTACTATGGTTTGAAAATCATCAAAGAATTGGGTCTTCCAACTTCTAAGAAAGTTCGCTTTATTGTCGGAACAGACGAAGAATCAGGCTGGGCAGACATGGACTACTACTTCGAGCACGTAGGACTTGCGAAACCAGACTTTGGTTTCTCTCCAGATGCTGAGTTTCCTATCATCAACGGTGAAAAAGGAAATATCACTGAATACCTCCATTTTGCAGGTGAGAATACAGGTGCAGCCCGTCTTCACAGCTTCACAGGTGGATTGCGTGAAAATATGGTACCTGAATCAGCAACAGCAGTCGTTTCAGGTGACTTGGCTGACTTGCAAGCTAAACTAGATGCCTTTGTTGCAGAACACAAACTTAGAGGAGAAATTCAAGAAGAAGTTGGTCAATACAAGGTGACCATCATTGGTAAATCAGCCCACGGTGCTATGCCTGCTTCAGGTGTCAATGGTGCGACTTATCTCGCCCTCTTCCTCAGCCAGTTTGACTTTGCAGGTCCTGCAAAAGACTACCTCGATATCGCTGGTAAGATTCTTTTGAACGACCATGAGGGTGAAAATCTCAAGATTGCTCATGTGGATGAAAAGATGGGTGCTCTTTCTATGAATGCCGGCGTCTTCCGCTTCGATGAAACAAGTGCTGACAATACGATTGCCCTTAACATCCGCTATCCAAAAGGAACAAGTCCAGAACAAATCAAGTCAATCCTTGAAAACTTGCCAGTTGCTTCTGTTAACCTTTCTGAGCACGGTCACACCCCTCACTATGTGCCAATGGAAGATCCACTTGTGCAAACCTTGTTGAATGTCTATGAAAAACAAACAGGACTACAAGGTCATGAGCAAGTTATCGGTGGTGGAACTTTTGGTCGTTTGCTTGAGCGTGGGGTTGCCTACGGTGCCATGTTCCCAGATTCTATTGATACCATGCACCAAGCCAATGAATTTATCGCCTTGGACGATCTCTTCCGCGCAGCAGCAATCTATGCCGAAGCTATTTACGAATTGATCAAATAAAACGATAGAAGTCTGAGATTTTATGCTTGGACTTCTTTTTGGAGGGAAAACAGATGTCTCAAATCGAAAGAATTAAGCAGGCTATCATGGCAGATCCGCAGAATGCCAGCTATACAGAGCGTGGCATTGAGCCTCTCTTTGCAGCGCCAAAGACTGCTCGCATCAATATCATCGGTCAGGCACCTGGACTTAAAACTCAAGAAGCAGGCCTTTACTGGAAAGATAAGAGTGGTGACCGCCTGAGAGACTGGCTAGGTGTGGATGAAGATACCTTTTACAATTCAGGTTATTTTGCTGTTCTGCCTATGGATTTCTACTTTCCAGGGCATGGCAAGTCAGGTGATTTACCGCCACGAGCAGGTTTTGCAGAAAAATGGCATCCGCAGCTCTTGAAAGAATTACCAGATATTCAATTGACCCTCTTGATTGGGCAATATGCCCAAGCCTACTATTTACAGGAGAAAATCAGTGGCAAGGTGACAGAACGGGTAAAACACTACCAGAACTACTTGCCAACCTATTTTCCACTAGTTCACCCCTCGCCGCGCAATCAAATCTGGATGGCCAAAAATCCTTGGTTTGAGGCAGAAGTGGTGCCGGATTTGAAAAAAAGAATTAAAACTATTTTATAGTCAATGAAAATCAAAGAGCAAACTAGGAAGCTAGCCGCAGGCTGCTCAAAGTACAGCTTTGAGGTTGCAGATAAAACTGACGAAGTCAGCTCAAAACACTGTTTTGAGGTTGTGGATAGAACTGACTAAGTCAGTAACCATACCTACGGTAAGGCGACGCTGACGTGGTTTGAAGAGATTTTCGAAGAGTATTAGGAGAAAAAGAATGAAAGAAATTTCCTTTGACGCATTTTACCAGCTTTACCAAAACGACCAACTTTCTCTAGTGGACGTGAGAGAAGTGGATGAGTTTGAAACTCTTCATTTAGAAGGCGCCCAGAATCTTCCTCTGAGTCAATTAGCTGATACCTTTGATCAGTTGGACAAGGACCAGTTACATTATGTCATTTGCAAATCTGGAATGAGATCGGCGCGTGCTTGCCAATTCTTATCAGAACAAGGTTATGAGGTTATCAATGTCCAAGGTGGCATGATGGCTTTTGAAGAACTTTAAACATTAGAATTTTCTCCTGCTTGGTGTGGACTGGGTAGGAGAATTTTATTTTTAGACAATTCTCATTTTTGAGAATCTTGAAAACATTCAATATTTACTTCGTGAAGCTTTTTTCATACTCCTATTCATGATATACTAGGTCAGTATTTTATAAATATGAAGGAGATTTTCATGGCTAAAAAAGGTGCCCTAACAGGTTTGCTCCTGTTTGGAATATTTTTTGGTGCGGGGAACTTGATTTTTCCGCCTTCTCTGGGTGCTCTATCTGGAGAACATTTTCTTCCTGCCATCGCAGGTTTTGTCTTTTCAGGTGTCGGTATCGCCGTCTTGACTCTTATTATTGGAACGCTAAATCCTAAAGGATATATCTATGAGATTTCAACGAAGATAGCGCCTTGGTTTGCGACTCTTTACCTCTCAGTTCTTTACTTGTCAATCGGTCCATTCTTTGCTATCCCACGTACAGCTACAACAGCTTACGAAGTAGGGATTAGCCCCCTTTTGTCGGATGCAAATAAAGGACTTGGCTTGATTGTATTTACGGTTCTGTATTTTGTGGCAGCCTATTTGATTTCGCTTAATCCATCAAAAATCTTGGACCGTATCGGCCGTATTTTAACACCAGTCTTTGCGATTTTGATTGTTATCTTGGTTGTTCTGGGAGCTTTCAAATACGGTGGAACAAGTCCTCAAGCTGCTTCAGCAGCTTATCAAGCTTCTGCCTTTGGTACAGGTTTCCTAGAAGGTTATAATACCTTGGACGCCCTTGCTTCAGTTGCCTTTAGCGTAATCGCAGTTCAAACCTTGAAACAACTTGGATTTTCAAGTAAGAAAGAATACATTTCAACTATTTGGGTTGTTGGTATCGTTGTTGCCCTTGCCTTCAGCGCTCTTTACATCGGTTTAGGTTTCCTTGGAAATCATTTCCCAGTACCAGCTGAAGCGATGAAGGGTGGAACACCAGGTGTTTACATCTTGTCACAAGCGACTCAAGAAATCTTTGGCTCAACAGCCCAACTCTTCCTTGCAGCTATGGTTACCGTAACCTGCTTCACAACAACAGTTGGTTTGATTGTGTCAACAGCTGAGTTCTTTAATGAACGCTTCCCACAAATCAGCTACAAGGTTTATGCGACAGCCTTTACCTTGATTGGATTTGCCATTGCTAATTTGGGCCTTGATGCGATTATCAAGTACTCAATTCCAGTACTGGTTATTTTGTACCCAATCACGATTGCTATCGTTATGATTGTCATTGTCAACAAATTTGTTGCCCTTTCAAAACCAGGTATGCAGTTGACAATTGCTGTTGTTACAGCTATTGCTATTGCAAGCGTACTAGGAAGTTCGTTTAAGGTTGAGTTTCTTGCAAACCTTGTCAACGCTCTTCCTTTTGCTAAAGCATCTCTCCCATGGTTGGTGCCAGCCATCGTAGGAATCTTGCTCTCATTGGTTCTACCAAACAAGCAAGAAAGTGATGTTTTTGAAATGGAATAATCACTAATACTCTTCGAAAATCAAATTCAAACTGCGTCAACGTCGCCTTGTCGTACTCAAGTACAGCCCGCGGCTAGTTTCCTAGTTTGCTCTTTGATTTTCATTGAGTATAAAATCACTTTTGTAGCCAAGTCTACAGGAGTGATTTTCTTTTTTTATCCGATGATAAATGTGTTATAATAGGTAGCAAAAGAGGTGAAGAAATGAATCAAACAGTAGAATATATCAAAGAACTGACAGCCATTGCGTCGCCAACGGGCTTCACTCGGGAGATTTCGGACTATTTAGTCAAGACTCTAGAAGGTTTTGGTTACCAACCGGTTCGCACGGCCAAGGGCGGTGTCAATGTGACCATTAAAGGTCAAAAAGATGAACAACACCGCTATGTGACTGCCCATGTAGATACGCTGGGTGCCATTGTCCGTGCTGTCAAACCAGACGGTCGTCTCAAAATGGACCGTATCGGTGGTTTTCCTTGGAACATGATTGAAGGAGAAAACTGTACCGTTCATGTGGCTAGCACAGGTCAAAAGCTATCAGGTACCATCCTCATCCACCAAACTTCTTGCCATGTCTATAAGGATGCAGGAACTGCAGAACGCACGCAGGACAATATGGAAGTGCGTTTGGACGCCAAAGTAACAAATGAAAAAGAAACTCGTGCCTTGGGGATTGAGGTCGGTGATTTTATCAGCTTCGACCCACGAACTGTCGTAACAGAGACAGGTTTTATCAAGTCTCGTCATTTGGATGACAAGGTCAGCGCAGCGATTTTGCTTGATCTGCTTCGTATTTATAAGGAAGAGAAGATTGAATTGCCCGTAACAACCCATTTTGCTTTTTCAGTTTTTGAAGAAGTGGGACACGGTGCTAATTCTAACATTCCTGATCAGGTAGTAGAATATCTGGCTGTGGATATGGGAGCTATGGGAGATGACCAGCAAACAGATGAGTACACAGTGTCTATTTGTGTCAAGGATGCCTCAGGGCCTTATCACTATGACTTCCGCCAACATTTGGTTGCCTTGGCGAAAGAGCAAGATATTCCATTTAAGTTGGACATCTATCCATTTTATGGATCGGACGCTTCAGCAGCCATGTCCGCAGGGGCAGAGGTTAAACACGCCCTTCTCGGTGCTGGTATCGAGTCTAGTCATTCTTATGAGCGTACTCATATTGACTCGGTGGCCGCAACAGAGCGTATGGTTGATGCTTATCTTAAGAGTGGGTTGGTAGACTAATATGTGCCTGATTTGCCAGAGAATTGACCTCATCAAAGCTGGAGAAAATCCCTATTTTGTCAAAGAGTTGGAAACAGGCTATGTGGTCATTGGAGACCACCAGTATTTTGCAGGCTATAGTCTCTTTCTAGCCAAGGAACATGTCACCGAATTGCACCATTTGAAAAAGGAGACAAGACTACGTTTTCTCGAAGAAATGAGTCTAGTCCAAGAGGCGGTTGCCAAGGCCTTTGCTGCTGAGAAAATGAATATTGAACTTTTAGGAAATGGCGATGCCCATCTTCATTGGCATCTTTTTCCTAGACGAAGAGGTGACATGAATGGTCACGGTCTCAATGGACGTGGGCCAGTCTGGTGGGTCCCCTTTGAAGAAATGACAGCAGAAACCTGCCAAGCAAAACCGGATGAGATTAAAAGATTAGTCAAACGTTTATCGTTAGAAGTAGATAAACTATTAGAAATAAAGGAGTAGAAATGAAAAAAAGATACCTTGTTTTGACAGCCTTGCTAGCCTTGAGTCTAGCAGCTTGTTCACAAGAAAAAGCAAAAAATGAAGATGGAGAAGCTAAGACAGAACAGACAGCCAAAGCTGATGGAACAGTAGGAAGTAAGTCTCAAGGAGCTGCCCAGAAGAAAGCAGAAGTGGTCAATAAAGGAGACTACTACAGCATCCAAGGAAAATACGATGAAATCATCGTAGCCAATAAACACTATCCATTGTCTAAGGACTATAACCCAGGGGAAAATCCAACAGCCAAGGCAGAGTTGGTCAAACTCATCAAAGCGATGCAAGAGGCAGGTTTCCCAATCAGTGATCATTACAGTGGCTTTAGAAGTTATGAAACTCAGACTAAGCTCTATCAAGATTATGTCAATCAAGATGGGAAAGAAGCTGCCGACCGTTATTCTGCCCGTCCTGGCTATAGCGAGCACCAGACAGGTTTAGCCTTTGATGTGATTGGGACTGATGGTGATTTGGTGACAGAAGAAAAAGCGGCCCAATGGCTCTTGGACCATGCGGCTGATTATGGCTTTGTTGTCCGTTATCTCAAAGGTAAGGAAAAGGAAACAGGCTATATGGCTGAGGAATGGCACCTTCGTTATGTCGGAAAAGAAGCTAAAGAAATTGCTGAGAGTGGTCTCAGTTTGGAAGAATACTATGGCTTTGAAGGCGGAGATTACGTCGATTAAAAAATAAACTTTTCTCTTGCAATTCCAGATAAATAGTGTATAATAGATGGGTATGTGAAAAGCATACTTGTGGGAGGTAAAAATCTCTAATTACCGCCAAAACCACAAAGGAGGATTTAAAAATGGCTAAAAAAGTCGAAAAACTTGTAAAATTGCAAATCCCTGCTGGTAAAGCTACACCAGCTCCACCAGTTGGACCTGCTCTTGGTCAGGCTGGTATCAACATCATGGGATTCACAAAAGAGTTCAACGCTCGTACAGCTGACCAAGCTGGTATGATTATTCCAGTTGTTATCTCAGTTTACGAAGATAAATCATTTACTTTCATCACTAAAACACCACCAGCTGCTGTTCTTTTGAAAAAAGCTGCAGGTGTTGAAAAAGGATCAGGTACACCTAACAAAACTAAAGTTGCTACAGTTACTCGTGCGCAAGTACAAGAAATTGCAGAAACTAAGATGCCAGATTTGAACGCAGCAAACGTAGAGTCTGCAATGCGTATGATCGAAGGTACTGCTCGTTCTATGGGATTCACTGTTGTTGACTAATCAATAACACAGTAGAAAATCTCACAGCAGTCTATTAGTTGCTTTTCATACTAGGCAAGTGACTGATACTTGTACTTGGGTACAGCAAGGGAAGTTAAGGCCGTAGGAAAAGGAAAGTAATAGACTGAAAACCCGCAAGACTTCATCATTTCGAGGAGTGACGTGGGAGATGAAAATCGATTGAACCACTTACAAGGAGAATAGAAAATGGCTAAAAAAAGCAAACAACTTCGTGCTGCTCTTGAGAAAATCGACAGCACAAAAGCATACAGCGTAGAAGAAGCTGTAGCACTTGCAAAAGAAACTAACTTTGCAAAATTTGACGCAACTGTAGAAGTTGCTTACAACTTGAACATCGACGTTAAAAAAGCTGACCAACAAATCCGTGGAGCAATGGTATTGCCAAACGGTACTGGTAAAACTTCACGCGTTCTTGTTTTCGCACGTGGTGCAAAAGCTGAAGAAGCAAAAGCTGCTGGTGCAGACTTTGTTGGTGAAGATGACCTTGTTGCTAAAATCAACGACGGTTGGTTGGACTTCGACGTAGTTATCGCTACACCTGATATGATGGCTCTTGTTGGACGTCTTGGACGTGTCCTTGGACCACGTAACTTGATGCCAAACCCTAAAACTGGTACTGTAACGATGGATGTTGCTAAAGCAGTTGAAGAGTCTAAAGGTGGTAAAATCACTTACCGTGCTGACCGTGCAGGTAACGTTCAAGCAATCATCGGTAAAGTATCATTTGAAGCTGAAAAATTGGTTGAAAACTTCAAAGCTTTCAACGAAACAATCCAAAAAGCAAAACCAGCTACAGCTAAAGGAACTTACGTAACAAACTTGACTATCACAACTACTCAAGGTGTTGGTATCAAAGTTGACGTAAACTCACTTTAATCAGTAGTTAAAGTAATGTAAAAAAGTTGAAGACGCTATGTCTCAACTTTTTTTGATTTCAAAATATCTTCTTGTAAGGTAATACTCAATGAAAATCAAAGAGCAAACTAGGAAGCTAGCCGCAGGCTGTACTTGAGTACGGCAAGGTGAAGCTGACGTGGTTTGAAGAGATTTTCGAAGAGTATAAATTTAAGTTACTGCTGTTATTCTTAGGGTCACGTGTTTCAATACAATACTCTTTAAGAATATTTAAATTGGTTTTATACTAAAGTATTGATCATCGTTAATGAAAAATAGAAAGATCTCTAATAAAATTAAAAAAACACTCATTCAAACTCAATAATTATCAGTTATAATACTTGAATGCTATAAATCTAAATGTTATAATAAATTAAAGTGTTTACAATCATATAGCAATCTTTTTAAGATATTCTCCTCTTAATATTACTAAAAAATTTAAGGGGGGCTTTTTATTTGCCCTAATGCTTTAAATCAACACGAATAAAATAAATCAAGGAGGTTGAATCTCATGAAGAGAGGTCAACAAGATTTTAGAACTGAAAGATACCTTCGGTATGGTATTCGTAAGTATAGTTTTGGGGCAGCATCAGTGGCAATTGCGGCTGGTTTGATGTTTCTTGGAGCTGGTGCGGTATCAGCAACAGAAGTAGAAGGAGTTAATGAAACATCTTCAACAACGACTCCAACACCGATCATAGGCGATGAGGGTGCTAATCAAGGTGCTAACTCATCTAAACCCACTACTTATGACGCAGAGCCAGTCCTAACTAGGGACGCTAGTGAAGATACTGCCTCATCCCAAGCTAGCGATGAGAATACCGAAGCAGCGGCAACTAGCTCCTCTAAAGAAACAGTTGCAGATAAGACGGAACTACAATCGAAAATTTTGACCTTACGTACTGCAATCCAGTCGGCTACTAAGGGGACAGACAGTCTAGCTCTTGACTTTGCTAATCAAACATTGACAAGTGCGCAAGCGGTTTTAGAAGCTAAACCAAGTCAAGAAGAGGTCGCTCAGCAAGTCCAAGCCCTAACAAATGCTATTACTGTAATTGCAGAAGCGTCTAGTCAAGCACAAGCTAATCAAGTCGATACAGCAGAAACAAATCAATCATCTGAAAAAGTAGAGTTAGAAAAGCGAGTGTCAGAGGCGGATGTAACCAATCGTTTAGCAAATAGTTTTTTGGAAAAAGAAGCAAATGATTCAAGCCTTTCTGAAGATGTCAAGAGTGCTATTAGAGCTGCCATAGCCAGCAATGCTGCTAAAATTACAGAAGCAAAGGCTGCTTTAGCAAATGGTGATGCGAGTGCCCAAGCCCTTAACCAATCGATGGCAGAATTACAGTCCTCTATTGAAGCTGTCTATGTTACTCTCCGTAAAGCAGGCAAAGAAGAGTTTTCAGTTTCCCTGGACGATGCAGCTCCTGCTGGTGGTGTCATTGTACAACCAAATGCCAAAGATTATATATCCATTCCGCAGGGTGATGGCACTTATAAGATAGTTTCAACAGCTACAGCAGAAGCCTCTGCAACAGGTAAGGATATCTATACCTTTGGTGCAACTGCCGCTACAAGAGGAGATGTCTCAACGGATAGAATCAGTGGAGATATTAGGACTCTGGAAGCAGTCGTGTACTCTCACCAACGGACAGGTACCGATACGAATCCTGGTAACTCAGGTCAAGGAAATAATAATAAAGGTCGAGTGGATTTTCCTCTAACCAAGGAACAAGCAGAAGCCTTGGCTGCAGAAGCTCCCCTCTGGAAAGGAAAACTCCGTGCAGATGGGTCAACAATTTCAACAGGTAATAATGTAGTTTTTGGTGCAGGAGGAGGATATGAATACCTTGCAACCCACATCTATCATTATGTTTATGAGCAAGGTACTGACCGTGTCTATATCGAAAAGATAAAGGGACGATTTAGTGTGACAGAGAAAGCAGCCACAGCTGGCTGGGAGGTTTCAAAGGTAGAGCCGACAAACTTACCAACAGGTTTAACCTATAATGAAGCTACAGATACTATTCAGGGGAAGATTGTGACAGATGGTCTGGCAAATGGGGTATATGATACGCGGATGTATGTGACCTATACCAATAAACAGACCAATGCTACTGTACGTGCAGTGTACCGAAATCTTCGTGGGGGTTGGATTGGTTGGCAAGATACAACTCCACCAAACATTGGAACCAATGGAGAGGTCTTTGAAGGAAAGGTTGGTAAAAGTAGCTTTACCAATGAACAAGGTCACTCTACAAATAGTATTGATATCCACTACTCAGATACTTCAGGTTCTCGTGCTATGTCTGGCGGTGCTAATGTTAGCTATACGCTAGCAGATGGGACGAATGTTACAGTCCGTAATCAATACGGACCAAGTACTACAGGAATCTCGGGTAATATTGTGACAGCTACTGGAACAGCTCGTGCCGTGGATACAGAGATTCCGGGATTGACCTATGCACTAGATGGTAGTAAACCCTTAACTAGTCCTGACGGTGTGACTACGGGTTATACAGGGAAGGCCTTGATTAGTGGGACTCCAACGGAAGCTGGTATTTATTATGTTACAGCCTATGCTAAGGACTGGAACCAGCCAACGGGTGCGAATGGTTGGACAACCCAGGGGCAAGAAACCCATGCAGGTATCACAGTTAAGGTAGCACCGAAAATTGATGTCCTCAACATTGCTGCATATGGAACAGAAGTCCCAGTGACTATCTCTAAAGGAGCTACCTATGCCAAGGTAACCATGCCTGATGGAAGTGTCACAGCACTTGAAAATAGAGAAGGCAAGTGGTATGTTGCCGCGGAGGGAACTACAAATACAGCAGTGACAGCTGGTGAATTAGTCGGAACAGTTGGTGAACAATTTAAATTAAAAGTTACAAGTGAAATGACAGCAACAGCTGGTGTAAATAAGATATCAGTTTATGCTAAAACAGAAGCTGCTACAGCATCCTTGATGCGTTCATCTGTCACACTCCAAGATAATGATAACTCGTCACATGTTGCAACCTTGAATAAAACAAGTGGACGTTGGGAACTACCAGCTGAATATGCGACTGTTAGAACCGATCACGGAGATGGTACTTATGATGTAACGAATAGAGAAGTTTACACCTCTGTGCAAGCGGATGGCTCTATCAAGTTCTATATTTATGCCTATAACCGTAGTTATGATGCTACAGGAAAGGTTACAGCAGTTAATGATGTGACACGTAAAGAAACAGTTTATGCGAGAGAAAATACCTTAGCTACAACAGTTGGGAATGGAACCTATGTAACAGTTTCTTATGATAAAGCTACGAACACATGGTCGTCATCGGATCAGTCAGTAGTGACAGCTACAAAGACAGATGCTGATCATTGGGAAGTATCTACTTCATCAGGATTTTCTGGTGTGGTTAAGGCTACTACAGCAGAATCAACGGATGAAGCTACGATTATCAATAGAAAACCAACCGTTACTTCGACTTCTTATACAACTAAGATGAATACAACTGTAGACTTAGTAGATCGCAGTTTGGACGGAGTAAGTACGGTAACAACTGATGCTCATGTGACAGTAGCTGATGCAGAAGATGACTCACTTCCATCTACAAGTGATGCTGAGAAAACTTTCAAGACTAGTCACAATACCAAGATAACAACTATTACAGTAACTGATCCAAATGGTGGGGTGGTTGCATCTTACACAAAGACTGGTGATGTTCATAATTACCCAGATGCAACAAGCTTAAAATTGACAGAAGTTGGTGTTTATACGGTTACAGTAGATGTTATGGATAGTAATACGAACCTAGTTGATGAGACAAACGTTGGTGAGACAACAGCGGGGACAGATCATGGTGCAAACACATCCACAGCAAGAACAGTCTACACTATTACTGTTACTCCTCTGGATATAGAGGGTCAACCTACGAAATCATTGGCTATTCAAGGACGTCCACAATCAGGTAACCCAACATTTGAGTTTAAAACAGATACCGAAACTGAGACTGAGAAAGAGATTGATCAGGGAACAAAACTCTATAGCCTTGAAGGAGCGATAGATGGCTCTGTAACGGCTACAAAAGATGGTAAGACAATAGGTACTTACAAGATTGATAAAGATACAGGATTGGTCACTTTCATTCCTGAAAAAGACTTTACAGGGGAAGCACCAGCAGTTACAGTACGTTTGACAGTAACATTTGCTAATGATACTACTGGCAACCCACTCACTGCAACTGCGACAGCTACCTACACCCCAACAGTTATTCCAGTAACTCCAAGCTCTGAAGCTTCTAAGACAACTGGGCCGCAAGGACAAGCCCAGACTTCAGTTATTAAGTATGACACTGCAGATACAGACGCTAGCACTGTGAACTTTACTAAAGGTAGTGCTCTGGTTGAAACTGTTGAGAAGTCTGTCGATCTAGATAAAGGAACGGTAACGCTTCTTGATGCCAATGGAACAGAAACTACAACTGTCACAGTGGCAAATCAAGGTACCTACAGTCTAAACAAAGACACCAACACCATCACCTTCCAACCTCTTTCAAGATTTGTAGGCAAGGCGACTCCAGTAACAGTTCAAGTGAAGGATGACAACGGAACAGCGACAACAACGACTTACACTCCAACGGTAACAGCTGTGACTATGACATCTGAAGATGCTACATCGACTGGTATTCAAGGGGCTACTCAAAGTGGAACTCCAGAATTTGAAACATCAGATCCATCAGTAACGATTGCAACACGTCAGTTGCTTGATCCATCAACGATGCAACCAACTACTAGTGTTACAATTGCAAATGAAGGAACATACACAATTGAACCAACAACAGGTCTTGTGACCTTCGTACCAGATCCATCATATAAAAAGAAGGGGACAGGTGTTACTGTTCAAGCAACGGACTCAAATGGTGAAACCTCAACCGCTACCTACACTCCGACAATTACTCCAGTTTCTCTAACGTCGACTGATGTGACATCGAAAGATATTCAAGGGGCAGAACAAGAAGGAACTCCAACCTTTGCCTTGTCAAATGGAGCAGAAGCAACAACGACTATCACAGGCTATAAACTTGTGGATCCAACTACAGGCCAAGCGACAGATGAAACATCTGTAGTTGTTCAATCAGTTGGTAAGTATACAATTGATTCAACGACAGGTAAAGTAACCTTCCAACCAGATGGTGCGTATAAGGGAACACCAGATGCCATCAAAGTTGAAGCAACTGCGACTGTTAAAAATGCCAAGAATGAAACTGCAAGCATTACGAAAGAAGCTATCTACACCCCAACAGTTATTCCAGTAACACCAAGCTCTGAAGCTTCAGAGACAACTGGACCGCAAGGACAAGCCCAGACTTCAGTTATTAAGTATGATACTGCAGATACAGACGCTAGCACTGTGAACTTTACTAAAGGTAGTGCTATGGTTGAAACTGTTGAGAAGTCTGTTGAGCTAGATAAAGGAACGGTAACGCTTCTTGATGCCAATGGAGCAGAAACTACAACTGTCACAGTGGCAGATCAAGGTACCTATAGTCTAAACAAAGACACCAACACCATCACCTTCCAACCTCTTTCAAGCTTTGTAGGCAAGGCAACTCCAGTAACAGTTCAAGTGAAGGATGCCAACGGAATAGCGACAACAACGACTTACACCCCAACGGTAACAGCTGTGACTCCAACAGGTGCTTCATCGGTTACTGAAGGAGCTCGTGGAACTATTCAAACATCTCCTGTAGTATTTGATACGCCAGATCAAGATAATACAACAGTGAACTTTAATAAAGGTCATGAAAAGGTTGAACTTGATAAGTCTACTCTAACATTAGTTGATAAAACTGGTAAAGAAGTGAAAGAAGTTGTAGTTCCAGGAGAAGGAACATATGTACTTAAGGATGGAGTCGTTGAATTTACACCAGAAAAAGATTTTGTAGGCAAGGCAACTCCAGTAACAGTTCAAGTGAAAGACGTCAATGGTAAAGTAGTTTCTGAAACTTATACTCCAACTGTGCGTCCTGTAACGGAGTTTAAAGATACAGATGGGAATGTTGTTTCAGGAAGTACTACAGAAGATGGCAAAGTTGATAAGAAGGACTTCCCAGGTTATAGATTTGTTGAAACTAAAGTTGATGGCAAGGGTAATACTACTCATATCTATGAAAAAGTAACAACAACATTCAAGGATAAGGAAGGCAATCTTATTACTGTTGATAAAGACAACAACCCTGTGAAATCAACGGAAAAAGGAGAAATCCCAGCTAAAACGATCCCAGGTTATAAATTCGTAGAAACGAAGAAATTACCAAATGGCGATATTGAGCATATCTATGAAAAAGTAACAACAACATTCAAGGATAAGGAAGGCAATCTTATTACTGTTGATAAAGATAACAACCCTGTGAAATCAACAGAAGAAGGAGAAACCCCGGCTAAAACGATTCCAGGTTATAAATTCGTAGAGACTAAGAAACTGTCAAATGGAGATATCGAACACATCTACGAAAAAGTAAGTACCTTCTTCAAAGATAAAGAAGGCAAAGAGATTCCAAACTATCCAAGTGAGCCAGGTACAGTAGATAAGAAAGATATTCCAGGCTACCGCTTCGTAGAGACTAAGAAACTGTCAAATGGAGATATCGAACACATCTACGAAAAAGTAAGTACCTTCTTCAAAGATAAAGAAGGCAAAGAGATTCCAAACTATCCAAGTGAGCCAGGTACAGTCGATAAGAAAGATATTCCAGAATACAGATTCGTAGAGACTAAGAAATTACCAAATGGTGATACTGAATATATCTACGAAAAAGTAAGTACCTTCTTCAAAGATAAAGAAGGAAACGAAATTCCTAACTATCCAAGTGAACCGGGAACAGTCGATAAGAAAGACATTCCAGAATACAGATTCGTAGAAACGAAGAAACTGTCAAATGGAGATACTGTTCATGTTTATGAAAAAGTAACACCACCAGCTCCAACACCTTCACCTGTTCCTCAACCAAATCCAGGTAAGCAAAATACAACTACTTGGACTGATGAGAATGGAAATCCATTGAAACCAAGTGAGCCAGGTTCTAAAGAACCGGGAACAATTCCAGGTTACGAATATGTGAAGACTGTGACAGATTCAAATGGAAATATCAGACATATCTTCCGTAAAGTTGAGATGCCAACTCCAACACCGGTTGAACCGACTCAACCAGCACAACCGGTAGAGCCAGCAACTCCAGCAATACCTGAACAGCCATCTAAACCTCAAATGCCAGCAACACCTAAATATGTTGATGGTCAAAAAGAATTGCCTAACACAGGTACAGAAGCTAACGCTAGTCTAGCAGCGCTTGGACTTCTTGGAGCTTTGAGTGGATTTGGACTTCTTGCTCGTAAGAAAAAAGAGGACTAATCTTTCTAATGGGTATAATTTGTTTGCAATGAACAGATTGTTCTTAATGAGGATGGGCAAAAACTTCATTTCAGGATAAAATGAAGCCACAATAAAACGCATAGTATCAAGTTTTCAAGACCTGATATTATGCGTTTTTTAATTTTACAGACTTTTTCGGCCTCACTTATTGTATAGTGAAATGAGATAAAAAATGGACAAATTGATTGGGGGATTTAAACCAATTTCTAACAATGTTTTAGAAAACTCGGCGGACTATTCCAGATTCAATCAACTATAATGTTAAAAGTTATTGGATCTGTAGAGGTCCACAATTTCGTCATTTTGAGTCTAAAAAGAGAATGGTTTCCATGCTTTGATTACTGTTCTCTACAAACGTGAGCTTGTGCATGAGTAGAACGTTGGGGAGCTCCTCGATATGTTAGAGGATTGGGAGTTTTAAAAAATCCTTGTTTATGCTTTTTCATATGCAATCGATTTGTAGTAGATAAAAAGACTGAGAGCTTACTTCTCAGTCTTGGATATGTTGAAAGAGGTGGTCGAGTTGGTTTAGGTAGTCGGTGCGTGAATTGATAATTTTCAGGATATGGACTTCTTTTTCATGAATGAGGTAAAAGAGTAGGTATTGTTTAGAGACAATCATTCTGAGCATATTTTCTGGATAGAGGGAGTATCCGATTTTATGGTCAAAGTTAATACCGCCCTCTGGTGAGAAGGTGAGTAGATTGGTAATTTGTTGGAGACGAGTGATGACTTTCTTGGCTATGTTTTCACTGAACTCTGTGGAGTAGTAGATGAAAATATCGTCCAAGTCTTGTCTAGCTTGTTCTGTGAAGCGTACTTTATAGTCCATACTTTGAAAAGACCTCGTCTGCGTCGTAGAGACGCCCCTTGATGATGTCTTGGTAGCCTTTATCTAGTTCTGCCTTGAGTTCGCCTAGGAAGATTTCTGCTTTGAGTTGGTCGGCTGTTTTAATTGGGAGACCTTTTTCAAGGACGATTTGTTCTACAAAGAGGTTGAGGGCATCTGAAAGGCTGATGTTTTGGCTTTCTAGGATGGTTTTTGCTTCTTCAAATAGTTGAGTATTGACGCGGAAGTTATAAACTCGGTCTCGTGTAAGTCTTGACATGGCATTTCTCCTTGTAATGATATTGTATTACATATACATTACAAAAAAAGATCGAGAAAGTCAAGGGCTGTTTTAGTAGGAAGGGTGGTAGGTTGGTAATTTAAACTATCAAACAGAATTTTTGATTAAAAGTATTATTTTAAGAGAAAAATTTTCAATTTCACAAATTTTAGGCAAACGCTTGCATTCTATTTTTTATTAGATTATAATAGGTTGGTATAAAGCCTTCTGTAGTAATAAAATGTAGAAGGTGTAGAAAGTAAGGATTTAGAATATTTGTAGTCAAAAGACAATGTTGCAATTCCTTACCATAGGGAGATAGATATGGCAATGATAGAAGTGGAACATCTTCAGAAAAATTTTGTGAAGACTGTTAAGGAACCGGGCTTGAAGGGGGCTTTGCGCTCCTTTATTCATCCTGAAAAGCAGACCTTTGAAGCGGTCAAGGATTTGACCTTTGAGGTTCCCAAGGGGCAGATTTTAGGATTCATCGGGGCAAATGGTGCTGGGAAGTCGACAACCATTAAAATGCTGACTGGGATTTTGAAACCGACATCTGGTTTTTGTCGGATTAACGGCAAGATTCCCCAGGATAATCGCCAAGATTATGTCAAGGATATTGGTGTAGTCTTTGGACAACGCACCCAGCTATGGTGGGATTTGGCTCTGCAAGAGACCTACACGGTCTTAAAAGAGATTTATGATGTGCCAGACTCGCTCTTTCATAAGCGCATGGACTTTTTGAATGAAGTCTTGGATTTGAAGGACTTTATCAAGGATCCCGTGCGGACTCTTTCACTGGGTCAACGGATGCGTGCAGACATCGCAGCTTCCTTGCTTCACAATCCCAAGGTACTCTTTTTAGATGAGCCGACCATTGGTTTGGACGTTTCGGTCAAGGATAACATTCGTCGGGCTATTACTCAGATCAATCAGGAGGAAGAAACCACCATTCTCTTGACCACTCACGACCTGAGCGACATTGAGCAACTCTGTGATCGGATTTTCATGATTGATAAGGGCCAAGAGATTTTTGATGGGACGGTTAGCCAGCTCAAGGAAACCTTTGGCAAGATGAAGACGCTCTCCTTTGAACTGCTACCAGGTCAAAGTCATCTCGTCTCTCACTATGAAGGCCTGCCTGATATGATTATTGATAGACAGGGGAATAGCCTCAACATTGAATTCGATAGTTCTCGCTACCAATCAGCTGATATTATTAAGCAAACCCTGTCTGATTTTGAAATCCGCGATTTGAAGATGGTGGATACGGATATCGAGGACATTATCCGTCGCTTCTACCGAAAGGAGCTCTAAGATGGTCAAATTGTGGAGACGTTATAAACCCTTTATCAATGCAGGTGTTCAGGAATTGATCACCTATCGAGTCAACTTTATTCTTTATCGGATTGGGGATGTCATGGGGGCTTTTGTGGCCTTTTATCTCTGGAAGGCAGTCTTTGATTCCTCCCAGGAGTCTTTGATTCAGGGCTTTAGTATGGCAGATATCACCCTCTACATCATCATGAGTTTTGTGACAAATCTTCTGACTAGGTCAGATTCGTCCTTTATGATCGGGGAGGAGGTCAAGGATGGTTCCATTATCATGCGATTGTTGAGACCAGTGCATTTTGCGGCCTCTTACCTTTTCACCGAGCTTGGATCCAAGTGGTTGATTTTTATCAGCGTTGGCCTTCCATTTTTAAGTGTCATTGTTTTAATGAAAATCATATCTGGTCAAGGCATTGTAGAGGTGTTGGGTTTAACTGTCCTTTATCTCTTTAGCTTAACGCTAGCTTACCTAATCAACTTTTTCTTTAATATCTGCTTTGGATTTTCTGCCTTTGTGTTTAAAAATCTATGGGGTTCCAATCTACTTAAGACTTCCATAGTGGCTTTTATGTCTGGAAGTTTGATTCCCTTGGCTTTCTTTCCAAAGGTTGTTGCAGATATTCTGTCCTTCTTGCCTTTCTCATCTTTGATCTACACTCCGGTCATGATCATTGTTGGGAAATACGATGCTAATCAGATGCTTCAGGCACTCCTTTTGCAGTTCTTCTGGCTCTTAGTGATGGTGGGCTTGTCTCAGTTGATTTGGAAACGAGTCCAGTCATTCATTACCATTCAGGGAGGTTAGTATGAAAAAATATCAACGCATGCATCTGATTTTTATCAGACAATACATCAAACAAATTATGGAATACAAGGTGGATTTTGTGGTTGGTGTGCTGGGAGTTTTCTTGACTCAAGGCTTGAATCTCTTGTTTCTCAATGTCATCTTTCAACACATCCCATCCCTAGAAGGTTGGACCTTTCAAGAAATTGCCTTTATCTATGGTTTTTCCTTGATTCCAAAGGGACTGGACCATCTCTTTTTTGACAATCTATGGGCACTGGGACAGCGCTTGGTGCGAAAAGGAGAGTTTGACAAGTATCTGACTCGTCCTATCAATCCTCTCTTCCATATTTTAGTTGAGACCTTTCAGATTGATGCCTTGGGCGAACTTTTGGTCGGTGGTATCCTACTGGGAACAACAGTGACTAGCATTGATTGGACTCTTCCAAAATTCCTGATTTTCCTAGTCTGCATTCCTTTTGCGACTTTGATTTATACTTCTCTTAAAATCGCGACAGCTAGTATCGCTTTTTGGACCAAACAGTCAGGCGCCATGATTTACATCTTCTATATGTTCAATGATTTTGCCAAGTATCCCATTTCTATTTACAATTCTCTTCTTCGGTGGTTAATCAGTTTTATTGTACCTTTTGCCTTTACGGCCTACTATCCTGCCAGCTATTTCTTGCAGGACAAGGATGTAATCTTTAACATCGGAGGTTTGATGTTGATTTCCCTCGCTTTCTTTGTCATTTCCCTTAAACTCTGGGACAGGGGCTTGGATTCTTATGAAAGTGCTGGGTCCTAAGATGAAGAAACTCAAAGCCTTGTCTTAGGACAGGCTTTTTCTAATAGAGATGAAAATTCCTTGACATCTATTCTCAGAGTGCTATACTGTAAGTGTAATAGCCGATTTAGCTCAGTTGGTAGAGCAAGGCACTCGTAAAGCCTAGGTCACAGGTTCGATCCCTGCAATCGGCAAAGTGAAGAAGCTCATTCTACTGGGTTTCTTTTTTCTTAATTATTTGAACCATTTAGACCGAGATAAAGACCAGATAGACAAAAGAGCTTGTTCTTGAAACTAACCTCTGCTATAATGATTTTTGTAAGGGACGTGAGTATTCATACTCTTCGAAAATCTCTTCAAACAACGTCAGCTTCACCTTGCCGTATATATGTTACTGACTTCGTCAGTTCTATCCACAACCTCAAAGCAGTGCTTTGAGCTGACTTCGTCAGTTCTATCCACAACCTCAAAGCAGTGCTTTGAGCTGACTTCGTCAGTCTTATCTACAACCTCAAAACAGTGTTTTGAGCAGCCTGTGGCTAGTTTCCTAGTTTGCTTTTTAATTTTCATTGAGTATTAGTTGCTAGAGCAAGACACTCGTAAAGCCTAGGTCACAGGTGAAGATAGGACTGAGGATTTGAAAAAATAGATATGTAGGAATAACCGTTAAGCCTCGTTCTTAGCGGTTATTTATATTGTTTAATAGCGCTGATATTTCATCAATGATGTTTGACTTTGTGATGCTGCTAGTGCTTTAAGTTGATTGCTACTATTTTTGATGGTGTGAATGTTCTGATAATATACCCCAGATAACTACGAAAGTTTTGGACTCTATATTTTTAATGCGTGTTAAAAAATAAATTAACGCATGTTAATTTTTCTTGACTTAAATTTTTTAAATGATATACTATTTTTATGGAGAGCTAACAATTATATATAAATGTACTACTCTATTTCCTAGATAATACTTAGTAAAACTTTTTATAACAAAGGCTAGCAAAGTTAAAGTTTTCTATCTATTGGAAGTTAAATAAATATGTAAGGGATTAAAATGAAAAAAAGTACAGTATTGTCATTAACCACAGCTGCAGTTATTTTAGCAGCCTATGCCCCTAATGAGGTAGTCTTAGCAGACACATCTAACTCTGAAGATGCTTTAAATATATCTGATAAAGAAGAAGTAGTAGTAGATAAGGAAACAGAAAATAAAGAGAAACATGAAGATATTCATAATGCTATAGAAACTTCAAAGGATACTGAAGAAAAGAAAACAACAATTATTGAGGAAAAAGAAGTTGTTAGTAAAGAATCTGTGATAGATAACAAAACTAGCAATGAAGAAGAAAAAATCAAAGAAGATTCCAATCAATCCAAAGAAGATAAAGCGGACTCGTCTGCAAGTAAAGACCCAGAAAGTCCCAAAAAAGAGGATAAACTTGTCTATATTGCTGAATTTAAAGATAAAGAATCTGGAGAAAAAGCAATCAAGGAATTATCCAATCTTAAGGATACAAACGTTTTATATACCTATAATACGATTTTTAATGGTGTTTCAATAGAAACAACTCCAGATAATCTGGATAAAATTAAACTAATAGAAGGTATTTCATCGGTTGAACGGTCACAAAAACTCCAACCCATGATGAATCATGCCCGAAAGGAAATTGGAGTTGAGGAGGCTATCGATTACCTAAAGGCCATTAATGCTCAATTTGGGAAAAACTTTGATGGTAGAGGTATGGTCATTTCAAATATCGATACCGGGACAGATTATAGGCATAAGGCCATGAGGATTGATGATGATGCCAAAGACTCAATGAGATTTAAAAAAGAAGACTTAAAAGGTACTGATAAAAATTTCTGGTTGAGTGATAAGATTCCTCATGCTTTCAATTATTATAATGGTGGTAAAATAACTGTAGAAAAAGCTGATGATGGAAGTGATTATTTTGATCCACATGGAATGCATATTGCAGGGATTCTTGCGGGAAATGATACTGAAAAAGACATCAAGAACTTTAATGGAATAGATGGAATTGCTCCTAATGCACAGATCTTCTCTTATAAAATGTACTCTGACGCAGGATCTGGGTTCGCAGGGGATGAAACAATGTTTCATGCTATTGAAGATTCCATCAAACACAACGTTGATGTTGTTTCTGTATCATCTGGTTTTACAGGAACAGGTCTTGTAGGTGAGAAATATTGGCAAGCTATTAGAGCATTAAGAAAAGCAGGCATTCCAATGGTTGTCGCTACGGGTAACTATGCGACTTCTGCTTCAAGTTCTTCTTGGGATTTAGTGGCAAATAATCATCTGAAAATGACCGACACTGGAAATGTAACGCGAACAGCAGCACATGAAGATGCGATAGCGGTTGCATCTGCTAAAAATCAAACAGTTGAATTTGATAAAGTTAAGATTGGAGGAAAAAGTTTTAAATACAGAAATATAGGAGCCTTTTTCGATAAGAATAAAATCACAACAAATGAAGATGGTTCAAAAGCTCCTGATAAATTGAAATTTGTATATATAGGCAAGGGCCAAGACCAAGAGTTGATAGGTTTGAATCTTAAGGGCAAAATTGCAGTAATGGATAGAATTTATACAAAGGATTTAAAAGATGCTTTTAAAAGAGCAACGAATAAGGGTGCACGCGCCATTATGGTTGTAAATACTGTCAATTACTACAATAGAGATAATTGGACAGAGCTTCCAGCTATGGGATATGAAGCGGATGAAGCTACTAAAAGTCAAGTGTTTTCAATTTCAGGAGATGATGGTGTAAAGCTATGGAACATGATTAATCCTGATAAAAAAACTGAAGTCAAAAGAAATAATAAAGAAGATTTTAAAGATAAGTTGGAGCAATACTATCCAATTGATATGGAAAGTTTTAATTCCAACAAACCGAATGTAGGTGACGAAAAAGAGATTGACTTTAAGTTTGCACCTGACACAGACAAAGAACTCTATAAAGAAGATATCATCGTTCCAGCAGGATCCACATCTTGGGGGCCAAGAGTAGATTTACTTTTAAAACCCGATGTTTCAGCACCTGGTAAAAACATTAAATCTACTCTCAATGTCATTAATGGGAAATCAACTTATGGCTATATGTCAGGAACTAGTATGGCAACTCCAATCGTAGCAGCTTCTACTGTTTTGATTAGACCGAAGTTAAAGGAAATGCTTGAAAGACCTGTATTGAAAAATCTTGAGGGAGATGACAAAATAGACCTTACAAGTCTTACAAAAATTGCTTTACAAAATACTGCGCGACCTATGATGGACGCAACGTCTTGGAAAGAAAAAAGCCAATACTTTGCATCACCTAGACAACAGGGAGCGGGGCTAATTAATGTTGCCAATGCTTTGAGAAATGAAGTTGTAGCGACTTTCAAAAACAAGGATTCTAAAGGTTTGGTAAACTCTTATGGTTCTATTTCTCTTAAAGAAATAAAAGGAGAAGAAAAATATTTTACAGTTAAGCTTCACAATACATCAGACAGACCTTTAACCTTTAAAGTTTCAGCATCAGCGATAACTACAGATTCTCTAACTGACAGATTAAAACTGGATGAAACATATAAAGATGAAAAATCTCCAGATGGGAAGCAAATTGTTCCAGAAATCCATCCAGAAAAAATCAAAGGAGCAAATATCACATTTGAGCATGATACTTTCACTATAGGCGCAAATTCTAGCTTTGATTTGAATGCGGTTATAAATGTTGGAGAGGCTAAAGACAAAAATAAATTTGTAGAATCATTTATTCATTTTGAGTCAGTGGAAGAAATGGAAGCTCTAAACTCTAACGGGAAGAAAATAAACTTCCAACCTTCTTTGTCGATGCCTCTAATGGGATTTGCTGGGAATTGGAACCACGAACCAATCCTTGATAAATGGGCTTGGGAAGAAGGATCAAAATCAAAAACAATGGAAGGTTATGATGATGATGGTAAACCGAAAATTCCTGGAACCTTGAACAAGGGTATTGGTGGAGAACATGGTATAGATAAATTTAATCCAGCAGCTATTATTCAAAACAGAAAAGATAAAAATATTACATCACTAGACCAAGACCCAGACTTATTTGCCTTTAACAACCAAGGTATTCATGCAGAATCCACTAGTGGATCTAATGTTGCTAGGGTATATCCACTTGACTCAAAGGGAGAACCACAAAGTGTTTCACTAGAAAGAGGATTAACACCTTCTCCACTTGTATTAAGAAGTGCAGAAGAAGGATTGATTTCAATAGTAAATATAAATAAAGAGGGAGAAAATCAAAGAGACTTAAAAGTCATTTCGAGAGAACACTTTATTAGAGGAATTTTAAATTCTAAAAGCAATGATGCAAAGGGAATCAAATCATCTAAACTAAAAGTTTGGGGTGACTTGAAGTGGGATGGGCTCATCTATAATCCTAGAGGTAGAGAAGAAAATGCACCAGAAAGTAAGGATAATCAAGATCCTGCTACTAGGATAAGAGGTCAATTTGAACCGATTGCGGAAGGTCAATATTTCTATAAATTCAAATATAGATTAACCAAGGATTATCCATGGCAGGTTTCTTATATACCAGTAAAAATTGATAATACAGCTCCAAGAATTATTTCAATTGATTTTTCTAATCCAGATAAAATTAAATTGATTGCAAAAGATACCTACCACAAGGTAAAGGATGAGTACAAACACGAAACCTTGTTTGCTAGAGACCAAAAAGAACATCCTGAGAAATTTGAAGAAGTAGCCAACGAAGTATGGTATGCAGGTGCAGCTCTTGTCGATAAGTATGGAGATGTTGAGAAAAATCTTGATGTAACTTACGCCGGAGAGGGTGAAGGAAGAAATAGAAAACTTGACAAAGACGGAAATACCATCTACGAAATTAGCGGAGCAGGAAATTTAAGAGGAAAAATCATCGAAGTAATCGCCCTAGATGGCGCAAGCAACTTTACCAAAATCCATAGAATTAAATTTGCTGATAAGGCTGACAAAAATGGAATGATTTCTTATTACCTAGTAGATCCTGACAAAGATGCTTCTTCTTACAAAAAACTAGGGGAAATTTCTGAAGATAAACTTAAAAATGCCCAAAGTCCAGAAGCCTCAAATAACGTAGAAGAAAAGAAAGAGACTGTTGAAGAAAAACCTATAGAGGGACCTTCAACTCTAGAGTTAGACAAAGAAATCTCTACTGTAAGAAACTTTGAAAATAAAGACCTAAAGAAACTAATTAAAAAGAAATATAAGGAAGAAGAAGACTTTGTAAATGGCGGAAAAAGAAAAGTAGAGCTTGATTATCAATATGATACTAAGGGAAATATAACTGCCTATGTGGATGGAAGTGCTCTAGAATATGAGACTGAGAAACTTGATGATGTTAAATCAAAGCTTGGTGGTGTATTAAGCCCATCAAAGGATGGACATTTTGAAATTCTTGGAAAAGTAAGTAATGTATCCAAAAATGCTAAGGCTTACTATGGCAATGGCTTCAAATTAATAGAAATTAAGGCAAGTAAATACGACCCACAAACTAAAACTCTAACCTTTGACTTATTTGCAAATACAAATGATGTAGTCGATGGTCTATCCTTTACGGGTGATATGAATATCCTTGTAAAAGATAAGGGTAAAACAAAAGCTAAAACTAAAATTAGAATGCCTGAAAAAAATAGGGAAACTAAAACAGAATATCCCTATGCATCAAGTTATGGGAATGTAATAGAATTAGGAGAAGGTGATCTTTCAAAAAACAAACCAAACAATTTAACTGAAATGGAATCTGGTAAAATCTATTCTGATTCAGAAAAACAACAATATCTATTAAAGGATAATATCATTCTGAGAAAAGGCTATGCACTAAAAGTGACTACCTATAATCCTGGAAAAACGGATATGTTAGAAGGAAATGGAGTCTATAGCAATGAAGATATAGCAAAAATACAAAAGGCCAATCCTAATCTAAGAGTCCTTTCAGAAAAAATAATTTATGCTGATAGTAGAAATGTTAAAGATGGAAGAAGCACTCAATCAGTATTAATGTCGGCTTTGGATGGCTTTAACATTGTAAGATATCAAGTGTTTACCTTTAACATGAATGATAAAGGGGAGGCAATCGATAAAGATGGAAATCTTGTGACAGATTCCTCTAAACTTGTATTATTTGGTAAAGATAATAAAGAGTATCATGGGGAGGAATATTCTAATGTAGAAGCTATAAAAGAAGATGGCTCCATGTTATTTATTGATACCAAACCAGTAAACCTTTCAATGGATAAGAACTACTTTAATCCATCTAAATCTAATAAAATTTATGTACGAAATCCAGAATTTTATTTAAGAGGTAAGATTTCTGATAAGGGTGGTTTTAACTGGGAATTGAGAGTTAATGAATCGGTTGTAGATAATTATTTAATCTACGGAGATTTACACATTGATAACACTAGAGATTTTAACGTTAAGCTTAATGTTAAAGACGGTGACATCATGGACTGGGGGATGAAAGATTATAAAGCAAACGGATTTCCAGATAAGGTAACAGATATGGATGGAAATGTTTATCTTCAAACTGGCTATAGCAATTTGAATGCGAAAGCGGTTGGAGTACACTATCAATTTTTATATGATAATGTTAAACCAGAAGTAAACATTGATCCCAAGGGAAATACAAGTATCGAATATGCTGATGGAAAATCTGTAGTCTTTAACATCAATGATAAAAGAGATAATGGATTCAATGGTGAGATTCAAGACAAACATATTTATGTAAATGGAAAAGAATATAAATCATTTGATGATATTAAACAACTAACAGATAAGACACTAAATATTAAGATTCTTGTAAAAGATTTCGCAAGAAATACAACCGTAAAAGAATTCATTTTAAACAAAGATACGGGAGAGGTAAGAGAACTAAAACCTCATAGGGTAACTGTGACCATTCAAAATGGAAAAGAAATGAGTTCAACGATAGTGTCGGAAGAAGATTTCATTTTACCTGTCTATGAGGGTGAATTAGAAAAAGGCTATCAATTTGATGGTTGGGAAATTGCTGGTTTCGAAGGGAAAAAAGATGCTGGCTATGTTCTTAATTTATCAAAAGATACCTTTATAAAACCTGTATTCAAGAAAATAGAGGAGAAAAAGGAGGAAGAAAATAAACCTACTTTTGATGTATCCAAAAAGAAAAATAAGGTGCAAGTAAATCATAATCAATTAGATGAAAGTCACAGAAAAGAGGATTTACAAAGGGAAAATCATTCCCATAAATCTGATTCAACTGAAGGTGTCAAAGCTACAGTTCCTGTACAAGTAAATCATAATCAATTAGATGAAAGTCACAGAAAAGAGGATTTCCAAAGAGAAAATCATTCACACAAATCTGATTCAACTGAGGGTGTCACAGCTACAGTTCCTGTACAAGTAAATTATAGTCAATTAGATGAAAGTCAAAGATCTGATTTAACTAAGGATGTCAAAGCTACAGTTCCTGGTAGAAATGATAAAAACTTTGAAAATAAGACTGAAGTTTATCCTAATGAACCAGAGAACATAGCCAATAAAGACACCAATATCGATAGCAAATTAACTACTAACAATCTTAATAAGTCACCAAAAACCGGAACAGTTAGCGGAGTCTTTACATTATTCGTTGCTGGAATACTGTTTACCGTAGGCACATTTCTTGGATTAAAGAAAAAAGATTAAGATGAAGACAAAAGCTATAGATGAAAAAATGGTTTATGTACTGAGATAGTGTGATGATGAAACAGTTTTGTGAAAATAGCCATTTATAACTCAATTATTTAGTTTACTTTACTATTGATACTCTTTTTGGATTTATTAATAGACTTAGTTTCGACAACTAATGAATTGATTGAAAGGGTTAGTATTGACAATATTGGTCACATTGATTAGAAAATAGAGTCTATCAAAATTTAAAGGCTAATAGAGGTGATGAGATAATTTCAAGGAATTAAGTAGCGTTTGGTTGCTTAATTCCTTTTTATTTGGAAGGAAGTTTTTCACCTGCTTCCTTATTTTATCGCCATTATTTAACCACTTATACCGGTATAGAGACCAGATAGGCAAAAGACCTTGTTCTTGAAACTGACCTCTGTTATAATGATTTTTGTAAGGAACAGGAGGCGTCACTATCAGATAACTCAAGTTCCTAAAAAAGAAATCGGAGATAAAGAAATGAAAAAATTATTGGGGATTGTATTTTTAGTAGCAGCAGCGACAGTAGTGTATTTTGGTTCTGTTGGCTGGCCAAGTTTGGACATTAACCTTTGGTCATTGATTCCGGTAGGCTTGTTCCTATTTTTCACTCTAGAGAATCTTTTGAAAAAAGACTACAAGGCTAGTCTGATGTGTTTGATTATTGCCTTTATCATCGCAAATGCAATTTTGGACCTGTTGCCAATTTCAAGTGGCTTGGTGATTGGAGCAGGTGTGCTGGCCTGTGTAGGTATTGGTTACCTCCTTCCTGATAAAGAAGGAAAATAATACTCTTCGAAAATCTCTTCAAACCACGTCAGCTTCGCCTTGCCGTATATATGGTTACTGACTTCGTCAGTTCTATCCACAACCTCAAAACAGTGTTTTGAGCTGACTTCGTCAGTTCTATCTACAACCTCAAAGCAGTGCTTTGAGCAGCCTGCGGCTAGCTTCCTAGTTTGCTCTTTGATTTTCATTGAGTATAAGAATTATTAAAAAAGATATAAAGAAAAAACACTTCAATCATTGTATTTTAGTTTGATTGAGGTGTTTTCGATTTAGTTTTTTATTTCTGAGCCATCAATTCAACAATCATCTCGATATACATGACAAGGGTTAATAAGAATCCTGCACGCCAGAAGAATTTGATGAATTTAGGATAGTAAAAGCTACGTTTTTTCAAAAGGAAGAAAAAAACGAGAATAATGGCTAGAAGTGAGAGGGCTAGTCCCAGTCTAGGGAGAAAATTATGGGTAAAGGTTTTAGCTGTAATCAAGTAATACTCAAATATTAAAACTGGAAAGGCCAAATCCGCAAAATTTCGTCCTAGTTTTTTTAATCTAAAAAGTTTGCTTATGATAATGCAGACGACTAAGGTCAGTATCAATAATAAAATAGAGGCTAATTTCATTAAAATCATACCCATATTGTATCATAAAAAATGGCTAATGGAAACGAGAAACAGAGGAATTTATAGGAAAGTCAGGCTTTTGAGATTGTGGGTGTTTTTTGTTATAATGAAAGTTATGAAATCTTATAACACCTTGAATGATTATTATCGAAAACTATTTGGAGAAAAGACCTTTAAAGTCCCTATTGATGCGGGATTTGATTGTCCCAATCGTGATGGAACTGTGGCTCATGGAGGCTGTACTTTTTGTACGGTTTCTGGTTCTGGAGATGCTATTGTAGCACCAGATGCGCCTATCCGTGAGCAATTTTATAAGGAAATTGACTTTATGCATCGTAAGTGGCCGGATGTTCAGAAGTATCTGGTTTATTTTCAAAATTTTACCAACACCCATGAAAAGGTGGAAGTTATTCGAGAGCGCTATGAACAGGCTATCAACGAGCCAGGTGTGGTAGGAATCAATATCGGAACGCGCCCAGACTGTTTACCAGACGCAACCATTGAATATTTGGCTGAGTTATCGGAACGCATGCATGTGACGGTTGAATTGGGCTTGCAAACCACTTATGAAACAACCTCTGACCTGATTAACCGCGCCCATTCCTATGAGTTGTACGTGGAAACGGTCAAGCGTTTGAGAAAGTATCCCAAGATTGAGATTGTTTCCCATCTGATCAACGGCTTGCCTGGTGAAACCCATGAGATGATGATTGAAAATGTCCGCCGCTGTGTCACGGATAACGATATTCAAGGGATTAAATTGCACTTGCTTCACCTGATGACCAATACGCGTATGCAACGAGATTACCACGAGGGACGTTTGCAGTTGATGAGCCAGGACGAATATGTTAAGGTCATCTGTGACCAACTGGAAATCATTCCCAAGCATATCGTCATCCATCGAATCACGGGAGATGCACCTAGGGATATGCTGATTGGGCCTATGTGGAGCCTCAATAAATGGGAAGTCCTTAATAGTATTGAGACGGAGATGCGACGTCGTGGAAGCGTTCAAGGATGCAAGGCTGTAAAACAGGAGTTTGAAAATGAAAAGACCACTTGAGATGGCACATGATTTTTTGTCTGAGGTAGTGACAAAAGAGGATATCGTAGTGGATGCGACTATGGGAAATGGCCATGACACGCTTTTTCTGGCCAAGCTAGCCAAGCAAGTCTATGCTTTTGATATTCAGGAGCAAGCCTTGGAAAAGACCCAAGAACGTTTACATCAGACTGGCCTGACAAATGCCCAGTTAATCTTGCAAGGCCATGAGACACTGGACCAGTTTGTAACAGAAGCCAAGGCAGGGATTTTTAATCTGGGCTATCTACCATCAGCTGATAAGTCAGTCATTACCCAACCTCAGACGACTATTGAAGCATTAGAAAAGTTATGCCATTTGCTTGTCAAAGGTGGACGGATTGCTATCATGATCTACTATGGTCATGAAGGAGGCGACCTCGAGAGGGATGCTGTCTTGGATTTTGTTAGCCAGTTGAACCAACAAGAGTACACAGCTGCCATCTACAGAACTTTAAACCAAGTCAACAACCCGCCATTTTTAGTGATGATTGAAAAATTAGAGAGATATAGACATGGATAAACAATACCTACGTGAAAAGCTGGATGCCATGCGCCAGAATTTTGTTGAATCAACCCACCACGAACGAGCAGTGGGTGTGTTAGACCAAGCACACATGAGCAAAAAAATGCTTAAAATCAAGAAAAAATTAGTTGCTCTTGAAATGGAACGGTGCCAGAGAAAAATTGAGCACAAAGACTGTTCCAAGATTGACCAAAAAATTAAAGAGCAGAAGGAGATATTTGAATCCTGTTGTAAAAAAGATTAAGGAGGTCGTGCGTGGAATTACTGATTTACCTCATCCTATTTTTACTGGTCTTGATTGTCTCAAGTACAACCAATAAGCTCCTGCCCTTTTTGCCTCTCCCTTTGGTGCAAATTCTTTTGGGAATTGTGATTGGTCTCTTTTTACCCAATACCGATTTTCATCTCAATACAGAGTTGTTTTTGGCCCTGGTTATCGGGCCCTTGCTTTTCCGAGAGTCCGAAGAAGCAGATATTACGGCTATTTTAAAACACTGGCGAATCATTGTTTATCTCATATTTCCAGTGATTTTTATCTCGACCCTGAGTTTGGGTAGCTTGGCCCACCTTCTTTGGTTCAGCCTTCCCTTGGCAGCTTGCTTAGCTGTTGGGGCAGCCCTTGGACCTACGGATTTGGTAGCCTTTGCCTCTCTTTCGGAGCGCTTTAGCTTTCCTAAGCGCGTGTCCAATATTCTTAAGGGTGAAGGACTCTTGAATGATGCTTCTGGTTTGGTGGCTTTTCAGGTAGCTTTGACAGCTTGGACAACAGGAGCCTTTTCCCTTGGGCAAGCGAGTAGTTCGCTCATCTTTTCAATTCTAGGCGGTTTTTTGATTGGCTTTTTAACAGCCATGACCAACCGTTTCCTCCATAGCTTCTTGCTAAGTGTGAGAGCAACGGATATTGCCAGCGAACTTTTATTAGAATTGAGTTTGCCTCTGGTGACCTTCTTTCTGGCAGAAGAAGTCCATGTTTCAGGGATTATTGCCGTCGTAGTTGCGGGGATTTTAAAGGCAAGTCGCTTCAAGAAAATCACGCTCCTCGAAGCCCAAGTGGATACGGTGACCGAGACGGTCTGGCACACAGTGAACTTTATGCTCAACGGTTCTGTCTTTGTGATTTTAGGGATGGAGTTGGAAATGATAGCAGAGCCTATCTTAACCAATCCAATCTATAATCCCTTACTGTTATTGGCATCTCTTATAGCCCTTACCTTTGTCCTCTTTGCCATTCGTTTTGTCATGATTTATGGCTATTATGCCTACAGAACACGACGCCTCAAGAAAAAGCTAAATAAGTATATGAAGGATATGCTTCTCTTGACCTTCTCAGGTGTTAAGGGAACCGTGTCGATTGCTACGATCCTTTTGATACCGAGTAATTTAGAGCAGGAATATCCAATCTTACTTTTCCTTGTCGCAGGTGTCACGCTTGTCAGCTTTTTAACAGGTCTCTTGGTTCTGCCTCATCTTTCTGATGAAGAGGAAGAAAGCAAGGATTATCTCATGCATATCGCCATTTTGAATGAAGTAACGCTAGAGTTGGAAAAAGAGTTGGAAGATACCAGAAATAAGCTTCCTCTCTATGCAGCCATTGACAATTACCATGGACGTATTGAAAATCTCATCCTGAGTCAAGAAAATAAGGGGGCTCAAGAAGACTGGGCTGCTTTGAAACTCTTGATTCTTAGTATTGAAAGTGATGGATTGGAACAGGCCTATGAAGAGGGAAACATTAGCAATCGTGCTTACCGAGTTTACCAACGTTATCTGAAAAATATAGAACGAGGCATCAATCGTAAATTTGCGTCACGATTGACCTATTATTTCCTTGTTTCTTTGCGGATTTTACGTTTTCTCCTTCATGAAGTTTTTACTCTCGGAAAGACTTTCCGTAGCTGGAAGGACAAGGAGCAAAGCCGTCTCCGTGCTCTTGATTATGACCAAATTGCAGAGCTCTATCTTGCCAATACAGAGATGATTATTGAAAGTTTGGAAAACCTGAAGGGAGTCTATAGACGATCTTTGATTAGTTTTATGCAGGAGTCTCGTCTTCGTGAAACAGCTATTATCAGCAGTGGTGCCTTTGTCGAACGGGTTATCAATCGCGTTAAGCCCAACAATATCGATGAAATGCTGAGGGGCTATTATCTGGAGCGCAAGTTGATTTTTGAATACGAAGAAAAACGATTGATTACGACCAAGTATGCCAAGAAGTTACGACAAAATGTCAATAACTTAGAGAACTATTCTCTGAAGGAAGCTGCCAATACCCTGCCTTATGATATGGTGGAATTGGTAAGAAGAAATTAGTTAATACTCTTCGAAAATCTCTTCAAACCACGTCAGCGTCGCCTTACCGTAGGTATGGTTACTGACTTCGTCAGTTCTATCCACAACCTCAAAACAGTGTTTTGAGCTGACTTCGTCAGTTTCATCTACAACCTCAAAGCAGGGCTTTGAGCAACCTGCGGCTAGCTTCCTAGTTTGCTCTTTGATTTTCATTGAGTATAAGATTGTAAGTGAAGGAGTGTGACATGAAAAAAGGGTGGAACGAGCTGATAGACAAGCCTTTAGTAAAAGCTTTTTTGCATTATTATCAAGCATCAGATAGTGAGTTGACCAGTGTCGCAGTAGCCTACTATTGGTTGATTTCGATTTTTCCACTTCTTTTGGTGGTGGTCAATATTCTCCCCTATTTTCAGATTCCTGTGGGAGAATTTCTGGGCTTTGTGAAAGACGTCCTGCCCCCAAGCCTCTATGAAGGTGTGGAAAAAATAGCCAGAGAAGTCTTGACGCAACCTTCAACAGGTTTATTGAGTTTTTCTGTCTTGTCGGCGCTATGGAGTTTTTCAAAATCTATGAATTTCTTGCAAAAAGCTTTTAACAAGGCTTATGGCGTCGAAAAGAGTCGTGGACTTATTTCCCATCAGATGGTGAGTCTCCTAGTCAGTTTTGGCTTGCAGCTCCTCTTTGCGTTTGCCTTGTTTTTGAGCTTATTTGGGCAGATGATTTTGGATTTACTTGCTCATTATTGGACAAAAGATGGCATTATCTATCAGGCTTTACAAGGGTTGGCAGGTCCTCTGACTTACGCCCTCCTCTTTGCTATCTTGGTCATGCTTTATTATTTTCTTCCCAATCTATCTAACAGGAAACTTAGTTATACCCTACCAGGCAGTGCCTTTGTTCTCTTAGTGATTTTAGGTTTACTAACTCTGTTCTCTAGTTATCTCAATTACTATGTCCATCATTTAGTGGACGTCCGAATTTTAGGTTCTGTTCTTCTTGTTGTTATGATGTTTTGGTTTATCTTGATTGCTAAAATTGTTATCCTAGGCGCAGTTATCAATGCCAGTGTGCAGAGTTTGAAAGATCCGAGCTTTAGAAAAGATTAACTATTTATCTATTACAAAAGCGCATAGTATCAAGGTTCTATAAAGCCTTGATACTATGCGCTTTTGTGCTTTGACAGTTTTTGTATAATTTTTGTCCAAGATTTCTAAATCATCTGATTAAATTCCTATTTTTCCCTATCATCGTCCCTGTTTTTTCGAAAATGGAAGGAGTATAATAAACCTATCAATAAAATGATAGGAGGAACTTTATGGGTCATATTTTCTTTTTTCTAAGTGTCTTTTTGGCAGGGATTCTATCCTTCTTTTCTCCTTGTATCTTACCCTTGTTACCAGTCTATGCAGGGGTGTTACTAGATGATAAAGATGGTGCTCAGGCTTCTAGTGGCAAATTTTCAATCTCAGTTACTAGTTTATTGCGAACGCTGGCATTTATAGCAGGAATTTCCTTTATCTTTATTTTGTTGGGCTATGGAGCTGGTTTTTTAGGCGATTTGCTTTATGCATCTTGGTTTCAATATGTGACGGGTGCGGTTATCATTCTCTTAGGCTTGCACCAGATGGAGATTCTACGCTTTAAGGGGCTTTATAAGGAAAAGAGGTTACAACTGCAAGGACAGGGAAAAAACGCCAACGGCTATAGTCAGGCATTTTTACTGGGGTTGACTTTTAGTTTTGCTTGGACGCCTTGTGTGGGGCCGGTTCTGGGATCTGTTTTGGCCTTGGCGGCTTCAGGTGGTTCAGGTGCTTGGCAGGGAGCTGGTCTCATGTTGGTGTATACGCTGGGCTTGGCGCTACCATTCTTACTTCTAGCTCTGGCCTCTAGTTATATTTTGAAACATTTTCGAAAACTCCATCCCTATCTCGGAACCCTCAAAAAAGTGGGTGGTTTCCTCATTATCCTGATGGGAATCTTGGTTCTGTTTGGAAATGCTTCAATTTTAAGTCAACTATTTGAATAAAATGGAAAGGAATATCAGTATGAAAAAATGGCAAACATGTGTTCTTGGAGCAGGTTCGCTCCTTTGTTTGACGGCTTGTTCAGGCAAGTCCATGACTAGTGAACACCAAATGAAAGATGAAATGAAGATGGAGCAGACAGCTAGTAAAACAAGCGCAGCTAAAGGGAAAGAAGTTGCAGATTTTGAACTGACGGGAGTAGATGGCAAGACCTACCGCTTATCTGATTACAAGGGCAAGAAAGTCTATCTCAAATTCTGGGCTTCTTGGTGTTCCATCTGTCTGGCTAGTCTTCCAGACACGGATGAAATTGCTAAAGAAGCTGGCGATGACTATGTAGTTTTGACGGTAGTGTCACCAGGACATAAGGGAGAGCAATCTGAAGCGGACTTTAAGAATTGGTACAAGGGCTTGGATTATAAAAATTTCCCAGTCCTAGTTGACCCGTCAGGTAAGCTCTTGGAAAGTTATGGTGTTCGTTCTTACCCAACTCAAGCCTTTATAGATGGTGAAGGAAAATTGGTCAAAACCCAACCAGGATTCATGGAAAAAGATGCGATTTTGCAAACTTTAAAGGAATTAGCCTAGGAGGTGTTCTATGAATGATAAGCTAAAAATCATCTTGTTGCTAGGAGTATTTTTCCTAGCCATAACCGGTTTCTATTTTCTATTGATGCGAAATGCAGGGCAGACAGATGCCTCGCAAATTGAGAAAGCGGCAGTCAGCCAAGGAGGAAAAACAGTGAAAAAAACAGAAATTAGTAAAGACGCAGACTTGCACGAAATTTATCTAGCTGGAGGTTGTTTCTGGGGAGTGGAGGAATACTTCTCCCGCGTTCCCGGAGTGACAGATGCCGTATCAGGCTATGCAAACGGTAGAGGGGAAACAACCAAGTACGAATTGATCAACCAAACAGGTCATGCGGAGACTGTTCATGTTACCTATGATGCTAATCAAATTTCTCTCAAGGAAATCCTGCTTCACTATTTCCGCATTATCAGTCCAACCAGCAAAAATAAACAAGGAAATGATGTGGGAACCCAGTACCGTACCGGTGTATATTACACAGATGACAAGGATTTGGAGGTAATCAACCAGGTCTTTGATGAAGTTGCTAAGAAATACGACCAACCTCTAGCAGTTGAAAAGGAGAGTTTGCAGAATTTCGTAGTGGCTGAGGATTATCACCAAGACTACCTCAAGAAAAATCCAAATGGCTACTGCCATATCAATGTTAATCAGGCAGCCTACCCCGTCATCGATGCCAGCAAATACCCAAAACCAAGTGATGATGAATTGAAAAAGACCCTGTCACCTGAGGAGTATGCAGTTACCCAGAAAAATCAAACAGAACGAGCTTTCTCAAACCGCTACTGGGATAAATTTGAATCTGGTATCTATGTGGATGTAGCAACTGGTGAACCCCTCTTTTCATCAAAGGATAAGTTTGAGTCTGGTTGTGGCTGGCCTAGTTTTACCCAACCAATCAGTCCAGATGTTGCCACCTACAAGGAAGATAAGTCCTACAATATGACGCGTATGGAGGTGCGGAGTCGAGTAGGAGATTCTCACCTTGGGCATGTCTTTACGGACGGTCCACAGGACAAAGGTGGCTTGCGCTACTGTATCAATAGCCTCTCTATCCGCTTTATTCCCAAAGACCAAATGGAAGAAAAAGGCTATGCTTATTTACTAGATTATGTCGATTAAGAAGTCTTTCCTAAGCAGTTAGAGGAGAATTTTGCTATACTAATACTAGTAAGTGACAAAGGAGAGAAGCATGACCTACACAATCTTAATCGTAGAAGATGAATATCTGGTAAGACAAGGCTTGACCAAGTTGGTCAATGTAGCAGCCTACGATATGGAAATCATCGGTCAGGCTGAAAATGGAAGGCAGGCTTGGGAGCTAATTCAAAAGCAGATACCAGATATTATTTTAACCGATATCAATATGCCTCAGCTAAATGGCATCCAGTTGGCCAGTCTGGTACGAGAAACCTATCCTCAGGTTCATCTAGTTTTTTTGACAGGCTACGATGATTTTGATTATGCCTTGTCTGCTGTCAAACTCGGTGTGGATGACTACCTGCTTAAGCCCTTTTCTCGTCAGGATATTGAGGAAATGTTGAGGAAAATCAAGCAAAAGTTGGACAAGGAAGAGAAAGAAGAGCAGTTACAAGATTTACTGACCGATAAGTTTGAAGGAAACATGGCCCAGAAAATCCAGTCCCATCTGGCTGATAGCCAGTTTAGTTTAAAGTCTTTGGCCAGTGACTTGGGATTTAGTCCGACTTATCTGAGTTCTTTGATTAAGAAAGAGTTGGGTCTGCCTTTTCAGGATTATCTGGTGAGAGAACGTGTCAAACAAGCCAAGCTTTTGCTTTTGACCACGGATTTAAAGATTTATGAGATCGCAGAGAAGGTTGGTTTTGAAGATATGAACTATTTTACCCAACGCTTTAAGCAGATTGCGGGTGTGACACCTCGTCAGTTTAAGAAGGGAGAAGGCCGATGAAGCGTTCTTCTCTCCTAGTCAGAATGGTTATTTCCATCTTTCTGGTCTTTCTCATTCTCCTAGCTCTGGTTGGGACTTTCTACTATCAATCTAGTTCTTCAGCCATTGAGGCTAGCATTGAGGGCAATAGCCAGACGACTATCAGCCAGACTAGCCACTTTATCCAGTCTTATATCAAAAAATTAGAAACCACCTCGACTAGTTTGACCCAGCAGGCAGATGTCCTGACCTATGCTGAGAATCCCAGTCAAGACAAGGTCAAGGGAATCCGAAATCTATTTTTGACTATCTTGAAGGCAGACCAAGATTTGAAAGCTGTTGTACTGGTCACCAAATCAGGTCAGGTCATTTCTACAGATGACAGTGTGCAGATGAAAACATCCTCTGATATGATGGCTGAAGATTGGTATCAAAAGGCTATTCATCGGGGAGCCATGCCAGTTTTGAACCCAGCTCGTAAATCGGACAGTCAGTGGGTCATTTCTGTCACTCAAGAACTTGTTGATGCAAAGGGAGCCAATCTGGGCGTGCTTCGTTTGGATATTTCCTACGAAACTCTGGAAGCCTATCTCAACCAGCTTCAGTTGGGTCAGCAGGGATTTGCTTTCATTATCAATGAAAAACATGAATTTGTTTATCATCCTCAACACACAGTTTATAGTTCGTCTAGCGAAATGGAGGCCATGAAATCCTACATTGAGACGGGTCAGGGCTATACTTCTGGTCACAAATCCTACGTCAGTCAAGAAAAGATTGCAGGAACTGATTGGACGGTACTTGGCGTATCTTCGCTGGAGAAGTTAGATCAGGTTAGGAATCAACTCTTGTGGACCTTGCTTGGGGCTAGTATCACATCTCTTCTTGTCTGTCTCTGCTTGGTGTGGTTCAGTCTCAAACGCTGGATTGCTCCTTTAAGTGACTTAAGAGAAACCATGCTGGAAATTGCTTCTGGTGGTCAGAATCTTCGTGCCAAGGAAACTGGTGCCTATGAACTGAGAGAAGTGACTCGCCAATTTAATGCCATGTTGGATCGGATTGATCAGCTGATGGCAGATATTCGTAGCCAGGAAGAAACGACCCGTCAGTACCAACTTCAAGCCCTATCAAGTCAGATTAACCCTCATTTCCTCTATAACACCTTGGACACCATCATCTGGATGGCTGAATTTCAGGATAGTCAGCGTGTGGTTCAGGTGACCAAGTCCTTGGCAACCTATTTCCGCTTGGCACTCAATCAAGGCAAGGATTTGATTTGCCTGTCTGATGAAATCAATCATGTTCGCCAGTATCTCTTTATCCAGAAACAACGGTATGGAGATAAGCTGGAATACGAGATTGAGGAAAATCCTACCTTTGATCATCTAGTCTTGCCCAAGTTGGTGTTACAACCTCTGGTGGAAAATGCTCTTTACCATGGCATTAAGGAGAAGGAAGGTCAGGGACATATTAAACTTTCTGTCCAGAAACAGGATTCGGGCTTGGTCATCCGCATTGAGGATGATGGCGTTGGCTTCCAAGCTGCTGGCGATAGTAGTCAAAGTAACCTCAAACGTGGAGGAGTTGGTCTGCAAAATGTCGACCAACGGCTCAAACTTCATTTTGGAGAATATTACCAGATGAAGATTGATTCTAGGCCCCAAAAAGGGACGAAAGTGGAAATATACATAAATAGAATAGAAACTAGCTAACTCCCAGTCAATTCTGGGAGTTTTATGCGTAATTGGGCAAGCTTTCTAGGTTGTCTATCTTGCTAAAAACAAGAAAAAACGGTATGATAGATAGTGACAAAAGAGGTGGCAGAGATGAACGAGACACAGATTCAAAGAGAAACACGTCAGGTATTAGAAGATGTTTTAGAAAAGGCCAATTTGAAGCAGGGTGCCCTTTTTGTTTTAGGTCTATCTTCTAGTGAGGTGATAGGTGGTCAGATTGGGAAACAATCCAGTCAAGAGATTGGTGAGCTGATAGTGGAGACTATCTTGGGTATTCTAGGTAGTAGAGGTATCCATTTAGCAGTTCAAGGCTGTGAGCATGTCAATCGTGCCCTCGTTGTTGAACGTCAGGTGGCAGAGCAGTTTGGTCTGGAAATTGTCAATGTCCTTCCTACCCTTCATGCAGGAGGTTCAGGTCAGTTGGCAGCCTTCAAGTTTATGCAAGATCCAGTTGAGGTTGAATTTATCAAGGCTCATGCTGGATTGGATATCGGAGACACTGCAATTGGCATGCATGTTAAGCATGTTCAGGTTCCGATTCGTCCTCTTTTGAGAGAGATTGGTCATGCCCACGTAACGGCGCTGGCTAGTCGTCCAAAATTAGTCGGAGGTGCGCGTGCGCACTATCCGCGAGATTCTATTAGAAAGTCGTGAGAATGAATAAAGGAGATGAAAGTGTTTAAAAAAGACCGTTTTTCAATTCGTAAGATTAAGGGAGTTGTAGGTTCTGTATTTCTTGGAAGCCTTTTGATGGCTCCTTCTGTAGTGGACGCAGCCACCTATCACTATGTAGATAAAGAGGTTATTTCACAAGAAGCTAAAGATTTAATCCAGACAGGAAAGCCTGATGGAAATGAAGTTGTCTATGGTTTGGTATATCAAAAAGACCAGCTGCCACAAACAGGGACAGAAGCATCTGTTTTGACAGCTTTTGGTTTGCTGACTGTTGGGAGCTTGCTTTTAATCTACAAGAGAAAGAAAATTGCCAGCGTCTTTCTAGTTGGAGCTATGGGATTGGTAGTTCTTCCTAGTGCAGGAGCTGTAGACCCAGTTGCGACCCTAGCACCGGCTAGTCGAGAGGGTGTTGTTGAAATGGAGGGTTATCGCTATGTTGGTTATCTATCAGGTGACATCCTCAAAACGCTTGGCTTGGATACTGTTTTAGAAGAAGCCTCAGCTAAACCTGGAGAGGTGACTGTAGTCGAAGTTGAGAATCCCCAAGTAACAACAAATCAGGAGCAAGCTAAGCCAGAAAACCAAGCAGTAGAAGAGGAAACTCCAAAAGAAGAAGCACCTAGAGCAGAAGAAAATCCAAAGGAAGAACTAAAAACAGAGGTGAAACCTACTGACGAACCCCTCCCTAAAGGAAAAGATGAAAAAGAATCTTCAGCAGAACTAGCTCCAGTTGAAGAAGTAGGTGGAGTAGTTGAGTCAACAACAGAGGAAAAAGCACCAGTCAAGCCAGAAAGTCAACCATCAGACAAACAAGCTGAGGATCCAAAAGTTGAAACTCCAGTAGAACAACCAAAAGTCCCAGAACAACCCGTGCAACCTACACAACCGGAGCAACCAAGTATACCAAAAGAATCATCACAACAAGAAGATCCTAAAGAGGATAAGGTAGCGGAAGAGACACCGAAACAAGAAGATGCACAGCCAGAAGTAGTAGAAACAAAAGATGGGGCTGCTAATCAACCTGTTGAACAACCAAAAGTTGAACAAGCAGGTGAACCAGTCGCGCCAAGTGAAGACGAAAAGGCACCAGTCTCTCCAGAAAAGCAACCAGAAGCTTCTAAAGAAGAGAAGACTGCGGAAGAAACACCGAAACAAGAAGAACAACCAGTAGAAGCTCAAGTTGAACCAGAAAGTCAACCAACAGAAACTTCACCAGCTGCTCAACCAGCAGAACATCAGGACGAAGAAACAAAAGTAGAACAGCCAGCAGTAGAACATAAAACAACTCCTGAAGAAGGTGTGTTAAATGTAATAGAGGTTAAGCCTGAAGTTATAGTAACTAAAGAGCCTGTGCCTTTTAAGACAGTTGAGCAAGATGATGAGAACCTCGCTAAGGGAGAAACAAGGGTTATTCGAGAAGGTGTTGCTGGCGAACGTACTATTTTAACTGAAGTCACTACTATTGATGGAAAACAGTCTAGTAAAGTATTAGAGGATACAATAACAACCAAGCCAGTAGATGAAATAAAAGGTATTGGTACTAAAGAACCAGTTGATAAAAGTGAGTTAAAGAATCAAATTGATAAAGCTAGTTCAGTTTCTCCTACTGATTATTCTACAGCAAGTTACAATGCTCTTGGATCTGTTTTAGAAGCTGCAAAAACAACCTACTCTTCAGAATCAGTTAAACAAGAACAAGTAGATTCTGAAACTGATAAGTTAAAAACAGCTATTGAAGCTCTTACTGTTGATAAGACAGAATTAAATAGCACGATTACAGATGCAAAAACAAAGACAAAAGAACATTATAGTGATACAAGTTGGCAAAACCTTCAAACTGAAGTCACAGAAGCTGAAAAAGTTGCAGCTAATACGGATGCTAAACAAAGTGAAGTAGATTCTGAGACTGCAAGTCTTAAAACAGCAATTTCTGGATTAAATACAGATAAAGCTGAACTCGAAAATCAACTTAAGATTGCACAGGGGAAAACTGAAACTGATTTCAGCATGGGATCTTGGACGGTTTTGAGTACAGCTCAAAATAAAGCTCAGGAAGTAAAAGATAACGGCACAGCGACCCAAGACCAAATCAACGATGCTACTAAAAAACTTAAATCCGCTATCGCTGCTCTAAGCGTTGATAAAATTGAATTAAACAAAACTATTGCTGACGCGAAATCAAAAACTAAAGATCACTACAGTGATGCAACTTGGGCAAATCTTCAAACTGTTTTAGCCGATGCTGAAAATGTTACAAACAATACAGCAGCAAAACAAAGTGAAATTAATCACATTAATGAAAAACTTAAATCCGCTATCGTTGGTTTGAATACTGATAAGACTGAACTTGAAAAACAACTTCACCTTGCAAACGAAAAAACTCAAACTGACTACAGTGCTACATCTTGGAACGCTTTAGAAGAAGCTAAAACTGACGCTCAAGCTGTAAAAGACAACGACAAAGCTACTCAAGCTCAAATCAAGGATGCAACTGATAAACTTAAAGTTACTATCGATTCTCTTAATGTTGATAAAACGAAATTACAGGAACAATTAACAGTTGCTGAACAAAAACAACAAGCTGACTATAGCACTAAAACTTGGAACGAATTCAAAAATGCTGAACTTAAAGCTAAAGAAATCAACAACCAAACTACTTCACTTCCTAAACAAAGTGAAATAGATGCAGCTACTAAAGCTCTTCAAGATGCTCTTCAAGCTCTTGCTGTAGATAAAACTGTATTACAAAACGCTATTAACACAGCTAACAGCAAACGTAAAGAAGAATACACTACTCAAACATGGAAAGCTTTAGAAGATACTCTTACAGAAGTAACTCCTGTAAACGCAGATGAAACTGCTACTCAAAGCAAAGTAGACGAAGCTACTAGAAGTGTAGAAGAAGCTATCAATAACCTAGTTCTATTAACTGAAAAACCGGTATTAACATTTATTGAGACTGATAAGAAAGTATTAGAACGTGAAGCAGTTGCTAAGTATTCTCTAGAAAACCAAAATAAAACAAAAATTAAATCAATCACAGCTACTCTGAAAAAAGGAGAAACAGTTGTTAGCACTGTAGAGCTTACAGGCGATGATGTAACTAATGAAACTATAAGCGCTGCATTTAAGAACCTAGAGTACTACAAAGAATATACCCTATCTACAACGATGGTTTACGATAGAGGTGACGGTGATGTAACAGAAATCTTAGATAATCAACCAATACAACTAGACCTTAAAAAAGTTGAGATTAAAGATATTAAACGTACAGATTTAATCAAATACGAAAATGGAAAAGAAACTAATGAATCATTAATAACAACTATTCCTGATGATAAGAGTAATTATTATTTAAAAATAACTTCAAATAATCAAAAAACTACATTACTAGCGGTTCAAAATATAGAAGAGACTACAGTTAACGGAACATCTGTATATAAAGTTACGGCAATCGCAGACAATTTAGTCTCTAGAACTGCTGATAATAAATTTGAAGAAGAATACGTTCACTATATTGAAAAACCTAAAGCCCACGAAGATAATGTATATTATAACTTCAAAGAATTAATAGAAGCTATTGAAAACGATCCTTCAAAAGAATATCGTCTGGGACAATCAATGAGTGCTAGAAATGTTGTTCCTAATGGAAAATCATATATCACTAAAGAATTTACAGGAAAACTTTTAAGTTCTGAAGGAAAACAATTTGCTATTACTGAGTTGGAACATCCATTGTTCGACAAGATTAAAGCTGGAACTGTTAAAAATATAAATTTTGAAAATATTGATATTAATGTATCTAATCAAGATAATATCGCGACAATTGCGAATGAGATCAACGGAGCTACACGTATAGAAAACATCAAAGCAACTGGAACGATAACAGCTAGAAATAACGTTGCTGGATTTGTAAACAATATCAAAGAAAATGCTGCTCTAGAAAACGTAGCATTTATAGGTAATATCAACTCTGTTGGTAACAATTCTACAGTCGGAGGAATTGCTGGTTCGAACTACATGGGATTTGTTAATAAAGCTTATGTTGAGGCTAACATTACTGCCACTAACGCAAGCGCAAGTATGCTAGTTCCTTTTGTTACATATATGTTAAATAGCTATCAGTCTGGAACTAAGTCAAAAGTTACCAATTCTGTTGCTAAAGGAACTTTAGATGTTAAAAATACTCGTTTTGTTGGTGGTGTTGTTGCTAAAACTTGGCCTTGGGGAGTTATAAAAGATATTGTTACCTATGCTAGAGTAATTAAAGGTGAAGAAGTATATGGTTCAAACGAAATTAATGATGGAGATGCACGCCAATTCTTATTTGATATTTATAGAGTCAACGGCGCTAGCAGCGGATCTAATAACTTCACTAATCCGCAAAAAATAAAACAATTAACTAGAGAACAGGCTGATGCTAAAGTTGCTACTTTCAATATTACTGCTGATAAATTAGAAAGTGAGCTATCTCCCCTTGCAAAACTTAATGAAGAAAAAGCTTATTCTAGTATTCAAGATTACAAGGCTGAATATAACCAAGCCTATAAAAACCTTGAAAAATTAATACCATTCTACAATAAAGATTATATTGTATACCAAGGTAATAAATTAAATAAAGAACACCCTCTAAATACTAAAGAAGTTCTTTCTGTTACAGCGATGAACAACAATGAGTTTATCACTAACCTAGATGAAGCTAATAAAATTATTGTTCACTATGCGGACGGTACAAAAGATTACTTTAACTTATCTTCTAGTAGCGAAGGTTTAAGTAATGTAAAAGAATATACTATAACTGACTTAGGAATTAAATATACACCTAATATCGTTCAAAAAGATAACACTACTCTTGTTAATGATATAAAATCTATTTTAGAATCAGTAGAGCTTCAGTCTCAACCGATGTATCAACATCTAAATCGATTAGGTGACTATAGAGTTAATGCAATCAAAGATTTATATTTAGAAGAAAGCTTCACAGCTGTTAAAGAAAACTTAACAAACCTAATCACAAAATTAGTTCAAAATGAAGAACACCAGTTAAATGATTCTCCAGCTGCTCGTCAAATGCTTCGTGATAAAGTCGAGAAAAACAAAGCTGCCATATTATTAGGTTTAACATACTTAAACCGTTACTACGGTGTTAAATTCGGTGACGTTAATATTAAAGAATTAATGCTGTTCAAACCAGACTTTTATGGGAAAGAGGTTGATGTTTTAGACAGGCTTATTGAAATCGGTTCAAGAGAAGATAATATAAAAGGTCATCGGACATATGATGCTTTCAGCGAGATTATTTCTAAGACAACCTTATCAGAAAATTTGGTAAACTTTTTAAATTATAATCGTCGACTATTTACTGCAGATGTAAATATTTATGATTGGTTTAAGAAAGCTACAGAAGGGAATGTCTATATAGCGGAGCGTGCTTCGGAAGTCGATGAAATTAAAGCAGCGAAATACAAAGTTTGGGATAATTTACAGTCTGCTACTCATCGGAAGATGATACTCCCATTATTAAATCTAAATAAATCACATGTGTATTTAATCTCGAATTATAGTGCAATGGCTGTTGGAACAGCAGAAAAGTTAGGGCATAGCTCCTTCGATGGAATAAAAAATCAGATCGAAAAAGCAGCGGACAGTTATCGAAATTACTTTGATTTTTGGTATAGATTATCTTTAGATAAGGTTAAGAATATGCTAGTCAAAAATACAGTAACTCCTCTTTGGGAAGGTTATCAAGCACCTGGTGGATGGCCTGATAAGTATGGTAAGAGGAATAATAAAGAAGACTATGCCCCATTGAGAGAATTGTTTGGACCTATTGGTAAGTATTATGGTAACAATGGAACAGGTGCTTATGCAGTTATTTGGGATAATCCTTTGGATACGCGAACAGAAGTAAATTATATTGCATTAAGTATGATTGATGAGTTTGGAATCTCTGTGTATACACATGAAACTACTCATGTTAATGATCGTGCAATCTATTTAGGAGGATATGGACGTCGCTCAGGGACTCATGCAGAAGCCTATGCACAAGGAATGTTACAAACACCAGTACCAAGTACATGGTTTGATGAATACGGTGCTTTGGGAATTAATATGACTTTCTATCGTCCAAATGATGGAAATCAGTGGTATATTACCGATCCGAAGACTCTTAAAACAAGAGAAGACATTGATAATTATATGAAAGGTTATATAGATACCTTGTCTCTTCTTGATTATGTTGAAGGTGATGCAGTCATTAGTAAACATGATGATAAATTAAATCAACTGTGGTTTAAGAAAGTTGATCCTATTGAACGCACTGTAGGGTCAAAAGATCAATATGACAAGGTTCGAAATATGAGTTCTGATGATTGGAAAGGAATAACATTAAACAGTGTTAATGACTTAGTTGATAATAATCTGATGACTAATCGTATGATGAATAATAATATCTATAAGCCAGAAGTATTTGATCCAGGTATTGCCTATGTAGGAATTAAAATGATGAATAGTATCTATGCAGGTAACACAAGTGAGGGTGCACCTGGTGCTGTTACATTTAAGAATAATGCATTTAGACTCTGGGGATATTATGGCTATGATAAAGGATTCTTAGGATATGCTTCAGATAAATTAAAATCTCAAGCTAATAAAGAAGGGAAACAATTTGGAGATCAATATATTATACAAAAAATATCTGACGGCAGATTCCAATCATTTGCTGATTTTAAGAAAGAATATTATAAAGAATTGTTAGAAAAAGCCAACGCTGGTTTTAATCCTTTTACTATTGATGGTGAGACTATTCATAACTATGATGAATTAAAATCATTATTTGCCAAAGCTCTTGAAGAAGATATGGTTACTAATAAAGTTAATGGTAAACTTGTGCAAGTAAAAGAAAAAGTTTATAAAAAACTTCTTCAACAAACAAATAGCTTTAAAACTTCAATCTTTAAATAATTGAAATCTCTCATCTGCTTTACGGATGAGGGTTTTCTTATTTTATGCTATACTTAAGGTATGCATAGAAAAACAGTGATTGATTTTAGGGCTTTAGGGGAGAGATACATCTTTACCCAGCCTATCAAAGAGTTAAAAACCAGAGATTTAGCGGAAGTAACAGCCTTGCTGGCACAAGTGGAAAGCTACCAAGAGCAAGGCTATTATGTGGTGGGGTATGTCAGCTACGAGGCTGCACCTGCTTTTGAGGAAAAATTAGCAGTTCACAAGGCACCTTTATTGGACGAGTATTTACTTTACTTTACTGTTCACGATAGGGTGGAGACCTCCCCTATTCCTCTGACTTATGATGAGGTTGATTTGCCTTCAAATTGGCAGGAAGTAACGCCTGCAGAGGACTATGAAAAGGCGATTGCTCAAATTCACCATCATTTGCGGCAGGGGGACACCTATCAGGTCAACTACACCGTCCAACTCAAACAAGATTTAAGCGCCAATCCTTTTGCTATCTATAATCGTATGGTAGTAGAGCAGGAAGCAGGCTATAATGCCTATGTGGAACATGACGAGATGGCAGTGATTTCCATGAGCCCAGAGCTCTTTTTTGAGCAAAATGACCGCGAGTTGACAACGCGACCAATGAAGGGAACGACTCAGCGTGGCATGACTGACCAAGAAGACTTGGAGGAGGCAGCTTGGTTGGAACAGGACCCCAAAAATCGCTCTGAAAATATGATGATCGTGGACCTCTTGCGCAATGATATGAACCGTATTTCTGAGGTGGGGAGTGAGCACGTGAAGCGTCTGTGTCAGGTAGAGCAGTATTCAACTGTTTGGCAGATGACTTCGACCATCAAGAGTCGGTTGCGAGCAGATGTTGATTTAGTTACAATTTTTCGCTCTCTCTTTCCTTGTGGATCCATAACGGGAGCTCCCAAAATTGCGACTATGGAGATTATCAAGGACTTGGAGCCACAACCGCGTGGAGTCTACTGTGGAACGATTGGTCTCTTGCTTCCAAATGGACGACGGATTTTTAATGTGGCCATTCGTACCATTCAACTTCACAAAGGTCAAGCCATTTATGGAGTTGGCGGAGGCATTACTTGGGATAGCACTTGGGAATATGAATATCGAGAGGTTCATCAAAAGGCAGCTGTTCTCTATCGTAAACAAGCTCGTTTCAAACTGATTACTACAGGGAAAATCAGCCAGAAGTGCTTGCTGTTTGAAGAACAACATTTGGAAAGACTGAGAAAAGCTAGTCGATATTTTGCTTATCCTTTTGACCCAGAAATTTTGAGACAAAGGATTGAAGCAGAGTGTCAGACTTGTGATGCTAATCAAGATTACTGCTTGCGAATTAGCCTTAGCAAGTCTGGAGAGATAGAAGTCGATCGTCAAGTATTGGAACCTCTCAGTCCGACCTTCTGCAAAGCCAAACTTTGCCTTCAGGAAGCTAATTTGCAACATGCCTTTACCTACTTCAAAACAAGCCACAGACCTCACTTGAGCCTAGGGAAACAAGAGAAAATTTATCACAATAAGTCAGGAGAACTACTTGAAACCTCTATAGGAAATTTGGTTTTGAAAATCACTGGAAAACTTTATACACCGCCAGTCCGACTTGGAATCTTGCCAGGAATTTACCGTCAGCACTTGCTGGAAACAGTACAGGTAGAAGAGAAAGTCTTGACCTTGGCAGACTTAGCCCAAGCAGAAGCTATTTATGCCTGTAATGCAGTGAGAGGCTTGTATGAACTAAGCCTTGAGGAGAACTAGATGAAACTGATATTTTTGCATGGGTTGGGGCAGTCAGCAGAGTCTTGGAAAGAGGTTCGGAATCTACTGACAGATTATCCTTCTGAGGCTATTGACTTATTTCCTTCTGGAGTTAGTAGCTATCAAAAAGCTAAGGAGCGAGTTTATCAGCATCTAGCTCAAGAGACAGAACCTTTTATTTTGGTTGGATTGTCCTTAGGTGCTGCTCTGGCACTAGAACTTTCCAGTTATGCTTTACCAAATCTCCGAGCTTTGGTTCTATCAGGATGTCCATTTAAACTGTCCGGTAATATCCTATTTTATCTTCAGTTGCTGATATTTAAATTGCTTCCCAAAAGGGTATTTGAAAAACAGGGGGCAGATAAGGCTCTTATGGTTGGTATTTCCGAAGAATTAAAAACACTTGATTTAAGGGAGATTGCAAAGACTTGCCCCTATCCAACCTTGCTAATTTGTGGTAGCAAAGATAAACCGAATCTTAGTTCTATGAGAAGTCTTCATAAACTAATATCAGAATCCCAATTTCAGATTATCCCAGACGGCCCTCATGTCTTGAATAAGGAAAAACCAAAGGAGTTTGTAGAAAATACCAGAAGTTTCCTTGAATTGCTGAAATAAGTTTGATAAAATAATATTGAAATCGATAACATTCCTATAGGAGAAAGTAATGAACAAACGTCTATTTTTTAAAATGAGTCTGGCTACCTTGCCAGTTTTAGCCTTGTTTTCACAACCAGTTTTAGCAGAAGAAAACATCCATTTTTCTAGCTGTAAGGAAGCTTGGGCTAATGGCTATTCAGATCTTCATGAGGGAGACCCTGGTTATTCTGCCAAGTTAGACCGCGATCATGATGGTGTGGCTTGCGAATTGAAAAATGCCCCTAAGGGCGCCTTTAAAGCAAAACAAGAGACTACAACTCAAACTGATACAAGTTCAGCAACAACAAGTGGTTGGGTTAAGCAGGACGGTGCTTGGTACTACTTTGATGAAAATGGAAATCCAGTGAAAAATGCTTGGCAGGGAAGTTATTACCTGAAAGCAGACGGGAAAATGGCCCAGAGCGAATGGATTTATGATGATTCTTATCAAGCATGGTATTACTTGCAATCCGATGGATCTTATGTTTATAGTGCATGGCAAGGAAATTACTATTTGAAATCAGATGGTAAAATGGCTAAGAATGAGCGAGTTGATGGTGGACGTTACTACGTAGATGCTTCAGGTCTCTGGAAACCATAAATCAGATAAAATCCAGAAAGTTAATGCAAACCTTTGCATAAGTAAATGAATTTTGTTATACTAGTACTGTAAGCATTTTCAATTATTATACAATGAAAAAGGAGAATATGATGAGTCAAAAGATTATTGGGATTGACCTTGGTGGAACTTCTATCAAATTTGCAATCTTAACAACAGCAGGAGAAATCCAAGAAAAATGGTCTATCAAGACTAACATTTTGGATGAGGGAAGTCATATCGTTGATGATATGATTGAGTCTATTCAACATCGTTTGGATTTGCTTGGATTGGCAGCAGCAGACTTCCAAGGTATTGGAATGGGGTCACCAGGTGTGGTTGACCGTGAAAAAGGAACTGTTATCGGTGCCTACAACCTCAACTGGAAAACCCTTCAACCAATTAAAGAAAAGATTGAAAAAGCCTCGGGCATTCCATTTTTCATCGATAATGATGCCAACGTTGCTGCTCTTGGTGAGCGCTGGATGGGTGCTGGTGATAACCAACCAGATGTTGTCTTTATGACACTTGGTACAGGTGTTGGTGGCGGTATCGTCGCAGAAGGCAAATTGCTTCACGGTGTGGCTGGTGCAGCAGGTGAGCTTGGTCACATCACTGTTGACTTTGACCAACCAATCGCATGTACCTGCGGTAAGAAAGGTTGCCTTGAGACAGTTGCTTCAGCAACAGGTATTGTCAATTTGACTCGTCGCTATGCTGATGAATACGAAGGCGATGCAGCCTTGAAACGCTTGATTGATAACGGAGAAGAAGTGACAGCTAAGACTGTCTTTGATCTTGCAAAAGAAGGAGACGACCTTGCCTTGATCGTTTACCGTAACTTCTCACGTTACTTGGGAATTGCTTGTGCTAACATCGGATCAATCCTAAACCCATCAACCATCGTCATCGGTGGTGGTGTGTCAGCTGCGGGAGAATTCCTTCTACAAGGTGTTCAAAAAGTCTACGATGAAAATAGTTTCCCACAAGTACGCACATCTACTAAATTAGCTCTTGCAACTCTAGGAAATGACGCTGGAGTTATCGGAGCAGCATCACTTGTATTGCAATAAGATAAAAAAGGAGAAAATTGCTTTCCAGAAGCGAGTGATTTTCCTCCTTTCTTTTTTTATGCTATACTAGTTAGGAAATAAATGAGGTGAGAGTAAATGACAAAAGCAGATACGATTTTTAAAGAGAATATTGAACGAATCCTCAAAGACGGTGTCTTTTCTGAGCAGGCTCGTCCTAAGTACAAGGATGGGACTGTTGCTAACTCTAAGTATGTAACTGGTGCCTTTGCAGAGTATGACTTGGCAAAAGGAGAATTTCCTATCACAACCTTGCGTCCCATTGCCATCAAATCCGCCATCAAAGAAGTTCTCTGGATCTACCAAGACCAGTCTAATAGCCTAGAAGTGCTGAATAGCAAATACAATGTTCACTACTGGAATGACTGGGAAGTGGGTGATACAGGAACCATTGGTGAGCGTTACGGGGCGGTCGTTAAGAAACACGACATCATCAATAAGCTTCTCAAGCAGTTGGAAGCCAACCCTTGGAACCGCCGCAATATTATCTCTCTCTGGGATTACCAAGCTTTTGAGGAGACAGACGGCCTTCTTCCGTGCGCCTTTCAGACCATGTTTGATGTCCGCCGTGTAGATGGGGAAATCTATCTGGATGCGACCTTGACCCAGCGTTCTAACGATATGCTAGTGGCCCACCATATCAACGCTATGCAGTACGTGGCTCTTCAAATGATGATTGCCAAGCATTTTGGCTGGAAGGTCGGGAAGTTCTTCTACTTTATCAACAACCTCCATATCTATGATAATCAATTTGAACAAGCTCAGGAATTGCTTCGTCGAGAGCCGTCAAACTGCCAACCACGTTTGGTCTTGAATGTACCAGATGGGACTAATTTCTTTGATATTAAAGCAGAAGATTTTGAGTTGGTGGATTATGACCCTGTTAAGCCACAGTTGAAGTTTGACCTAGCTATTTAAGACTCTTCGAAAATCTCTTCAAACCACGTCAGCGTCGCTTCATCTACAACCTCAAAGCAGTACTTTGAGCAACCTGTGGCTAGCTTCTTAGTTAGTATAAAAGAATAGAAAAAAGAAGTTGAGAATAATCCCAACTTCTTTTATTTCCTAACGTGATACGCGGCGACGAGCTGCTTTTTTACGGTTTTCTTCGATGAAAGCTGCTTTTTGCTCTTCTGGTTCGATTACTTTCTTTTTAAATGCGTATACTGCACCTGCAACGGCAGCGACAGTTCCTGCGACACCTGTTACAAGACCTTTAGCGAATCCTTTAGCCATGAGTCTTCCTCCTTTATATTCTCAATCAGCCAGCCTCCTCAAGAGGTCACATTTTTCTGACTGACCTTTTTGTGTTATAATAATAGTAACGAAAAAATAGGAATTTTTCAAGGAAAAAAGATGAAAACAAAAATAATTGTGATTGTTGGACCGACTGCAGTTGGAAAGACGGCTCTAGCCATTGAAGTGGCCAAGCGTTTTAATGGCGAAGTGGTTAGTGGAGATAGCCAGCAAGTCTATCGAGGACTTGATATTGGGACGGCTAAGGCTAGTCCAGAAGAGCAGGCAGCTGTTCCTCATCATTTGATTGATGTTAGAGAGGTAACCGAGTCTTACTCGGCTTTTGATTTTGTTTCAGAAGCTAAGATGGCTATTGAGGATATTCACAGCCGTGGCAAGCTAGCAATTATCGCCGGTGGGACTGGACTTTATATCCAGAGCTTGTTAGAAGGTTATCACCTGGGTGGGGAGACTCCCCATGAGGAGATTTTGGCCTATCGGGCTAGCTTGGAGCCTTATACGGATGAGGGATTAGCCCATTTGGTAGAGCAAGCAGGCCTTGAAATTCCCCAGTTTAATCGTCGTCGTGCTATGCGTGCCTTGGAAATTGCCCATTTTGGTCAGGATTTGGAAAATCAAGAGACCTTGTATGAACCATTGATTATCTGCTTGGATGATGAACGTAGTCAACTTTATGAGCGTATCAATCGCCGAGTGGATTTGATGTTTGAGGCTGGGCTTTTGGATGAGGCCAAGTGGTTGTTTGATAATTATCCAGATGTGCAGGCTGCTAAGGGAATTGGCTATAAGGAACTCTTTCCATATTTCCGTGGAGAGCAGAACTTGGAGGAAGCTAGTGAGAGTCTCAAACAGGCGACCCGTCGTTTTGCCAAGCGTCAGCTGACCTGGTTCCGTAATCGCATGCAGGTCACCTTTTATCAGATTGGAGAGTCTGGTGTGCAAGACCGCATTTTAAGCCAGATAGAGGAGTTTTTAGATGATTGAAACGGAGAAAAAAGAGGAGCGGGTCCTGCTGATTGGTGTGGAATTGCAGGGCATGGACAATTTTGACCTTTCTATGGAAGAATTGGCCAGTCTAGCTAAGACAGCTGGGGCAATCGTTGTAGATAGCTACAGACAAAAACGTGAAAAATATGATTCTAAGACCTTCGTCGGCTCTGGTAAGTTGGAAGAGATTGCGCTTATGGTGGATGCAGAAGAAATCACCACTGTCATTGTCAACAACCGTCTGACGCCAAGGCAAAATGTCAATTTAGAAGAAGTTCTGGGTGTTAAGGTTATTGATCGTATGCAGTTGATTTTGGATATCT